>CALXMV010000006.1 GCA_944389565.1 uncultured Kiritimatiellota bacterium
GCCAACTACCGTATAGCCATCCTCTTCCATTGCGGCGCGCTTCCACACCCGACCCACTAAAAACTCTGAAGAGCCGCCACACGAACGGCAAGGGTGCCTGGGGTGGGGAAATATGATATAATACCGGTTATGAGACCCGCAGTTCTTTTTGACATCGATGGTACCTTGCTGCACGCGAAGGGGTTGGGGCGGCCGGCCTTCGCGGAGGCCTTCCGGGAGGCCTACGGCGTGGCGGCGGACGTGGAGCATGTCTCGTTCGTCGGCGCCACGGACACCGCCGTCATCCGCGCGCTCGCCAAGGCCAACGGTGTCGCCTCGCCGCCCGACCGCGAGGAGCGCTTCTTCATCGAGCTGACCAAGCGGCTGGAGCCCAGGCTGGCGGCCGGGCCGTTGCACGTCTATCCGGGCGTCCGCGCGTTCCTGGAGGCGCTCCATGCGCAGGGCTATGTGCTGGGGGTGGTCACGGGCAACATCCGCCCCATCGCCTGGGCGAAGCTCACCCACGCGGGGCTGGCGGATCTCTTCGACTTCGGCGCGTACGCGAGCGACCACCATGACCGCGACGCGCTGGCGCGGTTGGCGTGCGAGCGCGCCCGCGCGCTCGGCGCCGAGGCGAGGGCCTTGGTGGGCGACACCCCCAAGGACGTCCAGGCCGCGCACGCCGCGGGGCTCCCCTGCCTGGCGGTGACAACCGGCTGGGTGGACGCCCCCACCCTGCAGGCCGCCGGGGCCGATGCCCTGACGCCGGGGTTTGCTGACCTGCCGGCCGCGTTGTCCGCCTTGGCGGGGCTGACGGGGATCCCGGTGCCCGGGCCGTTGCCCATCCGCGTCTTGGCCTGGGAGCTGACCCGCCGATGCCCGATGGCCTGCCGCCATTGCCGCGGGGCCGCCCGCGACGCCACCTACGCGGACGAACTCACCACCGACGAGTGCCTGAGGATGCTCGATCGCCTCGCCGCGGCTTGCCCGGAGCGCAAGCCCATGCTGATCCTGACCGGCGGCGAGCCGATGTTCCGCGACGACCTGGAGCAGATCGCCCGCCATGCCACCGCGCGAGGCTTCGCCTCGGTCCTGGCGCCGTGCGGGCGCTTCGCCGACGCCGAGCGACTGGGGGCGCTCAAGGCCGCGGGGATCCGCGCGCTCTCCATCAGCGTCGACGGGCCCGACGCGGCGACGCACGACGCGTTCCGCGGGGTGCCCGGGGCATTCGCGGTCGCGCTCGACGCCATGGCCGCCGCACGCGCGGTGGGGATGCCCTTCCAGGTCAATCACACCGTGACCCGCGCCGGAATCGGCAATCTCCGCGCCATGCGCGATTTCGCCCTGGCCCAAGGGGCCACGCGGCTGGACTGCTTCTTCCTGGTGCCGGTGGGGCGCGGCTCCGAAATCGCCGCGCAATGCCTGACCGACGCCGAGACCGAGCACGCGCTCGAAACGCTCCTGGATCTGGACGCCGAGGGTTCGCTCCCCATCCATGTCACCTGCGAGCCCCGCGTCCTGGCCGTGGCCGGCCGCCGCCCCGAGCCGCCCAAAAGCCGCCTCAACGGGTGCATGGCCGGCGCGGGATTCTGTTTCCTCTCCCACACCGGGCGCCTCCAGCCCTGCGGGTTCCACGAGGCCGACGGCGGCAACATCCGCGACTTCGGGCTCGACCTCGCCGCCGCCTACCGCGCCAGCCCGCTCTTCCGGAATCTCCGCGGCGGCCCACGATGCCTCGCGCGGGAGGTCTTCGCGCGGGAAACGATTTTCTCAGAAAACGAAAGGATGCAACCATGAAAGTGTGTTTAATCGGCCCCTTGGTGGGCGACTTGTGTGGCGTGCCGTATGAGTTCAACCCGCAGCGCGACGCCTCACGCATCGACCTCAACCACCCCTATCGCTCGCTCTCGGACGATTCGGTGCTGACCCTCGCCGTGGCGAAGGCGATCCTGGAGCGCCGCCCTTACGGGGATGCCATCTTCGACCTGGCGCAACGCTATCCCCTCGCCGGCTTCGGGGGAATGTTCAACCAACTCTGGGTGAAGCAGCGCAACCCGCGCCCGTACAACAGCTACGGGAACGGCGCGGCCATGCGCGTGGCGCCCGTGGGATGGGCCTTCAACACGGTGGAAGACGTGCTGCGTGAGGCGGAGGCCTCCGCGGCCTGCTCGCACAACCACCCCAAAGGCATCGCCATCGCGCAGGCCACGGCCTTGGCCATCTTCCTGGCGCGCAAGGGCCAGGACAAGGACGCGATCCGCGCGGCGCTGACGCAACGCTTCGGCTTCACGCTCGGGCGTTCGCTCCCGGAAATCCGCGAGCAGGCGGCGCTCGACGGCTTTGACGAGACGTGGAAATCCGTCCCGCTGGCCATCGACGTCTTCCTCGCCACCGACTCGTTCGAGGAGTGCCTGCTCCAAGCCATCGCGCTGGGGTGCGACGCGGACACCCAGGCCGACATCGCCTGTGCCATCGCCGAGGCCTATTACGGCGTGGACGACCGCTGGGTGACGATGCTCCGTCCCTTCCTGGACGACACGCAGGCGGACATCCTGCTCGCCTTCTGCGAGAAGTTCGGCGTCGAGGCGTGACCCACACGGCCGAGCATATGCGGATGATGCGTGAGGCCCCCGTGCGGGGCCTCATTCTCCGTCTCGCCCTGCCGACCGTGGCAAGCATGCTCATCACCGCCTTCTACAACGTGGCCGACGCCTGGTTCGTGGGGCGGCTCGACACGCAGAGCGTGGCGGCCGTGGGCGTGGCCTTCCCCGCGATGGCCATCATCCAGGCCATGGGGTTCTTCTTCGGGCACGGCTCCGGCAACACCTTGGCGCGGATGCTTGGCGCGGGGGACCGCCACGGCGCGCGCCGCATGGCGGCCGTGGGCGTCGTCTGCTCCGCGCTCGCCGGGTGCGCCTTGGCCGCGATCGGCCTGGCGGCCCTGCGCCCCATGGCCTTGGCGATGGGCGCCACCCCCACCATCCTGCCCTACGCGGAGCCTTACCTGGCCGTGGTGCTCCTCGGGGCGCCCTTCATGTGCGCGGCGCTGACGCTGAACAACCAATTGCGCTTTCAGGGAAAGGCCGCGCTTGCGATGGTCGGCATCATCTCCGGCGCGGCGCTCAACTGCCTGCTCGACCCGCTCTTCATCTTCGTCTTCGGGTGGGGCGTCACCGGCGCGGCGGCCGCCACGGCCATCGGGCAGGCGGTCAGCCTGGCGTTGCTCTGGTGGCTCAATCGCCGCCACGGCGTGGTGCCCGTGCGCCTGCGTGCCTTCGCCCCGACGCGCGCGGCCTTGGGCGAGATCGTGCGTGGGGGATCGCCCTCGCTCTTCCGGCAGGGGCTCGGGTGCGTGGCCACGGCCGCGCTCAACCACGCCGCCGGCCCCTACGGCGACGCGGCCATCGCCGGCATGAGTATCGTCACGCGCCTGGCGCAATTCGTCGGTTCGGCGTTGATCGGCTTGGGGCAGGGGTTCCAGCCGGTCTGCGCCTTCGCCTATGGCGCGCGGCTATGGCGCAGGGTCTATGACGGATTTGTCTTCTTGGCAGGTCTGGGCGGCGGCTTCCTGGCCACCGTCGCGGTGGTTTGTTGGCTGTGGGCGCCGGAGGTCGTGGCGCTTTTCCAGACCGGCGACGCGGAGGTCGTGCGGATCGGCGCGAACGCCCTGCGCTGGCAGATGGCCACGCTCGTGCTCTCCGCCTGGATCGTCCCCTGCAACATGATGATGCAGGCCATCCGCAAGCCTATCCGCGCCTCCCTGCTCGCCGCCTCCCGCCAAGGGCTGTGTTTCCTCCCGTCCATCGCGCTCCTGCCGATGGCGTTCGGGCTTGCCGGCGTCGAGGCCGCGCAAGCCGTCGCCGACGTGCTCGCCGCGGCGTTGGCGGTCCCGCTCACCCTCCCCACCCTCCGCGCCCTTCGTCGGGCGCGCTGAACGAAACAAAAAAAGCCCCCGCGGTCGCGGGGGCTTTTGGAGCGTATCGTCTCACTTGGCATCGATGAGCAGGCGGGTCTCATGCCCGTTGAGGTCAATCGGGTCACCCACGGGATCGCCGAGGATGAGCGCGTCTCCCTGGGTCTCCTCCAAGATGAAGTCCTGCCATTCGGTAAGCGCGGCCGCGAGCTCGTCGTCCGCGCCGACGATGATGTCGATGCGTTGCGTGACGTCGAGATCCGCCTCCTTGCGGAACGCCTGGACGCGGGAGACGAATTCGCGGACAAGCCCTTCGGCGATGAGCGCGGGGGAGAGATCCGTCTGAAGGGCGACGACGACGTTCTCCTCGGCGGCGACGACCAGCCCTTCGCGGGGCTGACGCCGGATGACGACGTCCGCGGGGGCAAGAGTGGCCTTCTCGCCTTGGAGGTCGAAGGCGACGTCCTCGCCACGGGCGAGCGCGGCGGCATCGGCGGCCGGAAGCGCGGCGATGGCGGCGGCGACGGCCTTCATGCGGGCGCCGAAGCGGGGGCCCAGGCGCTTGAAGTCCGCCTTGAGCGAGAGCGTGGCGAGGTCGGTCTCGTCGGGGGTGATCACGAGTTGCTTGACGTTGAGCTCGTCCTGGACGAGGTCGGCATAGCCGGCGAGCGCGTCACGGACGGCCTTGTCAGCGGAGGCGACACGGATGGCGGCAAGCGGCTGACGCACCTTGAGGTCCTCATCGGTGCGGAGCTGACGCCCCAGGCGGACAACGCGCTGGACGAGCGCCATGTCGGCCTCGAGCGCATGGTCGCGGGCGGCGGCGTTGGCGACGGGGAAATCGCAGAGATGGACGGACTCCGGATCGCCGGCGCCCTTGAGGTTGCGGTAGATTTGCTCCGCGATGAAGGGGCAGAAAGGCGCGGCGACCTTGGAGAGCTGGACGAGGACGTAGCGGAGCGTGCGATAGGCGCGGCGCTTGTCGGCATCGTCCTCGCTTTTCCAGAAGCGACGGCGGGAGCGGCGGATATACCAGTTGGTGAGGTCGTCGACGAAGGCGACGAAGGGGCGGACGGCGCGCTGAAGGTCGTAGGCATCGAGCGCGGCGGTGACGTCCGCGACGAGCGTTTCCATGGAGGAGACGATCCAACGGTCGAGGACGTTCGGGGAGTCGGGGGTGGCGACGTCGGGCTCGTCAAACACGTCGGCGTTGGCATACGTGACAAAGAAGGCGTAGGCATTCCACCACGGGATCAGCAGGTCGCGAAGGATCTGGCGGACGCCGTTCTCGGAGAAGCGGAGGTTTTCCGCGCGGACGACGGGGGAATTGACGAGGTAGAGGCGGAGGGCGTCGGCGCCATAGGTATCGATGACGGTCTTGGGGTCGGGATAGTTTTTGAGGCGCTTGGACATCTTCTTGCCGTCCTCGGCAAGCACGAGGCCATTGACGATGACGTTGCGATACGGCGCCTTCCCGAAAAGGAGCGTGCCCAGGACAAGCAAGGTGTAGAACCAGCCGCGGGTCTGGTCGAGCCCCTCGGCGATGAAGTCCGCGGGGAAGAAATCGTCGAGCGGCCTGTCGGAGAAGGGGTAGTGCTGCTGGGCGTAAGGCATGGAGCCGGACTCGAACCAGCAGTCGAGCACCTCGGGCGTGCGCCGATAGGTCTTGCCGTCGCGCCGGATGAGGATCTTGTCGATGAAATGCTTGTGCAGGTCGGTGACCTTCTGGCCGGAGAGCGCCTCCAGCTCGGCCACGGAGCCGACGCAGATCATGTCGTTGGGGTCGGCCTCGTTGACCCAGACGGGGAGGCAGGAGCCCCAGAAACGGTTGCGGGAGATGTTCCAATCCTTCGCGTCGCGCAGCCAGTTCCCGAAGCGGTTGGAGCCCACGGCATCGGGCGTCCAATGGACGGTGGCGTTGTTGGCGACGAGCCGGTCGTGGAGATCCTCGACGCGGACATACCAGGCGTCGATGGCGCGGTAGATGAGCGGCGTGTCGGTGCGGTCGCAGAAGGGGTAGCTGTGGACGATCGTGGCCTGATGGACGAGCTTGCCGGCTTCCTTGAGCGCCTTGATGATTTCCTTGTCGCAATCCTTGCAGAAGCGTCCGCGCCAAGGCTCGGGGATCGGCGCGGTAAAGGCGCACGACTCGTCGAAGGGATCCTGCAAGGCGATGCCGGCGGCGGCGCACACGCGGAAGTCATCCTCGCCGTAAGCCGGGGAGTTGTGGACCAAGCCAGTACCGTCCTCGGTCGAGACGTAGGCGTCATTGAGCACCACGAAAGCGTTCGCGGCGTCCTTGTAGTAAGGGAAGATGGGCTCGTAGCGGATGCCTTTGAGGTCGGAGCCCTTAAAGCGCTCCACGATCTCGGGTGCCGATTTCCCGAAGACGGCTTTCAGGCGCGCCTCGGCAAGGATGTAGACATCGCCCTCCTCGTCGCGGGCGGCGACGTAGTCGATGTCCGGCCCGGCGCAGATGGCCATGTTGGTGAGGAGCGTCCAGGGCGTGGTCGTCCAGATCAGCAGGTAAGCCGGCGCGTCGCCCCAAGCGGCATGCGCCCCCTCGACGACGCGGCAACGCACCGTCACGGCGGGATCCTGGACATCCTTGTAGTTGCTGCCGGCCTCGAAGTTGGAAAGCGGCGTGGAAAGCTTCCAGGAATAGGGCATGATGCGGTGGCTCTTGTAGATCCGCCCCTGCTCCCAAAGTTGCTTGAAGGCCCACCACACGCTCTCCATGAAGGCCGGCTGCATCGTCTTGTAGTCGTTGTCGAAGTCGACCCAGCGCCCCATGCGCGTGACCGTCTCACGCCATTGCGAGACGTAACGAAGCACCATCGAGCGGCACTGCTCGTTGAAGGCCTCGACCCCAAGGCGGCGGATCTCGTGCGCCCCGCTCACGCCCAGCGCATCCTGCGCAAGCGCCTCGATGGGCAACCCATGGCAATCCCAGCCGAACCGCCGCTCCACGTACTTCCCGCGCATGGTCTGGTAGCGCGGGATGATATCCTTGATGGTGCCGGCGAGCAGATGGCCGTAATGCGGGAGCCCGGTGGCGAAGGGCGGGCCGTCGTAGAACCGGAAAACGGGGGCGCCGCGCCGACGCGCGAGACTCTTGGCGAACGTGTCCTCCGCCGCCCATTGGGCGAGCGTGGCTTCCTCATTCTTGGCGAAATCTGGGTGGTTTGAGACAGGGCGGAACATGGGTGCCTTTCGGGAGAGTGATGACTGCGACGCGCCTCAGCCGCGGAGCACGGCCAAGACCCCCGCGCGGTCCGTGGCGTCGACGATGGCCGTGCGCTTGTCGGCGTCCATCAGCGTCAGGCAAATGGAGCTGAGGAAGGCGGTGTACCCCGCGACCACGGAGGTCGGCACCAGCATGAGGATGACGATGCGCGTGGGTTGGTCGTCCGGCGCCTCGGCGGAGAAACCATCCTTGTGGACGCCGATGGCGCAGACCAGCTCGTCGACCACCCCGGTGCGCCCGTGCGGCAGGGCGATCTCGCCGGGCATGACGGTGGAGGCCGACATCTCGCGCCGCACGACCGCCTGCTTGGCCTCTTCGCGCTTGTCCGCCGGCAACGCGCCACCCTCCACCAAAGCATCGATCAGCTCCGCGATGACGCCGAAGATGTCCTCGCTTTTGAGGGAATTGACGACCACCGCGCGGTCCAACATCGAATCGAAAGTGTCCATGAGACGTTCCTTTGCCAAATCACGAATAGCGGACGCGCAGTTGATCGTTATGGAGGATGTCCTCGGCCAGGAGCGCGTCCAACGTCCGACCGATGGGCCCGGGCCGACCGTCGGCGACGGGCCGCCCCTCCCACTCCACCGCGGACGCCACGTTCAGCGTGGTGCCCACAACAAGAATCTCACGGGCCTCGCCCAGTTCCGCCACGCGGATCGGGCGGAAGACGACCCCCCGCAAACGTCCCTCGGCGACCTCGCGCTGGGCCAGCTCCGCCACGCGTAGCATCGTGGTCCCGGCGAGCACGGCATCCAGCGGCGGGAACGCGAGCGTCCCGCCCTTGGAGACGATGCCGACGTTTTCGGTGGCGCTCTCGGTGATATGCCCGGAGGCATCCGCGCCGACCGTGAAGTCCACGCCCCACGCCTCCGCCTCCATGCGCATGAGGACGTTCTGGATGTAATTGCAGGTCTTGGCCGTGGCGAAATCCGGGTGTTTCGGCGGCACGGCGCTCAGCCGGAGGCGCGCGCCCCGCGGGTGGGTCTCCATGAAAGGCCTCCCCGCGCCATAGACCAGCACGTAGAGCGCGGTCCCCACGCATTCGCCGGGGGAGACCCCCATCCCGCCGGGGCCGCGACTGAGCACCACGCGCACCGCGCACTCGGGCTGAGCCGCCTCCGCCAGCACCTCCAGCACCTTCGCGCGGAGCGCCTCCGGCCCGTGCCGGAAGGAGAGCCCCACCTGATACGCGCTGCGTTGGAGCCGCAGGAGGTGGGCATCCAGGTTGTAGACCGCGCCCCCCACGCACTTCATCGTCTCGAAGACCCCGTCGCCGCGATGCGTCAGATGATCGTCAAAGGGGATGACCATGAGCGCGGGGTCGCGGGTGCAGGCATCCCAGAGGCTGGAGTAAAAAAGATGGTAAGGCACACGCCCCGGGTGACGGGCCGTGCGCAACGTCTCGACGAATCTCTCGGGCTCTATCGCTTTCACACCGTTCTTAGCATACCACATCCCATGCCGCGCCGCACGGGTTATTTCTCAGAAATCAAGGTTCTTGACGTTGAGCGCGTTGTCCTCGATGAACTTGCGGCGTGGCTCGACGTCCTCCCCCATCAGCAGGCGGAAGGTCTTGTCGGCGGCGACGGCATCCTCGATCTTCACCTGGAGCATCCGCCGAGTGGCCGGATCCATCGTGGTCTCGAACAGCTGATGGGCGTCCATCTCGCCAAGGCCTTTGTAACGCTGGATCTCGACGCCGCGCCGACTGCGGGCGCGCACCTCCGCGATCAGCTGGTCCAGGCTCGCGATGGCCATGGGCGGCCGGGTTTTGTTTTTGTCGTGCAATTCGCCGAGCGTCGAACCGTCGCCGTAATAGGAGGCCGGCGTGACCCCCAACCCCTGCGCCATCAGCGCGCGGAAATGGTCACGCAGCCGTTGCGACCGGAAGACCTCCATCCACTGGAAGGCATGGAGGCGCTTGGGCGCGTATTCCGAGACGCGGTAGAGCGTGAGATCCACCGTCTCGCCCAGCGCCGCCTCCGCCTCCCGGCGCACCGCGTCAAGCTCCGCGTCGTCGCGCGGGAAGAGGAAGCGCGCCTCGTCGCCGGAGCCGATCACGGCCATGTAACGCGCGAACGTGCCGTCCGCGGGGTCGAAGGTCTTGAGGTAGGCCTCCGTGTCTACGCCACGCAGACGGATGGCCCGGAGCGTCGCCTCGATCTCCAGCGCCACGTCCAGGAAGCGCATGAACTGCTCAAAGTAGATTTCCGTGCCGTCCGGCTTGACGAAGATGAGCGAGTCGCAGCTCAGGAGCAGGCGCCGCTCCAGTGCCTCATCGTTCGCCACGTACTCCGTCTTCTTGCCGCGCTTGATCTGGTAGAGCGGCGGCTGGGCCAGATAGACGAACCCGTGCTCGATGAGCTTGGGCATCTGCCGGAAGAAGAAGGTCAGCAAAAGCGTGCGGATGTGCGCGCCGTCGACGTCCGCATCCGTCATGATGATGATTTTGTGGTAGCGCACCTTGGAGAGGTCGAACTCCTCGGTGCCGAAGCCCCCGCCGATCGCCGTGATGAGGGAACGGATCTCGTTGTTGTCGAGCATCTTGTCGATGCGCGCCTTCTCCACGTTCAGCACCTTGCCGCGGAGCGGCAGGATGGCCTGGGTCGTGCGGTTGCGGCCGTCCTTCGCCGTGCCGCCGGCGGAGTCGCCCTCCACCAGGAAGAGTTCGCTCTCGGCGGGATCGCGGCTGGAGCAGGCGGCCAATTTGCCAGGGAGACCGCCGAGCGTGCCTTTCTTGTGCGTCGCCTCGCGCGCCTTTTTGGCGGCCTCGCGCGCCTGACTGGCCAAGACGGCCTTCTCCACGATGGAACGCGCCACCTGCGGGTTCTCCGCGAAGAAGTCCGCCAGCTTCGCCGAAACGATGCCCTGGACCAACCCCGCCACGTCGGAGCCCAGCTTCGTCTTCGTCTGCCCCTCGAACTGCGGCTGCGGGATCTTCACCGACACCACCACCGTCAGCCCCTCGCGGATGTCGTCGCCCGTCAGCACCGTGTCGGCCTTCTTGCCGAGCTTGTTGTCGGCCACGTATTTGTTGACCGTGGAGGTGAGGGCCGTGCGGAAGCCCGTCAGGTGCGTGCCGCCCTCGATGGTGTTGATGTTGTTGCAATACGAGCACTCGATCGTCGCGTAGACGTCCGTGTACTGCATCGCCACCTCCACCGCGATGGGGCCGTACTTGTTGCTCCCCTCGCCCGAGATGTAAATCACCTCATGCAGGGGCGTCTTGTCTTTGTTGATGTAGGCCACGTACTCGCGGATGCCGCCCTCGTAGTGGAACAAATCCTGGTGGTGCACCTCGCCCCGGTTGTCCGTCAGCGTGATCCGCACGCCGCCGTTCAGGAACGCCAGC
This sequence comes from uncultured Kiritimatiellota bacterium, assembly GCA_944389565.1. Classification (GTDB taxonomy): domain Bacteria; phylum Verrucomicrobiota; class Kiritimatiellia; order RFP12; family DVOR01; genus Spyradenecus. The sequence goes on from CALXMV010000006.1 coordinate 10,495, forward strand.
TCGCGCAGGCGGTGCGCCAGCGTCTCCCGCTTGAAGCCCTCGCGGTACGGGAAGATCTGCGGGTCGGGCATGAACGTCACCGACGTCCCCGTCCCCTCCGTCTCCCCCACCTGCATCACCGGCCCGCACGGGCTGCCACGCTCGTAACGTTGCCGGTAGATGTGCCCGTCACGCTTGACCTGCACCTCCATCCACTCCGAGAGCGCGTTCACGCAGCTCACGCCCACGCCATGCAGGCCACCCGAGACCTTGTAGCCGTTGCCGCCGAACTTCCCGCCCGCGTGCAGCACCGTCATCACCACCTCCAGGGAGGACTTCCCCATCTTGGAGTGCTCCGCCACCGGGATGCCGCGCCCGTCGTCCTCCACCGTCAACGAGCCGTCCGCGTTGATCGTCACCTCGATATGCGTGCAATAGCCCGCCAGCGCCTCGTCGATCGAGTTGTCCACCACCTCGTAAACGAGATGATGGTAACCGCGCTCGGCCGTGTCACCGATGTACATTGCTGGCCGCACGCGGACAGCCTCCAACCCCTCCAACACCTCGATGGAGTCCGCGTCGTAATGCTGCTCTGGGGCCACGCCCCCTTCACGCTCGTTCTCTGCCATGCTTGCCTTTCAACCGGGCCCAAGGCCCCAAAACCTAAATCGCCTTTATTATAGCAAAATCCCGCGGCCCATGCGAGCCACCCCCGCCGGCGGAAGGCGCGGGGTTTAAGGGGCCTTGGGCAGGAAGGGGCTCGGCAGGATGTGGGTGCGCTCGGCCTCGGCCCGCCAACGCGCCGCCATGCGGCGGGCCCGCTCGGGATGGGCCTTGGCGAGATCGTGCAGCTCGTTGCGGTCGGCCGAGAGGTCATAGAGTTCCCAAGTGCCGCGCGGGCCTTTGGCGACGAGCTTCCAATCGCCCTCGACGAGCGCGCGGTTGCCCTCATGCTCGAAGAGAAGCGGGTGCCGGCGCGCGGGCAACGCGCCGCCAAGCAGCAAGGGCAGGAGGCTCACCCCCTCGGGCGGCTGACGGCCGGCACACGGAAGCGGGTGCCCGGTGAGGTCGGGAAGCGTGGCCATCAGATCGACGAGGTGGCAAGGCGCACGCACCCAGTCGGCGCGTGGCGCGATGGCGGCCGGCCAATGGAAAATCGCCGGGGTGGCGATGCCGCCTTCGTGCACCCAGTGCTTGTATTCGCGGAAAGGGGTGTTGGAGACGGCGGCCCACGCCTTGCCGTAACCGCAGCGCGTGGAAGGGCCGCCGTCGGGGATTGGGGGCGGCGGGTTGCGCGCCGTGTCCTCGGCGCAGGCCCCGTTGTCGGAGAGGAAGACGATGAGCGTCTCCTCCAACGCCGAGGCCTCGCGCAACGCACGGACGATCTTCCCGACGGCGGCGTCAAGCTCGGCCACCTGCGCGGCGTAAATCTCCATGCAGCGGGCCTCGAAAGGCTTGCGGCGCACCTTGGCCCAAGCGGCCGGGAGGGGCTGGGGCGGCGTCTCGGGGGCGATCAGGCCAAGGGCCTTCTGCTTGGCGAGGCGCGCGTCGCGGATGGCCTCATAGCCGCAATCGTATTTGCCCCGGAAGGGCGCAATCGCCTCCGGCGGTGCCTGAAGCGGCAGATGCGGGGCGGTCGGCGCGAAGTAGAGGAAAAAGGGTTTCCCCGGGGCATGGGCGCGGATGCGCGCGACGGCCTCGTCGGCGCAGGCTCGGGTGAAATAATAGCCGGGGTCGGCCTCGCGCCCTCCGGGAATCGGCGCGTCGTCGCGGATGAGGCTCGCGGTGCGGTAGTAACTGTCGGCGCCCTGCAGTTTGCCGTAAAAATGGTCGAAGCCGCGGCGGCACGGCCAGTTCGCGCCGTCAAAACCCTTTTCGGCGGGATCGACCCATCGCGTGACGTCCCATTTCCCGACGGCCCACGTGGCATAGCCCGCCTCGCGCAGGGCCTCCGCGAGCGTGAGCGTGTCCGCGCGCAGGTCGCCGGCATACCACCCGTTGATGAAATAACGCGCGCTCCAGCGGGCGTTGCTGGCCATGTGGCCGACGCCCGCCTGATGGGGCCAGAGCCCCGTGAGCAGGCTGGCCCGCGCCGGGCAGCAGCGCGCGGCGTTGCGGAAATGGCTGAAGCGCGCCCCGCCCGCGGCCAACGCGTCGAGATTCGGGGTCGGAATCTCGCTGCCGTAGCACCCGATGTCGGCGAACCCCAGATCGTCCGCGAGGATCAGGACGATATTGGGGCGGCGCGGGGACTGCCCGCCCCACGCGCGGGTCGCCCACGCCGCGCCGGCGGCCGCCAACGCCCCCAGGAACGCACGCCGTGACACCCCGTTCATGCGAAGGGCTCACGCGTGATGGAGCCGTCGGCCTCTTGGGTCTTGATGATCTCGACGCGCCGTTGCACCTCGGAGAGCTTGGCGTTGCAGAAGGCCACCAATCGGCGCCCCTCCTCGAAGGCGGCGATCATGTCATCCAGCGGCATCTGCCCCTCCTCCATCGTGCGGACCAATTCGTCCAAACGCGCGGAGGCCTCCTCGAACGTCTTCGGGCCCTCGGGCGCCGTCTTCATCTCTGCCATGTGTCAAACCTCCTCATTCCGCCGCCTTGGCGGCCTCTGGGTAACGTTGCGCGAACTCATCCTGAAGGGACTTCGCCTCGGTGTCGCGCCCCTCCTCGCGCAACGCCGCGATGGCGGCGCGGAAAGCCGCCGGCACCAGGACCGGATCGTCAAAGAAAATGATGACCGAGAGATTGGCGCGGAGCGCCTCCTCCTTCGCGCCAAGCGTCGCGCACGCCTGCGCCAGGCCGGCATAGGCCCGTGCCGCGATCGCCCGCCCCGCGTCCGTGTCGGGATCGGCACGCTCGGCGGCCAGGGCGAAGGCCTCGCGCGCCTTGGCGGCGTCGCCCGCGGCGGCGGCCAGGCGCCCCACGCCGGCGGCGGCCTCCGCGTCGGTCACGGCGGGGCCGAGCCTCAGCGCGGCCTCGTAGGCGGCGCGGGCGGTGACCGCCTGCCCCTGCCCCTCGGCGGCCTTTCCCAGCAACACCTGCCCCAACGCGCGATCGGCCGGGGCGGTCTCCTCGCGCATGGCCAGCGCCCGCGCGGCGGCCTCCGCCTCGCCCCACTCCCGACGCGCGAGGCGGAACTCCGCGAGCCAACGCAGATAGGCCGGCGCCAACGTCGCGGCGTCCTTCAGCGCCACCAACGGCTGAAGCGCGGCGGCGGCCTCGTCCCCACGCCCCAACGCATGCAGGCACTGCGCACGGCGCAGGGCGGCATCCACGCGGCGGGCATGGTCGAGCGTCTTCCCGGCAAGGGCACGGGCCAAGGCACGCTCCGCCGCCTGGAAGTCCTGGGCGTTGAAGAAGACGATGCCGCGCAGATAGGCCGCCTCGTCCGCCGCGGGACCGTCGGGGAAACGGGCCAGATACTCATCGAGCGCGGGCGCGGCGGTCGCGGCGTCGTTTTCCGCAAGGGCGTTCTGCGCCTTGAGCAGAAGCGCCCCACCGACGGCCTGGTCGTTGCCTGAGGCCAGCGCCAGCGCCAGCGCGCGGTCGGCGCGGTCGGGCTGCCTGGCCTGGGTGAAGGCATAGGCGGCGGCATAGGCGGCCAACCCGGCGGCCGCCGTCTTGGGCCACCGCTCCGCCGTGCGCAGCCACGTCTCGCCGCCGGCGTTCGGCGTGAGCGTGTTCTCCAGCCAACCGAGCCGATAGCCCGCGTCGGCGGCGCGGTCGGGCGCGGCGTTCTCCATCAGCCACGCGGCCGCGGCGCGGGCCTGCGCCAGATCCTTCGCCTGGGTGGCGGCGTCGAGCCGGAGTGGCTCCAGCTCGGCGCGCGCCTCGGCGGGAAGCGTCGCGGCGACGCGCCCCCACGCCTTCAGGAAGGCCGCGGGATCCCCCGCCCGCGACCGGATCGCCAACATCGCCCGCGCCGCCGTCGGCGCCTGCCCGGCCCCGGGGAACTCCGCGAGCACGCGTTCGTAGGCGGTCAGCGCACCGGCCTCATCGCCCAGTGCTTCGTTCACGGAGCCTTCGAAAAGCAGACGTTCCGGCGTCGGCGCGGGACGCGCCAGCTTGGCGGCCGCGAGCCACGCGCGCGCCTCCTCGGGCTTCTTGGCCTGAAGCGCGGCGTAGGCCGCCGGCAAAAGCGCCTCCTCCCGGCCAAGCGCCTTGGCGCCGGCGGTTTGCGCGAAAGCGGCCGCGGCGGCATAGTCCTTGGCCGCGTAGGCCACGAGGAACGCGCACGCGGCCGTCTGCCCACGCGCTTCGGCATCCGCCCCCGGCGCGTCGAGCAGCCGCCGATAGGTGGCCAACGCCGAGGCCGTGTCGCCCAGGCGCGCGCTCACGGCGGCCGCCTGCATCTCCGCCAAACGCGCGTAAGCGCCGCCACGCTTGGCGAGAAGGGCATAGATCGAGGCGGCGTCCTTGTCGCGGCCAAGCCTCTCGTAGCAGAGGCCCAGATAATAGAGGGCCGCGTCACGCGTGGCCTCGCGCGACGCCCCGGCTTCCGTGGCTAGGCTCTCCAGGATGGTCCGTGCCTCATCCGGCCGATCGGCGTCGGTGGCCAACGAGACGGCCAGCCGGATCCGCGCCGCGGCCTGCCGTTCGCCCGACAGGCGACCCGCGAGGTCGCGGTAAATCGTCCTGGCCTCTTCACCGCGCCCAAGGGCCTCCCGACAGCCGGCCAAACCGAACCGCGCGTCGTCCGCCGTCGCCGGGTCGGTCGCGGCATCGGCGAGGATCGCCTCGTATTCCTTCGCCGCCTGCTCGGTCAGCCCGCGCCGGGCGAGCCCGGCGGCCAAGGCCATCCGATCCCCCGCGCCATGGGCGAGGGCGGCCCCGACGCAAACGAACGCGACCAACAGAATCGTTCTCATGCCGTTAGTATAGCAAAAGGCACGCCCTTCCGGGCGCCCCTTCCCGACTTTCGCCCACCCCGCAAAGCCTCCCACCCGCACGTTTCCCCTCACGCATGACGCCTCTTATGCTATAATGCGCCAGTTCCGGCGAGGGTCGCCGGCGAGGAGAGAGACGATGCCTTTTCAGATTGTTCGCAACGACATCACCCGTATGCGGGTGGACGCGATCGTGAGTGCCGCGAATCGGCGGTTGGAGGGGGGCGGTGGCGTGGATGGCGCAATCCATCGCGCCGCGGGGCCGGCGTTGGCCGCGGAGTGCCAGGCGCTCGGCGGATGCGACCCCGGCGACGCGAAGGCCACGGGCGCGGGGAATCTGCCGTGCCGGTTCGTGATCCACGCGGTGGGACCGGTTTGGAGGGGTGGCACGCAGGGGGAGCGGAAGGTCTTGGCCTCGGCCTATCGCCGGGCGCTGAAGGTGGCGCAGGAGAAGCAATGCAAGTCGGTGGCGTTCCCCTTGATCTCGGCGGGAAGCTATGGGTTCCCGCCGGAGGAGGCGCTGCGCGTGGCGACGCGGACGATCGTGGCTTTCGTCCGGACGCACGCGATGATGGTTTACCTGGTGATTTTCGACGACGAGGCCTTCCGCGCGGGGAGCGCATTGCCCTTGGGCGTCCTCTCGCTCATCGATGCGGCTTACGTGCGGGAGCACCCGGAGAGTCTGCGGCGGCGGAGCGAACGGCGGCTCGCGGCCTTGGCCGACCTCTTCCCCGGCCACCGAGACGTCGCGCCTTCCCCGCGACTCGCCCGCCCGCCCTTCCCGGAGTCCGTGGACGCGGCGGTGGGCGCGGCGGGGGAGGGGTTCTCGGAGACGCTGCTGCGGAAGATCCGCGAGCGCGGGCTCAAGGAATCGACCTGTTACCGCCGGGCGAACATCGATCGCCGCCTCTTCTCGAAGATTCGGAGCGACAAGCACTATCGTCCGAGCAAGCAGACGGCGGTGGCCTTCGCGATGGCCCTGCGGATGCCGATGGATGAGCTGCGCGATTTCCTGCTGACGGCCGGCTTCGCGCTGAGCCATGCGCAGGCGTTCGACATCATCGTGGAATACTTCGTGCGGCAGGGCGAGTACGACGTCTTCCGCATCAACGAGGAACTCTTCCGCTTCGGTCAGCCACTCCTGGGCAGCGTCTGAGCGAGCCCCGAAAATGTCGCCCGGAGGGCGACCTTTCGGCGCGCGGTTTGGCGTATCATGTAGGCGTTTTCTTTAACGAAAGGAGCGCAAGCATGAACGCAAACCTCACCGAGATCGTCCTCATCCTGGATCGCAGCGGGTCCATGTCCGGCCTGGAGGCCGACATGGTCGGCGGCGTCAACGACCTGATCGCCAAGCAACGCGCGGAGCCGGGCGAGGCCATCCTCTCGACCGTCTTCTTCAACACCTCCAGCGTCGTCCTGCACAATCGCGCGGACCTGCGCCAGACCACCCCGCTCACCTTGGAGGACTACCGGGTCGACGGCGGCACCGCCCTGCTCGACGCGGTGGGCGACGCGATCCGCCACATCGGCCTCAAGCAAAAGCACACCCCGGAGGCCGAGCGCCCCGCGCGCACGCTCTTCGTCATCGCCACCGACGGCTACGAGAACGCCAGCCACCGGCACACCGCCGACAGCGTGCGGGCCGACATCGAGCGTCAGAAAACGAAATACGGCTGGGAGTTCATCTTCCTGGGAGCGAACATCGACGCCGTCCAGGTCGCGGACCGTTATGGCATCGGCGCCGAACGCGCCGTCGATTTCCACGCCGACGCCTGCGGCGTCCGGCGGTCCTACGAAACCGTCGACCGCGCGCTCCACGAATTGCGCTCCTCCAAGCGCCAGATCGGCACCGCATGGCGCAAGGCGGCGGACGAGGATTTCCGCGGACGCACCGCCACGCGGCGGTGACGGGGTGCGGGACCCGGGAACCAACCACCCGGGGTGTGTCAAGACAAGGAGCCGGCGGGCTCCCGGCCGGAGGCGCCGGGAGCCCGCCTTTTCATGCCGCGCGGCACCTCGCCCATGGGCGGCTGGCGGAGCGGGGACAAGGGCGGGCAAATATGGTATACTGTGCGGCGATTCGTTTCGAGGATTTTGCCATGACGCTTCAGGAATTGCAGGATGAACATGCCGCGTCGCTCGCGGCGTTGGACGCGGCGGGGGATTTGGCGGCGTTAGACGCGTTGCGCGTGAGGTATCTGGGGCGGAATGGCCGCATTCCGGCCTTGGTGAAGCAGATGAAGGAGGTCCCCGCGGGGGACCGCCCGGCCTTCGGCAAGGCGTTGGGCGCGTGGCGCGCGGCGTTCGAGGAGGCGTTGGCGGGACGGACGGCGGCCGCGCAGGCGGCGGCCGAACCGGTGGCGGCGTTCGACGTGACGCTGCCGGGGCGGTGGCGCGCCGAGGGGGTGATCCATCCGGTGAGCCGGGTGATGGAGGAGTGCGCGGAGATTTTCCACCGGCTCGGCTTCTCCGTGGCCGACGGCCCGGACATCGAGACGAAGTTCAACAACTTCACGGCGCTGAACACGGCCCCGCACCATCCCTCGATGGACGCGAGCGACACCTTCTGGTTCGACCCGGAGACGCTCCTGCGCACGCAGACGAGCCCGGTGCAGATCCGCACGATGATGGCCAACCCGCCGCCGGTGCGGATCGTCAACCCCGGGCGGTGCTACCGCCGCGACACGACGGACGCGACGCATTCGGCGAACTTCCATCAGATCGAGGGGCTTTACGTGGACACGAAGCCCGTGTCGCTGGCCGATCTGAAGAGCACGTTGGCGTATTTCGCGCGGGAGATGATGGGGCCGGGGATCGGCGTGCGCTTCCGCCCGCACTTCTTCCCCTTCACGGAGCCGAGCGTGGAGGTCGATTTCACGTGCCATGTCTGCAAGGGCAAGGGATGCCGCGTCTGCAAGAACTCGGGCTGGATCGAGATCGCCGGGGCGGGGATGGTCGACCCACGCGTCTATGAGCACGTGGGCTACGACCCCGACGCCGTCTACGGCTATGCCTTCGGCATGGGCGTCGAGCGCATCGCCATGATCAAATACGGCATCCCCGACATCCGCTTCCTTTACGAAAACGACATCCGCTTCCTCTCCCAGATGCGTTGACGGGATGGAGCCTTGGGTCGAGGCGCTTCTGGCCTGGTATCGCGCGCACCCGCGCCCGATGCCCTGGCGCGGCCATCCCGACCCGTACGCCGTCTGGGTCAGCGAAATCATGCTCCAGCAGACGCAGGTGGAGACGGTGCGCCCTTACTTCACCCGCTTCCTGGAGGCCTTCCCGAATATCGCCGCCTTGGCCGCCGCCGAGGATGGGCCGTTGCTCAAGGCCTGGGAGGGGCTGGGCTACTACACCCGCGCGCGCAATCTCCGCAAGGCCGCCCAACGCGTGATGGCCGAGCACGGCGGGACGCTCCCGCGGGAACCCGCCGCGCTCCGCGCCCTCCCGGGCATCGGCGACTACACGGCCGCGGCCATCGCCTCGCTCGCCTTCGGCGCGCCAACCCCCGTGGTGGATGGCAACGTGGCCCGCGTCTTCGCCCGGCGCAACCTCTTGGGGGATGACTTCCGGAAGCCCGCGCCGCGCCGCGCCCTCGCCGCCTGGCTCACCCCCCACATCGAGGCCTCCGGCGCCCCCGCCGACTTCAATCAGGCGATGATGGATCTCGGCGCGCGCGTCTGCACGCCCCGCACCCCCGCCTGCCTGGTCTGCCCCCTGCGCCCCCAATGCCAGGCCCACGCGACCGGCCGCCAGGGCGACTTCCCCCACACGCCGCCGGCGCGTGCCCTGCCCGAGCGCCGCGCCACCGTGCTGCTCCTCCGCGACTGCCATGGGCGGCTCCTCCTCGCGCGCCATCCCGGAGAACGCCTCCTCGCCGGCCTCTGGGAACTGCCCACCCGCGAAAGCGTGCCCTTCCCGATCCCCCGCACACGCCTCGTCGGCACGCACCGGCAAACCTTCTCCCACTTCCGCCAGACCCTGACCGTCCGCCAGGCAACCCTGCCCCTCGACGGCGCGGCGGCCGCCCTGCCGCCCGACCTCGTCTGGTGCGACGACCCCGCCTCCCTGCCCTTGACGACCGCCACCCGCAAAATCCTCGCGGGTGACCTCTGACTGCAGTACGCACCGCCGACCGAACGCCGCCAACCGCTTGCGTCGCGCGCGCGGACGGCGTACACTGAGAGATGGCAGGACACACACGCATCATAAGGAAACACACGATGAAAAGTTGGCTTCTTTGCTTGACGGCCGGCGCCTTGGCGCTGGGACAGGTTTTCGGGCAGACCGGCGCGAACGCGGCCACGACGCCGCACGATCGCCTGGGCGAGGCGTGGTGGAAAGCCCGCCTGGAACAGAAAGAGGCGCAGGCCAGGACCCAACACGACACCGTCTTCATCGGCGACTCCATCACCCATAATTGGGACAACGTGGCCCCCGACCTGCAAAAGCAATACTTCGGCGACGTGCTGAACCTCGGCTTCAGCGGCGACAAAACGCAGGAGGTGCTCTGGCGCATCGCCCGCATCGACTGGAAAACCGTCGCCCCCAAGCGCATCATGCTCATGATCGGCACCAACAACTCCGGCCACGGCGCGGGCGAAAGACCCGAGAACACCTTCGAGGGCATCAAGGCGATCATTCGCGCCCTCCGCGCCGCCTGCCCCGACGCCACCATCACCCTGCTGAAGATCTTCCCGCGCGGCGCCGACGACCAAGACCCCCGCCGCAGACTCAACGACGCCATCAACGCCCGCCTCCCCGAACTGGCCGACGGCACGCACGTCCGCCTCCGCGACGTCTCCCCCTTCTACCTCCTCCCCGACGGCAAGACCCTGAACAAGGCCCTCCTCCCCGACCTCCTCCACCCCAACAAGGAAGGCCACCGCATCTGGGCCGCCGTCATCGCCCCCGAATTCATGGACCGACTCGGAAAGTGAAAAACACGCAAAAATGATGTATACTATGCACCATCTCTAATCACCACAAAGAAATCATCGTGAATCCAATCATCCGCACGTTGGGCAGTCCGTTCGCCGCGGCCTTCCGGACAATCCCCCGATTGATCCGCCAACCTTCGTTGTGGCCGGACCGCCCGCGCAAAAGTCTGCCCCATCGTTACCTTGAGAACCTGTGGATTCGCTTGGTCGACCACGGGGTGTGTCTGGAGTACAACGCCTTTGGCCTTGACCTGAAAGGCAGTCCGCATTGGCGCACGTTCGTGACAAACGCGTGGCGTGCCCACCACATGGCGCAGTGGCGGACGTGGAGCGGCATCGACTACACGGCGGTCTTGCAGGACAAGGCACTCTTCGCGGATTTTTTCGGCGGGCATGGCATACCGGTCGTCCCGAACGTGGCGCTTTATAATCCGCTATTGGGGGGGGGGCATACCCTGATACCCTAATCGAACGACTTGTTCGCCTCCCCGCTTTCGTCATGAAACCGGCCGACGGGATGTGCGGGGCCGGTGTGCGGAAAATCTCCGTGCGCGACGGTGCGTTCTGGGAGCATGGCAAACCCTTCGATTTGTCGGCGTTCCTGAAGACCATCCGAACGCGGTGGGTTTTTCAGCCGATTGTCGTCAACCACCCCACCCTGCAGGCGCTGAACCCAAGCTCCCTGAACACCATCCGCATGATGACCTGTTGGAACCGCCGCACCCATCAGGCGGAGCTCTGGGGGGACAGCGCACTCCGGATAGGGCGCAAAGGCGAGTTGGTGGACAACCTGCACGCAGGGGGCATCGTCGTCGGCGTGAGCGCCTCCGGACGGCTCAAACCCGATGGCATCGCCTTCTGGGACAATTTCAGCGCCGCACGATATTCTCATCACCCTGACTCCGGCATCCGCTTTGGCGAGGTGGAGATCCCCTTCTACAAAGAGGCGACCGAAGTCGTCTTGGCGGCGCAACGCCTCCTCCCGGAAATCCCCTCCATCGGGTGGGACGTCGTCATCACGGAGACAGGCCCCATCCTTTTGGAGGGCAACCATGACTGGGACACGAGCCTCCAGCAAATCGCCAACCGCCAAGGCATGATGGCGCGCTATCACGAAATCTACGACCCGCTCGTCACGCCAAATGCCACGATGTGACAATGTTTTGGGAAAGACACATCGCATGAAATCGCTCATCCGTTTCTTTGGGAGCCCACTCGCCGCGATTTTCCGCAGCGTCCCCCAACTGATCGCGCAACCCTCTTTGTGGCCGGACCGCCCGCGCAAACCCTGGTTGCGACGTTATCTCGAGAACCTCCGTATCCGCTTCGCCGACCACGGGATTTGCCAAGAATACAACGCCTTCGGCCTGGATCTGAAAGAAAGCCCGCCTTGGCAAGACTTTGTCACGAATATGTGGCGCGAGCATCACATCCACTCGCCGGCATTGCGCAAGTGGAATGGCATCGACTACACGGCGCTTCTGGACGACAAAGCGCTCTTCGCGCTCTTTTTCTCCGCGCAGGGGATCCCCGTCGTCCCGGTCGTGGCGACCTACGATCCGCTACTAGGGGGGGGGTAACCTTAAGCCAATCCCTGCTCCGCCTTCCGGCTTTCTTCATGAAACCTGCCGGCGGCATATGCGGGCAAGGCGGGCGCAAAATCGCCGTGCGCGACGGCACGCTCCAGGAGCATGGCAAACCGTTTGATCTGGCGGCCTTCCTGCGCGACGCCAAAGAGAGATGGGTCTTCCAGCACGTCATCGTCAACCATCCGGACCTGACGGCGCTGAACCCCGACACCTTGAACACCGTCCGCATGATGACGTGCTGGAACCGCCGTACCCGCCAAGCGGAGCTCTGGGGCGACAGCGCGCTCCGGGTGGGGCGCAAGGGCGAGGCGGTCGACAATTTCCACGCTGGCGGGATCGCGATCGGCATAGATGCCTCCGGTCGTCTGAAACGTGAGGGGATTTCCTTCCGTGCGAATCTCTGCCAGGCGCTTTACACCCGCCATCCGGACAGCGGCCTTGTCTTCGAGGGGCGGCAGATCCCCTTCTACCATGAGGCCGTCGAGATGGTTCTGTCCGCGCAACGCGCTCTTCCGCAAATCCTCTCCGTCGGATGGGATGTCGCGATCACGCCGAACGGCCCCGTCCTCATGGAGGGCAATTACGACTGGGATGTCTGCCTGCCGGAGATCGTCAACCACACGCCGATGATGGCGCGTTGCCGGGAGATTTACGAGGGGTTGCTGTGAGTCGTCCCCAAGGACGGGAAACGGGCGCCGCGCGGAAGCGCGGCGCCCGTTTTTTTTGCCGTGCCACGGTCAGGCGTCGAGGGCGGCGTCGACCTTGGCGATGAGATCGTCCACGGAGATGCGCTCCTGGGCCATCGTGTCGCGGTCGCGGAGGGTGACGGTGCCGTCTTTCTCCAGGGTGTCGAAGTCGACGGTGACGCAGAAGGGGGTGCCGATCTCGTCTTGGCGGCGGTAGCGGCGGCCGATGGCGCCGGTCTCGTCCCAGAAGCAGTTCCAGTGTTTCTGGAGGCGCTTGTAGATGGCGCGGGCGAGGTCGCGGAGCTCGGGGCGGTTTTTGACGAGGGGGAAGACGGCGACCTTGACGGGGGCGATGGCGGGGGCGAGGTGGAGGACGGTGCGGGAGTCGGCCTTGCCTTTTTCGTCGACGAGGGTTTGTTCCTCGTAGGCGTGGCAGAGCATGGCGAGGGCCATGCGGTCGACGCCGGCGGAGGGTTCGATGACGTGCGGGATGTATTTGCCCTCGAAGAGGCGGTCGAGGAAGGCGTTGGCGGCCTCGGGGGTTTTGCCGCGGGATTGCCATTCGGCGACGACCTTGGCGCGGAAGGCCTCCTTCTCGGCGTCGGAGAGTTTTTTGGCGGCGAGCTTGAGGGGTTCGTCGAAGACCTCCATGCTTTTGCCGGAGTGCGCCTGATGGCGGGAGAGGTCGAAGTCGGAACGGGCGGCGATGCCTTCGAGCTCCTGGGTGCCGAAGGGGAAGCGGTACTCGATGTCGACACAGGCGCGGGCGTAGTGGGCGAGTTCGTCGGGCTTCTGCCAGTATTCGACGAAGGAGTCCTGGGGGAGGCCGTTGGCGACGAGCCATTGCTTGCGCTGCTCGACCCAGTATTTGTGCCAGCAGGCCCAGCCCCAGTCGGGGCGCGGCTCGGAGAGGTCGGTCTCGGGGGTGAGGGGGGCGACGTGGCCACAGAGGAGTTCGACGGCCTCGTCGGGCTTGATGAAAAACTCAAGCTCCATCTGCTCGAATTCGCGGCTGCGGAAGATGTAGTTGCGGGGGGTGACCTCGTTGCGGAAGGACTTCCCGATCTGGCCGATGCCGAAGGGGGGTGCCTGGCGGCTGGAGACCATGACGTTGGGGAAGTCGGCGAAGATGGCCTGGGCCGTCTCGGGGCGGAGGTAGGCGACGTTCGAGGGGTCGTCGATGGGGCCGACGACGGTCTTGAACATGAGGTTGAAGGGGCGAGGCTCGGTCATCACGCCGCCGCAGTTCGGGCAGGGGAGGATCTCGCCCTCGGCGTCGGGGGGGGTGGCGAGGAGGGTGAAGAGGGCACGCACGTCGGCGAGGCCCTTCAGGCGCTCGAAGATCGCCTCCAGGCACTCGGGGTGCTGGACGGCGTAAAGGCCGGGGGCGATGGCCTTGCCCTTGCCTTTGCACCAGGTGGCGACCTTGCCGGCGTCGCCGGCGAGCGGCGCGAGGGCGGCTCGGATGGGCGATTCGTCGAAGGCCTCCCATACCTGGTCGGAACGCATGAGTTTGCGGCACGTGCCTTTGCACATGCTCATCGGGTCGGAGAAGGTCTCCAAGTGGCCGGAGGCCTTCCAGATGGCGGGGTGGAGGATGATCGAGGCGTCCAGCCCCTCGACGTCCTCACGATCACGCACCATGAACCGCCACCAGCGCTCCTTGATGTTGCGCTTCAGCTCGCAGCCCAGCGGGCCGTAGTCCCAGAAGCCGGCGAACCCGCCGTAGACCTCGGAACTCTGGAAGATGAACCCTCGCCGCTTGCACAGCGACACCAACGCATCCAACGGGCTTTTCGGCGCTTCTTGTTTGTCCATGACGACGTTTCCTCTCGGTTTCCGCGCATTATAGCATATTTGGCCGTGCGACCTTTGTGTTATAATGGCGGGCATGACGAAAAACGGTTTCGGACGGTGCGTGGCGGCGGCGTTGTCGCTCCTGGCGGTGGGGATGGCGGCCTTGGCCTTCCCGCGCGCGCAGGAGGCCGCGCTCGGGACGTGGTGGCTCTACGCGACGGCATGGGCGCTTCTGGCGGCGTGCGGCGCGGCGTGCGTGGCGGCGCTGTGCCGGCGGCGGTGGGTGAGCGCGGCCTTCCATGCGGGCGCGGCGGCGGTGGTCGTGGGCGCGGGGCTGACCGCCGGCCAGGCGAGGAACTGGGAGATCGGGCTGGTGGATTCGCCCATCGCCCCGCCGGAGTACAAGACGTGGCGCACGGAGGGCAAGCCCGACGGCGACCCCGTGGAGCTGGTCTCCTTCGCCATCGACACCTACGGCAACGGGATGCCGCGGCAGTTCCGCACGCGCCTGCGTTTCCCCGAGGGCGTGCGCGAAGTGTCGGTGAACGCCCCGCTACGGCGCAAGGGGCTCACCTATTATCAGATGTCCTACGGCCGGGCCTGGGACCCTTATGGCCGGCAGGTGTGGCAGACCTTCCTGCGGGTGCGCAAGGATCCGGGCGCGCCGGTGACCTTCGCGGGTTACGGCCTGCTCGCCGCGGCGGCCCTGGCGATGGCGGTGCGGGAGGCGCGGCGATGACGGTCAAGACGGACTTCCTGGGATTCCTCCTCATGGCGCAGGTGGCGCTGGCGGCGCTCGGCGCGCTCCTGCCGAGGCGGTGGGGGCGGTGGCTTTGGCTGGCCGTGCTGCCCCTGGGCGCGGCGGCGATCGCGACGCGCTGGGTGGCGGTGGGGCACCCGCCCATGCGCAACCTCTTCGAGGCGTTCCTGTGGCTGCCGCCCATCCTGGCCGCCGCCACGGCGCTGACGCGGTGGCGCGAGGGCGTGGACGGCACGCGGCTCGACGCCGCGCTCGGCTTCGTGGTCGCCTTCCCGCTGGCGTTCGTCTTCTCGGCGGAGGAGGGCTTTTTGCCGCCCGCCCTGCAGAGCCCGCTCTTCGTGCCGCACGTGTTGGGCTACATGATCGCCTACGCGCTCATGGCGCGCGCCTTCGCGCTGGAGGTGGCGGGGCACGCCGTCGCCGCGCGGCGCAACGTGGCGGCCGGCTTCTTCCTCGTCACGCTGGCGCTCGCCCTCGGCTCGGTCTGGGGCAACGAGGCCTGGGGTGCCTACTGGCAGTGGGACCCGAAGGAGCAGTGGTCGCTCGCCACCTGGCTGCTCTACGCCGCGTTCTTCCATGTGCGCGACAGCCGCCCGTGGCGCCTCGCCTTCCTGGGCGCGGGGCTGGCGGCGATCGTCCTCACCGTCACGTGGATCAATCTCTCCAAACTTTTCCCTGGGCTGCACAGCTATGCCGGGCTCTGAGACGCACCCGTTGGTCGCGGCGTTGGACGACGCCATCTCGGCGCTGACCGCCCTGCGCGAGAGCGGCACCAAGACCCTGCCGGTCGAGCCCGACACCTGGCGCGCCTTCGCCGCGCCGACGCCGGCCCAGGCCCTGCCGCGCGTGCCCGAACCGACCCGCGCCGCGCGCGGCGGGGGCGACACCCCGGAGGCCCGCGCGGCGGCGATGGAGGCCCTGTGCGAGACCTTCGCCGCCTGCCAAGGCTGCCCCTACGCCGCCGAGGGGCGCGCCCGCGGCGAGGGCCCCGCCTACAACCCCGACGTCGCGGTGGTCAACGGCGCGCTCCTGGAGGGCGACGACCCCGTGGCGCTGGGCTCGCGCCTGGAGGGCGAGGCCGGGGCGCTCTTCGACCGGATGTTCGCGGCGATCGGGCTGGCCCGCCCCGCGCTTTACCTCACGCCGGCGCTCAAATGCCCCGTCCGCGGCCGCCCGGGCAACGCGGCGATCCGCGTCTGCGCCAATCTGCTACGGCGTGAGCTGGCGTTGGTCAATCCCAGGGCGATCGTCCTGCTGGGGCCCGTGGCGGCCAGGGCCGTGCACCCCACCGGCGTGGCCGCCACGGGCAAGGTGGGCCAATGGAGCCTGCTCGGCGCCATCCCCACCATCACGCTCCACCACCCGATGCGCCTGCTGCTCGCCGGCGAGGCGCTCTCCACCCCGCTCAAACGCGAGAACTGGGCCGCCCTGCAGGCCCTGCGCGACCGCCTCCGCCAACACCCCTGATCCGCCATGTCCACCCTCGTCATCCGCGGCGGCAAGCCGCTCTCCGGCGAACACGTCGTGCCGGGGAACAAGAACGCCGCCCTCCCCATGCTCGCCGCGGCCCTTCTGGCCGACGGCCCCGTGACCCTCCGCAACCTCCCGGACATCCTGGACGTCCGCGTCATGGCCGAGGGGCTGCGCACGCTCGGCGCGACGGTCACGGGCGACCTTGCCGCGACCCACGCGCTCACCATCGACCCGCGCGGCCTGAAGGCCGACCCGGTCCTCCCGGCGGAGATTTGCACGCGCATCCGCACCTCGTTCCTCTTCGTCGCGCCGCTCCTGGCGCGGCGGGGGCGCATCCGCCTGCGGGGCGCGCCGGGCGGCGACAGCATCGGGCGCCGCCGGCTGGACACGCACGTCAACGGCCTCACCGCCCTCGGCGCGAGAATCACCCTGCGCAAGGGCGGCTCGGCCACCGCCACCGCGCCCGACGGCCTGCGCGGCGCGGACTTCATGCTCGACGAGGCCTCCGTGATGGCCACCGAGAACCTCGTGATGGCCGCCGCCGCCGCGCGGGGCGAGACCGTGCTCTACAACACCGCCTGCGAGCCGCACGTCCAGGACCTCTGCCGGATGCTCGTGGCGATGGGCGCGGAGATTGCCGGCATCGGCACCAACCGGCTCGTCATCCGGGGCGGGCGCCCCCTGCGCGGCGGGGACTTCCGCGTGGGCGGCGACGCGATCGAGGCCGCCAGCTACGTCGTCGCGGCGGCCGTCACGGGCGGGGCCCTCACCCTGCGCGGCATCGCCCCCGGCGACATGGCCGTCCTCGCGCCCGCCTTCCGCAAGTTCGGCGTGCGCTGGGCCGTCGAGGGCGACACCCTCCGCCTCCCCGCCCGCCAACGCCTCCGCACCGCCTACGACCTCGGCGCCGCCATCCCCAAGATCGAGGACGGCCCCTGGCCCATGCTCCCCTCCGACCTCCTCAGCGTCCTCATCGTGCTCGCCACCCAGACGCGCGGCACCGAGCTCTTTTTCGAGAAGATGTTCGAGAGCCGCCTCTACTTCGTCGACCACCTCATCGGCATGGGGGCCAAAATCGTCCAGTGCGACCCTCACCGCGCCGTCGTCACCGGCCCCACCACGCTCCAGGGCGGCACCGTCTCCAGCCCCGACATCCGCGCCGGCATGGCCCTCATCGTCGCCGCCCTCTGCGCCCGCGGCGAGACGCGCATCCACAACGCCGAATCCATCGACCGCGGCTACGAGGCCATCGACGCGAACCTTCGCGCCCTCGGCGCCGACATCCGCCGCCTCACCCCCTGACCCCGCGCCTCCCCACCCCGCCCCGAAACCCTTAAGGGTTCGGGGCGAAACCTCCTAGGGTCTGGCCCCAAACCCTAAGGGGGCGGGGGCGGAAGCCGGGAGGGTCCGGGCGGCGCCCCGGGGGGCAACCGCTTGTGGCATGGGTGCGTCGCGCCGTGCTCACGCACAAGATATGGCACCAACGGAAAACGCGATGCGGAAAATCTTGTGCCCGATCACGGAGAAAAACGGCCTTTGTGCTTGACAGGCGGAAATTGGATTTGATACAGTTTACGCCGTTTTCTCGGCCGCATCAGTGCGATTTCGCGACGGCCGGGGCGTTCGAGCCAAAAACAAAAGGAGAACGGCCATGTTGCAGTATCCTGAGTTCAAGTCCGGCAAATGGCAGGACACCATCGACGTCCGGGATTTCATCCAGACGAACTACACCCCCTACGAGGGCGACGCCTCGTTCCTGACCGGCCCCACCGCGCGCACCCGGAAGGTCAACGCCGCGTACGAGCGCCTGCACAAGGAGGAGTTCGACAAAGGCGGCGTGCTCGACGTGGACGTGGAGAACGCCTCCAGCCTCCTCAACCACGCCCCCGGCTACCTCGACAAGGAGAACGAGCTGATCGTCGGCCTGCAGACCGACGCGCCGCTCAAGCGCTCCGTCAACCCCTTCGGCGGGATGCGCATGGCCGTCCAGGCCGCCGAGGCCTACGGCTACCACCTCAGCGACAGGCTAAAGACCCAGTTCACCTACCGCACCACGCACAACGACGGCGTCTTCCGCGCCTACACCAAGGACATGCGCGCCCTCCGCTCCGCCCACGTCCTCACCGGCCTGCCCGACGCCTACGGCCGCGGCCGCATCATCGGCGACTACCGCCGCGTGGCCCTCTACGGCGTGGATCGTCTCATCGAGGAGAAGCAGAAGGATCTCGACGCCATCGGCACCGCCCCCGACGCGGTGATGGACGACGAGACCATCCGCCTGCGCGAGGACGTCTGGCGCCAGATCGACTACCTCGGCCGCCTGAAGCAGATGGCCGCGATGTACGGCCACGACATCTCCAAGCCCGCCCAGAGCGCCCGCGAGGCCGTCCAGGCCACCTATTTCGGCTACCTGGCCGCCATCAAGGAGCAGAACGGCGCGGCCATGAGCCTGGGCCGCACCGCCACCTTCCTGGACATCTACATCGAGCGCGACCTGAAGGCCGGCGTCCTCACCGAGGAGGCCGCCCAGGAGCTGATCGACGATTACGTCCTCCACCTGCGCATGAACCGCCAGCTCCGCACCCCGGAGTACAACGAGCTCTTCGCCGGCGACCCCACCTGGACCACCGAGTCCCTCGGCGGCATGGGCCTCGACGGCCGCACGCTCGTCACCAAGACCTCCTTCCGCGTGCTCCACACGCTGGAAAACCTCGGCCCCGCCCCCGAGCCCAACATGACCGTCCTCTGGGCCCAGAAGCTCCCGCAGGGGTGGAAGGACTACTGCGCGCACGTCTCCATCGTCACCGACTCCGTGCAGTACGAGAACGACGACCTCATGCGCGAGCGCTTCGGCGACGACTACGCCATCGCCTGCTGCGTCTCGGCCATGACCATCGGCAAGGACATGCAGTTCTTCGGCGCACGCGCCAACCTCCCCAAGGCCCTCCTCATGGCCATCAACGCCGGCCGCGAGGAGATCAAGGGCAAGCGCCTCACCGACGTCGTCCCCGACCTGCCCCCCGAAGGGCCCCTCGTCTACGACGACGTCATGGCCCGCTACAAAAAGGTCCTCGCCTGGCTCGCGCACCAGTACGTGAACACCATGAACGTGATTCACTACATGCACGACAAGTACGCCTACGAGAAGATCCAGATGGCCCTGCACGACACCCACCTGGCCCACCGCTGGATGGCCTTCGGCGCCGCCGGGCTCTCCGTCGCCGCGGACGCCCTCTCCGCCATCAGGTATGCCAAGGTCACCCCCGTGCGCGACGAGACCGGCCTCACCACCGACTTCGTCATCGAGGGCGACTTCCCCAAGTTCGGCAACGACGACGACCGCGTCGACGCCATCGCCAAGGAGCTCGCCGAGTTCTTCTACGCCGAGCTCCGCAAGACCCCCTGCTACCGCGGCGCCGAGCACACCCTCTCCCTCCTCACCATCACCTCCAACGTCATGTACGGCAAAAACACCGGCGCGACGCCCGACGGCCGCAAGGCCGGCGAGCCCTTCGCCCCCGGCGCCAACCCCATGCACGGCCGCGACGCCTCCGGCGCCACCTTCTCCCTCAACTCCGTCGCCAAGCTCGACTACGACGCCTGCCGCGACGGCATCTCCAACACCTTCACCATCAACCCCACCGCCCTCGGCAAGGACGAGCCCGAGCGCGTCCACAAGCTCACCCGCCTCATGGACGGCTATTTCGTGCAGGGCGCCCACCACCTCAACGTCAACGTCTTCAACACCGACCTCCTGCGCGACGCCCAGGCACACCCCGACAAATACCCCAACCTCACCATCCGCGTCTCCGGCTACGCCGTCCGCTTCGTCACCCTCTCCAAGAAGCACCAGGACGAGGTCATCGCCCGCACCTGCCACAGCTGCCTGTGACGGCCCCGCGCGGCGACGGACGCCCCCGGCCCCCGCCGGGGGCGTTTTTCGTGGCCGCCGGGCTTGCCTTTGGGGCGGGGTTGTGGTATGCTTCACCCACGTCTGCGCCCGTTGGCGCGTAACACTGAGGACTCACTTATGCCGAACACCGTTTTGATTGGGTCGCAATGGGGCGACGAGGGCAAGGGCAAGATCATCGACGTGCTGACCGCGCAGGCCGACGTGATCGTGCGTTACCAAGGCGGCTCGAACGCCGGGCACACGGTCATCGCCGAGGGCGAGAAGCGCGTCCTGCGCCTGGTGCCCTCGGGGATCCTGCACGAGGGCAAGGTCTGCGTGATCGGCAACGGCGTGGTGATGAACCCGCTCGACCTCATCGAGGAGATCGAGATGCTGCGCAAGACGGGCATCGAATGCCGCGGCCGCCTCTTCATCTCCACCCGCGCCCACATGGTGATGCTCTACCACCGCGCGCTCGACCGCGCCGACGAGGCCGCCCGCCCCGAAGGCAAGAAGATCGGCACCACCGGCCGCGGCATCGGCCCGGCCTACGCCGCCAAGGTCTCGCGCTCCGGCCTGCGCTGCGGCGACATGCTCACCCCCGCCTTCCCCGACCTCGTGCGCGAGCAGGTGGCCGAGACGAACCGCAAGCTGGCCGCCCTCGGCGCCGACCCGCTCGACGCCGAGGCCATGGCCCGGACCTACATCGAGGCTGCCGAACGCCTGCGCCCCTACATCGTCGACACCATCCCGCTCATCCACGCGGCCGACCGCGCCGGCAAATCCATCCTCCTCGAAGGCGCCCAAGGCACGATGCTCGACATCGACTTCGGCACCTACCCCTTCGTCACCTCCTCGAACCCCACCTCCGGCGGCGCGTGCGTCGGCTCCGGCCTCAGCCCCCGGCGCATCGACCGCGTGGTCGGCGTGATCAAGGCCTACACCACCCGCGTGGGCGAAGGGCCCTTCCCCACCGAGGACTTCGGCGACATCGGCAAGACCCTCGCCGAGCGCGGGCATGAGTTCGGCGCCGTGACGGGGCGCCCCCGCCGCTGCGGCTGGTTCGACGCCGTCGTCGCCCGCTACGCGCAGATGGTCAACGGCGTCGACCTCTGGGCCCTCACGAAGCTCGACGTCATGGACACCCTGCCCGAGATCAAAATCTGCGTGGCCTACGAGCTGGACGGCCGCCGCATCGAGGACATGCCCGCCTCCGCGGACGAGCTCGCCCGCTGCAAGCCCATCTACGAGACCATGCCCGGCTGGCTGGAGGAGACCTCCCACATCACCGACATGGCCCAGCTCCCCCCCAAGGCCAAGGCCTACGTCGAGCGCCTCGTCGCGCTCTCCGGCGGCGCGCTCGGCATCCTCTCCATCGGCCCCGCGCGCGAATCCACCCTCCGCGTGGGCCTCTGATGATCCGCCACCTGGCCATCATCATGGACGGCAACGGCCGCTGGGCGAAAGCCCGCGGCCTGCCGCGCTCCGAGGGGCACCGCGCCGGCGGCGAGACCGTCCGGCGCGTCCTTGGCTATTGCCGCGACGCGGGCATCGACTACCTCACGCTCTACGCCTTCTCCGTGGAGAACTGGAAGCGCCCCCGCGAGGAGGTCGAGGCGCTGATGCACCTGCTCGTGGCCTACCTCGCCGGCGAGGAGCCCATGCTCCACGAGCACCGCGTGCGCCTGCGGATCATGGGCCGCCGGGAAGACCTCCCGCCCGCCGTGCGCGAGGCGCTCGGGCGCGTCGAGGCCTCCACCGCCCATCACACGCGCCAGCTCATCCTCTGCCTCAGCTACGGCGGCCGCACCGAGATCGCCCACGCCGCCCGCGAGATCGCCCGCCTCGCCGCGAAAGGCGAGATCGACCCCGAGCGCGTCGACGAGGCGACCGTCGCCCGGCACCTCTACCTGCCCGACGTGCCCGACCCCGACCTCATCGTCCGCACCAGCGGCGAGCTCCGCCTCAGCAACTTCCTCCTCTGGCAGGCCAGCTACGCCGAGCTTTACGTCACCCCCACCCTGTGGCCCGACTTCGCCGAGGCGGACTTCCGCGCGGCGCTCGACGCCTTCGCCCGCCGCGACCGCCGCTACGGGGGCGTCGGCGACGCGCCCCGGGAGCGTGACGCATGACCTCCCAGGGGGAGCCCCCGCACGGCTATCTCCTCGCCCCGGGCGAGGAGGTCGGCGAATGGGTCATCCTCTCCCGCCTCGGCCGCGGCGGCATGGGCGAGGTCTACGCCGTCCGCGAGGCCGCCACCGGGCACCGCTTCGCCCTCAAGCTCTTCGTGGCCGAGGGCGGCGACGCGGACTTCCTGCGCCAACGCTTCCGCGACATGGCCTCGGCGCTCCTGCAGGTGGCCCACCCGCACGTCTGCAAGGTGTTGCGCACCGGGTGGCTCTCCGTCCGCGGCACGGCGCGCCCCTTCCTGGTCATGGGGCTCGTCGGCGTGCCGCCGGCCCTGCGCGAGGCCGCCCTGCGCGACCCCGCCGCGCTGCTGGGGGCGAAAGCCTCCTCCGTCATGGAGGGCGCCGAGGCGGGCGAACCGCCGGTCTCCTTCACCGCCGCCGACCTACTGGTCGCGGCGCGCCCCGCGCCGCCCGCCCTCCTGGAACGGATCTGGGCCGACACCTCCGACGCCCTCCGCTACCTCCACGGGCTCGGCGTCGTCCACGGCGACATCAAGCCCGGCAACATCCTCCTCGGCGCCGGCGGGCACGCCACGCTCGTCGATTTCGGCCTCGCCACCCTCGCCGAGGGCCCCCTCCGCGCCCCGGGCTACGAACCCACCTGCCCGAACCTGCGCGACGCCATCCGCGGCACCCCCGAATACCTGGCGCCGGAGCTCCTCCGCGGCGGCCGCCCCACCCCGCAGGCCGACCTCTACGCACTCGGCGCCACCTTCTTCACGATCAGCACCGGCGTCCCCTACGTCGACTCCGCGGCCATCCGCCTCTTGCTGGACGACGGGCTCCCCGCGCTGTGGCGCGGCCGTTTCCGCGCCCTGCTGAGCAACGACCCCACGACCCGCCGTTGGCCGCCGCGCCGGATCCTCCGCCTCTCCCGCCGCGCCTGGCTCGCCATCGCCCTCGGCGCGGGCGCCGCCGGCGGGACCGTCGCCCTCGGCGGCGCGCTCGCCCGCCTGCTCCGCGCCGAGCCCGGCCCCGCCGAACGTTGGGCACAGGGTCTCCCGATCAGCCTCGGCCCCAGCGAACGGGCGACCGTCGGCGCGCCCCCGAAATCACGCCTCCCCGCCATCGACCTCGCCCGAGAGGCCGTCCTCAGCTTCCGGATGGAGGGCAAAACGTGGCAACAGGGCCCCATCGCGCTCAACGCCGCGGCGACCCTCCACCTCATCGGCCCCGGCACGCTCACCATCACCCACGCGCCCAAGGACTGCGCGATCGACGGCACCATCCGCGTCGGGCGCGACGCGACGCTCGCCATCGCGGGCACGGGCGGCGGCAGACCCACCGTGACCCTGACCCAAGGCGCCACGCTTGCCCTCGACACCCTGAACAACCTCCGCCTCTTCGGACGCTTCCGCATGGTCGACCTCGCCGCCGGCGGCACTTGGCGGAGCCGCGGGAAACGACTCTGTCTCGACCTCGGCGGCGATCGGCCCATCCTCCTGGGCCATGGCGCCTCCTACTCCGGCCACTGGGTCTCCGGCGACTGCCACTTCCGCGCCGTCGCCGGCGAGGCCACCATCGGCGGGATCGGCCACGTCTATCACGCGCTCGCCCTCTCCGCGGCCGCCGGCGCCACCCTCACCCTCGGCGGCGCGCTCTTCATGTACGACTACTGGAAGAATGGCGAAATCCGCGTGGACGACGCCAACGCCGGCACCGTCGTCCTCGCCGCCTCGCCCTGCCACCCGCTCTGCGCCGTCGACCTCCGCGCCGGCCGCACCCTCCTGCGCGCCACGGTCACCCAAGACACCCAGGCCAACTGGTGCCGTAACAAGACCTGCCATGACTGGTCGCTCCGCGGCGGCGCCACCCTCGGCGGGGACGGCGCCCTCACGCTCGCCCCAGGCCGCACCCTCCGCGCCGAGCCCGGCGCCACCCTCGAAAGCAGCCTCACCCTCTCCCACGCCACCCTCGCCGCCGGCGCCCGCATCCGCCTCGTCGGCGCGGGGACGCTCCGTTTCGGCACGCTCGCCGCGCGGGGCCCCATCCGCGTCGACTGCGCCGCCGCCGAGCCCGGCGCGCGCATCGTCTGGGAAGCCCTCGACGGCGCGCGCCCCGACGTCGTCGCCGAATTCTTGCCCCCCGGACGCACCCTCCTTGCCGAACCCGACACGCTGACCCTCCGCTGAGCCATGCAACCGCCCATCACCCCCAAAAGCCTCCTCCGCAAACTCGCCGACCCCGACGCGCCAAACGGCGAATGGGCCCGTTTCCTTGACCTTTACGCCCCCATCGTCCGCGCCTGGCTCAGCTACCACCGCCTCCCGGACGACGAGCTCGACGACGCCGCGCAGGAGGTCTACATCCGCCTCGTCCGCCACCTCCCCGCCTCCCCCTACGACGCCTCCCGCGCCCACTTCCGCACCTACCTCGGCCGCGTGGTGCGCTCCGTCGCCATCGACCGCCTGCGCCGGCTCCGCGCCGAACGCGAACGCCGCCCCCTCGTCCCCCTTCCCCCCGATTACGCCGACACGATCCCCGACCCCGACACCTCCATCGAGATCGACATCCGCCTCCGCAGCAGGCTCCTCATCGCCGCCAACCAGGCCGCCATCGACCAACTCCGCCGCGACACCTCCCTCACCCCCACCCAACGCGCCATCCTCGAGGCCTGCATCATCGGCGACGAGACCCCCACCCAGGCCGCCAGACGCCTCGGCATCCCCCCGAACACCGCCGTCCAGACCGTCAACCGCCTCAAGGCGCGGCTCCTCGACTACGCCCGCGCCCTCATCGATTTCTGACCGCGCCCCCTCACCCCTCCTCCAACGACCGCGTGGCGATGGGGCGCGCGGGATTCCCCGCCGCCACGGCCCACGGCGGGATGTCACGCGGCGCGACGGCCGCCGCCGCCAACACCGCCCCCTCCCCCACCGTAACGCCCGGCAGGACGACCGCCCGCGCGCACACCCACGCCTGGGGCCCGATGACGATCGGCGCGGTGACCAACTCCATGATCGGGCTGGCGATGTCATGCGAGGCCGTGCAGAGAAACGCATCCTGCGAGACGACCGCCTGCGCGCCGATCACGACCTCGGCGGCGTTGTAGCAATCGACACGCTCGGAAAGGCAGCTGTGCGCCCCCATCGTCAGCCGCCACGGCTGCCACACCCGGCATGAGGGCAAGACGTTCGCCCCCGGCTCCAGACGCGCCCCGAAACAGCGCAGCAGAAACGCCCGCCATGGCCGGAAAAACGCCCCGCGCGGAGTCGGCCGGAAAAACAGCGCCCACACCACCATCCACAACGCCCGTGCCATCTTGCTCCGGCGCGAATGACGGTTGCGGTAATCCTGAAGATGCAAGTGCGGCATTTAAACGTCCCTTTTATTTGCGCAGGTCAAACAACGCCATAAAGTATAGCAAATCCGTCCCCGCGGGTGCGGCGTTCTGAGGGACGTTTAAATGCACCGTTCGGTTGGGATTGTGACGATATTCGACTGCGACAATTACGGCGCGGAGTTGCAGGCGTACGCCCTGCCAATGGCGTTGGCGGCGCGGGGGTGGGACGCGCGGCTAATCGATTACCCGTTCTACAAAAGCCCGCGTTTCCGGAGGACGCCCCTCGCCGCGCCGGCGGTGCCCCTGGCCCCGATCAACCGCCTGAAGGAATGCGTCGCCGCGGCGCGGACGACGGTGGCGCGCCGTCTCGCGGGAGACGCGGCACGGCGGCGGAGGGCGGCCTTCGAGGCCTTCCGCGGGAAAATCCCGCGCACCCGCCTCTACGCGACCTTCGACGATCTGCTCCGCGACCCGCCGCCCTTCGAGGTCTACCTCACCGGCAGCGACCAGGTGTGGAACCCACGCATGGGTGCGACCCTGCGCCCCTACTTCCTGGACTTCCTGCCCGAGGAGGCGCGGCGCGTGGCCTACGCGGCGAGCTTCGGGGTCCCCGCCCTTTCCCCACCCGTCGCCGCGCAGTACGCGCGGTGGCTGGCACGCTACGAGGCGGTGGGATGCCGCGAGCCGGAGGGCGTGGCGCTGACGCGCCGGCTGGCGCCGGGGCTCCCGGCCGAGCACGTGTTGGACCCGACGTTGCTCCTGGACGCCGATGCGTGGCGCGCGGCGGCGATCCCCCCGGACGCCCCGGCCGATTACCTGCTCGTCTACGAACTCATCCCCGCGCCGGGCTTGTGGGCCTTGGCCCGCCGTTGGACGGCGGCCTTGGGCGGCATCGCCATCCGCTGCGTGCGCGGCGCGGCGTGGGGGCGGGCCCCGCGTGGCGCGGCGGACGAGGCGACGGCCGGCCCGGCGGGGTTCGTCGGTCTCTTCGCGAACGCCCGCGCCGTGCTCACCACCTCCTTCCATGGCACCGTCTTCGCGACGCTCTTCCGCAAACCGTTCTACTCCGTCATCCCCGCGCGAATGGCCAACGCGGGGCGCCAGCGCGGCCTTCTGGAGACCCTCGACCTGGCCGACCGTCTGATCCCGGAGGCCATGCTCGCCGACCTGCGACCCGATGCCGGGATCGACTGGGACCCCGCCGGGCGGCGGCTCGGGCAGGCCCGCGCCCGCTCGCTGGACTTCTTGGACAAAGCCCTGAAAGGAGCGTTCCGCCATGCCCCTTGAACGTTGCACGGAAACGACCTGCTTCGGGTGCGGGGCGTGCGCGGCGGTCTGCCCTAGGGACGCCATCGCCATGACGCCCGGGGAGGGCGGCTTCCCCTACCCGCGGGTGGACGCGGCCCAATGCGTGCGTTGCGGTCTCTGCGACCGCGTCTGCCCCATCGGAGCCACGGAGCCGCTCCTGCGCGCGCCGCGCCAGGCCTTCGCCGCCTGGGCGCGGGATGCCGGCGCACGGGCGGCCAGCACGAGCGGCGGCGCCTTCACGGCCTGCGCCAAGGCCACGCTCGCGGCGGGCGGCGCGGTCTGCGGGGCGGAGCTCCGCCTCGCCGAGCGACGCGTCCGCCACGCGGTGATCGCGGAGCCCGCCGACCTGCCGCGCATCCGCAAGACCAAATACGTCCAAAGCGAGACCGTGCCCGCCCTGCGCGAGGCCATGCGCCTTTTGGGGGCGGGTCGCACGGTGCTCTTCGCAGGCACGCCCTGCCAAGTGGCCGGCTGGCGCCGGCTCACGGCGCGCTTCGGCGAACGCGCCCTCGCGTGCGACCTCGTCTGCGGCGGCGTGCCCTCGCCCGCGCTCTTCGCCCGTTACCTCGCCGAGGAGGAACGCCGCGCCGGCGCCCCCCTCGCCGACTACGACTTCCGTGACAAACGCGACGGCTGGAACCTCCCATGCGTGCGCCTGACCTTCGCGAATGGGAGCGAGACGCGCCGTCCGCTGCGCCTGGACGCCTTTTACGCCACCTTCGCGGCGAAACTGTCCTGCCGGCTTTCCTGCGCCACATGCCCTTTCGCGCGATGCGAGCGCGTGGGCGATCTCACGTTCGCGGACTGTTGGCACGTGGCGCGCTTCAGGGCGGATTACGATGACGGGCGCGGCACGTCGCTTGTCCTGGCGAACAGCGAGGCCGGCGAACGTCTGCTCGGCGATGCCACGGTGCTTTGGCGCGGTCCGTACGACGTGGCCCACGCCATCGCCTCGAACGAGCCCTTGCGGAAACCGTTGGGTGCCTCGCCGGGACGGGCGGATTTCCTTTCCGCCGCCTTGGCCGATGGCGCCTCGCCGAGGCGTCTCACGTGGCGGACGCTTGGGGTGCGTTGGCTCGTCCGCGCCTGGCTCACGCGCAAAGCGAAGCGCGCCATCCGTTTTCTCCGAAGGGGACACGCATGAACACCGCATGGCGCAAGGCATACGTCGATCGGATCCCGCTGCGCAACCGGGTGGGGCGTCTGGCATGGGGGGTGGCGTGGGCGTTGCTCTTCCGGCCCTTCGCGGGGCGGCCGTTCCGGTATTGGCGCATCTTCGTGCTGCGCTGCTTCGGGGCGAAGATCGGGCGGCGGTGCAGTGTCTACGCGAGCGTGCGGGTGTGGGCGCCCTGGAACCTGACGTTGGGCGACTACGTGGCGGTCGGGCCGGGGGCGGAGCTCTACGCGGTGGATCGCATCACGGTGGGGGCGATGGCGACGATCTCTCAGCGGGCCTTTGTCTGCACGGCCTCGCACGACGTGACGCGCTTGCTCAGGCCGCTCACGCACCGGCCGATCGTCATCGGGGACGCCGCCTGGGTGGCGGCGGAGGCCTTCGTGGGGATGGGGGTGACGATCGGTGAGGGCGCCGTCGTCGGGGCCCGGGCCGTGGTCACCAAGGACGTCGCCCCCTGGACGATCGTGGGGGGCAACCCGGCGCGCTTCCTGAAGCGACGGGTCCTGCGCGACGCCCCGTCCCCTTGACCCCGGCACGGGTCGGCGAGGGGGAGCCATGCCCTCACGCTTCGCTTGGGCGGCGTGGGAGCGGATAGGGATAGCGTTCGCGGAGGAACTTGGCGAGGGTGTTGCGATCGACGCGGAGGCGCTT
This sequence comes from uncultured Kiritimatiellota bacterium, assembly GCA_944389565.1. Taxonomy (GTDB): domain Bacteria; phylum Verrucomicrobiota; class Kiritimatiellia; order RFP12; family DVOR01; genus Spyradenecus. Next base: position 39,117 of record CALXMV010000006.1, read on the forward strand.
GGCGATGCGCCGGCGCGAGAGCCCCCGATGGAAAAGCGTGCGGATGCGTTCCTCCTGGCCGGAGAGTTTGACGGTCGTGTTGCGGCGTCCTTTGGGGCGGCCCAGGGTGGCGCCCTCGGCGCGCCTGCGGGCGAGGGCCTCTTTGGTGCGTTGGGCGATGAGGTTGCGCTCGATCTCGGCGGAGAGGCCGAAGGCGAAGGCGAGGACCTTGCTGGAGATGTCGTCGCCGAGGCGGTAGTTGTCCTTGATGGTCCAGACGCGGACGTTCTTCTTCATGCAGAGGTTGAGAACCTCGAGGATCATGAAGAGGGATCGGCCGAGGCGCGAGAGCTCGGCGCAGACCAGGAGGTCGCCGGGGCGGAGGTCGGCGAGGAGGGTGCCGAGTTTGCGTTTGGCGGGGTCCTTGGTGCCGGAGACGGTCTCCTCGACCCACCCGTCGACCTTCAGGTTCTCGCGTTCGGCGAAGGCGAGAATCTCGAAGCGTTGGTTCTCGACGGTCTGCTTGTCGGTGGAGACGCGGATGTAGCCATAGGTCATACGATCATGCCTTTCTTCAGGGGAGGTTGGGGAAAGGAAACATATCCGCGGCGGTTTGTCATCGGGGGGGCGGGTTTGGTAAAATGGATGATATGCGGCGCGGGTAGTGTTTGGCCGGCGTGGAAAAATGAGCAGGAAAGGCAGGTACGTGATGGGGATGAGTCTCGAGCAACGGCTGAGATGCGTGGGGTTGGACGAGGCGGCGCGCTCCGAGGAGATGCTGGAGCGGCTGATCAGGCAGGTGCTGGAATGCGGGTACACGTTGGAGGCGTATCGCGGGGCGTACGTGAATGGCGACGTGGGGCCGGTGCAGCTGATCGTCCGGACACGGGAGGAGGAGGGGAAGGTGAACGTCTTCGGGCTGGACGTCCATCTGCCGGGGAACGCGATGTGGGATCTGCGCGTGCGGATGCGGGGGACCACGAAGGAGCCTTTGGCGTATCCGTGCCTGGCGCGGAGCGCCTCGGGCGGGGAGGGCGACGTGGAGATGCTGTTGCTGAACGCGGATGTCCTGCCGGATCTGGACGTAGGGCGGCGCTTCCGTGCGCAGGTGGTCGCCATGGCGCGGCATGTGGCCTATTTCCCGGACGGCGCGGCGTATGAGGCGCATTTCGGCAAGCGGGCCATCCCCGAGGGGAAGATCCGCCCGGTGGGGCGGCGCGAGCGGCGGGTCGAGGCGGACGCCATCTACGAGCGGCGTTCCGGGTACTCGGCGGTGCGCGGGCGCGTGACGGCGTTGCATACCTTCGAGTGGCACGAGGAGGACGGCGCCAGCACCCGCATCCATCGGGCGACCGTGGAGACGGATTTCGGCCCGCTGGAGATCGTCCACCCCGAACGTTACGTGCCCGAGGCGCAACGCGGGGAGATCCGCGTGGGGGCGACGGTCTCGTGCATCTGCGCGATCTCGGGCGACGTGGCCATCGACGCCTACGACTTCGGCGCGGTGCGCGACGCGGAGCACGGCCTGCGGGCTTTGGCCGACGCGCTCTGCGCGTGCGACGAGCGAAAGGCCCGGCGGCTCCTCGCGCCGGACGCCGAGTATGTCTCGGACTGGAACGAGAAGACCTTCCATGGGGTCGGGGAGATCCTCGCGCACATCCGCCAGGTGGCCCAAATCGGGCGTTACCATTACGAGGCCGTCCCCGCGACGGTGACGGCCCTGCGGGGGGAGGGGCGACCGCCGCATGGCGTCGGGAGCCGCTGTATGCGGCTTCACGCGCGGGAGGACGGGACGGCGCTGGGACTGCTTTTCGCAGAGTTCGACGAGGCGGGCGCCGTCACGCGCTTCGAGGTCACTTACGACGACCGTTATCTGGTGACCGACGACCCGGAGGACGGGCTCCCCGCGCTCTTCGGCTTCAGTGCGCCGACGCGGCGGGGGGAGACGGCGGAGGTGCTGCGCGCGTTCGAGGAGAGCGCGTACGCGGCTCTGCGCGAACGTCTCGCCCGGCTGCGGGAGGCGTTGCCCGCGGGCGTCGATTTCGAGTTCCTCAAGACGGGGCCCGCCGAGCAGGGGGACTTCGCGCACTGCGTCTTCCGCGTCGGGGCGCGCCGTTGCGCCGTCATCTTCGAGGGGTGGGACGAGGAGGGGCGCCATTGCCATGTCCAGGGATTGTGGCGCACGGGGTTCGCCGAGCAATGCGAGCGGCTCGCCATGCTCCCGTGCGTCTTCCCGATGCGCGGCCGCCGCGAAAAGGCTGGTGCGCCCCTGGAGATCCGCCCGGCGGGGCCCAAACCCTTCGGCCTGCTGACCCCCGACCAACGGCCGCTGACCCTCAAGAGACTCCTGGCCGAGACGCCCGGCGACATCCCGCTCACGGACTGGGAGCGCGCGGCCCTCGCCATCCGCCACGCGCGGGACTTCCTCGCCCGGACGCAGGGACGGAGGGTCCTCCGCGCCACCGCCATGCCCGGCATCGCGCCGAATCTCTGGTTCCGCGACGCCTCCGGCGAGATCTGCTGGGTGCGCGTGGTCTTCGCCGAGGACGACGCCGCCGCGGACTGGCACGCCTATCCCCGCCCCGAGCGCCGCGACCCGCGCCTGCTCGCCCATGACGGCTACTTCCTGCCCATCCGCCCCGAAAACCCCGGCCCCTACCTGCGCGGACGCGATGACGCGCCCGCCATCCGCCCTCCCGCCCTCCAGCGGGTCTACGTCCATCCCTGATGATCCCACGTGCTATAATAACGGCATGAATGCGTATCCTGATTTGCGGTTGAGGCGGGTGCGGCGGACGCCGGGCATCCGCGCGATGTTCGATTTGGAGGTTCCCGGGCCGGCGAAGTGGTGCTGGCCTACCTTCCTGGTGCCGGGGAGCGGCGTCAGGCGCGAGATCCCCTCGATGCCGGGGCAGTTCCAATGGTCCGCGGACCGGATCTGCGAGGCGGTGGAGCCAGTGGTGCGCCAAGGCGTGGGCTCGGTGCTCCTCTTCGGGCAGAGCGACCTGCCGAAGGACAATGGCGGCTCGGCGGCGTGGGACGACCGCGCCCCCGTGCAGCAGGCCATCCGCTCCCTGAAACGCGCCTTCCCGGGCCTCACCGTGCTGACGGACGTCTGCCTGTGCGCCTACACGAGCCACGGCCATTGCGCGCCCTTGCGCCCGGACGGCTCGCCGGACAACGACGCGGCGTGCGCGTGCCTGGCCAAGGTGGCGCTGTCGCACGCGGCGGCAGGCGCGGACGGCGTGGCGCCCTCGGCGATGATGGACGGGCAGATCGCGGCCATCCGCGCCGCCCTCCGCGAGGAGGGGTTCGAGGAGACGCTCCTGATGGCCTACTCCACGAAGTTCTGCTCGGCGTGCTACGGCCCCTTCCGCGACGCGGAGGGGAGCGCCCCGCGCCCCGTGCCGGGGATGCCCGCCGACCGCAAGGGCTACCAGGCCTCCTTCGCCAACCCGCGCAACGCGCTCCTGGAATCGGCGCTCGACGAGCAGGAGGGCGCCGACCTGCTGATGGTCAAGCCCGCGCTCTTCTACACCGACATGATCGCCGCGGTGAAGGCCCGCACGCTCCTGCCCGTGGCCGCCTACAACGTCAGCGGCGAGTATTCCATGCTCATCGCCACCGCCCGCGCCGGCTGGGGCGACCTCGGCGACCTCGTGCGCGAGGGGACGCTCGCGCTGACGCGCGCGGGCGCCGACCTCATCATCTCCTATTGGGCCTCGCGCTACGAGGAGTTCTTCGGCAAACGCGCGTGAGGCGGACGCGATGCCCCTGCGGCAGGCCATCGAGGACTTCCTGGACGCGGCGACCTACGCGCGCGGCCTCGCGCCGCTGACGCGCACGGCCTATGCCAACGACCTGGCGGCGCTGCTCGCCTTCGCCCAACGCCGCGGCATCGCCGATTGGGCGCGGGTCACGGCCGACGACCTGGCGGCGCACCTCACGGAGCTGCGCGAGCGGCGCGGCTACGCCGACGCGACCCTCGCCCGCCACGCCGCCGCCATCCGCTCCTTCTTCGCCTGGCTGCTCGACGACCGGCGCATCCCCGCCTCGCCCCTGGACGCCCTGCCGCCGGCCAAACGCCCAGCAACCCTCCCGCGTGCCCTCCCGGAGGCGCCGCTGAACGCCCTCATCGAGGCCGTGGACGGCGACGCGCCGCTCGACCTGCGCGACCGCGCGGCGCTGGAATTGCTCTATGGGTGCGGGCTCCGCTGCTCGGAGCTGATGGGGCTCAACCTGCACGACATCGATTTCGAGGCGCACACCGTGCGCGTGCGCGGCAAGGGGCGGAAAGAGCGGGTGGTGCCCTTCGGCCCGCCGGCGGAACGCGCCCTGCGGCGTTACCTCGCCTGGCGGGCGGAGTGGATCCGCGCCTACCGGATGGGCGCCTTGGCGGCGGATCTCGCCGAGCCCAAGGCCCCGCTTCTGCTCACCCCCACGGGGCGACGCCTCCGGCACGCCCACGTGGCGGGCCTGGTGCACGCGCGGATCCATGCCTTCCTGCCCGAGGGGAGCACGGCAACGCCCCACACGCTCCGCCATGCCTTCGCCACGCACCTGCTCGACCACGGGGCGCCGCTGATGGACATCCGCGACCTGCTAGGACACGCCTCGGTGACCACCACGCAAATCTACACGCACGTCTCACGGGCGGGGATACGGGCGGCCTTCGACCGTTGCTTCCCGCGCTCCGGGGCGAAGGGGAAGGCGTGAGCGCCGGTCAGTCCTCGACGGTAAAGGCGTCTTCGTCGATTTTGGCGAGGGCGGGGGGCAGGTCGGGACGGCGGAGCGCGGCGCACTGATAGAACGCCAGGCGGCCGATGTGCCGGAGGGTCAAGGGGAGGCGCACCGTCTCCAACGCGGCGCATTCGCGGAAGGCGGCCGTGCCGATCCGCCAGACGCCCTCGGGGAGGGTCACCTCCCGCAACGCCGCGCACCCCACGAAAGCGCAATCGGGGATCTCGGCCAAGCCCTCGGGGAGGGTCAGGTCGGCCAACGCCTCGCACCCCCCAAAAGCCGAGTCGCCCAACCGCCAAACCTCGGCGGGCAGACGCACGGCACGGAGCGCCACGCAATCCTCGAAGGCGGCCTCCCCGATGACACGCAAAGAGTCGGGCAGGGAGACCTCGCACAGGGCGGAACACCCCGAGAAGGCCTTCACCCCGATGGCGCGTACCCCTTGCGGGAGGTCGATGCGCCGCAGGGCGACGCATCCGGCGAAACACCCATCGTGAATCTCCGTGAGCCCTGGCGGCAACACCACCCCATCCAAACGTTCGCACCCCGCGAAGGTGTTCGTGCCCAAAAGGCAAAGCCCTGCGGGGAGGCGCACGGCGCGAAGGCTCACGCACCCACCAAAACACCCTGTCCCCAGGACGTCGGGACGTACGCCCCCAACCGAAACCAGGCTCTCCGGCAGGACGATCTCCCGAAGGACCGTGCAGTCCTCGAAGACACTGTTGCCGATCGCCCGCACGCCCTCGGGCACGACGACACGTTCGAGGCGGTCGCACCCGGAGAAGGCGTTGTCGTCGATACGGGTCACGGGGAGGCCGGCGATGCGCGCGGGGATGATGAGCTCGCCGGCGATGTCCTTGGGGATGGCCGTGCCCTCCCAGATGTGCTCGCTGGTGATGGCCACGGTGTCGCCCCCGGGCGACTCCTGGAGCAGGTGGCACCATGGGATGCCGGTGGCCGGATCGCGCCAGACGCGCACGCACTGTTGCCTGTAAACGCTCATGCCGATGGCTCCCCGATCGTGACCCACACCGAGGCGGAGGCCTCGGCAGACTCGGCGAACAACGCCGCGGGAAGCGTCCCGGCCGCCGGGCAATCCTCCTCGAAGGCTCCGGCCCAAACGCGCACGCCGGGCGGGAGGGTCGCATCCCCCAGCGCCTTGCAGTCGGCGAAGGCATCGCGCCTGACACGCCGCAGCGACCGTGGCAAGACGACCCGCCGCAAGGCCTCGCACCGTTCGAAAGCATAGGGGCCGATCTGCGTGACCCCCTCCGGGAGGACGACCTCCTCCAAGCGGAAGCAGTCTTGGAAGGCCCCGCGCAGGATGCCCCGCAACGGATGGCCGTCGAAACGCGCCGGAACCTCCAACCGTCCCGTGCGCGTCGGGTCGTCGATCGCGGGGAGGACGGCCCATTCTTCCACGAACCCGCCGGCACGAAGCGGCCGCCAGCCGAGCCAGGCCGTGCCGTCGCCGCCGAGCGTGTACCGCCACGAAATGCCCGTGGCGGGGTCGCGCCACGTCCGCGCGCCCCGCGGGAGGGTCTTCATGAGCGGCGTCGCCTGAAAGGCCATATGCCCGGCCACGCACCCGGGCGGCAGGTCGAGCGACCCCAACGACGCACACCCCATGAAGGCATAATCGCCCACACGGCGCAGGGCCGCCGGAAGGGCGACGCGCCGGAGGGAGAGGCAATCGTTGAAGGCGCCATCGCCGATTTCCTCCAAGGTCGCGGGAAGCGCCACCTCCTCCAAGGCACGGCAGTCGTTGAAAATCCCCGCCGGAAGACGCTTCGCCCCCTCCGCGACGACGGCACGGCGCAACGCCAGGCACTCCCGAAAGAGGCATCGGCAGTCACTCTCCGCGACAGCCGCCGGAACGCGCACCTCGGTCAGCGCCGCGCATTCCCAAAACGCGTCGTCGCCCACCCGCCACAATCGCTCGGGCAGGCGGATGGCACGGAGCGAGACACAGCCCATAAAGGCCGACTCGCCCAGAATCTCCAACGTATCGGGCAGGGAGACCCGTTCCAGCGCGACGCACCGCTCAAAGGCCTGCTCCTCGATACGCCGCACGCCGTGCGGGATCTCCACGGCGCGGAGCGCCGCGCAGCCCTGGAAGGCGAGGCGCTCGATCGCGTCGAGGCCGGCGGGAAGGCGGAGGGCCGACAGCTTGGCGCAATCGGCGAAGCACCATTCGCCGATGCACCGCACGCCGTCGGGGATGGCGATCGCCTCTAAGGCCTTGCAGTCGTGGAACGCCCAGTCCTGGAGCACCTCAAGCGTCGCGGGCAAGGAGACCGCGCACAGTGCGGAACACCCCGAGAAGGCCCCCCACCCGATTGCCCGCACGCCCTCGGGCACGGCGACGCGCACCAGCGTGACACAATCGAGAAAGGCGCCTTTGGCGATGACCGTCACGGGGTGGCCGGCGACGCGCGCGGGAATCGCCACGTGCCCGGGCGCGGGGTCGGGGAAGACTGCGCCGTGGATCGCGACGCCGACGCCCCCATCCGGGGTCTGGTCGCGGTAGCGCCACACGATGCCGGTGGCGGGGTCGCGCCATGTCTCGATTCCAGGTTGCGATTCCATGCTTTGCTGTTTTTGGTCAGCGGACTTTGAGGGTGAGCTCGCTGAGGGTGGCCCAGATGTGCCCCTTGATGGCGGGGGCGAGGGCGGTGAGGCGGAGGTAACGGGCCTTGACGGGCGACTTGCAGTCGATGTCGCGCCACGTGCGGTTGCGGGCGTTCCAACCGGTGTCGCCGTCGAAGACGGTGGTCCAGGTCTTGTTGTCGGCGCTGAGCTCGATCTTGCACTTGCCGATGAGGCCGTTGAGCTCATCGGTGCGCGGGAGCATCCGCACGCCGAGAATCTCCTGCTCCTCGCCGAGGTCGAGGGTGAAGCCATGGGGGTAGTCGGGGTGGACGTTGCGCCAGTCGGTGTGCCAGTAGGTCTTGGGGTTGCCGTCGAAGATGTTGGCGACGTTGCCCTCGCCGGGCTCCTCGGAGGAGACGGCGAGGACCTTCCAGGCGGCACGGACGACCTCCTTGGTGAAGGTGCGCGCGAGCACGGGGGTGGGCAGGCGGTCGTCGTCGGGGAGGACACGGACCTTGACGGTGCCGCTGTCGAGGCGGAAGGGTTTGTCGTAGGGCTTGTAGGCGCCGTCGTCAATGGCGACCTCGACCTTGGCGCCGGGGCGCTCGGGGGTGACGGTCACGAGGTTCTTGCCGTCGCGCGTGATGAGGGCGAGGCCGGCGGTGGAGCGGAAGGGCGAGGGCTTGAAGGGCTTGGAGCCGAAGCGCATGGCGAAGCCGAAGAGGAAGGGTTTGTTGTAGACCAGGTGCTCGGGCCAGGGGCGCGGGCCGCAGGAGCCGTTGCCGAGGCCGGTCTGGGCGTAGTCCAGGTGCACCCACGTCTTGTCAGGTTCGGGCAGGAGCGAGGGGAGCGTGGCCTTGAAGAGGGTGCGCGCGTCCCACTGGTTCACGGAGAAGTTGAAGGTCTTGCCCCAGACGGGCGGGAAGAAGCAGACGGAGTCCTCGCCGTCCTCCAGGAAGAGCCAGCGGGCCTCCTGGCGGTTGCCGTACTCCTGCGTCTCGGGATAGGGCATGAAGAAGTCGGCGACCTTGGCGGAGAAGCGGCCGCGCCAGGTGTGGGACTTGCGGTCGACGTAGTTCTCGAAGGGGCCGTAGGCGTCGTAATGCACGGTGTCGAGGCCCTTGTTGAGCGCCAGCTCGAAGCCCAGGCGCGGGATGATCTCCTCGGGCGACTGCGGGTAGAAGGCGCCCTCGCAGGTGACGGTGTTCATCAGCACCGTCCACACGAGCGTGTAGCGGTAGGGCACGTTGCCGCCCTGCGTCTCCATCTCGGAGACGATCTGGATGGCCTCCTGCTCGCCGTCGATCTTGCGCCACTCCATCGAGAGGCAGCGGTTGCCCTGGTCCATGAGCGAGCGCCAGGTGGCGGAGTCCTTGATGTAGCGGTCGTTGTTGATACGCGCGCGGTACATCGTGAAGCGCGGCGGCTCGGCGAGGAGCTCCTTGCCGTTGTAGCGCACCTGGGCCAGGACGCCGTCGCGGAAGGTGAGCGCCGTGCCGGAGACGCCGACGCCGGTGACCTGGAGCGCGCCGTCGGGCGTCTGCGCCACGTTCATCCTGAGCGCGGGGAGCTTCCCGGCCTTGGGGTGTTTGCGGTGCGCCTCGGCCGAGGGCACGGCGAACCAGGCCACGCAGTCGGTGACGATGGCCTTGGGGTCGGTCCCCTCGGCGGGGGCGACGAAGACGGGGAAGTCCTCGCCGGGGCGCGTGGCCACGACGAGCGGGATCTCCGCGGAGGCGCCGGGCCTGAGGTCGGGGATCTGCGCGAGGGGCTTGCCCTGGGCGTTGAAGAGGACGTAGCCGGAGGCCGTCTTGTGGAAGAACTTGCTGGTCACGGTGAGGACGTTCTTGGCGGCGTCCCACGCGAAGCCGAAGGGCTGCTGGGCGTGCTTGATGGCCCAGAACTGGCCCTTGGGCTTGTGCTCGGCGGTGATGACGCCGTTGTCGCAGAAGTCGCCGAAATTCGGCTTGTCGCCGAAGAGGCCGCCGAAGGCCAGGGACTTGCCGGTGAAGGGCTCCAGGCGGAACTTCCCGGTCTTCTCGTCCTTCGTGGCGCGGAGCCCTTGGTCGATGAAGTCCCACACGAAGCCGCCGATCATGCGCGGATACTGCTCGTAGATCTTGATGTACTCATCGAACATCCCGCACGCGTTGCCCATCGAGTGGGCGTATTCCACGTGGACGTACGGGCGATGGGTGTTGCGCTGGGCCAGCGCGCGGAGCTGGTCATGCGGGCGGTACATGGAGGAATCCATGTCGTTGTGCGGCGAGTTGTGGGGGAAGTCGCAATAATGCACCAGGCGGCTCGGGTCGTTGCGCTTGAGCCAATCGCCCTGGTCGGCCAGGTTCTTGCCGGGGCCGGTCTCGTTCCCGAGCGACCACATGATGATGGAGGCGTGGTTCTTGTCGCGCTGGAACATGTTCTGCACGCGGAAGGCGTAGGCCGCGTGCCACGACGGTTTGTCGTTGAGACACCACCGCGTGCCGCGGATCTGATGGGCCTCGATGTTCGCCTCGTCCATCACGTAGATGCCCAGCCGGTCGCAGATCTCGTACCACCGCGGGTCGTTGGGGTAATGCGCCGTGCGCACCGCGTTGAAGTTGCCCTTCTTGAGCCACAGCGCGTCGGCCTCCATCTTCTCCTGCGTCATGTAACGGCCGCGGTCGGGATCCATCTCGTGGCGGTTCACGCCCCACAGCTTGGTGGAGACGCCATTGACGAGCAGCTCGCCCTGCTTGCCCACCTCGATCCGGCGGAAGCCGACCTTGAGGGCGCGCGCGTCGCCGTTGGGCAGCGCCACCGCCACGTCGTAGAGGTTGGGCGTCTCGGCCGTCCAGCGCAGCACCTCGGGCACCGTGCCCGCCGGCAACTCCAGGCGCGCCTCCTGTCCCGGCGCCAAGGCCGGCACCTGAAGCGTCGCGTCGTAGACCTTGCCGATCTTCACCGAGACGGTCGTCGCGGCGGCGGGCTCGGCCCCCACGTTGCGCACCCACACGTCGCCGGCCACCGTGCCGGTCACGTAATCGTCGGCCAGGCCCGGGCGCACCCACACGTCGCGGATCTGCACGGCCGGCGTCGAGAAGAGCCGCACGTCGCGGAAGATGCCCGCCAGGCGCCAGAAATCCTGATCCTCCAGATACGAGCCGTCGGACCAACGGTAGACCTCCACCGAGATCGTGTTCTCCCCCGGCCGGAGCGCCGCCGTGATGTCGTACTCGCCCGCCGTGAAGGAATCCTCGCCGTAGCCGACGTACGTGTCGTTCACCCACACGTAATAGGCCGACTCCACCCCGTCGAAGCGCACGTACACCTTCCCCTTGTCGAACCCCTCGGGCAACGTGAAGGTCCGCTTGTAACTCCCCACCGACGGCCGCTCCGTGAACGACGTCCAATCCCGCGGCGGCTCCGACGTCACCCGCGGCGGGTCGATCCGGAAGGGATAGATCTCGTTCGAGTAGACCGGCGTGCCGTAACCCGCCATCTGCCAGCTCAGCGGCACGTCGATCGTCGCCCACCCCGACACGTCAAACGACGACTTCCAGAAATCCTTCGGCCGCTCCGCCGGCTTGTTCGCGAAATGGAAGCGCCACTTCCCGTTCAGCGACAACACGCTCCCCTCCGCCGTCGGCAGCAACGCCGCCCGCGCCGGCTCCCGGTTCACCTGGAAGACCGTCTCGTCCTCCCACTCCGGCGCCGCGACCGCCAAGCCCGCCATCAACACGGGCACCATGCACGTCTGCCATCTCATGAGCGCATACTCCTTCCGTTCTAATTAGACTGTCACCACTCTACCACATCCACTCCCTCCCCCGCAACCTCCCCCTACCCCGACCGCATACGCCCGAACGCACCCCCTCCCGCCCGGGAAAACACCCCATCCGCAAATAAGGCTTGCCCCCCCCCCTGTATTTTGATATTTTACGTGACATCCCTTGGGAAGTCCCTCGGGCAAAACGATAGGAGCAAACGCATGACCAAACCCCTGCTTTCCCTCGCCGCCGCCCTCCTCGCGGGCCTCGCCGGCGCCGTCACCGTCGACTGGACGCCCGCCTCCGGCGCGCAAACCAACCTCCTCGGTGGTTTCGACCCCGACGTCACCATCACCCTCTCCGTCACCTACACCATCACCGAATCCCCCAACACAACCGGGCCGAACGGCAACCTCTTCGCCATCTCCTGGGGCGCGGGGAACCCGGCCGATGCCACAGCGGACTCGTTGATCGTCCGCAACATCACTGCGCACGACGGCCCCAACGCCGTAATCAACGCCACCTCAAGCCGCGGCTCCGAGCCTGATGCCTATTATCGCAACGTTATCGCGGGTGCCTTCGACACGACGAACGGCGGCCAGCACACCCTCACCTTCACGCTCGACCTCGGGGACTCCCCCGCGATTTCCGTGACGTTGGACGGTGGCGACGCCCAGACCCTGACCCTGCCCAACAACTCCCTTGACCCCGAGTCCCTCAAACTCTGGACCTACAATCAGTCCTGGGGCTCGGTCAGCTCTGTCTCCGTGGACTACTGGGCGGTGCCGGAGCCGACGGCCCTGGCCCTGCTGGCCCTCGGCGTCGCCGGCCTGGCCCTCCGCCGCAAGACCGCCTGACCCCCCGCCCCCAAAACCTTGCCAAACGAGCCGCGCGGATCCCCGCGCGGCCTTTTTCATCCCCAAAATCCCCAAACCCTAAAGGGTCCGACCCGAAAGTCGGGAGGGTTTGACCCGAAACCCTAAAGGGTCTGACCCGAAAGTCGGGAGGGGGAACCGCCGATTGCGCGGATTGAGGCGGATTAGGGGCGGGCTACCGCCCGCAGAACTGCCAGGGGATTGGAAACACGTAGACGCGGCCTTGCCCGTCGCCCCAGAGGGGCGTACCAATCAGCCAATCAGCGACGCGCCGAAGGCGCGCCTCACAGCTGGCGGAGCGTCAGCTCGACGGTCTTGCCGCAGGCGGCGAGGTAGCGGAAGAGGTTGACCACCGTGACGCGCCCGCGGAGCATCCGCGAGACGTTGGACTGCGCCACGCCCATGCGCTCGGCCACCTGCGCCTGCGTGAGCCCCGCCTCCTCGCGCGCCTTGGCCATCGCCGCGGCCACGGCGTTCTCGGCGGCCACCTCGGCGCGTGCCTGCTCGCGATAGGGGCTCGCCTCGAAGCGGGCGAACAGCGCCTGCGCGCGCGCCTCGCCCTCTTTGCTCAGCTCCTCATAGCTCTTTTTTGCCTTCATAATCCCAGCTCCTTCCTGATCTTGAGCGCCTTGCGGATCTCCGCCGGCGGCGTCTTCTGCGTCTTCTTCACAAACCCGGAGAGCAACCACACGTCGTCGCCCTTGGCGTAAGCGTAAAAGACGCGGATCTGCTCGCCGTCCTTCACACGGATCTCGAAGAGGTTCTCCCGCCCCTCCACCTTCTCGGCGTAGGGCGCGTAGAGGAAACCTTGATTCTGGAGGAGTTCCACGCTCGCCATCACCTTACCGAAGGCGCTGGGGCGCAACTCGTCCACGAATGCCTGCGCCTGGGCAGAAAAGAGAATCCGTTTCTTCATGGCACGAAATATACCAAAAAGCGCATAATCGCGCAACCCTTGGATCCGCGTCCGGCTTCCCGCGTCGGCGAGGGGTGATGGGCGAGGACGGGCGGTTTTTCCCTTCCATGCGGGGCGGGCTTGTGCTATCATGGGGACACTTCGCGGGGGAGCCGCGAACAAACTTGCGCTTTGCGCAAACAATGTTGCCTTTGTCGAATCTGCGAAACTTCAACTGCCGGCAACGTGTTTGGCGGGGCGCGCCGTTTTGGCGCGCCTTCTTTTCACGTATCGGCAGTGGGCTTTCGCAGAGCCTGACAAGGGTACGCGGAGGAAGGTGCGCCTTATCATGCAAACGACCGTCAGCCCTGCGACCAGCGGGAAATTGGCCAACCTTGGGTTTCTGTGCGCGTGTCTTGTGGTGACCATCCATGTGCCGCGCCTGGCGTCGGCCGAGGGGGTGGCGGCGTGGTGCCATGCGTTGCTCCCGAACGGGCTGGCGCGAGTGGGGGTGCCGTTTTTCTTCGTCGCGGCGGGATTCTTCCTCGCCGGGCACGTGGGGGAGCGGGGGTGGTGGGCACGGGAGGTCGGGAAACGGGTGCGCTCGCTGCTGGTCCCCTATCTGATCTGGCCGGCGGCCTTCCTTGTGCTGTCGTTCGCGATCACGCTCGCGGCGAATGCCGTGGCCGGGGCGGCGTGGTCGCGGGGTTTCCCGCAGAGCGTGTCGGCGTGGTGCGTCAGGCTGGGGTGGTCGCTCACCGAGGGGCCGAGCCTCTACACCTTCTGGTTCGTGCGCACGCTGATGCTGTTCGTCCTGGCCTCGCCGCTTTTGGCCTGGCCGATCCGTCTGGGGCGTCGGTGGGGTGGGCTGTGGGTGCTCGCGTGGTGGCTGGTGTATGGGCTGAGCCACCCGTGGCCGGCCGAGGGCCCGCTGGAGGGCGGCGGGGTATGGCCGATGGCCTTCCCGCTTTCGCGGGAGGGGCTCGCCTATTTCACCCTGGGGCTCTGGCTCCGCCGTTTCCCGATCCGGCTCCGTCTGCCGCGGGGCGTGGCCTGGGGGCTCCTCGGCGGCGCGATGGGGCTCTTCGCGCTGACGCATTGGGCCATGCTGCGGGAATGCGCGTGGTATGCCTATCCGCGCTGGATGGGACTCCCGCTCGCATTGGCCGCGCTGTGGCGGCTCATCCCCGCGACGCCGTGGCCGCGGGAGCTGACGAGCCTCGCGTTCCCGCTGTATGTGACGCACCCGTTCATCGCCCATCCGCTCGTGACGCTGACCTGGTGCTTCCCGTGGGCCGTCTGGCTCGGCACGACGACGCTCGGGCTCGCCGTCGGCATCGCCGTCACGCTCGCCTCAAGCCTCGCGCTGACGGCTTGGGCGCGGAGACGTTTCCCGCGGCTTGCGGCGGTCGTCTTCGGGGGCCGGTGAGGGGCGGGTCACTCCTTGGGCAAGCGGAGCTTGGGGTGGCGGATGTGCCAGCGTTGGCGGGCAGGGATGGCGTGGGCCTCGGGCAGGCGGAACTTGAAGCGCATGGCGATGAGGCGGATGAGGAGCGTGGCCGCGGAGACGGCCAGGAAGCGCCCGAAGTAATCGACGCCGGGGGCCCAGCGGGCCAGGAAGACGAAGAGGAAGCCGCCGATGAGCGCGGCGGTGGCGTAGAAGTCGCTCCGCAGGACGGCCGGGATGCGCATGGCCAGGACGTCGCGGATGACGCCGCCGCCGACGGCCGTCATCACGCCGCAGAGCACCACGGCCACCCATTCGCACCCGTAGAGGAAGGCCTTCTCGCAGCCGATGGCCGTGAAGACGCCCAGGCCAAGGGCGTCGAGCACGGGGATGACGTTCCACCGGTCGCCGAGGCGGGGGGCGACGTAGAAGGAGATGGCGCCGACGGCCGCGCAGATGATCAGGTAGCGGCCGTCCTGGAAGGCGGCGACGGGCGTCGCCCCGATGAGGGCGTCGCGCGTGATGCCGCCGCCCACGCCCACCGCGCACGCCAGCACCACCACCCCCAGGAAGTCCAGCCGGCTCCGCCACCCGCGCAACGCGCCCGTCACGGCGAAAACCGCCGTGCCGAACAGGTCGAGCGCCAGGATGATGCCGTCGCGGTGGACGTCGAGAAAGCCGAGCTCCATGGGTGCCTCCGAGGGGGACGCTTGCGAAACGATGGGGTTATTGTAGCACTTTTGCTTGACGAACGGGGGGCGGTGTGGTATCCTTCTGCAACTTTTTTCGACTTGAAAGGCTTGGACGAACCATGAAGAAAGACATCCATCCGAAGTACGAGGACGCGACGATCACGTGCGCGTGCGGCAACGTCATCCACACCCGCTCCACGGTCAAGGCGATGACCTGCAACGTCTGCTCGGCGTGCCACCCCTATTACACGGGCAAGAAGACCGTGATGGACACCGAAGGCCGCATCGACAAGTTCATGCAGCGCTACGGCAAGAAGCACTGAGGGACCGCCCGCATCACGCGTCGAAACCGGCCAGGCGCCACGCGCCCGCCGGTTTCCGCGTCTTAGGCGCCGATGACGCTCCCCAGCCGCGAAACCCTTGACGAGGCGCTCGCCGCGTTGCCCCAGGCCGAGGCGGCGCTGGCCGACCCGGCGCTCGCCGCCGACCCGCAACGCCGCCGCGAGGCGCTCCGCCGCCACACGCGTCTCTCGCGCATGGCCGCGGCCATCCGTGCGCTCCGGGCGCTGGAGGCGGAGGCCGAGGCGGCGCGCGCCCTGCTGGGCGACCCGGAGATGGGCGCCCTGGCGCAGGAGGAGGTGGCGCGGCTGGAGGCCGCCCGCCCCGCCGCGGAGGAGCGGCTCCTGCGCGCCTTCCTGCCCGAGGACCCGCTGGACGAGCGCGACGCGATGGTCGAGATCCGCGCCGGGGCGGGCGGGGAGGAGGCGGCGCTTTTCGCGGGGGATCTCTTCCGGATGTACGCGCGCTGGTGCGAGGCGCACGGTTACGCCATGGGCGTGGTCGACGCGTCGCCCTCGGAGCTGGGCGGGTACAAGGAGGTGGTCTTCTCCGTGGGGCGCGGGCCGCGGCCCTACGGGCGTCTGCGCTTCGAGAGCGGCGGGCACCGCGTCCAGCGGATCCCCGTCACCGAGGCGCAGGGGCGCATCCACACCTCCGCCGCCACGGTGGTGGTGTTGCCGGCGGCCGACGCCGAGGACGACCTGCCCCTGCCGGAGAGCGACCTGCGCGTGGACATCTTCTGCGCGGGGGGGCATGGCGGCCAGGGCGTGAACACCACCTATTCCGCCGTGCGGGTCACCCACCTGCCCACGGGGCTCGTGGCGCAGTGCCAGGACGAGCGCAGCCAGCACCGCAACAAGGAGAAGGCCCTGGCCGTGCTCAGGGCGCGCATCCTCGACGCCCGCCGCCGCGAGGCCGAGGCCGCCGCCGGCGCCACGCGCCTCTCCCTGCGCGGCAGCGGCGACCGTTCCCAGCGGATCCGCACGTACAACTTCCCGCAAAACCGCCTCACCGACCACCGCATCGGCCTCACGCTCCACAGCCTCGACCGCGTGATGGAGGGCGAGCTCGACCCCGTGCTCGACCGCCTGGAGGCGGCGGATCTGGCGGAGCGCCTCGGCGCCGCGATCGGAGACTGACATGGGTTGCATCGGCAGCGTCCTCCAATTCATCTTCCTGCTCTGGGTCATCGAGCTCGCCTGGCGGTATCTCGTCCGCCCGCTCTTCGGGCAAGGAGGCGGGGGCGGCAACGCGTCCGGGGGGGCCTCGCCGGGGGGCGACGCGACGCGGCGCCGTTTCCTCGCCCTGCTCATGCCCCTGCTCGCCAAGATCGCCAAGGCCGACGGCCGCGTCAGCGAGCGCGAGATCTCCGGCGTGGAGAGCATCTTCCGCGAGCTCGGCCTCTCCCCCGAGGAGCGCCGCTACGCCGCGGAGGTCTTCTCGCGGAGCAAAGACAACCTGGAGGATTTCGACGCGGACGCGCAGACCTTCGCGCGGACGTACGGGAACTTCGAGCTGCGCGTCGTCACCTTCCAATACATGGTGCGCGTGGCCTGCGCCGACGGGTCGCTCTCGGCGCGTGAGCGGGAGATGCTCACGCGCGCCGTGCTGCACTTCCGCATCCCCGCCAGCCTCGCCCGGCAGATCGTCGAGGCCATCGCGGGGGGCGGCTCCTTCCGCCGTTCCGCCTGGGAGGGCGGCGGCGCGGGAGGCCGGCGGACGCCCCCGCCCCAGCCCGACGCCCCCTCGCGCGAGGAGGATCTCGCCCTCCTCGGGCTCGCGCCCGGCGCCTCGGACAACGACATCCGCAAGGCCTACCGCCGGAAGGCGAAGGAGCTCCACCCCGACCGCCTCCAGGCGCAGGGGCTCCCCGAGGCCATGCTCCGCCAGGCCTCCGAGCGCATGGCCGCCATCAACGCCGCCTACGCCCGGCTCATCAGGTGAGCCTGCGTACAGCCGTACGCAACGGCCCGCGCGGGGTTGCGCGTGGGGGGCGTTTCGCGCTATACTGAAATCTCAACCTTCGGAAAGGGAGATTCGCGCATGGGCAAACGAACTTCTTGGATCGTCTTCGGCGTGCTGGCGGCGCTGGTCGTCGCCTGCGGGGCCGCGGCATGGGCGTTGGACGACGGCGGGACGCCGGGGCTCCGCACGGTCAACGGCGTGCGCGTGCTGAAGCTGGCGCACGGCCTCGAGGACACCCATCCCGTGAACAAGGCGCTGCTCTTCATGGACAGGCGGATGCAGGCGCTCTCGGGCGGGAAGCTGCGGATGGATCTCTACCCGAACGCCGTGATGGGCGGCGAGATCGAGACGCTGGAGCAGGTGCAGGCCGGGCAGCTGGCGATGACGAAGGTCTCGACCGCCGCGCTGGAGGAGCACTTCCCCGAGGCGCGCGTCTTCGGCATCCCCTACCTCTTCCGCGACGAGGCGCATTTCTGGAAGGTGCTGAACGGCCCCATCGGCAAGGAGATCCTGGAGAAGGGCCGCCCCAAGGGCTTCTTCGGCCTCTGCTACTTCGACGCGGGCGCGCGCAGTTTCTACGCCACGCGCAAGCAGGTCAGGTCCGTGGCCGACGTGGACGGCCTGAAGGTGCGCGTGATGAGCAGCCGCACGGCGCTGGACATGATCGAGGCGATGAAGGGAAGCCCCTGCCCGACCGTCTGGGGCGAACTCTACACCGCGCTCCAGCAGGGCACGGTGGACGCCGCGGAGAACAACCCGCCCTCCTTCGTCACCAGCCGCCATTACGAGGTGGCGCCCTTCTTCGCGCTGACGGAGCACCAGCGCCTGCCCGACGTGCTCGTCTTCTCCACCAAGGGCTGGGAGCTGCTCTCCGAGCAGGAGCGCGCCTGGGTGCGCCAGGCGGCCGCGGAGGCGCAGGCCGAGGAGCGCCGCCTCTGGGCGGAGGACCAGGCCAAGGCGATGGTCTTCCTGCGCGAGAAGGGCGTGGAGATCCTTGAGGCCCCCGACCGCGAGAGTTTCCGCAAGGCGTGCGCGGGCGTGATCGACCTGCCGCAATACGCGAACATCAAGGCGTTGTACGATGCGATCCAGGAGGTGAAGTGATGCGACTGGCGAGTCTGGCGCGCCACGGGAGCGTGGCGCTGTTGCGATGGGTGGTCATCGCGTTGGTGGCGCTGATGACGGTGGACGTGCTGTGGGGCGTCTTCACGCGGTTCGTCCTGGGCAGTCAGGCACCGTACACCGACGAGGCCGCGCGCTTCCTGCTGGTGTGGACGTCGTTCCTCGGCGGGGCGCTGGCCTTCGAGGCCAAGGCGCACCTGGGCGTCGACTTCCTGGTCGCCAAGTTCACCCCCGAGTCGCGCAAGGCGGGGGCGATCTTCGTGCAGATCCTCGTCCTGCTCTTCGCGGGGCTCGTCCTGGTGGGCGGCGGGTGGCGCATGGCGATGGCCCAGATGGGCAACAGCCTGGCCACGATGCCGTGGCTCCCGCGCGGCGTGCAGTACCTCTCCGTGCCCATCGGCGGCGCGTTCGTCGTGCTCTTCACGCTCGAGGCGATCGTCGACATCATCCGCACCCCGGCCGCCAAACTCGGCGCCATGACCCAATCGGAGGGCTAAGCGCATGGATCCCGTCATCCCCATCCTCGTCGTCTCCTTCTTCGCCCTGCTGCTGCTCAACACGCCGGTGTGCGTCTCGATCGCGCTGGCGAGCTTCGCGGCGATCCTCTCGATGAGCGGCGACGCGCCGCTGATGGTCGCCCAGCGCATGGCCAACGGCACCGACAGCTTCCCGCTCCTGGCCATCCCCTTCTTCGTCTTCGCCGGCTACCTCATGGGGCGCGGCGGCCTGGCGCGGCGGCTCATCGACTTCGCCCAGCACTACATGGGGCGCCTGCCCGGCGGCCTGGCCTACGCGAACACCCTCACGTGCATGCTCTTCGGCTCCATCTCCGGCTCGGCGGCCGCCGCCGTCTCCTCCATCGGCGGCTTCATGATCCCCGAGATGAACAAGAAGGGCTACGACCGTGACTTCAACGTGGCGCTGACGGCGACGGCCGCGACCACCGGCCTGCTCATCCCGCCCTCCAACTGCATGATCGTCTACTCCGTGGCCGCGGGGTCGGTCTCCATCGCCGCCATGTTCCTGGCGGGCATCCTGCCGGGCATCCTGGTGGGCGTCTGCATCATGGTGGCCGCGGGCATCGTCTCCTGGAAGAACGGGTACGGGCGCGATGCCGCGCCGGCCCTCGCGCCCCTGACGGGGCGGGTGAGGGGCACGCTCTGGGCGCTCCGCGCGCTGTGCCTGATCGCCTTCGTGGGTGGCTGGGCGCTGAAGGGGTTCGTCTTCGGCCTGCAGGTGGGCGTGGCCGCGCTGGTGCTCACCAAGGCGTTGGCGCTCATCGTGGGCTGGTGCCGCGAGGGCGAGCGGCAGGTGTGGTGGGGCGCGCTCCCCAGCCTACTCCTCATCGTGATCATCCTGGGCGGCATCCTCGAGGGCGTCTTCACGGCCACCGAGGCCTCCGCCGTGGCCGTGGCCTATGCCTTCGTGCTGACGGTCTTCTGCTACCGCGAGATCCCCCTCCGCGACCTGCCGGATCTCTGCCTGCAGACGGGCGTCACCACCGCCGTGGTCATGCTCCTGGTGGGCTCCTCCAGCGCCATGAGCTGGATCCTGACGATGGCCAACATCCCCGCCACCGTCTCCGGCTTCCTCACGAGCCTCGACGTCGGCCCCGTGGGCATCCTGCTCATCATCAACCTGCTCCTGCTCGTGGTCGGCTTCTTCATGGACATGACCCCCGCCATCCTGATCTTCACGCCCATCCTGCTGCCCGTGGTCATCGACCCGGCGGTCGTCGGCATCACGCCCCTGCACTTCGGCATCATCATGATCGCCAACCTCTGCATCGGCCTCTGCACCCCGCCCGTGGGCACCTGCCTCTTCATCGGCTGCGGCGTGGGCAAGACGACCATCGCCCGGGTGACCGTCAAGGCCATCCCCTTCTTCATCGCCATGTTCGTCGCCCTCATGGTCATCACCTACTGGGCGCCGCTCTCCGAGTGGATCCCCCGCGCCTGCGGCCTCATCGACTGATCTCTCCCCAAACAAGGACCTCCCGCCATGATTTTGGACACCTTCAAGCTCGACGGCAAAGTCGCCGTCGTCACCGGCGCGGGCCGCGGCATCGGCCAGGCCTACGCCCTCGCCCTCGCCGAGGCCGGCGCCGCCGTCGCCACCGTCGACGTCACCCCCGCCGAGGCGACCGTCGCGCGAATCCAGGCCCTCGGCCGCAACGCCAAGGCCTATGCCGTCGACCTCTCCGGCGCCGAGACCGCCGCCCAGCCCCTCATCGACCGGATCCTCGCCAACTTCGGCCGCATCGACATCCTCGTCAACAACGCCGGCATCATCCGCCGCCACCCCTTCACCGACCACTCCGCGAAGGACTGGGGCGACGTCCTGGCCGTCAACCTCTCCGCGCCCTTCTTCCTCTCCCAGGCCGCGGCCAAAGCCATGATCGCCCAAGGGCAGGGCGGCAAGATCATCAACATCGCCTCCATGCTCAGCTTCCAGGGCGGCATCCTCATCCCCGGCTACGCCGCCTCCAAGGGCGGCATCAAGAGCCTCACCATGCTCATGGCCAACGAGCTCGCCCCCCACGGCATCCAGGTCAACGCCATCGCCCCCGGCTACATCGCCACCGACAACACCGCCCCCATCCGCGCCGACCCCGCCCGCAACCAGGCCATCCTCGACCGCATCCCCGCCGGCCGCTGGGGCACACCCGACGACCTCAAGGGCATCTGCGTCTTCCTCGCCTCCCCCGCCTCCGATTACATGACCGGCGCCACCGTCAACGTCGATGGCGGCTGGCTCTCCCGCTAACGGAAAGGACTCCCCCCATGCGCACCATCGAGGCGCCCGACCGCGCCAGCTACAAACGCATGACCACCGACGAGCTCCGCCAAGGCTTCGTCCTCGGCGACCTCTTCGTTCCCGGCCAGGCCAATCTCGCCTACACCAACGTCGACCGCGCCGTCGTCGCCGGCATCGTCCCCACCACCTCCCCGCTCGCCCTCGAAGGCGGCCGCGAGATGGCCTGCGAGCACTTCCACGACCGCCGCGAGAGCGGCGTCCTCAACCTCGGCGCCCCCGGCACGATCGTCGTCGACGGCACGGCCTACCCCATGAAGAACCGCGAATGCCTCTACATCGGCCGCGGCGCCAAGACCGTCACCTTCGCCAGCGACGACCCCGCCGCGCCCGCCTGCTTCTACCTCGTCTCCTACCCCGCCCACACCGCCTACCCCACCACCCACGCCACCATCGAGCAGGCCAACACCATCCGCCTCGGCTCCCTCGCCGAGAGCAACAGCCGCACCCTCCGCCAATACATCCGCCCCGGCTTCATCAAAAGCTGCCAGCTCGTCATGGGCTTCACCCAGCTCGACGAAGGGTCCGTCTGGAACACCTTCCCACCCCACACCCACGACCGCCGCACCGAGGTCTACTGCTACTTCGACCTCCCCCCCAACGGCCTCGTCATGCATTTCCTCGGCGAACCCACCGCCACGCGCCACGTCGTCCTCCGCGAGAAGCAGGTCGTCCTCTCCCCGCCCTGGTCAGTCCACTGCGCCGCCGGCACCGCCGCCTACACCTTCGTCTGGGCCATGGGCGGCGAGAACCAGGACTTCGACGACATGGACGCCTGCGCCATCGGCGACTTCCGCTGACATCCCTCCCTCCCACCCTCCCCAACCCCCCGAGGGGCGCACCCGCCCCCTCAGGGGGGATTCTGTTCGCGGACACACGGCGCCCCCTGAAGACACCTCGGCGCGAAGCCGCGGGATTTGGTATACTGGAAAGAAAAACACGGGCTCGTGGTGGAATCGGCAGACACGCAGGATTTAGGTTCCTGTGCCCAACAGCGTGAGGGTTCGACCCCCTCCGAGCCCACCATCCGACAAGCGGCTCACACGTCGAACGAGCCGGAGCGGAAGCCGGCGAGGTCAAGCGTGACGTGCCGATACCCCAATGGCCGCAACCCCGCGATGAGCGTCTCCCGGCAGGCCAACAGCCGCGGGAAGGCCGCCGGCGGAATCTCGACACGCGCCACGTCGCCATGGTCGCGCAGACGCATCCCCTGGATTTCGGGGAGCAACCCACGCAGAAGCGCCTCGGCGCGCGCCACGCGGTCAAGCGCCGCGGGCGTGAGCGCCGTGCCGTAGGAGAAACGCGTGGCCAGGCAGGGCGCGGGCGGCGCGAGCAGGTTCATCGGCACGCCAAGCGCCGCGGCGAGGGCGCGGCAATCGGCCTTGGCGAGGCCGCATTCGGCGAGCGGGGAGCGCACGCCCGCCTCGGCGCGCGCCGCGAGCCCGGGCCGATGGCGCGTGAGATCCTCGGCGTTCGTGCCGTCGAGAAGCGCCGCGGCGGGCGCGGCGGCGCGGAGCGCACGGAAAAGGGCGCGTTTGCAGGCGAGGCAACGCCCCGGCGCGTTGGCGGCGACCTCCGGGAGGCCGAGCGGCGCGAAGGGCACCGCCCGCCACGGCACGCCGAGCGCGGCGGCCAAACGCCCGGCGGCGGCGACCTCGGCACGGGTCTGGAGCGGCGAGTCGGCGGTGAGCGCCACCAAGGGGAAACCGCCCTCCGACCGGCGCAGGTGCGCGAGCGCGGCCAGCAGGGCGGCGCTGTCCGACCCGCCGGAGAAAGCGACGGCGACGCCTCCCCCCGCGCGGAGAGGGCGCAGGGCGACGAGAAGCGTTTCGGGAGGCGCGTCCCTCATCATGCCCGGGCCAGACGTTCGGCGGCGGCGAGCGCGGCGGCGTGGACCTCCTGGAAGGGAAGCCCCGAGGCGGCGGCGGCGCGGCGTACCGATTCGTATTCCGGATAGACGCGGACAAGCCCCTCGAAGGCGCACCGCTTGGCGGCCACCGGGCCGATGGGGGCGGGCAGGTCGAGCGTCACGGGTTCACGCGCCATGACCGTGCGCTCGACGGGATAGACGCGCACGCCGATGGTGGTCGTCTCGCGAAAGAGGGCGCGAGTGAGCGCGGGGACGAGCGGCTCGTCGACCAGAACCTTGAGGATGGAGGCGGGGCGCCCCTTCTTCATGAGGCAGGGGACGCAACAGACGTCGCGCGCGCCGAGGGCGAGGAGGGCCTCCGTGGCGGCGGCGAGCGCCTCGCCCGTGCAATCGTCGAGATTGGCCTCGATGACGCGGATGCGCGCGGGGTCCGGCGCGGCGCGGACGATCATCGCGCGGAGGGCGTTCGGGACGCCGAAGTCGCGTTTGCCGAGGCCGACGCCCACGCGCGTCACGGTGAAGGGGGCGGGCAGGTCGGCGCGGGTGCGGAGCGCGGCGGCCAGGGCGATGCCGGTCGGGGTGACGCGCTCGCCGCGCACGGGGGTGAGTTCCAGCGGGATGGCGTGCGCCTGGGCGACGTTCAGCGTGGCGGGCACGGGCACGGGCAGCTCGCCGTGGGCGCACGTCACGGTCCCCATGCCCTCGCACAGGCGGGTGACGGCGCACCCATCCAGCCCCAGGTCGTCGAAGAGGACGGCCGCGCCCACGATGTCGGCGACGGAGTCAAGCGCGCCGACCTCATGGAAATGCACCTCCGCGAGGGGGCACCCGTGCGCCTTGGCCTCGGCCTCGGCGACAATCCGGAAGGCCTTGGCGGCGATCGCGCGGGCGGCGACGCTCATCGGCAGGCGCGCCAACAGCGCCTCGACGTCCGCCAAGTGGCGGTGCGCATGGTGGTGATGGCCCTCGCCGTGCCGATGGGCGTCGTGGGGCAGGCGCACGTCGAAGTCCACGCCGGCCAGGCCGTGCGAGGCGGAGCGGGTGATGGTGTAGGTGAGGCCCTCCGCGGCGAGCGGGGCGAGGGCGGCGTCCAGTTTGGCGCGGTCGGCGCCGAGGTCGAGCAGCGCGGCCACGATCATGTCGCCGCTGATACCGCACCCGCCGTCGAGATAGAGCAGGTCAGCCATTTCGTGAGGCCTTTCGTTGGGAGACGCGAAGGATGCGGCAGGCCATGACGGCCGCCCCGAAACCGTTGTCGATGTTCACGACGGCCAGACCCTCGGCGCAGGCGTTCAGCATGGAGAGGAGCGGCGCCAGCCCGGCGAAGGCCGCGCCGTAACCGACGGACGTGGGCACGGCGACGACCGGCGCCGCGACGAGCCCGGCGACGACGCTCCCGAGCGCGCCCTCCATCCCCGCCACCACAATCACCACGTCCGCCGCGCGGACCTCGTCGAGCCGGGAGAGCAGGCGATGCAGCCCCGCCACCCCCACGTCATAGCAACGCGCGACCTCCGCGCCGAAGAAAGCGGCCGTCCGCGCGGCCTCCTCGGCCACCGGCACATCCGCCGTGCCGCCGGTGAGCACGGCCACCCGACCGCCGAGCGGCTCGGCCGGCGCCCCGAACGCGAGGGTGCGGGAGGTGGCATCGTAGACGGCGGGGAGGCCGGCCTCGGCGACGGCCGCGGCCTGCTCCGGCGAACAACGCGTGCCGAGCACGCGTTGCCCCGATTCCCGGAAGGCCCGCAGGATCTCGATCAGCTGGGGCGCGGTCTTGCCGGGGCAGAAGACAGTCTCCCCCAGGCCGGTGCGACGCGGCCGGGAGAGATCCAAGCGGGCAAAGCCCAGGTCGGCGTCGGCGTCGTTCATCGCACGAGCGAGGCGCGTTCGATCGACCATTCCAGCCCGTCGGGCGCGGTGGAGGCCCAGCCCGAGAGGCAGACGAGCAACACGGCGCAACAGGCGAACCCGGCGGTGAGCGTCGCCCACGAGCGTTCGCGCGCCCGGGCAAGCACCAGGATCATGCCCGTCAGCAAGCCCTCGCCCACGCCGATGGCCAGATGGATCGGCACCATGGAGGCGGCGAAGTCGGCCAGGCTCAGCGAGCCGACGCCCGACAGCGCGACCTCCGCGCAACAGGCCAGCGCCCCCAGGACCAGCGCGGCCACGGAGGCGAGCATCGCCCACGCCATCGTCATCCCTGGCGAACGCCGCCTGCGGAGGAACGCCCCGCCGCACAGGCACCCGATGAGCCCCATGTTGAAGAGGTTCGCGCCGTAGGCCAGGAAACCGCCGTCATCGAAGCCGAGGCACTGCACGGCCAGGATCGCGGCCATCGCCACGAAGCCCGCGCACGGCCCCACCAAGGCCGACAGCAGTACCGCGCCCACCAAGTGACCGCTCGCGCCCGTCGCCGGGATCGCGCAGTTCAGCATCTGCGCCGCGAAGACGAACGCCCCCGCGCCGAGCGTCAACGGCAGATCCGCACGTTTGACGCGTGGGGCCGCGAGGCCCAGGGAGGCTCCCGAGACGCCCCACAGCGAGGCGCCGACGACGGTCGAGACAAGCATGGATTCCATATGCATGGCGATGATCCTTTCGATAGGTCAGAATGGCACGGAGCATACACCTTGGCGCGCGCTCCAGGTCAAGCCTTTTGTTTTCGCGGCGCTCATGGTTCGGGGAGGGCGGGCAGGCGATGGGCGAAGGCTCGGTAGCGCCGAAAGGTGGGCGAGGCCTCCAACGCGCGGCGCAGAAGCGTCTGCTCGGCGGCTTGGTCGCCCGCGCGCCCGGCCTCCTCGGCGGCGACGGCGAACCAGGCCTGCGCGTAGGCCGGGTCGCCGCGGTCGTTCAGTTCCGCGAGACGGACGGCGAGGGAAGACTGCAGGGCCCACGACTCGGCGGCGAGCTCCGGCCAGGCGTCGAGGGTCTTGCGGAGCATTTCGAGCGCGCCGGGGTCATCGCGGAAACGCGCGGCGAGCGCCGTCGCGCGGCGTTTCCCCGCGGCGACGTCCCGCGCCTCGTAGGGGATGGCCATCGCCTGCGGCACGAGCAACGCCCCCCACCCGCGCGGCAACGCGCCGCCCTCGGCGAGGTAGGGTTCGAGCATGGCCTCGCGCGCCGCCGGATCGCGGGTCGCGCGGAGCTTGCGGAAGAGGTCGGCGAGCCGCGCGGAGAGGCCGGGCATATCGGGCGGGAAGGTCTCGTACGAGCCGACGGCCACCCGTCTGCCGTTGCGGAAGAGGGCGACGTAGGGCGGGTTGCGGCGGTCGTCGACGCCGAAGAGCGCGGGGTCGACCTCCCCCACGGGGCGCAGGTCCGGCCGCAACCACGGCGCCGCCGCGAAGAGCGCCTCGGCGTGCGCCATCGCCTTGGCGGGGACGGCGACGATCACGCGGTGGGGCGTTTGGACGCGCCGTGCGAGGCGTGCCTGCGGGAGCATGGCGGCGGAGGCCCAGGTGAGGCGGGCGATCCACCCCGGGTTGGGCCAATAGGCGATGAAGGTGTCCACCCCGTCGGCGGGGATTGGCGAGCCGAGCAGGGCGGCGTAAGGCGCGGCGTCGCCCTGGGCGGTGGTCGCCGCGGGCGCGGGCGGCTCCGCGGGGGAGTCCGGCGCGGGCGGCTCCGCCGGCGGCGCGTAGGGCTCGGCGAGGCGTTTGGCCAGGGGATGCGCGGCGAGCGCGCGGCGCTGGAGGTCGACGGCGCGCGCCCAGTCGCCGGCCTTGGCGGCGGCGTCGGCCTGCGCCCCCCACGCGCGGGTCTCCGCCGCCGGGTCGGGCTTGGCGGAGTCCTTGGCGGCGGGAGGGCGATTGTCGCGCAGGGCGCGGAGGGTCTCGGCGTCGAGCGAGGCGGGGTGCCCCTGCCAGACGACCCGCCCCTCGCGGACGACGAGGGCGTGCGGGATGCCTTTGACGTCGAAGGCCTTGGCGACGGCCCCGCCGGCGTCGACGGCGACGGGATAGGTCGGCGGCGTGGGCTGTTTGGCCAGGAAGGCGCGGAGCGTGGCGGCGTCTGGCTCGCGGTCCATCGTGTTGAGGCCGAGGACGTGGACGCCCTCGCCGCGCAGTTCCCGCCACAGCGCCTCCAGGTGCGGCATGGCGCGGAGGCACGGCCGGCACCACCGCGCCCAGAGCTCGACGACGGTGACCTCGCCAGGGGCGAAGGTGGCGGGCGGCGCGCCCTGCGCCCACGTCTCGGGGAGCAGACCGTGCGGGAAATCCGTCCGCGCGGCGGCGGGCGCCGCGGCGAGCAGACAGACGGCCAGGAGGGAAGCGAGGCGTTTCATGCGAGTGCCCTTTCGGCGATGAGGCGGTCGAGGCGGCGGCGCTCATGCAGATGGAAGCCGGCGGCAATGATCACGGAGAGCACGTCGGAGATCGGCGCCGCCCACCACACGCCCAGGATGGGGTCCATGACCATCGGCAGCAGGAACATCAGCGGCACCAGGAGGAAACATTGCCGCGAGAGGCTCATGGCCAAGGAGACCCCGCCGCGCCCGATGCTCTGGAAATACTGCCCCACCAGGATCGCATAGCCCACCAGGAAGAAGCCGCAGAAGAAGACCGCCAGGTCCGTCGGCCCATAGGCCAGGAGCTCGGCGGCCATCTCCTCCTTGCAGAAGAGCAGGAAGATCGGCCTGCGGAAGAGCAGCACCAACACCGTGGCCACGGCGATGTAGCCGCCGCCCCACCAGGCCGCCAGGTTGAAGACCTGCCGCATCCGCGCGTAATTGCGCGCGCCGTAATTGAAGCCCAGGATGGGCTGCATCCCCTGCGCCACCCCCAGCACCGGCATGCACATCAGCATCTGCACCGTCATCACGATGCCGATCGCCGCGATCTCGCGGCCCGCGACAGCCTCGGTCGGCGCGAAGGCCTTGAAGAGGATATTGTAGAGCGCGGTGATGGCGCTGCCCACCAGGTTCAGCGCGAAGGGCGGCAGCCCCGCCACGATCACCCCCCAGAAGAGCGGCCGGTAGAGCCGCACGAACCCCGCCCGCAGGCGCAGCTCCGCCCCCGGGCGCAGGAAGTGCGCCAGCACCCACGCCGTCGAGATCCCCTGGGAGATGCAGGTGGCGATCGCCGCGCCCTGGATCTTCAGCCCCAGCCCCGGCACCGTGCAAAAGCCGAGGGGCACCTCGTCGAAGATGAAGAAGGGGTCGAGGATCGCGTTGGCCACCGCGCCGATGAGCATCGTCATCAGCGCCTTCGTGGGGTGCCCCTGGGCGCGGATGGTGTGGTTCAGCCCGAAGCTCAGATACTGCAGGGCCGCGCACCAGAAAATCACCCGCAGGTACGAGGCCGCCGGCGGGATCGTCGCGGCCGTCCCGCCCGTCGCCGCCAGCAGCGGCTCCACGAAAAAGGCGCACACCGGGTAGACGATGAACGAGAGCAGCAGATAGACGCACACCGCCTGCCCCAGATAGCACTGCGCCACCGAGCGCTTCCCCTGGCCCATCGCGATCGAGATCCGCGTGGCCGTCCCCACCCCCAGCAGGAGCCCGAAGGCCAGCATCACCATCATCGGCGGGAAGGTCAGCGCGAACCCCGCCAAGCCGTCGGGCCCCACGCACCGCCCCACGTACAGCCGGTCCACCACGTTGTAGAGCGCCATGACCAGCATCCCCACGATCGCGGGCACCGAGTATTTCCACAACAGGCTCGCCACCGGGTAGCGGGCGAGCTCACGGGAGGCACGAGAGACCGCCGCCATGCCTTACGCCCGCCCCCACACCGCCGCGCAGACCGCCCGCAGATCCGCCACCGCCGCCGCCATGTCCGCCTGCGCGAAGAGATACGACCCCGCCACGAACGCGTTCGCCCCCGCCCGCGCCGCCAACGCCGCCGTCTCGCGGTTGATCCCCCCATCCACCATGATGTCCAGCGCCGGCGCGCGCTCCCGCAACGCCGCGATCTTCGGCAGCACGTCCGCGATGAAGGCCTGCCCGCCATAGCCCGGGTGCACCGTCATGCACAGCACCTCGTCCGCGCACGGCAGGAAGGGATAGGCGGCCTCGGCCGGCGTCTCCGGGTTCAGGGCCAGCCCCACCCGCACGCCCCGCGCCTGCAGCGCCGCCGCCAACGCCCGCACGTTCAGCCGCTCGCGCAGCTCCAGGTGGAACTGCACCGTCGTGCTCCCCGCCTGGGCGAAACGCTCCGCGTACGCCTCCGGGTTCGTCATCATCAGGTGCGTGTTCAGCGCGAACCCCTCCGGCAGCACCTTCCGGCAGAGCGCCGCCGTCGCCGGCGAAAAAGACAGGTTCGGCACGAAATGCCCGTCCATCACATCCAGATGCAACGCGTCCGCGCCGGATGCCGCCACGCGCCCGATCTCCGCGCCCAAACGCCCAAGGTCGGCGGACAGCAGCGAAGGCAAAATCGAAATCTTCATGTCTTATCCTCTGATTTTTCCCAAAGTATACCACAAACGCCACCCCGCCGCCCAAAGGCTCGCGCCTTTCGCCCCAAACCCTAGGAGGTCTCGCCCCAAACCCTCCCGACTTTCGCCCCAAACCCTCCCGATGTCCGGGTGATTTCCGATCAGCCAATGGGGGCGCCGCCCGCAATCTTCCCAAGCGGCACGGCATATGGTATAGTGATGGCGTATGAAATGGATGACGGACAAACGTTGGGTGCGCAAGACGTTCCTGCTGGCTTTCCTGGCGGTGGCGAGCATCCTGGCGGCGGAGGTCTTCCGGTTGCTGGACCGGAAGACGCCGGAGGAGTTGCTGACGATGCTGCGGGCGGAGCGGGTCTTCGCGACGACGCTGGAGGTGAACGGACGGACGCTGACGGCGGACGTGTGGCAACTGCCGCCGACGTCGAGCGCGGACCCCCTGCGCAAGGCCGTAGGGCGGTGCGTGGCGGTGGGAAGGACGGTCTACGTCTTCCGCGACGGCGATCTGCCGAAAAAGGGCGACTGCGCCTGGCCGAAGGATTTCCCGGACGTGGGGGTGCGCCCGGACTACGTGGTGGTCTCCGGGCTGGACCGCTTCGCCAACGGGGTGACGGCCCAGACGCCCGAGGCCGTGCTCGCGGCGCTCGCCGCGGCGGCGCCGGCGGCCGGTTGGTCGCAGACGCTCCCCCAGGTGTGGGAAAAGGACGGTGAGACGCTCTTCGCGCAGGTGGCCGAATCGCGCCGCGGCACGGAGGTAGCCCTGATCGCGCGGAGGACCCCGCAATGAAGCAGAAAATCATCCTCGCGGCGTCGGTCGTCATCGGCCTGATCGCCGCCTTCCTTACAGGCTCCTACATCGCCGCGCGGGAGCGCGACGTGCAGGCGTTGCGCCGGAACCTGGAGCGCCGCTACGCCACGGTGGACGTGGTGGTGCCGGCGCGGAACCTGCCCGCCGGGACGCGCCTGGAGATGGACGACCTGGCGGCACGGGCCGTGCCCGAGAACGCCCTGAGCGCGCAGACCGTCCGCGTGACGCCCAACATCGCCATGCGCCTGGTGGGCCGCACGCTCGCCGCGGGCGTGGAGGCGGCGCGCCCCCTGCAATGGAGCGATATCGAGGGCGGCTCCCCGGACGACCGCGGCCTGGCCTCCATGCTCCGCCCCAAAATGCGCGCGCTCTCCATCTCGGTGAGCGGCGCGGCGAGCGTCAGCAACATGGTGCGCCCCACCGACCACGTGGACGTGCTGGGCACCTTCGCCCTGCCCAGCAAGACGGTGGAGGGCGCGACGGAGCTGGTGACGATGACCATCCTGCAGGACGTGCTCGTCCTGGCCACGGGCCAGCAGACGGCCGCCACCCAGGCGGGCGGCAACTATTCGCTCGTGACGCTCGAGGTCTCCCCCCACGAGGCCGAGGTGCTGACCTTCGCCGAGCAGATGCGCGGGCGCCTGACCCTCGCCCTGCGCAACCCCGAGGACCTGCATTACGAGAAGGAGTTGCCGCAGGTGAACTTCGAGCAGATCCGCGCGTCGCTGGAGGGGCTGAACGCCCTGCGCCAGCGCGACATCCTCCGCAAGCGGCAGTGAGGGCGCGATGGATTACCTCGTCACCCTGGCCATCCCCGGGCAGCCCGTGCGGCAATTCCCCCTGGCGTGCGGCGCGTACGTCCTCGGCCGCGGGCAGGATTGCGCCCTGCGCATCGAGGACGAGAGCGTCAGCGAGATCCATGCCAAGCTGATCCTCACCCCCGGCGACGCCTGGGTCGAGGATCTCGGCTCCTCCAACGGCACGGTGGTCAATTCGCGCGTCATCGCCGAGACCACCCGCCTCACCCCCGAGGCGATCGTCAGCGTGGGCGCGACCGTCTTCCGCGTCCAACCGCGCAACGCGGCCGAGCCCCCACCCCGCCCCGCGGCCAAGCCGGAGCCGGAGCCCGAGGCGCCACCGCCGCCACCGCCCGAGCCGGCGCCGGACCGCCGCCTCGCGGAGGTGCGCCGCCAAGTCAAGAGCCAATTGCACGACGAGCTCGTCAAGCGGCTCGACCTCAAGCGCCTGGCCACGAGCGCCATCTCGCAGGAGGAGCTCGGCGCGCGCGTGCGCGACACGCTCCGCGCCATCCTGGCGGAGGTGACGGCCCGGGACGCCCTGCCGCGCGGGCTCGACCCCGACGCGCTCGTCGAGGAGCTCTACAACGAATCGGTGCGCCTCGGCCCCATCGAACGCTTCCTGGCCGACGACACGGTCACCGAGATCATGATCAACGGCCCCCGGCACGTCTACGTGGAGCGGCGCGGCAAGCTGGAGCTCACCGACCAGACCTTCATGGACGAGGCGAGCGTGATGGCCGTCATCGAGCGCATCGTTGCGCCGCTCGGCCGCCGCATCGACGAGAGCCAACCCTACGTGGACGCCCGCCTGGCCGACGGCTCGCGCGTGAACGCCATCATCCCGCCGCTCTCGCTCATCGGCCCCTGCGTCACCATCCGGAAGTTCGCCAAGCGCGTCCTCACGGCGGAGGACTTCGTGCGGTTCGGGACGTGGACGCCGGCGATCGCGGACTTCCTGCGCGTGTGCGTGGTTTTGCGCAAGAACATCATCGTGGCCGGCGGCACCGGCTCGGGCAAGACGACCCTGCTCAACGTGCTCTCCGGCTTCATCCCGCATTCCGACCGCATCCTCACCATCGAGGACGCCGCCGAGCTGCGCCTCAACCAGCCCCACGTGGTGCGCCTGGAGGCCCGCCCGCCCAACATCGAGGGCAAGGGCGCCGTCACCATCCGCGACCTCGTGCGCAACGCCCTGCGTATGCGCCCCGACCGCATCATCGTGGGCGAATGCCGCGGCGGCGAGAGCCTCGACATGCTCCAGGCCATGAACACCGGCCACGACGGCTCGCTCACCACCGTCCACGCCAACTCCCCGCGCGACGTCATCAGCCGCCTGGAGACGATGGTGCTCATGTCGGGCGTGGAGCTGCCCAGCCGCGCCATCCGCGAGCAGATCGCCAGCGCCGTGAACATCATCGTCCAGGAGGCCCGCATGGCCGATGGCTCGCGCCGCATCGTCGCCGTCTCCGAGATCACCGGCATGGAGGGCCAGCAGATCGTCATGCAGGACCTCTTCGCCTTCCGGCAGACGGGCGTCTCCGCGCAGGGAAAGATCCTCGGCACCCTCACGGCCACCGGCGCGATGCCCACCTTCTTCGACACCCTCGGCGCGCGCGGCATCGCCCTCGACCCCGCCCTCTTCCAGCCGGGGGGCGCGGCATGACGGCGCTCTTCTGGTGCGCGCTCGCGCTGGCCGGCCTGGCCGCCGCCGGGCTGGCATGGGTGGTCCTCGCCTCCTTCGCCGACAGCGCGCGCGCCGCCGCCGACACCTACGAGGACGAGATGACGCGCACGCTGGAGGCGATGTTCCTCTTCGTGCCGGCGCGGCGCCTGGTGGAGCTGGGGTGGATGGCCGCGGGGGCGGTCTTCCTGGTCGCGATGCTGCCCTTCTGCAGGCTCGACCCGCCGTGGGCGCTGCCGGTGGGGCTGCTCGTGGCCCTGGCGCTGGGCGGCGGGGCCTTCTGCCTCCCGCGCGTGGTCGTCGGCCGCCTGCGCACGCGCCGCCGCGAGCGCTTCGACCTGCAGCTCCTCGAGGCGCTCCCCATGATGTCCAACGCCCTCCGCGCCGGCTTCTCCATCAACCAGGCCTTCGAGAGCGTGGCCGACGGCACGGACGCGCCCATGCGCCAGGAGATCTCCCTCTTCCTCCAGCAGCTCCGCGTGGGCGTCCCCTTCTCCGAGGCGCTGGAGGCGCTGGAGAAACGCGTGGGGAGCGAGGACCTCACGCTCGTCTGCACCGCGATCGACATCGCCCGCCGCTCCGGCGGCAACCTCACCGAGATCTTCGACGCGATCGCTGAGACGATCCGCGCGCGGCTGCGCATCCACCAGCACGTGCGCACGCTCACCGCGCAGGGGCGCCTGCAGGGGCTCATCATCGGCGCGATGCCCTTCCTGCTGGGCATCGGCATGGCGATCTTCAAGCCCGCGCTCATGCTCCCCTTCGTCTGCTCGCTCGCCGGCGCGGCCACCCTCGCGGCGGTCGTCGCCCTCGTCGCGCTCGGCGGTTGGATGATCAAACGCATCGTGGACATCGACATCTAGGCTTATGGCACACCTGCTCTACTGGCTCGCGCTCCTCTTCTGGGCCCTCTGCGCCGGGGGCCTGGCGTGGTACATCCTGGGCTACGCCACGCAGATCACCTACGTCACGCTCGCCGACGGCCGCCGCCAGGCGCGCGCCCTGCCGCTCGTCTTCCGCCTGCTCCTCCCGCTCGCGCCGAACATCGAGCCGCTCCTGCGCAAGCCGGCCTTCGCGCCCGCCGCGCAGGCGGCCGCCTGGCAGCTCACCGCCGCCGGCTACGAGGGTCTGCTCAACGGCCGGGAGTTCGTCGCGCTCAAGATGCTCATCCCGGCCGTCGCCGCGCTCCTGCTCGCCCTGCTCTTCGTGCCGCTGGGGGCCGACGCCTTCCCCGTCTGGCTCGTGGGCACGCTCCTGGCGTGGTCGTGGCCGCTCCATTGGCTCCGCGCGGCCCGGGCGCGCCGCGCCAAGAGCATCGTCCGTGCGCTGCCCTTCGTGCTCGACCTGCTGACACTCTCGGTCGAGGCGGGGCTCGACTTCATGGGGGCCGTCCAGCGCAACTGCGAGCGCCGCGCGATGGACCCGCTCAACGAGGAGCTCCTGCGGATGCAGCGCGAGATCCAGATCGGCACCACCCGCAAAATCGCCCTGCGCAACCTCTCCGAGCGCGTCCGCATCCCGCAGGTGCGCACGCTCTGCTCCGCCCTCATCCAGGCCGACGAGCTGGGCGTCTCCATCGGCTCCATCCTGCGCATCCAGTCCGACCAGCTCCGCCAGGAGCGCTTCGAGCGCGCCGAGAAACTCGCCCACGAGGCCCCCACGAAGATGCTCTTCCCCCTCCTGCTCTTCATCTTCCCGGCCACCATCATCGTCCTGCTCGGCCCCATCCTCGCCAACGTCCTCCGCGATTTCCTGTGACCATGCGCCCCCTTCTCCTCGTCCTCCTCGCCGGCCTCGCCGTGACGCTCCGCGCGGCGATCGACCACGACCTGTTCCGCGAACGCGTCGTCGCGGACGTGGCCGCCTCCGTCTCCCCCGACGCCGCGGACGGCTTGGCGGCCACCATGACGCCCGAGGGCGCGTGGGCGGACATCGACTACGCCGACCGCCACCGCACGCGTTGGGCGCCGGCCGGGCATCTCGACCGCCTGCGCACGATCGCCGTGGCCTTCGGCGCCCCCGACTCGCCGCGTTTCCGCGACCCGGCACTGCGCGAGGCGCTCCTGCGGGGGCTGGCCCATTGGCAGGCCGCCCACCCCGTCTGCGACAACTGGTGGTACAACTGGATCTTCGCCCCGCAGCGGCTGGGCGAGATCCTCCTGCTCGCGCAGCACGGCGGGGTGGCGCTCGGCGAACTGCCCGAGGGGATGCTCGCGCGGTGGGCGGCGGAGTGCGGCGACCCCTCCAAGCCCTCCGGCCTCACCACGGGCTCCAACCGCGTGAACATCGCCGCGCATTGGTGTTACCGCGGCATCCTCACGCGCGACGAGGAGGTCCTGCGCGTGGGCGCCGAGGGCGTCCTCGGCCCCCTGCGCGTCACCGACGCCGAGGGCCTCCAGCGCGACCTCTCCTACCATCAGCACGGCCCCCAACTCTATCTCGGCAACTACGGCTACGACTGGATCGAACTCATGGCCGCCTGGCTCGACCGTTTCCGCGGCACCGCGCTCATGCCCGGGCCCGAACGCGCCGCGCTCGTCCGCCGCTACGCGCTCGAAGCCTACTTCCCCGCCATCCGCGGCCAGTGGTACCTCTTCAACGCCGTCGGCCGCCAGCAGGCCTCCGAACCCGGCCGCGCCAAGGCCACCAAAAACCTCCCCGTCCTGCGCCATCTCGCCCGCCTCTTCCCCGCCGACCGCCCCGCCTGGGAGGCCGCACGCGCCCGCCTGAGAGCTGAGCCCGACGCCCCCGCGCCCGAACCGCGGAGCACCGTCTTCTGGCGCTCCGACTACGCCCTGCACGTCCGCCCGGCCTTCACCTTCGACGTCCGCGCCGCCTCCGTCCGCACGAACCGCTGCGAATGGGGCAACAACGAGAACCTCCTGGGGCACTGGCTCGCCGAGGGCGCCACCGGGTTCGCCGCGCGCGGCGACGAATACGCCGACATCGCCCCGCTCTGGGATTGGTGGAAGATCCCCGGCACGACCGTCGTCGACCGTGGCGCGGACGCCGCGATCCCGCGCGGGAAGGCCTGGGGCGCGCGGGGCAAGGCGACCTTCGTCGGCGGCGCCGCCGAAGGCGACGCGCTCGCCTTCGCCTATCGCCGCGACGCCGGCGAGGCACCCGGGCGCTTCGCGTGGCTCGCCCTCGGCGACGCGGTCGTCTGCCTGGGCGCCGGCCTTTCCGCCGACGCGCCCGACCACCCGCTCGTCACCACGGTGGAGCAATGCTGGGTGCGGGGCGGCCTCGCCGGGGGCACGCACCCCACCCCCGCGACCCTGACGCATGGGGCCTTCCGCTACGCCTTCCCCAGGCAACGCGCCACCCTACGCTGCGCCGTCACCCCCCGCGAGGGCAACTGGAGGCGCGTCTCCTCCGCCTTCGACGTGCCGGCCGAAGGCGAGGTCTTCACGCTTTGGCTCGACCACGGCAGGGCGCCGAAGGAGGCCGCCTACGCCTACGTCGTCAGCCCCGCCGCGCTCCCCCCGCCGCAGATCGAGATCCTCGCCAACACCCCCGCCCTGCAGGCCGCCCGGGACGCCTCAGGGCGGATGGCGTGCGTCTTCCACGAGGCGGGGAGCATCGAAGGGCTGACCGTCGACGCGCCGTGCGTCGCCCTGCGCGCCGCGGACGGCGCGCTCCGCGTGGCCGACCCCACCCAGACGCGCACCGCGCTCACCCTCACCCGGGGGGGCGTCTCCCGCACGCTCGCCCTCTCCGCGGAGAACGGGTGGGCCGCCAGCTGGCCGGCGGAGGCCGAGACGGGCGCCGACCGTTGAAAGACCTCGGGGCTCTTGTTATAATGCACGCATGAAGAAGGTTCTCACATTCGGGTTCATGTTGCTCGCGGCGACGCTGTTCGCGGCGGGCGGGGGCGGTGACGGCTTGGACATGACGCACCGGATGATGGAACTGGCGCTCCAGCTGGGGGTGATCCTCTTCGCGGCGCGGCTGGGCAATCTGCTCTTCACGCGGTTGCGCCTGCCGAGCGTGCTGGGGGAGCTGTGCGCGGGCATCGCGATCGGCCCCTTCGCGCTGGGGAGGCTCTTCCCGGAATGGTGGATCTTCCAGGTTTTCCCGGGGTCGCCGGTGGGGGTGTCGCCGGAGCTCTACGGGCTGTGCACGGTGGCCTCGATCGTCCTGCTCTTCCTGGTGGGCGCGGAGACGGATCTGCGGATGTTCATGCGCTATTCGGCGGTGGGGTCGCTGGTGGGCATCGGCGGCGTGATCTTCTCGTACTTGGCGGGGGCGACGATCGGGGTGTGGCTCCTGGGGCTTGAGTGGAGCGACCCGACGACGATCCTGATGGGCGTGATGTGCACGGCGACCTCGGTCTCCATCACGGCGCGAATCCTCTCGGAGCGGCACAAACTCGACTCGCAGGAGGGCGTGACGATCCTGGCCGGCGCGGTGATCGACGACGTGCTGGGCATCATCCTCCTGGCGATCGGCATGGGGCTGATCGCGGCAAACGAGCAGGGCGAGGCGCTGCGGTGGGGGCACATCGCGTGGATTGCCGCCAAGTGCCTGGGCATCTGGCTGGGGGCGACGGCCGTGGGGATCCTGGTGTCGCGGCGGGTGGCGTGGATGCTGCGTTTCTGCGGGTCGCATGGCGAGGTGGCGATCCTGACGCTGGGCCTGGCGCTCCTGGTGGGCGGCTTCTTCGAGAAGGCCAGCCTGGCGATGATCATCGGCGCGTACGTCACGGGGCTCTCCTTCTCGCGCACGGACATGGGGGTGATGATCCAGGAGAAACTCCATGGCGTCTACCAATTCCTGGTGCCGGTCTTCTTCGTGGTCATGGGCATGATGGTGGACGTGGGCGAGTTTGCCCAGGAGGGCGTGCTCACCGCGGGGCTCGTCTACACGCTCGTGGCCGTGCTGGCGAAGGTCGTGGGCTGCGGCCTGCCGACCCTGTGCTTCGGGTTCACGCCGGTGGGCGCCCTGCGCGTGGGGCTGGGCATGGTGCCGCGCGGCGAGGTGGCGCTCATCATCGCGGGCATCGCCGCCTCGCACGGCCATCACGAGGTGCTCGGCGTGGCCGTGCTCATGACCATGCTCACCACGCTCGTCTCCCCGCCGATCCTCCTGGCCGCCTTCAAGATCAAGGCCCCCGGCCACAAGCTCGCCGAGGAGGGCGACGGATCGCCCACGGCCAGCTACCGCTTCCCCAACCACGCCGTCACCAACGCCGTCATGGGCCAGATCCTCCAGAGCCTCACCAAAGACGGCTTCTTCACCCATCAGATCAACCCCTCCCAAGGGCTCTATCAGGCCCGGCGCGACGACACGATCGTCAACATCGCCTGCGGCGACCGCGCCATCACCTTCTCCGCCGCCCCCGCGGCCATGCCCTTCGTCAAAATCGTCATGGCCGAGTCCCTCGCCGAGTACGAGACGGTGCTGGAGGCGTTGCGCAAGCCGCTCACCGAGCACGCCCGCCTGGGCATCGACGCCGCCCCCGCGCCGACACCCAAACCCGCCAACGCCCGCGCCGACCTCCTCGCCCGGCATGTCCATGAGAACGCCATCATCCACCGGCTCGCCGCCACGGACCGCGACGGCGCCATCCACGAGCTCGTGGCGCGGCTCCATGCCGTCGGCGCGGTGGTCGACGCCGAGGCCGCCGAGGCCGAGGTCCTCCAGCGCGAACGCATCATGCCCACCGGCGTGGGCTTCGGCGTCGCCTGCCCCCACGCCCGCTCCAACGCCGTCAACAGTCTCGCCTGCGCCATCGGCATCGCCGCCAAGCCCATCGTCTTCTCGGAGGACGAGGAGGGGCGGGACTGCCGCATCATCATCCTCACGCTGACGCCCGACACGGTCAACAGCCCCTACATGACCTTCATCACCGCCATCCTGACGGCGCTCCGCGCGCCGGCCAAGCGCGCCGCCCTGCTCGACGCGCCCGACGCCGCCGCCATCCGCAAGACCCTCCTCTCGCCATGACCGCGCCCCGCACACACCTCCTCGCCCTTTTGGCGCTCCTTGCGCCGCTCGCGTCGGCCGGTCTGCGCGGGCGCGACTATTACGAATTCATCATCCAGGCGGAACCTTTCGGCCCGATGGCCTCGGACGCCACCCTCGCCGCCCAGGAGGCCGAGGTCACCCCCGAGATGGTGGAGGAGGAATCCAACAAGGTCCAGCTCTGCGCCATGACCGTGACGCCCGACGGCCGCACGGCCGTCGGCCTCATCGACAACGGCGTCTCCCCGCCCGCCTACATCACCCTCTTCGACGGCGAGTCCAGCAACGGGCTGGAGCTCCTCGTCTCCGACCTCGACCAGGAGTTCGCCACCTTCCGGCGCGACGGCATCACCTTCACCCTCGGGCTCGGCCTCGGCCTGCTGGAGACCATCACGCCCGAGCTCCTCGCCCAACGCGCCGAGGAGGCCGAGATCGCCGCGGCCGAGGAGGCCGAGCGCAAACGCAAATCCGCCAACTCCCTCGCCGAGCAACTCGTGGCCATGCAGCTGAGCCTCCCGCCAAACGTCGAGGCCCCGCCCCTGCCCATCCCCATCGGCGACGCCGACGCCTTCACCAAGGAGTTCGACCCCGACAAGCAACGCGGCGAGCCGCAGACCGACACCGAAGCGCTCATCCAGGCCGGCGTGGACGAGCTCAAGGAGGCCGTCGCCTCCGGCGAAAGCCCGCAGGACTACCTCAAGCGTCTCGTCGCCTCCCGCCAAAAGGAGGTCGAGCGGCAAAAGGCCGAGCAGAAGGCCGCCCGCGAGGAGCTCGACAAGGCCCTCTCCGCGGACGGCCTCTCGCAGGAGGACGCCGCCTACGTCACCCGCCGCGCCAACATCGAGCTCATGAAGAAGGGGGTCGTCCCGCTCACGCCCGTCGAGGACCTCTCCGACGCCGAACGCGCCGAGATCGACGCCGCCCTCAACGCCTCGCCATGAACGCCGCCCGCCTGCTCGACCCGAGGCGTTGGCCTCGCACGCTCTGGCTCGTCCTCGCCGTGGGCCTCGCCATCATCATCCCCTTCCTGCTCTGGGGCGAGGCCATCGAGGCCTGGTTCGGCGCGTTGGCCGCCGACGAGGCCGGCCGCGCGGCCTTCGGCTGGGTGCTCTTCGGCCTGCTCGCGCTCGACATCGTCCTCCCCGTGCCCAGCAGCCTCGCGAGCACGCTCTGCGGGGTCGTCTTCGGGCTGTGGGGGGGCTTCGCCATCTCCTTCGGCGCCATGACCGTGAGCGCGGCGCTCGGCTACGCGATCGGGCGGCTCTTCGCGGGATGGGCGCGGCGGCTCATCGGCGCGCGGGAGAATGCGTTGCTGCGCCTCTTCCTGCGCCGGCACGGCCCGCCGGCGCTCATCGCCCTGCGCACGGTGCCCGTCCTGGCCGAGGCGTCGGTGCTCTTCGCGGGGCTCGGGCGGATGCGCCCGTGGCGCGCCGCCTGGCCGCTCCTGGCCGGCAACGCGGCCGTCTCGCTCATCTACGCGCTCGTCGGTGCCTGGGGGCACCGCGCCGACGCCATGCTCCCGGCCTTCCTCGGTTCGCTGGCGCTCTCCGGCCTCTTCTGGCTCGCCGCGCGCCGCCTCACGAAACGCGCCCCCGCGATGGGCGCTGAAAGGACCTCCCCATGAAACACCTCCGCGCGTTCACGCTCGCCACGCTTTGCGCCCTCTGCCTCGCCGGTTGCGGCGAGGAGGAGACCCCGCCCACCCCCGGCACGCCCCAGGCCGACATCGACCTCGATGCCGCCAAGGCGCAGATCAAGGAAACCGCCGAGGCCGCCAAGGAACAGCTCAGGGAGTCCGCCGAGGCCGCCAAGAAGCAGATCAAGAAGGCCGTCGACGAGACGGCCGCCAAGCTCGAGGCCGCCAAAGCCGAGGCCGAGAAGAAGGGCGAGGCACTCCGCGACTCTCTCAAAGACCTGGGCAAGAAACCCCAAGACTGACCCACCGCCATGCCGCTGAGCCCCGCCACCATCGAGGCGATCGGCGACCTGCTCCGCCGTGCCGGGATCGCCGAGGAGGATCTGCGCGAGCAGTTCGTCCTCGGCTCCGGCTCGGGCGGGCAGAAGATCAACAAGACCTCCTCGGCCGTGCGGCTGACGCACGTGCCCACCGGGCTGTGGGTGAAGGTGCAGGCCTCACGTTCGCGGGAGGACAACCGTTGGCTCGCACGGCGGGCCCTTGCCGAACGCCTTCTCGAGATCCGCGA
This sequence comes from uncultured Kiritimatiellota bacterium, assembly GCA_944389565.1. Taxonomy (GTDB): domain Bacteria; phylum Verrucomicrobiota; class Kiritimatiellia; order RFP12; family DVOR01; genus Spyradenecus. The sequence goes on from CALXMV010000006.1 coordinate 80,052, forward strand.
CGGGGAGCGCTCCGCGCGCCAGCAGGAGCGCGAGAAGATCCGCCGCCAGAAGCGCCGCCGCTCTCGCCGGCAGAAGGCGCGGATGCTGGACGACAAGGCCAAGCACGCCGCGAAGAAGGCCGCACGCCGGCCGCCGGCCATGGAGTGAGAGGACGAGAAAAAGGAGGGCCCGGATGGGCCCTCCTTTTTTGTCGTCCTCGGGGCGTCGGATCAGGCGGTGGGGAGGCGGAGGGTGAAGACGGTGCCCTTGCCGGGGGTGGACTGGACGGTGATGGAGCCTTTGTGGAGGAGGGCGACGTGCTTGACGATGGCCAGGCCCAGGCCGGTGCCGCCGTTCTCGCGGGAACGGTCGGAATGGACGCGGTAGAAGCGTTCGAAGAGGCGCGGGAGGTGCTCGGCGGGGATGCCGCACCCTTGGTCGGCGACGGTGAGGATGGCGGTGCCGGGCTCCTGCGTGAGGCCGAGGGTGACGGTGGGGGAGCCGGAGTGGCGGAGGGCGTTGGCGATGAGGTTGACGATGGATTGCTCGAGGAGGCGTGGGTCACCGTGGAGGGCGATGGGGGGGAGGGGGTCGGGGGCGCGCAGGAGGGTGACGTGGCGGCGCTCGGCCTCGTCTTGGCAGAGGGCGAGGGCGTCGTTGGCGAGGGCGTCGAGGGAGAGATCCACGAAGTCGTGGGCGCCGGAGGCCTGGCGGCGCTCGATGGCGGCGAGGGAGAGGATGTCCTGCACGAGGTCGTTGAGGCGGCGGGCCTGGAGGGCGAGAATGCCGAGGCAGTGCGTGCGGCCGGCCTCGTCGAGGGGGGTCTCGGTGAGGGTCTCGACGGTGGAGAGGATGGCGGTGAGGGGGGTCTTGATCTCGTGGGAGACGTTGGCGATGAAGTCGGAGCGGAAGGATTCGAGGCGGCGGAGGTCGGTGAGGTCGGTGAGGAGGAGCAGGATGCAGAGGGTGCCCTCGCGCTCCATGCGCACGGCGTGGGCGAGCAGGGCGCGGGAGGTGGCGCCGTCGTCGAAGGCGATCTCCCGGCCGTGGAGGGCGGGGGCGTCGAAGGCGGAGCGGACGTAATCGACGAGCTCGGGGCAGGCGGTGCGCTCGATGCGGAAGCCCGGGGTGCCGACGATCTCGCCGAAGAGGTCGGCGGAGGCGCGGTTGGCGCGGAGGATTTCGCCGGTGTGGGCGACGAGGAGGATGGGTTCGCGGAGGGTGTTGAAGAGGGCGTCGAACTCGTTGCGCTCACGGCGGAGCTCGTCGATGCGGTTACGGAGCTGGCGGCCCATGACGGCGACGGCCTTGCTGAGTTCGCGCAGGGGGCCTGAGGCGGGGACGGCAATGGGGGTGTCGAGCCGGCCGCGGGCGATGGAGACGGCGGCGCCCTGGAGGGCGATGAAGGCGGGGCGGACGCGGAGGAAGAGGTAGAGGAAGAGCCCGAGCGCCAAGGCCGCGCCGACGATGAGTGCCAGCGCGACGGTCCAGCGCACCTGGGAGATGGCGCCGCCGACGGCCTCGGTGGGGAGGGAGGCGCGGACGACCCAGCCATTGGGGAGGGCGGTGGCGTAGTAATGGAGCCACGTCTCCATGGTGACGGAGTAACGGGTGACGAAGACGTCCCGGCCTTGGCCGGGGAGGTTCTCCTCGGCGGCGACGACCTCGGGGCGCTGGGCGTGGGAGGCCAGCTCGGCGGCGTCGGCGTCGGAATCGGCCGCGACGACGCCGTGGGGGTCGATGACGGTGACGCGCAGGGGCTCGCCGGCGAAGTAGGCGACGCGCTTGGCGATGGCCTGCCTGTCGCCGGCGGCGATGTCGGGGGAGAGGACGCTGGCGATGAAGTGGGTGCGCTGGCCCATGGAGCGCCGGGCGTCCGCGATGTACGCGCGCTCGAAGGCGTGGAACTGCAGGATCAGCAGGGCGATGGAGACGACGACGAGCGCCAAAACGCTGAGGGGGAGCGTGAGGAAGATGAGGTCGCGTTGTTTCATGGGCGAGGCTCGATGGAAGGGTTCTTGGGGGGGCGGTCAGCCGCGCATCCGGTAGCCGACGCCGCGGACGGTCTCGATCCGTTCGCCGAAGGCGCCGAGCTTGCGGCGGAGATTGACGATCTGGACGTCGACGGCGCGGTCGGTGACGGGATAATCGTCGCCTTTGGTGCGGGCGACGATCTGGGCGCGGGTGTAGACGTGCCCGGGGCGGGAGCAGAGGAGCGCCAGGAGGTCGAACTCGCCGCAGGTGAGGGTGAGGTCCTTGCCGGCCAGGACGGCGCGGCGCTGCCCCGGGATGAGGGTGAGGGAGACGTAGCGGATGTGCTCCTCGGGCGGCTCCTCCTCGCCGCGGCGCAGGAGGGCGCGGATGCGGGCCACGAGCACCTTGTTGCTGAAGGGCTTGGTCACGTAGTCGGCCGCGCCCATCTCGAGGCCGAGGACGACGTCGTTCTCCTCGCTCTTGGCGGTGAGCATGATGACGGGGATGGAGGCCAGGGCGGGGTCGGCCTTGAGGCGGCGGAGGACGCCGAGGCCGTCGAGCCCGGGGATCATCCAGTCGAGGAGGATGAGGTCGGGGCGGGCGGCCTTGGCACGGGCGAGGGCCTGGAGGCCGTCCTCGGCCTCGTCGCAGGCGAAGCCGGCGGCGACGAGGTTGATGCGGATGAGGTCGCGGATGGCCTCCTCGTCCTCGACGATGAGAATCATGTTGCCCATGGTCAGGCCTCGATGCGTTTCTGGTGGCGGACGATGCGCCCTTCCTCGAGGTAGACGACGTCCTCGCAGATGTTGGTGGCGATGTCGGCGATGCGCTCGATGGAATGGGAGACGGTGACGCAGTCGAGGGCGTAGGCGGCGAGGGCGGGCTTGGCCAGGAGCTTCTCGCGGGCGTTGGCGTAATGGGCGGCGTTGAGCGCGTCCACGGCGTCGTCCTCGAGAATGATCTTGCGGGCGAGGTCGGAGCGGTGGCAGACGAAGGCGTCGAGGGCGCCGCGGAGCATCTTGTGCGCGCGCTCGACCATGGGGGCGAAGTCGAAGCGGTCCTCGGGGGGGACGGCGGCCTCGGCCATGTCGATGGCGCGGGCGGCGATGTTGGCGGCCATGTCGGCGACGCGTTCGAGCTCGCTGTTGACCTTGAGGATGGTGACGATGAGGCGGAGGTCCCCGGCGACGGGCTGGTAGAGGGCCATGAGCTTGAGGCATTCCTCCTCGATGGAGACTTCCTCGGCGTCGATGGCGGCGTCGTCGACGATGACCTTGCGGGGGTCGGCGTCGGCGGCGCCGTCGACGGCGTGGATGGCGCGGACGAGGGCGCGGTCGGAGGCGGTGGCGAGGTCGAGCAAACGCTGTTTGAGGGCCTCGATTTCGTAGTTGAAGCGGTCTCTCATGATGTTCTCCGGGATGGTGGCGTGGCGCGTGGGTATTATATCAACCGAAGCGGCCGGTGATGTACTCCTCGGTCTTCTTCTCCTTGGGTGCGGTGAAGATCTGCTTGGTGGGGCCGACCTCGATGATGCGGCCTTTGTAGAAGAAGGCGGTGCGGTCGGAGATGCGGGCGGCCTGCTGCATGTTGTGGGTGACGATGACGATGGTGAAACGCTCGCGCAGGCGGAGGACGAGGTCCTCGATCTTGAGCGTGGCGACGGGGTCGATGGCGCTGGTGGGCTCGTCCATGAGGAGCACCTCGGGCTCGGCGGCGATGGCGCGGGCGATGCAGAGGCGCTGCTGCTGGCCGC
>CALXMV010000007.1 GCA_944389565.1 uncultured Kiritimatiellota bacterium
CCCTTAAACGCCCTGATACACCACCCCTCTCAAAAATCTTACCATCCAACAAAAAATATAGTTGACTTAGGGTTTGGCGGGAGAGTCTGCCGGCTTTCGGCTCTTTGGGCGAGGGGGTCGGAGACGTCGCGCATGATTTCACGCAAGGTTTGGCGCATGGCTTCGAGGCGTTCGGCATGGGCAGGGGAGGCGGCAAGGTCGTGGCGCTCATGGGGGTCGTCGCGCAGGTCGAAAAGGAGCCATCGCGGCGCGGCCTGCTTGCCTTGGGCGAGGCGGATGAGTTTCCAGTCGCCTTGGCGGAGAGTCCTTTGGTGCGTGCGGTAGGCCGTGTAGATCCGTTCGCGGAAAGGGGCGCCGGCATCGTCCTTCGTGAGCAGCGTGGCGAAGGAGCGGAAGGCGGTTGCGGACGGTGCGTCGCGAAGGCCGGCCAGTTCGAGCAGGGTCGGGCGGATGTCCTGCAGGTAGACGAGCGCGTCGCGGGTCTGCCCCTGCGGGATACCGGGGCCGGCGAGGATGAGCGGCACCTTGATGCTGTGCTCGAAGGGGTTTTGCTTGCCCATGAAGCCGTGTTGCCCCACGGCGAGGCCGTTGTCGGAGGCGAACGCGACGATCGTGTCCTCGGCGTGGCCGGTCACGTCGAGCGCGTCGAGCACGCGGCCGATCTGGGCGTCGAGATAGGTGATGAGCGCGTAATATTCGGAACGGTGCACTTGGATGGCGTGCGAGGTGCGCGGGGTGGGGGCGAGACGTTCGTCACGAAGGGTGGGGGGCGCGCCGATGGCCCCGCTCTTCGGGAAGGCGGGGAGGAAATTGTCGGGCACGGTCATCCGATCCGGCGGGTAGAGCGCCTGATATTCGGCAGGTGCTTGGCGGGGATCGTGTGGGGCGTTGAAGGCGATGTAGGCGAAAAACGGCCGATTCCGTGGCGCCTCGCGGAGGAAGGCGATGGCATCGTCCGCGGTGACGGCGGCCCAGTGCTTCCCGCCACTCCAATGGCCGGGGCGCGTGACATCGGCGGGATCCCAGGGGTCGGGGCGCCCATCGCGCGGTCGCAGGTAGGCCTCCTCGCAGGTCGGCGGCATCCCGGGGCGGACGTGGCGGACTTGGTCGAAGCACGCTTTCGGGTCGGCATTGACGTGCCACTTCCCGGCCAGACACGTGGCGTAACCGGCCTCGCGCCAGAGCCTCGCCCAGAGCGGGCACGCTTCCAGCTTGGCACGGTCCTTCTCAAGCGGTTGCGCCTCCCAGAGGAAACGGCCGGTGTTGAGCATCGTGCGACTGGCGACGCAAATGGCCCCATGCCACCCGCCGGGATTGTAACAGTTGCGGAAGGCGGTGCCGCGTGCGACGAGACGGTCGATGTGCGGTGTGCGGATCTGTGCGTTCCCGAGGGCATGAATGGAATCAAAGGTCTGGTCGTCCGTGAGCAAAAACAGGACGTTCGGGCGGCGCGGCACGTCGGTTCCCTTGGCAACAAGGAGTCCGGCGGCGCTGGCGGCCAACGAGGCGAGAAACGCGCGGCGTGTGCAAGGCATGGCAAAACCCTTTTGTTGTGCAGTATAACACGGCATGGCGGAGGCGGCATGTGCCCCGCCGCGCGGGATTGACGGTGCCTCCTCGCGGACACAGCCCGAGGGGTGTTAGCAGGCACTAAAAATAACGCTTGCCGTCCGCATTAGCCTTTGCTATTATTTGTGCGCTCTAACGAGAAAGGGTTCTTTATGAGCATCGCAATGATGAAGGTCGGCGACAAGGCCGAGATCGTGGGTTATGAGGCGGCGGCGGCGGGTTACCGTGCGCGCCTTTTGGCCTTGGGGCTGACGCGTGGCGCAACGATTCAGTTGCTTGGGGTCGCGCCGATGGGCGATCCGTTGCGTTTGCGTGTGCGCGGGTTTGAGTTGTCGTTGCGCAAAGATGAGATGACGGCCCTGAAGCTGCGGGCGGTTGAGGCATGAGCGGCGAGGGGCGTCCGCTCACGATCGCCTTGGCCGGCAACCCGAACACCGGCAAGTCGACCTTTTTCAACGCTTGGACGGGGATGCGCCAGGCGACGGGCAACTGGCCCGGCGTGACGGTCGAGAAGCTTTTGGGGCAGGTTTCCTTAGGCGCCGACGGGACGGCGACGGTGGTGGATCTGCCTGGGATGTATTCCTTGCACGCGGTCTCCGAGGATGAGCGCGTCGCTTCCGAATACGCCCGCGGGACTGAGCCAGACCTCATCGTGAACGTGGTGGACGCGGTGAATCTGGAGCGTAACCTCTATCTCACGCTCGCCCTCATGGAATTGGGCAAGCCGATGGTGGTGGTGCTCTCGATGACCGATGTTTTGGCGCGGCAGGGCGCCAAGATCGATGTGGCGGAACTCGCGCGGCGACTTGGCGTTCCGGTTGTGACGGCGGATATCCGCCGACGCTCCAGGCGCGTCGCCTTGGAGCGTGCGATCGCGGAGGCGATGGACTCCTCCCCACAGCGGACGCCGCGTGCCACCTATCCGGGCACCTTGGCGCCATTCATCGCCCGGGCACGCCATGACGGCGAACCCGAGGTCCTGGCCATCCATCGCCTGGAGGGCATCCTTCCGGATGCCGCGGACGTCATCGCCGATGCCGAACGCGTATTGGGCACGACGCCCGACGTGCTGATCGCCGATGCGCGCTATGACACCATCGCCGTGCTCACGCGGGGCATCGTGCGCCGGACGGGACATGTCCGCGCCGAGGCCGGGCGTGCGCTCGACCGCGTGGTCCTGAACAGATGGCTCGGGATTCCCATCTTCCTCTTCGTGATGTATCTGCTTTTTTGGTTCACGCAGGTGGTGGGAGGGTGCTTCATTGACTTTTTCGACGGTTTGGGTGACGCGCTTTTCGTGACGGGCTTCGGCAACGCGCTCACGCTTTTGGGCGCGCCCGCATGGTTGGTCACGTTGCTCGCTGATGGCTTGGGCGTGGGCATTCAGACGGTGATGACCTTCATCCCGCCGGTCTTCTTCATCTTTCTGGGGCTTTCCCTGCTTGAGGATTCGGGCTACATGGCACGCGCCGCCTACGTGATGGATCGCTTCATGCGGTTGCTTGGGCTGCCCGGGAACGCCTTCGTGCCGATGCTCGTGGGGTTCGGGTGCACCGTCCCGGCCATCATGGCCACGCGCACGCTGAGCAACCGTCGGGATCGCCTGCTCACCATCTTCATGACACCTTTCATGAGCTGTGGCGCACGCCTGCCGGTCTATGCGCTCTTCGGCGCGGCCTTTTTCGGCGCGGCCTCCGGCACGATGGTCTTCGCCATTTACTTGGCCGGCATCGTCTTGGCCGTCCTGACGGGGCTTCTGCTGAAGCACACCCTCTTCGTCGGCGAGCCGTCACCGTTCATCATGGAATTGCCCATCTATCACCTCCCGCACCCGACGACCGTCCTCAAACAGGCCTGGGAGCGCCTTCGCCATTTCCTTTTCCGAGCGGGCAAGGTGATGGCCGTTATGGTGCTCTTGCTGAGCCTCTGCGACAAAATCGTCGTGCGCGATCCCTTCGCCGCGCCCTCGGGGACCTCCGGGCGGGAGGCCTCGGTCATCGAGGTGGCCGGCCGCGCGCTCGCCCCCGTCTTTGCGCCCATGGGCGTCGACGCCGACAATTGGCAAGGCTCCGTGGCGCTTATCGTCGGACTTTTCGCCAAAGAGCAGGTCGTCTCCTCCCTCAACACCCTCTATGCCATCGATGGCGCACGTACGCCACCCGTGAATGCCCCTGCGGAGCCGCTTTCTTGGGATTATGCCCGGGAAACTTTCGTCCAGGGCGTGGCAGATGCCTGCGCGACTGTCCCCGCCGCGCTCGCCGCGCTCGTCGTGGAGCCCTCCGGGGATGCCGACGAACCGGAGGAGGCCGAGGCCTCCCTCATGAGCATCCTTGTGGCGAAGTTCGATCATGACCGGTCGCGTGCCTTCGCCTATCTCCTTTTCGTCCTTCTCTACGTTCCTTGCTTGGCGGCAATGGCCACCGTGGTCCGTGAGATTGGCTGGGGCTATTCGCTCATCCTCTTTGGTTACCTCACCCTTCTCGGTTGGAGCGTCGCCACGCTCTACTTCCAGCTCGCCAGCGGCCATGAGCCTCTCTGGGTCTTTATCCCCTGCGCGCTTCTTGCCGCGATCGTCGCGATCTTCGCGGTTCTTGGGCGGCGCGTCAAAATCCCCCTTCCCGGCGCCAAACGCGACTGACCCCAATCTTCTCCCCAAAGTCTCTCAAGGGAATTGCCTTCCCATCATCCTGTTCCCACGATGCGATCGGGGGAACAGGGTGGTTCGGCGACGGGGACTCAATCGATGGCATGGTCGTTGGGGAAAGGTTGCCCGCCCCACGCGCGCCGCGAGGTCCACGCACGCCCATCCTCGGCCCAGAACGGCGCCTCCGGCGGCAAGCCCAACGGCAGGAAAACGCTCATGCAGAGGTAGAGCGATCCGCTGTTGATGTAATAATCGCACATTCCCCGTTGCTCGCCGTTGAACCCGGGACGAAGCCACCCCGTTTCCGTGAAATTCACGTCCGTCACTTGCCGGCGCAACACCGCCGTGAGCGCGGCGCGGACCTGCCCCGGCGTCACCTCCTCTGGTAGATCCTCGCGCAACGCCATGGCGGCGAGCAGATGAAATGCGCCCATCCGATAGCACAGCGACCGCCCGAACGCGGGATACGTCCCCTCCGGGGAAATCAGTCGCTCCAGCCAGGCGGCGTAACGTCGGGCCCGCTTCCGCTCACGCCCCAGCAGCGCCTTGGCCTCCGCCTCACCCGCGCGGATCCGCGCCTCCAGAATGTCCAAAAGCATGGGGTGGATCACGTAACTGTTGTAGTAGTCGCTGTGGAAACGCTTCCCGTCGCCGTAAACCCCATCGCCTTTGTACCAGCCGTCCATGAACGCCTTGACCCCACGCGTCAGCCGCGCCCTGTCGCACTTTCCCGTCTGCGTCAGCAAGAAGGCCTCCACCTCCCCGGCGAAGAGCAGCCAGTTGTTCTCAAAGGGTTTTATGGCGCGCGACTTCTCGAAGAGGGCGATCCATGCCTGACGCGTCTCGGGGGGCAATCCGCCCCATAGCCGGTTGGGCGAACGCAGGAACGCCTGCGCCAGGAACGCGTATTCCACCAAGGGTTGCGCGCCCTTGCCTTGCGTCACGCAATCCGCCGAACGCGGGTCCGCCGCCTGCCGGAGCGCGCGATGCGCCAAGCCCAGCAAGCGCGCACGCGCCTTGCCCTCCGCCGTCTCATCCGCCGGAAGTTCCAGCCACGGCGCAAGCCCGTTTAGCGTTCGGGCAAGCCCCTCGAACGAAGCCGTCGACGCACGCTTCGCATTGATGGCCGGCAACGCTTCCTGCAAGCGGCCTCCCGCGGCCTGCTCCAAGACCGGCCCCGCGATTCGCGTCGCCGCCTCGACCCACGCCGAACGGTCCGCGTTTCCCGCGCACCATGCTGTCGCCGCGCCCAAACATCCGATGAGGGCAATCATTGCTTTGCGCATACCCAGATTCCTTTCTGGCTTCATCCTAGCATCTCACACGCAGAACGTCCACGCACGATCGACTTCGACGAAAGTGTGTGACGTGAGTAGGCACCGCCCCATCAGGCGATGAAGCCGCCGCCGAGAAGGTAAGGGCCACGGTAGAAGACGCAGGCTTGGCCGGGGGTGACCAAGGTTTGCGGGCTGGCGGCCTCGGCGGTGCCGTCGGCCAGGACGCGGCAGGCGAAGGGTGGGTGATGGTAACGCGTGACGGCCTCGCAGTCGAGCGGAAAGACGGGGGGGACGATCCAGTTGATGTCGGCGACGCGGAAGCGGCGGGTCTCCAAGGCCTCCCGTGGGCCGAGGGTAAGGGTGTTTCGTGCGCGGTCGAAGGCGACGACGAAGGCGCGTCCCCCCGTGGCGACGCCGAGGCCGCGGCGTTGGCCGCGGGTGTAATTGCCCAAGCCTGTATGGCGGCCGATGACCTTGCCGTCGGGGGCGAGGATATCGCCGGGTCGATCGGTTTCGGGGTGGCGTCGGCGGAGTTCGGGGCGGTAGTCGCCATCGGGCAGGAAGCAGATGTCCTGGCTGCCGGAAGCAAGGCGCGATTCGGGGAGCGGGAGCGCCCAGGATCGGGCAAGGGCGACGACCTCGGAACGGGTCTTGTCGGCAAGGGGAAAATCGGTCGCGGCGATGTCTTCAGGGGTGAGTGCGAAGAGGAAGTAGGATTGGTCTTTGGCGGCGTCGGTGGCGACACGGAGGGTGAGGGCGCCGGTTTCCGGCTCGACGGCCTTGGCGACGTAGTGCCCTGTGGCGAAAGGAAGGCCGGAGGCACGGCGCAAGGCGCCGAACTTCAGGCGAGGGTTGCACCAAGCGCAAGGGTTGGGCGTGCGCCCCGCGGCGTAGGCGGCGTAAAAAGGGGCGATGACCTCGCGCTCGAAGGTCGCGCGCAGGTCGACGATGCGGAGGGGGATTCCCAAGGCGTCGGCGAGCGTGCGGATGGCGACATCGGGGACGGCGTCGCGCGTGAGCATATGCCAAGCCTCGACGGCCTCGCCGCGTTCGAGCAGGAGGCGGGCGCAGACGGCGGAATCGACGCCGCCGGAGAAGGCGAGCGCGCGCTTCATTCGAGCGGCAGCTCCAATTGCCCGGAGACCATCATTTTGTGCGCGCCGGCGCCGTCGGAGGTGTCGTAGACGCAGAAACGGACGGACGGGAAGTGGCGGGCGAGGACTTGCTCGATATAGGCACGCACGGCAGCGACGTTATGGGGGTCGTCGTCGGAAAAGCCGACGGCCATCGGCAGACCGAGAGCGTCCATGCCGGTGCGTTCGAGGATGTGGATGAGATGGTCGATGAAGTCGCGGATGGCGAAGCGCTTGCGGGCTTCCTGGGTGGTGGCGGTGGGGGCCTCGGCGGCGAGACGGCGGTCGAAGGCGGGGGAGGTTATGGCGTGGTAGCGGTTGAGCGCGAGGTAGTTGCGCAGGACGGCCGTCTGCGAGGGGAAGGTCTGCGTGCCGTCGAAGCAATAGGCGTAACCGCGCAGGTTGATGAGCATGATTTCGCGCTCGACGGGCGTGAGGACGCGTTCGATGAAACGTTCGACGCCTTGGCGGAGGGTCTCGGAAGCATGACCGCGCGCGGTGACGATGGCGAAGAGTCGGCCCTCAACAAGCGTTTTGCGAAAGGTCTCGAAGCTGGGCGGCGGCTTGCGGCGGCCTTCGGCGATGGCGTCGAGCGCACGGTCGAGGTCTTCCATGAAGGTTCCGCCGCCAAGCGGCGTGCGCCGGTCTTGGAACTCCACGAAAGCCAATTCGCGTTGGCCCTGCGGGTAACGATAATGGGCGCTGTCCCTGCGGATGACGCTGAAGGTGGCGGTGGAGCAGAGATGCGGCACCCAACGGCCCTTGCTGTCCAGACGCTCCATATGGATGCGCGTAGGCATGCAGAGCACGTTGTCGTCCCAATCGAAAACATAGTACTTCAGGTCGCGCCCGCGCACCGACTCGTTTACCCATACGCCATCGACGAAGGCGAGCCGCGCACCCTCGAAACGCGCGAGAGCCTCTTCCAAGGGCGATGCCGTGGGGGAGTCCATGTTAGGCCATCAGCCCCATGAGCGTCTGTGTGAGCTTCGCGGCGGTGAAATCGGCGTGGTGCAGACCGGGGATGGGGGCCAATTCCACCACGTCGCACCCCACGATGTCATGATCGGCGGCGATCTCACGGAGCATGAAGAGGGCGGACCACCAGAGCAGGCCACCGGGCACAGGTGTCCCCGTCGCCGGCATGACGGAGGGATCCAAGCCGTCGACGTCGAAGGTCACGTAGACTTTCTTTGGGAAACGTTTGGGAAGGATGGGCGAGGGGGGGCCTTTGAGCGCCAAGTCCTCGGCGTCGTGCGCGAAGAGGGTGCGAGGGTTGGCCGCGCGGTAGGCCGCCTCGTCCACGCAGTAGGCGCGCGTGGCGAACTGCGCCAACGGGAACCCCAGCTCGTGGCAACGCCGCAGCACACACGCATGGGAGAGCGGGCTTCCTTCGTACGTGTCGCGCAAGTCGGCGTGCGCGTCGAAATGCACGATGCCTACTTTCTCACCGCGCACCTTGTAGGCCAGCATCGCGCCGAGGGTGACCGTGTGCTCACCGCCCAGCACGACCGGTCGCGCGCCGCAGTCGAGCGCCGTGCCGACCGCTTTCTCGATGGCTTTCAGCCACGCCTCGGGATCGCTCCGTTTGGCGGCGGCGGGGCGGACGGGTGGGGCGGTGTGGATGCCGCCCTCGCAGGGGAAGGATCCGCGTTCGTGGGCCTCCAATTGGTCGGATGCCGCCAAAATGGCAGCGGGGCCGTTCGCCGCTCCGGCACCGTAGGAGACGGAGAGCTCCATCGGCACGGGAATCACGTGAAACCGTGCGGACTCCTTGGGCGTCGGCTCATGCTCGGATCCGAGAAACGGCGGATAACGCGTGGCCATCGTGGCGCTCCTTTCAGCGGGATTTCGGGCGGCGGACGAAACGTCTGCCAAGATAGTTGGCGTTGTGGGTGAAGAAGGCTCCGAGGCGGGCCGTCAGGCCGATCGGCAGGTTGATGGCCCAACCCGAGGCGTTCAGAATCGGCGCCAAATCGCGGTTGCGAAGTCGGAACCAGGCCAAAATCACGCTCGGCACCGAGACCGCCAGGATGATCCCCGCCACCACCGCGCCCGTCTTCCAGAGCGGCGTGTGCGTGACGGCCGCGGCCAACGCCGCCACCGCCGAGGCCACGAAGGAGAGCGCGATGCCCAGCGTCGCCACCGAGGCCATCTGCGATCCTGAGGGTAACGCGGGAGGCTTCGCGGTCTCCGCCGACGCGGTCGTGGAGACGACGGCGGAGGTCGCTGTCACGACCGCTGCGTCACCTTTTCCGGCGACGAGTTTGCGCAGGGTTTCCGAGCAGGTCTCCCCGATTTTCCGCCACGGCGCGAAAAAGGCCTCCGTCAGACTGACGGTGTTGACCTCCAAGTGCGTGATGACCGCGTCCCAATCATGCCCGAGGTCATCCACGTAGATACCGCGCTTGCCGACCTCCAGGTGACCGGTTGAACCTGCGGTGAAGACGGCGAGGAAGGCGTGGTCGGCCGCACCTTTGCGGGTGGCCAGGCAGTAGGCGAGGCAACAGCGCGAGGCCTTCGCGGCCGCCGCGTGTGTCGCCGTCTTCACGTCCGTGCCCAAGGGGAAGCAGAGCGTGCAACACCGGCCGTCCAGATAGAGCCGTCCCTCCAAGAAGAGCGGTGCGGCCGTCGGCGGATAAAGGTCGGCCACGTTCACGAAGTTACGCAGAAAACGCAGGAACCCCGCGCGCAGACGGAGCAGTTTCTCCAACTCGCCGAAGGTCGCCCGGAGGGACGTCTTCGCCTCCTCCGCGGCGATGAGCCGTTCCAACTCCTTGCGGAGCTCGGAATCGGTCAGCGTGGAGACCTTCTCTGTGTCGTCCATCCCGACTTGGTCGAGGAAGGCATCACGCTCGCGGGCGCTGAGCGTTGGGGTCTCCCACCACGCCGTCAGCGGCGCGAATTGTTCGCAGAGCGTGCGCCACACCTCCGGGGAGAGCCTCTCGTCGTCTCGCCCGGTCCAACGCGCGATGGCTTCGGCGCACCATTTCCACTCGGGGTTGAGCCCGTCGTGCAGGGGAAGACCGGGAGCCGTCGCCGAAGGGATGGCGATGGGCCCCTCACGCAACGGCTTGGTGGGATCGTGCGCGAGCGGGGTCGATGAAGGGTCGTAACGCAACGTCTCGCACGCACGGAAATAATCCTCGACCGGCTTGCGCAGCGCAAGAAAGGCGAGCAGATCGCCGTAGGCGCGGAGGCCATTGGGATAGGCGGCACGCCAAGCCACGGCGCGGTCGATCACGCCGCACCCAGCCTCAAAGCCCGTGCGATCCAACGCCCCATGGTCCTCGATGCCCGGGCAGACGCGTAGGAGGGTCATCGCCAACATATGGAGCGGCTCGCGCAGGGAGGCGGCGTTCAGGGCGACCTTCCCCGGAGCGGCAGGATCGCTCCCCAAGCGTTCACGCCGCGCCTCCCGCAAGGCTTGCTCGGTCAACGGCCCCCCGTCCGGGGCGATTTCCGCCAACAGGTCGGCAAGGGGCTTGCCCTCGGGGGTGTCGGCGCGGAGATCCTCGGGGAGAAGCCCATCGAAGGGGCGAAACAGACGGTCAAAGGCGGCAAGGCGCGGGCGAAGCCATTCGATGGCCGCCAAGACGTCCTGCATCCGGACGCGTCCGTCCCCGTCCGTGTCGAGCAGCGCCGCCACATGGAAGGCGCGCATTTCCCGCATGGAGAAAGCGGTCGGGCGTGCGAGGATGACCCAAAGCGTCGGGTCGAGATCCGCCAACCGCGCGACGTCCTCCCCGCACGTCAGTGCGGGCTGGGGCGTGCGCGCGGCGTGGAAGAAGGCGTGGCGATGGGTTGCCGGCATACCTAGGCTCAGCCGCGAAGTTCCTTGCAGAACTCGGCGAGTCGGGCGAGCCCCTCGCGGATGTTCTCGGTGGAGCAGGCGTAGCTCAGGCGGATGCAACGGTCATCGCCGAAGGCCACGCCGGGGACGACCGCCACGTGCTTGGTCTCAAGCAGTCTCTGGGCGAACTCCAGCGACCCCATGCCGTAGGCCTCGATATTGGGGAAGACGTAGAAAGCACCTTGCGGTTTCGGGCACTTGAAACCTGGGATGGCCGCGAGCAGGTCGTAGATGAGCGTGCGCCGTTCGGCAAAGGCGGCGACCATCTTGGCGACGTCGGGGGCGGCCTCCTTGAGTGCCGTGAGCGCCCCCCACTGGGCGAAGGTGTTGGGGGCGCTGGCCATGTGGCTCTGCAGGGAGCTGAGCGCCTTGGCGAAAGGTTTGGGCGCGGCCGCGTAGCCAAGGCGCCACCCGGTCATCGCGTAGGTTTTCGAGAACCCGTTGACGGTGATGGTGTGGTCGTAGAAGGCAGGGCCGAAGGAGGCCATCGAGGCCTGCTCCACCTCGCCGTAGACCATCTTTTCGTAAATCTCGTCGGAGACGACCCAAAGGTCATGCTTGACGGCCACTTCGCCGAGGGCGCGGAGTTGCGCGGGGGAGTACATCATGCCCGTGGGGTTCGACGGCGTGCAGATGACCACCGCCACCGTACGTGGCGTGATGGCCGCCTCCAATTCCTCGGGCGTCATGAGGAAGTGATCCTCCACGTGCGTCGTCACGAAGACGGGCTTGCCGCCGGCCACGCGCACCATCTCGGGGTAGGAGAGCCAGTAGGGCGCGGGGATGATCACCTCGTCGCCGGGCTTGAGCATCGTCAGAAAAACCTGCGACAGGGCGTGTTTGCCACCGTTGGCCACGATCACCTGACCGGGCTCGTAGGAAATCTTGTTCTCGGTGGCCAGCTTCTCGCAGATGGCCTCACGCAATTGCGGCAGGCCGGCGGCCGCCACATAACGCGTTTTGTTCGCCGCCAACGCCTCCGCGCACGCGCGCTTGATGCACTCGGGCGTGTCGAAGTCCGGCTCACCCGCCGCGAAGGCGCATACCTTCACGCCCTGGCTTTTCAGCTCGGCGGCCTTGCTCGAAATGGCCAGAGTCGCCGAGGGGGCGATCGCTGCGACGGTTGGATTCAGTTCTTTCATCTCACTGTCCTCGTTCTCTCAACAAAACCGGAAAAGTATAGCAAATCCGCCCCCCCCTTCGCTTGCGCGGTCAGAGGCAGGCGAACGCGAAGAGGTTGAAGAGCGTGTGCAACAGAATGGCCGGGAGCAACGATCGCGTGCGCAACGTGAGCGCCCCTAAGAGAAAGCCGACAAAGACCAACGGGACGACAAAGCGATCGGGGCCATGGGCCAAGGCAAAGAGCGCCGCGCTGGCGGGAAGCGCGACCGCCGCTGGCGCGGCGCGCAGCAGGACCCCGCGGAAGAGCGCCTCCTCCGCCAACGGCGTGAGCAGACAGATGGTGGGGATCAGCATCGCCCGTTGCAGGGGGGAGAGCCCCGCGAGGAGCGCCACGGCGCTTTGCTCCTCCCCGCCCGCGACGATCGCGTTCAGCGCGTAGGCGCCGGCGAGAAGTAGGGCAAAGCCCCCCACCGTCGCCCGAAACCCGAATCCGCGCGGCCAGGAGAGCGCGCGTCGGAGGGTCACGCTGGGGGTGACGGCCAACCGCACCGCGCTCGGCACGACCAAGAGCCCCAAGGCGATCAGTTGTGTCCGGATGAGCGCGGGGAAATCAACGGTGAAGGGCGCTTGCGGGACCGGCGCCGCGTTTGCGAGGCAGAAGAGCCCCGCGCAAAGCACGCCAAGCGCGACGGAGAGCCCGGCGAGGAGCGCCCGGGGCGTGGGAAAAGAGGGGAAGGGGCACCATCTCATCTTATTGCTCGCAAATCTCGCCCAAGGTCAGCGCCGCCCATCCTGGCAGGGCGAGGATGTGTTCGAGCAGGAGCGCGCAGGCCAAGGCGTCGTAAAAGGCATCATGCGGGGCACGCCCTGGCAGGAGCGCATCCAGCCGTGGGCGCAGACCGAGCGCCGGGATGAGCGCGTCGAGCGCGCCGGGCAGGGTGGGGTAGGCGCGTCGCGCCAGGCGAAGTGTGTCGACCCAGAATGGATAACGTGTCATCGGTGCGAGCCGCGCCAAGGTGGCGCGTTCGGCGGAGGCGTTGTGCGCCACGGGAACGGTTCGGCTGAGCAGGGGATGAAGGGTGTCCGCCCAAACGGCGAGCGCATCCGGCGCGGCCGCAATGGCATCGCGCCGCGCGCGGTGATCCCCCGGGGCGTGCCGAGAGAAGGGATACCCCTTCGGCACACGCAGGAGCGTGTCGATGTCTGGCCCTTCCGGGGCGTAACGCCCCGCCCGCAGACTCACCGCGCCTACCTGCCAGGGCAGGCTTGCGAAGCCTTTCACCACGCCGGTCGTCTCGAAGTCCAGCGCGGTGAAAGGGACTTCCCGCGCGGGCGTCTCCGCCGTCATTCGATGTCCTTCAGCGGCACGCGGAGGAAATACGTGTAGTCGCTCTGGCCCTCGTAGATCACGCCGACGGCATCGTCCCCAAGCGGCACCAAGGAGGAATAACCGGCACAGGGGCGCGGATCGTAAACGGTGCCCTTGGACCACGTCGCGCCGCCATCGGTGGATTTGCGGAGCGTCATCGTGTCGCGCTTGTCGGAGTTGGGGTTCGAGAAAATCAGCGTCCCGCCGATGCGGGTCATGGCCGCCTGGCAGAGATTTCTGGGTTGGCGCAGGGGGGTGGTCTTCACCTTTTGCCAAGTCTCCCCGAGATCGTCGGTGCGGGCGGTGACACGGGTGGCCGGCCCCCCTCCCTCGCGCGTGTTCAGCAACAGCGATCCGTCCGCCAATTGCACGACGGTCGATTCCGACCCGCCGAAGGGGTTGGCCTTGGAGGAGGTCCACGTCTTGCCATGGTCTTTGGAATAGATGAGCGCGCCGTGATGCGGGGCCTTGCCGTTCCCGCCCCAGATTTGCGCGGGGAAGACGAGCGTGCCGTCCTTGAGCGCGATGCCGGCGCCGGGCCCTTGGAAGAGAAGCCCCCAAGCGGTGGTGTCCGGGTCGTCCAAACGTTTGATCTCGGCGGTGATGTTGCGGGGGGAGGACCATGTCTGCCCCTCATCGTCGGAATAGGCCACGTAGATCTGCCCGCAACGGGCCGGGTCGGCGGTGCCGGTGGCGGATTTCCAGATGGGATGCCCCGAACCGGGCGTGTGCAGGGCCATCAGCCAGAGCCGCCCGTTCGAGGGATCGGCCAGGATGGCCGCGTCGCCGATACCCTGCCCGCCCGGCATCCCCGCGTAATCCATGGCCGTGCGGATGGGGCTCCACGTATCGCCGCCGTCCGTCGAGGTGCTTACGCCCACGGTGATATCCGCGGGCAAATCGCCCGAATGCTTATAGCGGATGTCGAAGCACGCCACGAGCGTTCCCTTCGGCGTGCGCGTGATGCCGGGGATGCGGAAGTTCTTCGAGGCGCGCAGACGGCCGTCCTTCAGGCGTCGGTCGCTGATTTGTTGCGCCGGTTTCGTCACCACGCTCCCGATGCGGATCCGCTTCCCCGCCACGCACAGGCTTCCCTCCACGCTCGCCGTCGGCGACAGCTCCGCATACAGCGGGAACGTGTTCTGCCCGGCCTTCACCGGCACCGTGAATGTCGCCGCGTCGTTCGCGATGCGGGCGCACGACGACGTGCCCAGGCTCAGACACGCCACGTCCGAGGGGTTTGTCCCACGGATATCCAACCGAACCCGCTCCGCCTCCGCTTCCGCGCTCGCCGCGAAGGTCACCGTCGCGATCGGTTCGCCCTTGATCCCCTTGAACGCCGGCACGCCGGTCGGCTTCACGGAAATCCCCGAGACCGCGGCCTGCGCCACGGCCGCGCCCAACAACGTCACAAGCAACAATTTCTCTCGCATGGCGGAACTCCTTCCGTTCGCAGTATAGCAAAACCGTGCGGCGCAAGCGAAAAGAAAAATCCCGAAGACGAAAAAAACGGACCGGAGGGTCAGCGTTCGCCGGCCTTCCCGCGCAACGCTTCCCGCAGGATGGTCTTGGCGATGGGCAAGGCCGTCGCCGCGCCGAACCCACCATGCTCCACCAGCACCGTCACCACCACTTGCGGGTTCTCGTAGGGCGCGAAACAGGTGAACCACGCATGATCCGCCCCCGAGGATTGCGCGGTGCCCGTTTTCCCGCAGACGGCCACGCCTGGCAGTGCCGCGGCCCGGGAGGTTCCTTCCAGCACGGAGGCACGCATCAACGTGCGCACGCGGTCGGCCACGGCCTGCGGCCAGAGCCGGCGCGCCTCGCCCCCGCCTCCCGGCCCCAACCGCGGAGGGACGAGCACGCCCCCGTTCGCGAAGGCAGCCGTCAGCGCCGCCACGTGCAAGGGGGTCATCAGGAGATCGCCCTGGCCGAACCCGAGATACGCCACGCGGTTGGGGGATGCGTCCAGGTCGGGCAGGCGTCCCGGCTCGGCCACGTACGCCCGTTCGCCGCACCGGGCCAGGACGAATCCCGTGTCGATCCCGCAGGTGCGCAGGGCATCGCGGAAGGCGGGCCACCCGCAGGCCGTCGCGGCTTTCGCGAACCAGATGTTTGAGCTCTCCGCGAAGGCCGTGCGCAAATCCAGCAAGGTGTCGTCCTCCGCGTGTGGGTGGGTGTCGCGGATAGGTTTGGTGTAGGCGGCAGGCGCCCAGCCACGCGGTGGGCAGACGTACCGCCCGGCTTTGCGGCGACTGAGCGCAAGTGCCGCCGTGAAGGTCTTCAACGTCGAGCCTGCAGGATAGAGCCCTTGGGTGGCGCGATTGAAGAGCGGTGCGTTCGCGTGGTCGGCCATGGCCTCGCGCAACCGGGCCTCATCGGCCGATGGCGAGGAGACCAACGCCAGGATGTCGCCGGTGCGGGGGTCGAGCGCGATGGCCGCCCCACGGCGGTCTCCAAGAGCGTCATGGGCCACGCGTTGCAGGCGGGCGTCGAGGGTCGTGCGCACATCCTCGGGGCTTGTCCGCCGCAGGAGGTCGCCCGCCCGGCTTGGTTCCGCGAAACCGCAGAGCCGGGCGTCGTAGACCCGCACCAAACCGCTTAGACCAAACTCCCTCGACGCGTAGCCCACCGTGTGCAGGCCTGCCGCGCCCAACGGCGCCACCTGCCCCCACCGCTTGCCGGGAATCGCCGCCGCGAGCGTCTCGCCGTTCCGATCCAAAAGCCGGCCCCGAGCCTCCGAGTGCCTTGCCAGCGTCGTCGGGCGCGTGTCATAGCGCCGTTGGAACTTCTGAAAGCCAAGCGACCCGAACCCGCTCAGTTGCCAACAGGCCTGATGCGTCAAGACCGCCACGAAGGCCACCGCGAAAATCGCCGTCAGCCCGCGCCCCCCCCAGCCCTTCCCGCGCGTGGGCCAGCACGCGAAAAGCAGCACGCAAAGCCCGAGCAGGGACAGGAAGACCAAATGGTAAACCGGCGCCATGCACGGCTCCCTCTCACGCACATGGCGGCGCGGGGCGCAGGGCACGGGCGGCCACCGCGCCGTACACCACCCCCGCGAGCCACCCACCCACGTGCGCGCCATAGGCCGTCACATGCGGCCACGCCCAAGCCTCCGCCACCGCGTAGGCCACGAAAAGCGGCATCAGCCACCACGCCCGGATCGGCACCGGCAAAACTGTCACCCACAGCGTCACCCGCGCCCGTGGCGCCACCCCCGTGACCGCGCCCAGGCAGGCCGCCAGGCACGCCGACGCCCCCACGCACGAGGCACCGCCCGAAAGCCGGGCGTCAAGCGCCAGCGACGCCAGAAAACCCACCGCGCCGAAAGCCGCGCCCACCGCGACCAACCCCATGAGTCGCCGGGCCCCCAACACGTGCTCCAAGCACGCCCCCGTCACTGCCAGGCCGAAAACGTTCGCCAGCAGGTGCGCCCATGACCCATGCAAGACCGCGTAAGTCAGCGGCTGCCACCACGCCCCCATGCGCAACCCCTCCGCGCTCAGCGCGAAAAGGCGCACGAACCCCGACTCCCCGCCCTCGGGGAAGCCCGCCATCTGACACTGCGCCAACCAAACCGCCACGCACGCGACGCAAAACCACCGCGTGGCGGTCGCGCTTGGCGCGCGTCCGGTCAGAACAGCTGATTCGGATCGATGTACTTCGTCAGCGCGTCCCATTCCAAATAAAGGAAGAGGGTCGTGGCAACCGCCACCAGGAACGACAGAATCGCGCACACGCCACCCACCCAGTCAGGCTTGGCGGCACGGGGTTGCGCGGCGGCGACTTCCGCGGGATTGCGCAGACGCGCGGCGATAAAAGGCTTCTCTGCCATTGGAATCACTCCTTTCGACTGTCCTTAGTATACCGCATTTCTCCCCGTCGCGAAAGTCTTTTTTGAGGGAAATTGTTTGAGGGCAGACGGCCGCCGACGCGGATTTTGGGGCCTTGGCGGATGGGGTAGGGCGCGCCACGCAAGCCGGCCGTGCATGGGTGGCGTTTCATGGGGACTTTCGTGGCCGGCGGGCGTGCCTCAGCGGGCGTTCAGTTCGGCGATGGCGGCGGGAAGGTCGCCGAATCGGTCGATGACGAGGTCGGCACCGGCGGCAAGGTAGGCCGCTCGGGTCTTTTCCTTGAGCGCGGCCATCTCGGTGGCGGAGAGCGCGGCGGCCTCGGAGGCGGAGAGGCCCAGGAGGTTGGAGGCGGTGAGGATGCCGATGGAGCGGGCGCCGGCGTTCTTGCCCTCTCGGATGTCGGAAAGGGTGTCGCCGACCTTGACGACGCGCTCGGCGGGCCAAACGTTGAGGCGGCGCATGCATTCATAGACCATGAATGGGGTGGGGCGGCCCAACCCGCCGGTCTGGTCTGGCGTGACGATGCAATCGGGCGCATAACCTTCGCGGGCGGCGACGGGAGCCACACGTTCCATGATTTCCGAAGAGTAGCCGGTGGTGGAACCGATTTTGAGGCCTGCGGCACGAAGGGCGGCGACGGTCTCGGGGACGCCGGGGATGGGGTGGCTGAAGTCCGCGACGACTTGCCGGAGGGTTGCCTCGAAGGCTTCGTACAGGGCATCGATGTCGGCCTCAGTCCACGAACAGCCTTGGGCGCTTTCCCAGAGGCGGGTGCCTTTCTCCGTGGAGAGCATGGCGCGGATGTGGGCGCGTTTCTCCATGCCCATGGGGGCGTTGATGTCGGCGCGGTCGAAGTGCAGGCCACGCGCGGCGAAGGTGCGTGCGAAAACTTGGACGGGGGCCTGAGAGCCGTAATCGGTGGTGGTGCCGGCCCAGTCGAAAACGATGAGCGCGATGGGGGCTTTCATGATGTCATGCCTTTCGTTGCGGGGGAATCCCGTTTGCGCGTTACGATAGGCTTTGCGCGTGAGGGAAACATGAAAGGCCGGTTAGTTTTTCGCGAAGGGCCGTACGAGGCGGAGGATCTCCTCGCCGTATTTGGCAAGCGTCCGCTCGCCGACGCCCGGGATGAGCGCCAGCTCGTCAAGCGTGGCCGGGCGTTTGCGGGCAATCGCGGCGATGGTGCGGTTGTGGAGGATCATGTAGGCGGGGCGTTGGAGGCGCTCGGCCTCGGTGCGCACCCACGCGCGGAGCGCGGTGGCCAGTCCGGCCGTCGGCGGGGGGGGGCTCGCTTCCTCCTCGCACGGCTCCACGCGAGGCTGGGAGAGCGCGTGCGCGCGGCCTGTGTGAAAGACCGCGATGGCCGGGATCTCCGGCAAGCGGTCGAGCACCAAATCGTATCCCGCCGGGGTGAGCGTCATGGCGGAGAGGTAGCCATCGAGCTCCAAGGCCTGGCAGGTCTGCACGATCGCCTCGGGCGCGGCATCGGGCAGAAGCCCATAGGTCGAAAGCGCGCGCCACGCCTCGGGCGCGTCGCCGCGCAGGACGGCCGCGACCAGCGCGTAATCGCCCTGACCGCGCAAACGCGCCACGCACGAAAGTACCTTACGCAAATCGGTGAGGCGCGCGTCATCCGGCCGCAGGCGCGGCGGGAAGGCGCGGAGCGGATGGCAGACGTCACATTTGTCGCATGGGCGCATCGGGGTCTCCTCGCCAAAATAGGCCAAGAGGAAACGATGGCGGCAACCGCGCGCGTCCACGTAGTCGAGCAGGTCGCGCAGGCGCTGGCGATCGGCTGTCTCCTTTCGCGCGAGGCCGGCGCAGATCCGGTCGATCGCGGCACGGTCGGCCTGCGGCGGCACGGTGATGACGGAATGGGGGGAGCCGATTCGGCGCGCCCGGGTGAGCAGTCGGTGCCGCTCGAAAAGGGCCACGAGGTTACGCACGGCCGAAGGCGATTTCAGCCCCGCGCAGGCGGCCCAGTCCTCGGCGCTCAGGCACGCTTCGCCATGCTCGCCCTGGGCGCAGGTGGCGCGGATGGCGGCATAGAGTTCGTGGACGTGTTCGGGCGGCGGGTTGGCCGACTCGATGAAGAACTCCTGCGTGCGCACGTCGGCGTAAGAGAAGAGCAGCTCGCACCAGGCGTAGGCACCGTCGCGCCCCGCACGCCCCACCTCCTGATAGTACGCCTCCAGGGAGCCCGGCACGTCCCAATGCACGACGAACCGGATGTCCGGCCGGTCGACCCCCATGCCGAAGGCATTGGTGGCCACCACCACGGGCGCGTGGCCGTGCATGAAGGCATCCTGCACGCGGGTGCGCTCCGCGTCTGGCATCGCGCCGTTGTAGGCCAACGCCCGCACGCCATGCTCGGCAAGCAGGGCCTGCACGCGCTCGACCATCTTGCGCGTGGCGCAATAGACGATGCCCGTGCGGAAGAACTCGACGATTTCCAGCAGACGTTCGAGTTTCTCGGCGTGCGAACGCACGCGCGTGACGTTGAGGCAGAGATTCGGGCGCTCGAAGCCCGTGACCAGGATCTCCGGCGGTTCGCGCCCCCCTTGCCCAAGACGCAGGTGCGTCAGGATGTCCGTGCGCACGCCGGCGGTGGCGGTGGCCGTCACAGCCAGGAGCCGCACGCGCGGCGGGAGCGCCGCCACGATCTCGCCCAAGTGAAGGTAGTCGGGACGGAAGTCATGGCCCCACGCGGAGATGCAGTGCGCTTCGTCGATGGCCAGCATGGCGAGCGGGGCCTCCCGCAACGCCTCCAGAAAAAGCGGGTTGCGGAAACGCTCCGGCGCCACGTAGACAAGTTTCACGCGCCCCGCGCGCAAAGCCGCGAGGCGCCGCGCGTGCTCCTCGGCGCCCAGCGTGGAGTTCAGGAACGTGGCCGGGACACGCCGTGCGGCCAAGGCGTCCACCTGGTCTTTCATCAGCGCGATGAGCGGCGAGACGACCAGCGTCACGCCTTCCATCATCAGCGCGGGCAATTGGAAGCACAGGCTCTTGCCCGAGCCCGTGGGCATGACGACCAACGCGTCACGCCCACCCAGCACCGTCCGCACGATGCGCTCCTGGCCCGGCCGAAAGGCACGGAAGCCGAACCATCGCGCCAGCGCCGCGTGCAACGCGTCCATGCCGTCGCCGCGCGTCACGGCGCGGGCGCGGCGTAGTCGGCCCGGGATTTCTCGATCATGGCGTTATACTCCTCGGGCGTGCCGAGGCCGGAGCGGAACTCCATCTGGGAGCCGTCCGGCGCCATGATGACGATGTAGGGGTAGAGGCGGCCGCTGTCGGTGACGGAGAAGGTCGCGAAGAAGGAGGCCAGCGTGGCCTCGTCGTCGCACGAGACATCCGCGTACAGGAAGTCGTCGGGGATCTTGACACGCCCGTCGCCGATCATGTTCCACACCTTCTGGCAATTGGTGCAATTGGTCCGGCCCATCTGGACGAGGAGGAACTTGCCCTGCTTTTTGGCGTCCTCGATGGCCTTGTCCAGATCGTGCTCGCCGCGGCGCTTTTTGACGGCGATCTGTTCGCATCCCTCCGGCGTCGGGACGGCCGATTCCGCGAAGGGCTTGTCCGAGAAGGTCTGCGAGGTTTTCGCGGCAGGCGTCGGCGTGCCTTCGTAGTCGGCGATCGCGCGCTTGATCAGCGCGTTGTATTCGTCGGGCGTGTGGCGCCCCGCGCACGAGGCCAGCTGCGAGCCGTCCGGCCCGACAATCACCACATAGGGCAACCAAAAACCGTCCTCTTCGAGCGCGAAGCGGGATTCGAACTCCATGCGCATGGCATCGTCATCGCGCGAGATGTCGGCATAAACGAAGTTGTCGGGGATTTTGACGCGGCCATCGGCGAGCATATGCCAGAGTTGCATGGTGTTGGTGCAATTCTGGCGCCCCACCTGGATGAAGGTGTACTTGCCCGCGCGTTTGGCCGTGTCGAGGGCCTTGAGCAGATCGTGCTCGCCCTTGGGCTTGACCACCTTGAGCTGAAGGTCCTTCCACTTTTCCCCAGGGATGGAGGAGGGCGCGTAGGGGCGGGGTTTCCCCTCGGCGGCGAGTTCCTGGGCGAACGCGCAAACCGTGAGCGCAAGCACGCAGAGAGTCGTAAAAATCAGACGCATGGCACGATTCCTTTCGTTTCTGATTATACCAAATCGGCTTGCCGCGCCATCGGGATTTTCTCCTGTTCGGAAGCGCGTGCGCATCGGCGTGGTCACAAGGTCCGGAGAAGCGCGGTGGCGAATGGGGTGGGGCGCTCGTAAAGCCCCAGCCCTTGGAGCCGGCGCACCGAGAGGCGGCAGTCGTGGGGGCGGGGGACGGTCGGCGGCGTGCGTTCCGGCAGACATTGCGTGGCCTCGCACCCCACCATGGGCGCCATCGTCAGCGCCATCAGGAACTTGGTCAGCGGTTCCTCTCCCGAGTAATGGACGATCCCCGCGAGACCGTCCCGGAGCGCCGGGAGCAGACGCACGATCTGCCGCGCGACGTCGGGCGTGAAGGTGGGATAACGGATGGCCAGGTCATCCATCGGCACGGCGGCCCCACGCGCGGCCACGAGATTCGCCGCAAGCACCGTCACCGCCGAGGCCCGCCAGTCGTCCGTCGGGCCGAAGAGGATGGGCACGCGCAGGGTCAACGCATGGGGCAGCCCGTCGAGCGCGGTCTCCGCCTCGGCCTTCTGCCGCCCATACGCGTTGATCGGGCACCGCGGCGCATCGACCTCGTAGGGTGGGGTGGTGCCGTCGAAAACGTAATCCGTGGAGATGTGGAGGAGGGGGATGCCCAAGGTCCCGAGCAGGGCGGGCAGGGCGACGTTCAGCGCCACGACTTGCGGGTCGGCGCTTTCGCAACGGTCGGGATGGCGCTGCGCCGCGCAATTGACGATGACATCCGGGGCGGCCGAGGCGAGACACTCCCGCACCTGCGCACCCTCCGTGAGATCAAGCGCGGCATGGGTGGGGGCGACGACGTCCCAGCCCGCGCGTCCCAGCGCGAGGCGGACCTGCCGGCCCAAGAGCCCAGAGCCACCGGTCAGGAAGACTTTTCCGTGCATATGCGCCCCAAATCGAAAAGCCGCCACGCGTTGGCGGTGGTCTGTTCGGCAAAGGCCCCCGGGGAGACGCCCCGGATGGCGGCGAGGGCGATCCCCGTGTCGCGCACAAAGACGGGGCGGTTGCGTTTCCCGCGATGCGGCACCGGCGCCAGATAGGGGGAGTCGGTCTCCACGAGAATCCGATCGGCGGGGACGAACCGCGCCACCTCACGCAGGGCGTCCGCATTGCGGAAGGTGACGATGCCCGAAAAGGAGATGGCATATCCCAGATCCAGGAAGTCACGCGCCAGCGGGATGCCGCCGGTATAGGAGTGGATGACGCCCGCCCGTGGGAGCGCCAAGGCGCGGAGCGTGTCGCGGGTGAGGGCATCGGCCTCGCGCGTGTGGACGATGATGGGCAGACCGAGCCGCTCGGCGAGCCGCGCCTGCGCCTCGAAGCGCTCCCGTTGGCGGTCGGCCGTCTCCGGCCCGCGCCAATGGAAGTCAAACCCGAGTTCGCCGATGGCCACGAGGCGAGGGTGGGGGGCGATCGTCGGGGGCGTGGCCTCGCACGACCAATCGTATCCCTGCGCGAAGGGGGCGCCGGAGGCCTCCGCGGTGGCGTTGAGCGCGGCGTTCCCGCCCACGGCGAGGACCATCACGCCGGCGGCCTCGGCCTCCGCAAGGAGCGCGGCCGCGTCATCGTCCGCCTCGAAGTGGCAGTGCGTGTCGATCCAGGTCGTCATGGCGTGGGCGTGAGGAAGCGTTTCGAACGGATCTCCCCGGGCAGGAAGGTGCGATACGTCCCCGGTTTGAGCTCCAGCGTCAGCGAGCCATCCCCGTTCTGCCGCGTGAAGACGCCGCGATAGGTGCCGAGGGCGGTTTTGACCTCGAGGTTGGGCTGAAAGGTGAGGCGCACGCGCAGGGAGACGGTCTCGTTCGGGGCGATGGTGACGGTGCGCGTGGCGTCGGCGTAACCGGCGGCCTTGAGCGTGAGGGTCGTGGGGCCGGGCGGCAACCGGATCTGCTCGATGGCCGAGGTGAAGCCCTCGCGTTGCGCGGGGCGCGTGGTAAGGAGCCGTTTCCCGCCGACCCAGACCTCGACGCGCCCAGGCTGGGTCTGCACCGAGAGCGTGCCGTAAATCTCCTTCAGGGCGAACTCCTCCACCTGCGTCGCGCCGCCTTTGAGCGTCACCATCCGCGAGAGATCCTCATGCCCGGGCAGGGAGACGCGGATGGTGTGGGCGCCCTCCGGCAATCCCGCCAACGTCAGATCCGAGGTGCCACGGAACTCGCCGTCCACGTAGACGCGTGCGCCCTCGGGGATCGTCGTCACCGTCAGCCCGGCCGGCAGCCGCTCCAACGCGAAGTCCAGCGGCACCTTGTCGCCCGCGGCGACGGTGATGTCATGGGTGATGGGCTTGTAGCCGTCCAAACGGATCGAAAGGGTGTGGGCGCCGGCGCGGATGCGATCGAGCGTGCAGGGGGTGCGCCCATGCTCCACGCCATTGACCAGGACGCGTGCGCCGGCGGGTTCGCTGGCCACCTCCAAGGTCGCGGAATCCGCCACCAACGTCGCGTCCACCACCCTCGGTTTGCCGTTCGTCAGATCCAGGCGGATGGCCTGATCCTGGAAGCCCGGCGCACGGACCACCACGCGATAGGCGCGCGGCTCCGTGAAAAAGGTGTGGAACGGCGTCTCGCCGAGCTCCGCGCCGTCGCACAGCACCGTGGCCGGCGTCTCCGAACGGAAGAGCACAGGGATGGGCTCGTGCTCCAACTCGAAGGGCTCATGGCGGCGTTCGCCTGGGCCGAGCGTGACGGTGCGGTATTGCGTCACGTACCCCGGCGCGGAGACGCGCAGGACGGTCGGCGTGCCGGGCGGCACCTCGACGGTGAACGCCTCCGCCGTCTTCTGCGGGCGATGGTCCACCCAGAGCGTTGCCGCGGGGTCGGCGGTCACCCGGATCACCCCCGGCAACGGCGCTTGAGCGAAAGCCGGCACGGTCGCCACCGCCATGAGGGCGAGTGCTGCCGCACGCGCCACGAAAGAGCGATTTTCCCGGTCGGCCATCTCAACGCCCTCCCTGCTTCAGATAACGGCCTTCGATCGAGAGCAGACGCTCCGTGGCCTCCATGTTGCGCGGATCGTCCCGATCCGGGATCATCCGGAGAATCTTCCGCAACGCTTCCGCCGCGGTCTCGTAACGTTGCGTGTTCAGCGCCTGATCCACCGCGAACGAGGCCTCTTGGTAGCGCTGCGCCAGCAAGTCCTCCGCCTCGCGCAACCCGGTCGCCAACGCCTCCGCGAAGGCGGGCTTCGGATTCAGCGTCTCCAGATAGGAGAGCCCTTGGCGATAGGCCGACACGCACTCGAAGAGCGTCTCGTCCGCGAGGTCGCGCTGCTCCCAGTAACGCCGCGCCACGCGCAACTGCTCCTCGCCCAACGCGCGCAGCTCCGCCACGGAATATTGCGTCGCCCAAGCGCCCAACTCGTTGCGGCCGAAGGTCTCCAGACGCTCGCACAGGGTGTCGAAGGCGCGATTGCGCACGTTCTCGGCCGTCCGCGACCAGACTTCCGGCCCCAAGACGACCGTCAGGCTTTTGCGTTGCAGACTCACACCGTCCGCGCTGCGCTCCGGGAAGAGCTGGCCGATTTTGCCGTACCCGGAATCCAGGAGCACCTTGCGCAGCTCGACCCGTGCCGTCTCGCCCAACGTCTTGGTTTTCGCGAAACTGCGATCCGCGTCACCTAGGTCGTCGATGGAGAGGGCGAGCACCCCGGCATTGTCGTAGGTCAGCGTGTAGCGGAAGAGGGTCCTGGCATCGATGGCGAGACGTTCGTAGCGGAACTCAAAGGGCAGGCTCTCGGGCGCGGTGAGCCGTTCGACGGGCACGCCCGTCCGTGCCTCGCCGGAACCGCCGGAAAAGGCGAAGATCGCCCAAGCGCCAAGGGCCAGAACGGCCACCGCCGAAAGCGCCACCAAAAGCCCGCGCACCGGCCTTGCCGCCCCGCTGGCCCCCGCGGAGGGCTCGGCCAACGCATCCGGCGACAAGCCCAGATCCACGGACTCCGGCAACGTCTCACCCGCAGGCTTGCCGGGCTCCGTCGGGCGAGGATCCGGCTTGGCGTCCGCCGCCAGGCGCACGCGCAGGGCCACGCCGCCCATGGATACCACATCGCCATCACGCAAAGGTTCCGGCTTGCCGCCAAGCGACACGCCATTCAGCGAAGTCCCGTTGGACGAGCCGAGATCTTGCACGGAGGCCTTCCCGTGCTCGATGGCGAACCGGCAATGCAGGCGCGACAACATGCCGTCCTCGAACTGAATGTCCGCCATACGCGAGCGCCCCAGCGTCGCCCCGGTGGGCGGCACCTTGAACCGCTCGCCCGTCTTCGGGCCGGTCAGCACCACGAGTTCCATAACCGCTTCCTCATGCATAACGCCGCTAGTTTAGCATATCCCAGCACCCATCGCCAAGAATACTTGCCAGATCGGTTCAAGAAACGGGAGGCATAAGGGGACGTGACGAAAGTCGGGAGGGTTTGGGCGAAAGTCGGGAGGGTTTTGGGCAAAAGTCGGGAGGGTTTGACCTGAAACCTCCTAGGGTCTGATCCGAAAACCGTAATATTTAAGATAACACCGATTATGCGACGTGCCTTCAGGTTGGCAAAACCTGCACAAGAATCGTTTGCGGACATCTCGGCACCTCCCCTCCCCTGGCCCGTGAACAGAGGGCCAACACTTTGTCGGAAACGTCTGGGGACAAAAAAAGCGGCATGAAAAAGAATGCCGCGCGGAAAATGGTCGGAGCGGAGGGATTTGAACCCTCGACAACCTGCTCCCAAAGCAGGTGCGCTACCAGGCTGCGCTACGCTCCGTGAAAAACGGGCGCATTATAGCAAATCGTTGGGGCGCGTGTGGCGACTCTTCGCAAAAAGCGTGTTCGTCTTTCCGCTGTTCTCTCGCGATTGGTGTCTCACAGAAGAACTGGCGGAAATCGACGGCCTTCTCTCGACTCGTGTCAAGAATGGGACAATCCACCACCTAATTATAAAAGCGAAACAGGCCTTTTCGATATCTGCCAAGACACCCTGTTTCCCACCCTTTTATCGAGACATCCGTGCCCCCACCCCCGCACATTCATTTTTCGATTTGGCGGTTATCGGGAAGACAAAACAATCCGCGCGAACATCCTCACAAAATCCCTCGCTTTTGCTATACTCAGTGGCACGCGACGGGATTGAGCCGTCGTTTTTTGCGCTTCGCGCGAACAAGTTGCTTACTTGAAACCTGCGAATTTCTTTGGACAGGCAACGTGTTTGAGCGGGTGTGCCGTGTTTGGCACACCTTCTTTCACGTGCTTGTCCAGGGCCTCGCAGGGCCTCAAGTAAGAACGTGACGGAAGGTGTGTTTTTTATGTCGATAGGCGAGCGTTTCGCCCCCTCGGTGCTTTTGCGGATGGCAGTGCGGTTGGTACGATCGCACATGGGGCTTTATGTTTTTTTCGGAGCATGCACGACGGTGCTGAACTTCGTGCTCTTTCTCTTTTGTTTCCATGTCTTCGGGTGGCCGGGGTGGCTATCGAACACGGTGGCTTGGTGGCCATCTGTCGTTTTCGCATGGTGGACGAATCGCCTATGGGTCTTCGATGCACCCAAACGGCTTTCGCCATGGGGATTGACACGAGAGTTGGCGGCATTCACGGGATCGCGCCTTTTCACAGGCATAGCGGACGTCTTTCTGATTTGGATTACGGTGGACGTGGCGCGATGGAACGAGGTGGCGATGAAGATTGTGGTCGGCGTCCTCGTTGTCATACTGAATTACGCAATCAGCCGTTGGTGGGTCTTCAAGGCCGGACGGCAGGAACGCAGGAATGAAAAGTGAGGTTACGGAATGAGGCTTTCATTAGTAGTGCCGTGTTACAACGAGGCGCTGTGCGTGCGGCGGTTTTGGGAGGCGGTGCGAGCGTTGGCGTTGCCGTGTGAGACGGAGTTCGTCTTTGTGGACGACGGCTCGCGGGATGGAACATTGGCAGCATTGCGGACGTTGGCGCGAGAAGACGCAACCGTGCGATACATCTCCTTCTCGCGGAACTTCGGCAAAGAAGCCGCCCTCCTGGCCGGCCTGCGGAAGGCGACGGGTGAACGCGTGGTGACGCTCGACGTGGATCTGCAACACCCAGTGGCACTCCTGCCCGAGATGCTGGCGACACTGGACGGTGGCGCGTACGATTGCGTTGCGGCCCGACGCACCGACCGTGCCGGCGAGCCATGGTTACGCAGCCAATGCGCAAAGGCCTTCTATGAGATTCTGAACCGACTCTCTGAAGTCCAGGTGCGCGGCGGTGAGACCGACTACCGGATGATGACGCGACAAGTCGTCGATGCCGTGCTAGCCCTGCCGGAAGTCAATCGCTTCACCAAAGGGATCTACGCGTGGGTGGGTTTTCGCACGAAATGGCTGGAGTTTGGGAACGTGGAACGCGCCGCGGGCGAGACAAAATGGTCGTTCTGGGGGCTTGTCCGTTATAGCCTGCAAGGTATCACGGCCTTCTCCGTGGCACCGCTTCAGCTCGCCTCCGTGGCTGGCATCCTCTCTTGCGTGGCGGCCTTGCTCTATCTGACCTATGTGATCTTTGTGACGCTTATCATGGGCAATCCCGTCTCCGGTTACCCCACGCAGGTCTGCCTGACGCTCTTCTTTGGCGGCTTGCAACTCTTCTCCATCGGAATTCTCGGCAACTATCTCGCCAAAACCTACCTTGAGACCAAACATCGACCGCTTTACCTCATCCAGGAGGAACATTGATGAAACCTTTTCCGGTTCAAGGCAAAACACAGAAGAGCACA
The DNA here is from genome assembly GCA_944389565.1 of uncultured Kiritimatiellota bacterium. Lineage (GTDB taxonomy): Bacteria > Verrucomicrobiota > Kiritimatiellia > RFP12 > DVOR01 > Spyradenecus. The sequence goes on from CALXMV010000007.1 coordinate 27,716, forward strand.
ATGCCAATAACATCGAGGAATATTGCCCTTTCATGGGCACTCTTGGTGATAATGGCGGGCTGTTTATTCTTGATCAACCGTTATTGCCTGCCTAAATTTGACGAATTGGCCTATGCGTTCGCGGGAATGTCTACGCCAATGGAGGGGGAGTGCCCGCGAATTGCCTCGTTCTCGGACGTCGTGCAGGTGCAGATCGGGGACTATCTGGCGAAAGGCAATGGGCGTGTCTTTGTGCATGGGTTGGTCTCAATCTTTGCAGGGTTTCGCCTTTACGCACTCTTCGATTTCTTGAATACGGGAATGTGGTTTTTATTCGTTTGGGGGATTCTAAAAGCCAGTAAAGTGCATATCCAGAATGTCAAAACGTTCCTTTTCTTTGCCTCAGTAATTTGGCTTTTATTATGGCGCCAAGGGTTTTGCTGTGCAAATGCAGCCTTTGCGATTAATTACCTTTGGGCGGGGACCGCCACAGTGTGGGTGATTGTCCTTTGGAACAATCTAACCCGTTGGTGGATGATTCCGCTCCTGTTTTTCTTTGGGTGGAGTCAGGAATCATTCGCATTACCGCTATTGGCGGGGTTCGCTGGTGGTGCTTTGTTTCGAGGGGTCTTTGAACGGCGATGGCCATGGACGACCAAGCAAACGATCGCGTGGATAGTGGCGATGTGCGGTTTGGCGTTTTTGTGCTTGGGCCCGAGTGCGCGTGGCGCTGCTGGAGGATTATTATCGCAGGGTTTAAGGGAGATTATTGAGTCGATTATTAAAGCACATCTCGATTTATGCTTGGCAGGATGGCCACTCATCTTCGTCGCTCTATTACTGTGGGTAATTGGGTACAATAGAAGAAATATCATGGCGCTCTTTAATCGAGCACTGGAACTGTGGTGCTTCCTATTTGCAGCATATGGACTTTTTCTGCTCACGTGCGCTCGGGCTGGAGCGCGTACACAATTCGTCGTCTATGTAGCTATCACGGTCATTGTATTGTTGGAACGCGCCAGTTTTGGGCGAGGAAATCGATGGCCACGGAGGATTCTCATCCTTTGCGCGATGACGGGGGTGTTAATTTCGATGGCTATGCAAATCGTTGTGGGACGGGATGCCATACAAATGCGTGCGTGCTATATCGATAATCCTCAAGGGATCACAATGCTTCCAGCGCGTAACTTGGGGCCTTGGTCAAACTCCGTCACAACAGGGAAAATCATCAATGCCAATGATCAGATGTATTTGCGCCGAGAACTAGGAATGGCAACCAACCCGACTGTTCTGCCACCGAGACTTTACGTAGAACTCTATTGCACTCCAAGGCAGTTCTTCAAACATGCGCAAGAAATCGAGCGAGGCTGTGGCCTCTATGTGCTGAAAGACCTCCCACGTGCTGTTGTCATGCGCGGTCATGGCGCATTATCCACATTTCAAAAAGAGGTCTTGGCAGATTACTTCCGCGGTTTGGCTTACCCGCTTGGCATAAAAGGGTGGCTCAAAGTTCGCTGGGACAACGCCCACTTTCATGAGGACGATACATTATGGACTTCTGACTTCCCATTCTATTTCACTGCCAAAGATGGAGCCGACTATACTTTATTCGCGATTCACGATCTTGCTCACGGAATCGTCGAAGAAAAACTTGCCGCCCTACCCTGACGACACTCGATAGTGTTTCGATGTTTTACGCAAAATCCGTAAAATAAGCATAAGTAGGAGGATTTCGGAGAAAAAAACACGGCGAACATCTGCTTAGGTCGGGACATCCCCGATTCTTTTGGTCGGGGAGTCTGTAGGTAAGCCGACCAGCGGCCGTCCTTTTACCGAGGATGTGTCGCACGGTCGCCTCCGCCTCCCCAATGAGCGCGAATTGCTATTTCATGTGCTCTTTGGCGAAAGGTTTTTGGTAGAATACATCGCGTTATGCTGACACAGGCGAAGTTGGATCAAGCGGTGCTGGAATTGCGTGGGTTGCGATGGCGGCCGCCACGGCGCACGGTGTTTGACCTCACGGGCGGCGGTTTCGCCGGGCTGTTCGGGGCCTTGTCGTTTCTCGTGGATTCGCGGGAGGCGCATGGGTTGGGCGATTTGGTGCTTTCGGCGCTGTTGCGCGGGGTGCGGGGAGAGATCGAGCCCCCGCCGCGCGTGGTGACGGACGTGACGTGGGTGGACGGCGTGCTGCGCGTCGAGACGCGGCAGACGCGGCTGTGGGTGGCGTTCGGCAAGGCGCCGGATGGCGTGACGCCGGAGGCGGCGCCGGGGAAGCGGTGGAACGCCGCCGTGCTGCTGGGCGGGGAGGGCGCCGCGCCGGAGCCCTACGGGGCGCTTTCGCACGGCGCGTTTCTGGAGGCGTTGCGGCGCTTCATGCCGGCTTACCTAGCGGGGGCCGAGGCCCATTGGTGGGCGGTGCTCGCGGATTGGATGACGGCGTTGGAGCGCGCCACGGGAGGTTCGACCATGAAGGATTTGACGGAAGCGTTGCGGTTTTACGACCGGAACAAGGAGAAGATCGAGTCGCTGTTGGCTTTCCGCCGGGAATTGGCGGAGGAGTCCGAGAGTTTCGCGAAGCGGCTGGAGGGCAAACTGCGCGCGGCCGGGTTGGGCGACGGGTTGTCCTGCGAGCCGGGCGGGCGGCTGTGCGTGTCGCGGACGCTTCGCCTGCAGGGCACCCCTTACGAGGTAGCCTGGGTGGCCGAGGTGCGTCTGGAGGATCTGACGATCCGCGCGGCGCCCGTCGTCCGGCGCGACCTGAAAAGCCGCCGTAGGCCGAGCGCGGAGGAGGCCGAGCGGCTCCTCGCGGAAAGCGGGTTGGCCGCGCTCGTCGGTGAACGGCGCATCAATCCGGAGAACCCGGAGGCGATGGCCTATCAGACGCTGAAGGCGATGACCCAAGCGGCCGAGGACGCCTTCGCGAAACTGGTCTGACGCGATGGACGCCACCGAATCGGCGGAGACGCGCGAGGCGCGGGCCAACCGTGTGACGTGGCTCTCGGTATGGGTGAACAGCATCCTCACGGCGGGGAAGCTGTTCGCCGGTATCTTCGGGCACTCGTCGGCGATGGTGGCCGACGCGGTGCATTCAGCGAGCGACTTCGCGACCGATTTCGCGGTGTTGCTGGGAATGCGCCTGGCGGGGAAGCCGCAGGATTGCGACCATCCCTACGGTCATGGGAAGTATGAGACGATCGCCGCCGCCGTGGTGGGCATCGCCCTCTGCGCGGTGGGGTTGGCCATCGCCCTGCACGCCGGCCATGCGCTCCTGGCGGCCACGCGCGGCGTCTTGCCCAAGCGTCCGGAACTGATCGCGCTTTGGGCGGGGGCGATCTCCATCGTGGTGAAGGAATGGCTTTACCAAGTGACGGTGCGGGTGGCGCGGCAGACGGCGAACGACGCGTTGCGGGCCAATGCCTGGCACCACCGCAGCGACGCGCTTTCCTCCATCGCCACCACCATCGGCGCGGGCGCGGGGGCGCTCTTCGGCGGGCGATGGGCGTTGCTGGATCCCTTGGCGGCGGCGGCCGTGGGCGTGACGCTCGTGAAGATCGCGTGGGACATCGTGCGCGACGCGATCGACAAGTTGGCCGAGCAGGGGATGACCGACGCCGAGAACGCCGCCATCCTGCGATTGGCGCACGCGGTGCCGGGGCTCAGCGAGCCGCACCACCTGCGGAGCCGCCGCGTGGGCAGCGTGGCGGTCATCGAGCTGCATTTCCGCGTGGATCCCGAGATGACGGTGCGCGAGGGCCATGCCATCGCCTGCCGCGTGGAGCAGGCCCTGCGTGGCCGTTTCGGGGCGGATGCCATCATCACCATCCATGTCGAACCTTGGAAGGAAAGGACTGAACCATGAGGACGACCCTCACCTTGGCGTTCGTGGCGGCGTTGCTCGCGGCGGCGCCCGCGCGTGCCATCTGGCCCTTCGGCGAAAGCGAGGAGGAGAAGGCCGCCAAACTGGCCACCCACGTGGCGGAGGTCTTGCGCGAACCCAACCGCCTCATCGCCCAGGCGCAGGACGCCTTCGACGCCGACGACACCGAGAAGGCCATCCAGCTCTTCCGGCAGGCGCAGGAGGCCATCATGGCCATCGAGGCGGGCGAGGACACCTCCGGCACGGCTTACGCTCCCTTGCGCATCAAGAAGTTCCACTGCATCTCCATGCTCGATTCCTTGGCGCTCCAACGGGCCGAGGTCAATGATGTGCGCCAGGCCGTCACCGACACCTCCGAACTCGAGAAACGGTTGGCGGAGGAACGCGCCGCGCTCGTTCGCGAGGAGCAAAAAAAAGAGGCTGAGGCCAAAAAGCTCGAACCGCCCAAGCCACCAACCTTCGCCGAACGTCTGCCCGACGCCCAACGGCGCCTGGCGGAGGCCACCGCCGCCCGCGAGTTCGCCGACCAAGCCGTCCTGGAAGCCGAAAAGAAACTCCTCGCCGCGCAGGCCACGCTCAAGGCGGCCTCCAAGGCGAACGCCGCCGCCGACGCGCAACGTTTCCTCGCCGAGAAACGCCTCGAACAGGCCGAGGCCGACGCCCCCGCGGAAGCCCCCGAAAACGCGCTCGCCGCCGAGCGCCACGCCGCCGAGGTCGCCAAGCAAGAGGCCGGGCAGGCGACCCAGGCCATGGCCGCCGCGCGACAAACCGTGACCGCCGCCGAACGCGGGCGGGAGGATGCCCGTGCCGCCGCAGAACGCGCCCGCGCCACCGAGGCGGACACCCGGCTGGAGGTGGAGATGCTGCAACGCGGCATCGCGGAGGAGAAAGCCGCCGCCGAACGCGAACGTCGCGCTGCCGAGGCCCGCCAACGCCAAATCGAGGCCGAGGAGCTCGCCAAGCGGCAAGCCGAGGCGAAAGCCGCCGCGGAGGCCCGCGCCGCGGCGGAGAAAGCCAAGGCCGCACGCGACGCGCAGGCGAAGGCCCAGGCCGAGGCCGACGCCAAGGCACGGAAGGCCGCGGCCGACGCGTGCGCCATGCTGTGGGATCTGAAACGCATCGACACCTTGGAGGGAAGGCTCGGGGAAGCGCTCGGCAAATGGCCGGAAGATCCCACGCTGATGGTGCTGTTGGCGCGGTTGCGCCTCTTGCAGAACCGCCCGGACGACGCGTTGGAATTGGTCGCGATGGTCCCGTCCGGCGGAGAGGCGGGGGTCGACGCGCAGCTGGTCGCGGCGGGGGCGTACCTCACGCGCAACCGTCCCGAGCAGGCGATGGATGTGTTGGAACGGGCCATGCGGGCCGCGCCAACCGACCCGCGGCCCTATTTCAACGCGGCCATCACGTTCCTGCGGTTGCCGCAACTGGATCCGAAGCGCGACCTTGCCGCGCGCTATTACGTCCGGAGCGTCGAACTCGGCGGGAAGCGGTCGCTCTCCCTAGAGCGGCGGCTGGGCATGGAATGACAAGGAGGCCCGACAATGCCGAACGGTGACCCCATGACCGAGAAAACCCTCGCCACCCGGCGCATTTTCGAGGGGCGAGCCCTGACCATCGACATCCTCGACATCGAGATGCCCGATGGCCGCAAAACGACACGCGAGATACTCCGCCATCGCGGCGCGGTATGCATCCTGGGCGAGTTGCCTGACGGGCGGTTCATCTTTGTGCGACAATACCGCAAAGCCGTCGAGCGCACGCTTCTGGAGTGCGTGGCCGGATGCATGGAAGAGGGCGAGACGCCGGAGCAGGCAGCCTGCCGCGAAACGCGCGAGGAGAGCGGCCACGAAGTGCTCGCCCTCACGCCCTTGGGTCATTCCCTCCCCGCCCCAGGTTACTGCGATGAGGTGCATTGGCACTTTCATGCCCGCCTCAAGGCCGCGCCCGATGGGCAACGCCTCGACACGGACGAGAACCTCGTCCCCTACCCGCTCGCCGCCGACGCCATCGAGCGCGCCATCGACGACGGGGAGATCGATGACGGCAAAACCATCATCCTCTGGCACCTCTATCGCCGTGCCAAGGCGCAAGGCCACTTGCCATGAGCCATCCGCAACGCCTCTACTGGGACAGCATCGCCAAGACCTACCGGGCCATCACGCGCATCTCGGCGGACGATTTCCATTACGGCCCCCTGATTGCCGGCGAACACACGCTCCGCCTGCTCCCGCCCTTGCGTCCGGGGATGGACGCGTTGGAGCTCGGGTGCGGCGAGGGGCAGAACTCCGTTTGGCTTGCGCGCCAAGGCCTTCGTTGCGTGGCCATCGACATCTCCGAGGCGCAACTCGCCTATGCCCGGGCGGACGCCGCGGCCGCCGGGGCGGACATCGCCTTTTCGCGATGTGCCATCGAGGACTTCGACGCGCCTGCGGAATCTTTCGATCTCATCACCTCCTCCCATGCCTTTGAGTTCGTGGCCGATCCTTTTCGGCAAGTCCGTCGCGTCGCGGGATGGCTCCGCCCGGGCGGCCACTTCGTGCTCTCCACCGTCCACCCTGTCTACAACGGCGAATGGGTGAGCGCGGATGAGGAGGATGGCTCCGAGACGTGGGGACGCTTTTTGGTCGATTATTTCCGTCCCGTCGACGACGTGCGCGAGCAACCCGACGGCGAGGGCCCCGCCATCGTCAGCCGTGCCTACCCCGTGAGTGCGTGGTTCAACGCCTTCCGCGACGCCGGGCTCACCGTCACGCGTCTGGAGGAGCCTCCTGCCAGCGCCACCCCCGCCTACGCCTCCGACGATTGGCTGGAGGCCTTCGACGAATGCGCCGCCATCCCCACCACGCTCATCCTTGTGGGGCGCAGATGACGCTTGCCGGGACGCCTGGCATCGAGGCATGGTTGCGTGATGCGGATCCCGCCCTGCGCGTGGGGCTCCTGTCGCATCAGGCGGCGCTTCTGACCACCGGGGAAACCTCCGCCCAAGCGGTGCGGCGCGTCTTCGGAAAGAATCTGCGTGCGCTTTTCGCGCCGGAGCATGGTTATTTCGGCGCGTTGGCCGCCGGCGAACCCTCCCCCACCCTGCCGCATCCCATCTGGAAAATTCCCGTGCACTCCCTCTATGGCCCACGCCGCAAACCGGATGCCTCGGATCTGGCGGGCTTGGATCTGCTCATCGTCGATCTGCGCGATATCGGCGTGCGGTGCTACACCTATCTCGCCACCCTCAAGCTCACGTTGGAAGCCTGCGCGGAGCGTGGCCTCCCCTGCCTCGTCTGTGAGCGCCCAATCCCCTGCCATGGGCTTGAGGACGGTCCCATCGCGGAACCCGCGCACTTCTCCTTCGTCGCGCCCTGCGCGCTCCCGCTTGTCCATGGCCGCACGCAGGTCGAGCTCGCCCGATGGCTTGGCCCTCCGCATTTGGAGGCACCGATGACCCCCGGGGCCGACGCAGCGTTCATCCCACCTTCACCCACCATCCGCGACTGGGAGGCCGCGCGGCTCTATCCCGCCACCGTCTTCGCCGAGGCGTTGCCGCAGCTCGACGTCGGCCGCGACGGCCCATGGGCATGGCGCACGCTCCAAGCCCCGTGGATCGACGGCCCCGCGTTGGCCGATGCCCTCAACGCCAAGCATCTGCCAGGGATCCGCTTCTTTGACTTCACCCAAGCCGACGATCGCGGTGGCATCCGCCTCCATCTCACCGACCCGGCAGTTTTTCGCCCTTGGGCCACCGCGCTTGCCATCCTCCGTGCGCTTCAGGCCGCCTACGGCCCGGAGCGCCTTTTCGAGCACCCAAGCGCACGCCCGGCGTGGTTCACCAAGTTGCTTGGCACCGACGCGTGGACGTGCTGGCTATGAAAAAAAGGGGAAGGCCGTGGGCCTTCCCTTTTTTCACGCCATGGGTACCGCTCAGCCGAGAACCTGATCCTTGAGATACTTGGAGACGGCGAACTTGAGCGCGGGACCGGCAGGAATGGTGATCGCCTCTTTGGTCCGGGGGTTGTGGCCGACGCGCTCCTTGCGCTGGACAACGGAGAACTTGCCGATGTTGTGAAGGGTGAAGACACCGGTCTTGGCCTGTTGGGCGACCACATCGACAAGCGCGGCGTACACGGCCTCGACATCGGTCTTGGTGAAACCGGTGGCGGTGGAGATGGCCTCGATCATCTCGCCCTTGGTCATGGGCTTCTGGGCGACGGCCTTCTTGGACGCTTTGGTAGCTTTGGGCATGAGGAGTTTTCCTTCCTGTTTGACGTTTCGGACGGGAAATCCGTTCGAATGGTTCCTATTATGAGGATTTGGCGTGGCGAAAGCAAGCGTAAAAACAGCGCAAATGGCCAAATTACGGGGTTTTGTCGCAATTTTCGGGCAAAAACCCGGCGATTACGTCCTCCCATTGCTGCCAAATGCGCGGCGCGGCATAGGTTTGGCGGGTGGAGCGCGCGGCGACCGTCCCCAGATGCGCCCGGAGGGCGGGGTCATCGACCAAGCGTTGCAATTGCTCGGCGAAGGCCTCCGCGCCGGGACGCGCGAGAAGGCCGTTGGCCTCATGGGCGAGAAGCCCATTGACACCCGGCGCATCGGCGAACCCCACGCATGGGAGCCCGCACCACATCGCCTCGGCAAGCGCCAGGCCAAAGCCTTCGACACTCGACGGATAGGCGCAGATCCCGGCGCGCAGAAGCACCGGCCGAGGCGTGCGGACGATACCGAAGAAGCGCACGCGGCCGGCGATCCCGAGTGCCTCGACATGGGCACGCAGACGGCGCTCCCAAGCCGGCGTGCCTGTGCCATACAGATCCAACGTCCACGCTTCGGCGTTTCGCAGACGCGCGAAGGCGTCAAGCAACGTCAGATGGTTCTTGTCCTTGGAGAAATAGGCCACGTAGACGATGGTTTTCTCGCGCGAGGCGGGGTCGGGCAACGGTTCGTCGGCGGGCCAATCGACGGCGTTCCCGATGGCGACGACGGGCGCGGGGGTGTATGGCGCCAAGAGATCGCGGAAGGCCGGCAAGAGCACTTGGCAGGCCGCGGCCTTCGGAAGCGCGGCCTTCAGGCGTTCGACGCGTCGATATTTGTTATGTCGGAAGCAGACCGGCGGGTAGACATGAAAGAGTTGGATGAACGGCACGGGGAGGGGACCCGCGTAGGTGAGCTCCACGCATTCGTTGGTGCCCGAGGAGAGAATAAGGTCGGGGCGGATCTCCGCGATCGCCCGCTGCAACCGCAGGGAGGTGCGACGCATGAGATCCAATGCCGGCAGACCGCGCAGGATCGCCTCGCCGAGACGCCCACGCAAGAGCAGCTTGTTCAGGAAGCCAAGGCAGGTGCCGCGGACACGTTCGGAAGGCACACGATGGCACGTCACGGCAGGCGCGAAGGTGACGGAGAGCGGGTCGCCCAAGCGTTGCTGGGTCAGCACATGGACGGTATGCCCGCGCGCGACGAGCGCATTGGCCAATGCCGCCGTGGCGCGATCGGCGCCACGGCCGGAGCGCAGGTAGTCCTTGTAAATCAGCAGGGTCGCGGGCATGATCACTCGGCAGGTGCCTGCCCTTCGGCGGCGGAGGTGGAGAGCCCCTCGCGGAGCAACAGGTTCGCGGCCGTCGCGCATTCGGAAAGTTGCTCGGCCAAACGCCCCGTGTCCTTCCCGAAAGCCACCAACGTCCGCGTCCATTCCAATCGTTGGGTGATGTTGGAGATGGCGGAATCGTCGCGCAGGCTGGCAGTATAATCACTCAGGTCCGTGCGTGCGGACTCGATCGCCCGGATGGCTTCCTGGTAGCGCGCGGTGATGGCCGCCTGCGTCCTTCCGGTCGCGTCCGCGGCCAGCCGCTTCCCGGAGGCAAGACGCTGGGCATCACCGTAAATCGTCCCATAAAGGGTGTTGATGCGCTGGGCGAGCTCACGGAACCGCGCCACGGCCTCTGGCGCGTTGCCATCCGGCACGGAACAGGCGATCGGCGTGGTCGGCGCGGCGGCCGCGGCCACCCACCGCTGCAACGCCGTCTGTGCCTCGGCGGCCACGGGGTTCGCCGTCTGCGCCTCGGCGGCGGGCTCATGCGCGGACAAAGAGGCGCACCCCACGCACATGAGGGCGGAGAGCGTGGCACCGAACACGGCGAGTTTCCTGGCATGGGTCATGGCGGTTCCTCCTAAAGTCAAAGCCATGATAGCGCAAAACGGCACCGTGCGCAAGCCGCCTTTCCACAAAAAACGCACCGCCTACGGCGGGACGCAGGGCGGATCACGCGCGCTTGACGGCCGTCGCGAGGAAATGCGGCATGGGCGGCGGCACGGGTGCGCAAACGAAATCGCCCAAGCCGGCCTCGGCCATCCATCCCCGAAGTTCCGTGTCGGAGAAGACCCAGCCGTGCTCGGCGGTAAGCGCCATGTTGATCGCGAAGAGCGCGGAGAAGGGCGGGGTCGTCCGATCGGGGCCCGTCATCAGATCGAGCACGTAGACCTTGCCGCCCGGTTTGAGCGCGGCGGCCGCACGTCGCAGGATGGAGAGGATCATCTCGGGGGATTCCTGGTGCAGGCATCCGAAAAGCGTCACGGCATCGTAAGTCGCCTCGGGCCAGGTGTCGATATGGTAGTCCCCGGCATGGCAGGTGACGCGGTCGGCGCATGGCGCGACGATTTCGCGGGCGACCTCGGCGATGGCCGGCAGGTCGTAAGTGTCGCAGGTCAGGGCCGGGTCCTGCTTGGCCATGAGCAACGCGTAGGTGCCAGGGCCTCCCGCGAGGTCGAGCACACGTGCGCCCTTCGGCAAGCCGAGCATCGGCACGATGGCCTGCCCGATGCCCATCGCCCGGCCATGCATGGCCAAGGCGAAACGTCGTGTCCGCGCCGCGTCCGCGCCCAAATGCAGGCTAGGCGCCTCGACCGGGCGGCCCGTGCGCGCCAACTCCGCCAAACGCCCCCACGCGGGATAAACGTCGCGGTTGTAGGCGATGGCCTGTGAGAGATCGTGCGGTGCGCCACGCACAAGCGTCGTCGCCGCGGCGTCGGTCAGCGCGTAACGGTCCTCCGATTTGCGCAACAGCCCCACCGCGACCGCGCCGTCAAGCAAAAGCCGAAGCCCGCGCGAGTCCAGGCCAAGGCGTTCGGCTAAGGCTGTGGCCGTCGGGACGAGGGCCTCTCGGATGGCCGTGAAGAGATCCAGCTCCAACGCCGCGAAGAGCACGGAGGAACCATAGAAGGCGCTGGCCAATGAGACGATCTGCGGGATTTGCAGTTCCATTTCGACATCCTTTCCAAGCATGGGCTCGCGGCAGAATCCCTCAAAGGGGCGGGAGGCCTTAGGGTTCTGTGTGTGGGGGGGAGGGAGGGAGCGTCAGCGCGCGGAGAGCGCACGCACGAGCGTTTGGAAGGCGTCTCCCCGGGCCGCCATCCCATCGAATTGGTCAAAGGAGGCGCACCCTGGCGCGAGGAGGACCGTCTCTCCGGGTTTGGCGTCCGCGAGCGCCTTCTCGAAAGCCGCCGCGAGCGTGCCACACCGATGGCAGGGCAGGATGGGCACCCATGCCGCGTAGAGCGGGTTCTGTGCCTCGCCAATCAGATAGACCGCACGGGCGCACTCGGCCAACTCCTCCTCCAGAAAGTCAAGATCGTTTTCTTTGAGGCGCCCTCCCGCGATGAGGCGCACGTCATGCCCGATGATTTTCAGGGCAGCCTGTGTGGCGGAGAGCGACGTGGCCTTGGAATCGTCCACGAAGTCAATGCCGCCGATCCGCGCGACATGCTGCATTCGGTGCGGCAACGGGACGAAGTCGGCGAGGCCTTGGGCGATCTGTTCGGGGGCGAGCCCGCATTCGGTGAGCATGGCGGCGATGAGCGCGGCGGCCGGCGCGAGCACCGGATTGGCGAAATAGCCGGTCAGCGGGATGCGAAGCGCGGGGTCGGCGCGTCGGGAGATCGCGTCGCCGCCGGCGCGCCAGTCGCACCACGGTTGCGGGCCGAAACGCTCCAAAGACACGCCCGGCTGGATGCCAAGCGGCGAGATCCCCCACGGCAGATAAGCGCGGGCGGAGCCATCGGCACGTTGCGCACGGAAGAGCCGCATCTTCATCGCGGCGTAGGCCTCGAAGGTGCCATGCCGGTCGAGATGGTCGGCTTGGATGTTGAGCACTGCCGCCAAACGCGGCGCGAAAGTGCGCGTGTGCTCCAATTGGAAGGAAGAGACCTCGACGACCGCGATCGTCCCCTCCCCCCGGTCCTGGCATTCCAGCACCCGGGCGGCGAGCGGCGTGCCGTAATTCCCCGCCGTGCAGGCCTTCCGCCCAAAGTGTGTCAGGGTGTCGGCCAGGCATTTGACGACCGAGCTTTTGCCCTTGCTCCCGGTGATGGCCAAGACGTCGCCACGCCAATGTGCCGCCCCCAACTCCAATTCCGAGATGATCGAGAGTCCCCGGTCACGGGCGGCGACCATCCACGGGTGGTCGGACGCGAAGGAAGGGGAGGCGACGACAAGATCAAACGAGCCATCCGGCAGGTGCTCGCGCGGCGCGTGCAGGCAACAAATCCCCTGCGCCCCGAGTTCGGCGGCCCGGCCTGTCGGCCAAGCCTCATCGACGATGGCCGCCTCGCCACCGGTCTCCTGAATCAGTCGCGCCGCGGCCTCGCCGCTTCGTCCGGCGCCGAGGATGAGCGCATTGCGGTTCTCGTAACGTGGCATGGCCGTCTCCCCAGATTCGCTCAGCGCCTCCCAAGCTCGGCGGAAAGCGCGTCGAACTCGGCTTTGGCGCCCGCATCGAGGCTGTCATACTGCGCACGCGCCTCGGCAAGCGCGACCCGAGCAAGGTCGGGATTGCCCTCGGCGGCGTGAAGGCGGGCGCGAGTGATGGCGAAACGTGGGTCGATGGGCTGCCCGGGGCGGGACTGTTTGTCGAGCGCGACGGCCTTGTCGAGCTCGGCGTGCGCCTCGCCGTAGCGTTTGAGGCCAAGCAAGGCGGCGGCCGCGGTCTCATGGGCGACGGGAAGATTCGGGGCGAGTTCGCAGGCCCGTTGCGCGGCGGCGAGCGCGGCGGCCCACTTGCCCATGCGGCGATGGGTCTCGGCCAAGTCGTTGAAGGCTTCCGGGATGGGCGGGTCGGCCTCAGGGGCGGTGGCCACGGTGAGATAGGCCAGCGCGCGATCCAGGTCGCCTTCGCCGAGGGCGATGGAGCCCATCACGTAGTTGGAGAGCGGGTGGGAACGGTCTTGGTAAAGGAAGTCGCGGGCGTGGCGCGCGGCGGAGGCCTTGTCGTTGAGGCGGACGTCCAGCGCGAGGACGGTGTTGCGGAGGGCTTGGACCTCGGGCTTGAGGGCGAGCGCGCGCAAATAGGCGGCGCGGGCCTTCCGCAGGTTCCCCTCGCGGTTTTTCGCCTCGCCCTCGACGCCGCGTCGTTCGAAGAGCTGGGCGTCGATGACCTGCACGAAATAGTTGTCCTCGGTGCCGGCGGCGGTGACCAAGCGCTTACGGGTCTGATCGCCAAGCTCGTCGTATTCCCGGGCCTGGAGCTGGAGCGTGGCGAGCATGGCGAGCGCCTCAATGTTCTTGGGATAGCGGTCGAGGTAAACCTGCAGGGCGATGCGAGCCTGGACCGGGTCGCCGGCGGAGGCGAGATAAAGCGCGCGCTCGTAGGCGAAGTCGGTGGGGTCGCCGGTGGACTCCGCCTGCTCGATCAGCTTTTTCGCCTCGGCGAGGTCGTTCTCCAGAATCGTCATACGGATCAGCTCGCGCAGGTAGGCCAAGGATTGGCGGGTGTCCGTGGAGCGGGCCAAGAGATCCTTGTAGCGGGCGATCGCCTCATCGCGTTTGCCGGGGGCCATGGCGTAGAGCGCGGCGACGGCTCCCTGCATGGCGGCGGTCTGCTCCTCGCCGAGCATCTCCATCGCCAAATCCATGCCGCTGAGCGCGGCTCCGGTCTGGCCGCTCATGGCCCAGCTGCCGGCCAAGGCGCTGATGAGCTGCGGGGAACGGATGTAGCCATAGGTTCGGGCCAAGGCCCACAGGCGGTAACGCCGGCCGCTGAGCCGTTGGACGAGGTCGCGCATCGCCTGCTCGCACCAGCCGCGCGCCTCAGGGTGGAGCCCGCCGTTGATCAGCTCGAAGACATTGAAAAGCGCCGAGACGTTGTCGGGGTCATAGGCGTAGACATCCCTGAAGAGCGCGTAGGCTTCCTCTTTGCGGTCGGCGTCGGCCAGATAGAAGGCGATGTTGTTGGCCACGAACCCGGCCTGACGGCGGACGTAAGCGGCGAAGTTGCGGATGCCAGCGGCGGCATGGTCGGGAATCTCGGCATCTGCCTCGGGAAGAAGCGCGGAGACGGAGGCCGGAGGTCTGAGCGCGGCGTGCTGGGCCTCACGCGAGAGCGCCCCGCGATAGACCAACCCGTCCGGCAAAGGGAAACGGTTGCCGGTGTAGAAAAGGTCCGGCAACGACAGGGTGCGGAAGCGATCGACCGCCTGCTCGTCCGCACGGAGCCAATCCTGCACAAACGGGATGACGCCGATGTCAAGCGCGAGGTTGAGCGGAGTCTTCAGCGCCGCTGGGAAGAGGTCGGAACCCTCCATCTCCGCGCGCAGACGATCGCGGCCGCGCTCGGAGTTGTCGTTCAACGACATCACGACGACCGGCGCCCCGGTCTCCGCCACGCGCAACGCGAGATAGGGGTCGCTCGGCCCATCGCCCAACACCCACGCCCCACCCTCTATGCCTCGCAGCACGGCGTCGACGTAGGCACGCGGCAGGTCCGCGCCGGCGGCATCGGCCCGGAGCGCACGCACCGCGCCCCAACCGCCGAACCCGACCGTCGCGATGATTGCCAAGGCGATGGCGCACCACGCGACCTTGCGCCCGAAAGCCCGGGCGAAGGGACGTTCCGTGACCCCCTCCGCGGGGACGCGCACGGCGATGAGCAAGACCCCCGCGCCGCCCGTCGCGCCGATGCCGAGCGCCACGAGCGCCACGAGCATCGTCGGGTAAATCTCCCCCCATTCGCGGGCGAGCGTCTCGGGGGCGACGGCAAGCGGCAGGAAGGTGATGGCGGCGAGCACCGTCATCGTCAGGTAAGTGAGCACGTTTGCGAAGGTGCGGCGGTTGGCGCCCGTCGCGCCGATCACGAAAGGCGCGAGCGCCCCCGGCACCACGCAGAAGAGCACCATCAGCAACCAGGGGCCCGCGAGCGCGGCACGCACCCCCAAGATCTGCGGCAACGCAAAGCCGAGCAGGACAGCCTTGAACGAGCCCTCCGCGCCCAACGCATAGCGCAACGCCACGGCGGCGAGGCTCGTCAGCAGGAGCCCCCCGAGCGCCGGCAGCAACAGGCAGGTGAGGAACGGGCGCGGACGCACCCGATCATGCGCCATGTAGTACGTGATGCCAAGGACCGCCAACAGAATTGGCGCCAGAAGCACGAGCGCGGGGGCCTCGGGGGCGGTCAGGCCAATGGCGAATGCCGTCACGGCCATCCGCCGATGGCCGCCCGTGCGGGCCGTCCACACGATCAGCGTCACATCCGCGAGCGCGAAGAGGAGATCGAAGGTCTGCCATTGGAAGTGCGTCGCGGCACGCAGGAAAATCGGCGAGGCCAAGAGCGCGAGCGCGGCCAAGGGCACGGCGACCGCCCGCGCCGTGTCACGGTAGGGGGCGGAGCGAGGCTCGTTGCGCACGGCCAATTCGATCAACCCGCGGACGATACCGCAGAGGCAGACCACGCAAAGCGCGCCGGCCACGGCGGTGGCGGCGTTGAGCGCGCCTGGCGTGCGGGCCCACCAAGGGGCGCAGAAGAGTTGCACCAACGGGTGCGCCACGGCGTCGCCGATCTGCCAGACACCCAACTCGCCGACCATCAGCAAGGCCGCGCCGCCCGGGAAGACCCAAGGCGTCAGGCAGGCGAGCAACGTGGCCAAGGCGACGACGCCCCAAAGCCAAGGTGAGGCGAGCAAAGCAAGGAAACGGTTCATGGGGTGGCCTTTGGTTCGGTTTCGGCGGGAGTCGCGGAAGACGGCGGGTCCGACGGCGGCTCGCGCCGCCATGTGCCCTCCGGGCAGACGAAGTCTTCTGGCATGGCACGGATGTCGTCGTTGGTGTCCGGCAGACGGTCAGGCCCGCAGGAGAAAAGCTCTGGGGGCTCGAAGGGGGAGTCCGGCATCCGATAGACGTATGGAGAGTCCCACGGATCCTTCCACGCCCAATTGATGTACGGGCCTTTCCAGCCGGGGACGTGATAATCCTTGGCCAAGGCGAAGAGGCCTAGGCGTTGCGGCGGCCATCCCCCCGTGTGCACGCGATAGAAGGTCATCGCCTGCGCCGCGGCCTGCACGCTCCCGCGGGCCTTCCCCTGCAGATAGGGCGTACGATCGACCTTCGGGGGCGGCGGTTTGCGCACCGTGCCGACGAGCAGGCCGCCCAATGCCAGCATGAACAGCAAAAGGCCGAGCAGGAACCTCGGCGAACGGAAGAAGGACATGTCCAGGCGCAACGCCTGGATTTTCTGAGCCTCCGCCTCCCGCCGAATCGCGGCGATTTTGCGCTTCGCCTCCCGCCGTTCCTCGGCGCTGCGCCACCGTACCCCCGTCACGGGGCGCGACCGGCGCACTTTCACCGGCCCCTCGGGCGGGCGCGTGAAGGTCACGTCCGGCAACGCCCCCTCGCGTGGGCGGACAAATCGCGGTTTGGCTTCTTGGCGCTCGCTCATGGGAACAACGTGTCCTGACTGCCCGGCGCGGCCACACCGAGCCGACGATAGGCCTTGGGCAACGCCACCCGCCCCTTCGGCGTGCGATCGATGTAACCCTCTTGGATGAGATAGGGCTCGTAAACCTCCTCGACGGTGTCCGGCTCCTCCCCCACCGCCACGGCCACCGTCGCCACGCCGACCGGGCCGCCGTTGAACTTCGCCACGATCGCTTCCAAAATGCGGACGTCCATCTCGTCCAACCCCTGCGGATCGATCTCCAAGAGCGCGAGCGCGCGGTCGGCCACCTCGCCGGTGATGCGGTTGTCCGCGCGCACCTGGGCATAGTCGCGCACGCGGCGGAGCAGGTTGTTGGCGATGCGCGGCGTGCCACGGCTTCGCGCCGCGATCTCCAGCGCCCCGCGCGAATCGATCGCCACGTTCAGCTTCGCGGCGTTTCGGGTCACGATTTGCGCCAGCTCCTCATGCGAATAGTAGTCCAGACGGTTTTGGAGGCCGAAACGCGACCGGAGGGGTGCGGAGATCAGGCCGCTTCGCGTCGTCGCGCCGACCAGCGTGAACCGCGGCAGCTCCAGGCGCACGCTGCGCGCGTTCGGCCCCTGATCGATCATGATGTCGATCACGAAATCCTCCATGGCCGAGTAGAGATATTCCTCCACCGTGCGTTGCATCCGATGGATCTCGTCGATGAAGACGATGTCGCCCGGCTCCAACGAGGTGAGCAATCCCGCCAAATCCGCCGGCTTGTCGATCACCGGACCGCTCGTCGCCTTCACGTGCACCCCCATCGCCTCGCCCAGGATGTAAGCCAGCGTCGTCTTGCCTAAGCCCGGGGGGCCGGAGAGGAGGACATGGTCGAGCTGCTCCCCACGCCCCTGGGCGGCCTCCACCGCCAGCATCAGGCGGTCACGCACCTTTTGCTGGCCCAGGAAATCCGCGAACCGCGTCGGCCGCAGCCGATTGTCGAACGACGCGTTCCGTTGGTTCATCTCGTCCGCAGGTCTCTTGCTCATGGCCGCGATTATAGCACAACCGTCGCCGCTTGGTCGTCGCCGGCGATCAGTGCCGCGAGCCGTTCGGCGGCATCCTCGCGCGGCAGATCCGCCAATGCCTCATGCATGACCTTGCGCAGGAGCGGGTCGGAATAGAGTTGCCGGAGCGCCTCGGCGAAAGCCTGCTGGGCGTCGGGCGCCAGTTGATCCAAGCACAACGCCCCCCCGCACTTCACCAGCGCTTGGGCGTTGAGCCGCTGATGATCCTCCGCCGCCGTCGGAAGGGGCACGAAGAGCACGGGGCGTGCCGCCCGCGCCAACTCGAAACAGGTCGCCGCCCCCGCCCGTGCCACCACCACGTCGGCCTGCGCGTAGGCCGAGCCGATGTCGTCGATATAGGCCGTCACCCGCACCTGCTTGGGCGTGGCGGCGTAAACACGGTCACGCAGGTCTGCCACGTCCGCCTCGCCGCACTGGTGGACCACCCGAACCCGCGGGTCGCTTTGCGCGAGGGAGGCGAGCACGGGGCCGACGAGCAGGTTGAGCCCATGCGCGCCTTGGCTCCCCCCCGTGACCAACACGGTGAAGGTCGCCGTCGCGCCCGCGCGCCGCTCCGCGCGTGCCCGTGCACCGTCCAGCGCGTCGAGCACCGACCGCCGGAGGGGCAAGCCCGTCCGCACCACCCGCACGTTCCCAGGCAGACGCGCCTCCGTCTCTTCGAACGAGGTCGCCACGGCCTCGACGCGGAAATGCTTGGCCAGGAAACGGGTCGCCTTGCCGGGCAGGCTGTTGGCCTCATGCAAGATCACGGGGATCCCCAGCCACCGTGCCGCAAGCACGGGCGCGACACTCGTGTATCCCCCCGTCGCCACCAAAACATCCGGCGCGAAGGTCTTCAGAAACGCACGGCAGCGCAAGACGGCGAAGAGGTTGCGCGGGTCGGTGATCGGGCGTGCGCCGGACTTCAGCAACGGCCCGTCCCACGCCTCCGCCGCGGGGCGCTCCGCCGCGCGCGTCCCGGAAAGGATGAGCGCCAGGGCGTGCCCCTGCCCACGCAGGGTCTCCGCCACGGCCAAGGCGGGATTGATGTGCCCGCCGGTCCCCCCGCAGGCCAAAGCGATGCGCTTCTTGGTGGTCTTCATGGGGTGTAAGTATACCAGAAAACCCACGAAAAGAAACTTCCCCGATGGTGCCTGGCAAAAGTTACGGTGCTTATCCCCACGCGCAGGCCGCCCCCGCATTCTCATACTTTTCCGGACACCACTTCCGGACCG
Source organism: uncultured Kiritimatiellota bacterium (assembly GCA_944389565.1). Lineage (GTDB taxonomy): Bacteria > Verrucomicrobiota > Kiritimatiellia > RFP12 > DVOR01 > Spyradenecus. The sequence goes on from CALXMV010000007.1 coordinate 46,527, forward strand.
CGATTTGCTGCTCGTGCCAGACCGGATGGCTGGGAGCGCAAGTGGGGAGGGTTTGGGGCGAAACCCTAAGGGGTCTGACCCCAAACCCTAAGGGGTTCGACCCGAGAGTCGGAAGGGGGCGAGGCCGTTGGCGATACGCAAGGCTCTTCTGCGCTTCCCACTTTCCCCGGACACCAGTGGAAATTTCCCATCTATGCCGCCATCGGCAAGTCACACCAGATGATGCATCAGGGGAATGATCACAGCCATGGCCATCATGCGAATGCGCACGGAGTCCGCTGCCCTACCCTTTGCCACCCCCGCCACGTCCATGCCCCGAACGCAACTCATTCGCGCCGGACGTCGCCAACGTCCGGGACGGCGGCCAGGAGCGCGCGGGTGTAGGGGTGTTTAGGCGCGGCGAAAACATCGCGGGCAGGGCCTCGCTCGACAATCTCGCCGGCGTGCATGACAATGAGGCGGTCACAAACGGTGCGGACGACGGCGAGGTCGTGGGAGATGAGGAGGATGGTGAGGTTGCGCTTGGCGCGAAGGTCGGCCAGAAGGTTGAGCACGCGTGCCTGAACGGAGACATCAAGCGCGGAGACCGGCTCGTCGGCGATGAGGACCCGCGGGTTCATGGCGAGGGCTCGAGCGATGGAGATGCGTTGGCATTGGCCGCCGGAGAGTTCGCGCGGGTAGGCTTGTGCCACGTCGGCAGGGAGGCCGACCTCGTCGAGCAGCGTGGCGATCCGCCCGGCACGTTCGGCGGCAGGGCAAAGGCGGTGGACGGACAGGACCTCGGCGAGCGCGTCACCAATCGTCTTGCGGGGGTTGAGCGAACCCACGGCATCCTGGAAGATCATCTGCACCGCGCCACGCGGCATGGGGGCGAAGGCAGCGGTGCCGGAAGTGACGGGGAGGAGGCCGCAAAGCGCCTTGGCCAACGTGCTCTTGCCGCATCCGCTCTCGCCGACGATGCCGAAGAACTCATTCTCCCGGACATCGAAGGCGATGCCCCTGACGGCGACGAAGGGCGGTTTTCCGGGACGCGGATAGGCGATCACGAGGTCGCGGACGTCAAGGACGGTGGGTGCTTGCTTTTTCATCGCAGACGGTAATCGATGGGTTGGAGAAGGCGGCCCGGGCCGCCGGCGAAGCGGGCGGAGCGAATCATGCGCAAGGCCGCGCGGTCGAGCGTCGCGTGGCCGCTGGAGGTGTGGATGGAAGCCGAGGCGAGATGTCCCTCCGCGTCAATCACGAGGTCAAGGACGACGGTGCCCTCCCACCCGTTTCGCCGAGCCTCCGACGGATAGGACTTGCGCAACCGGGAAAGATCCGTGAGCAACTTGGGCTTGTTCTCGATGCGGGCGGTGGCACCCGCGGCGGGGCGCGGCGGGGAGGCTTCCGGTTGGGCGGGGGGCAAGGAGATTTCGGGAAGCGTGGAGGCATCGGGGCGCGCATCGGGGCGCGGCGGCGAGGGGGGCGCGTCCAATATCGGCGGAAGTGGCCTGGAAGGCTCGATGGCAGGCGGCGCGGCAAGCGGGAGGGCGGCGTCGGGCGCGGTCAGATACGGCGCCGGCTCAGGTCGCGGGGATTCGGCGGCGGGAGGCGTGGGGGGGCGGGAAGTGGCAGGGCGCGCGATCTCGCTCTCCACCTCGGCCACCTCCAGCTCGATGGAGTCGACCACAAGCGTCGGCGCTGGAAGGGATGGCCTCGGGGCAAGAATCAGCCGAGCTGCCAGAATCGCGGCGAGGAGGTGGAGCGCCACCGCGGCGGCCCAGAAGGCGGCCTCGCGCAGGACCGCGACACACAGGCTCCACGGCGCGGCGATCACTTGGCCTTTTCCACCTGATAGGTTACCTTGGCGACGCCCTTGGCGCGGAGCGCGGCCATGAGCTCGAGCGCCGGGCCGGCGTGGGCGCGCCGGTCGGCCCGGATGACGATCGGCCGCCCCAAGGTTTTGGCGCGGAGCGCGGCGGCCTCGACCGCGGCATCGGCGGCCATCGGCGTGCGCCCGTCGAGCAACACCGCGTCATCCGGCGTGAGGACCAGCTGCACACTGTCGCCATGGGCGATCGTGCCATCGGCCCGCGGCAATTCCACACGCATCCCGCGCTGGACGGTCATCGTGAGAAAGGCGTAGACAAAAAAGACTATGAGCAGGAAGACGACGTCCATGATGGGCGTCATCTCCACCCGTGCGCGGGGCTGCTCGTCCTCGACCAGTCTCACGGCGTCCCCTGGGCGCGTTCCACGGCGGTCATGGCCGTCTCGATGCCGCGCGCGAGCGCACGGTGCCAGACACGCCCGGCGTTGAGCGGGATGAGCGCGGCGATGGAGATGACAAGGCCGGCGGCGGTGGTGATGAGCGCCTCGGCGATGCCCCCGGCCACGCCCGTGGGATCGTCCACCCCCATGCTCCCCATCAGATCGAAGGCGCCGATGATGCCTGTTACGGTGCCCAGGATCCCGAGCATCGGCGCGAGCGTGACGATGGTGTCGAGCACGCCCAGGCCGCGCGCCAGAAGACGCACTTGGGCCTGTGCCTCGGCGAGCAGGGCGTCGGCGAAGGGCAGGTCGGCCCGCGCATGGGCGGCGGCCAGGATATGCGCGTAAGGCGAGGCGCTCTTCGCGGCCTCGGCCTGGGCGGCCTCAAGGTCCCCTTGGCGCACGGCCCCCAACACCCGCGCCCAACCTGATTGCCCGGCCCGGACAGCCAGCATGAAGAAGAGCCATTGGAGCACCTTGCGCAGGACGACAAGCACGGCCACGATGGAGCAAAGCGCGAGCGGCCACATGACAGGGCCGCCGCGGTGCATCAGATCGGCCACAAGGGCGAGCGCGGCGTCCATCACGCGCCTTTCCGCGTCGCGCCCGGCAGACGGATCGTGTAGGTCTCACCGGCCGAGGGCGTGGCATCCGGGATGCGGATCATATTGTCGAGCAACAGGTCGGCTTTGCCGAGCGCCTCGGGCACCTCGGCCGCGGCGGGGTCGTAGCGCCACGAACCCGGCAGACGCACCCAGACGGTGCCTTTTTCGCGAACGCCGGGATTGGCGCGCACACGAAGGGTCAGCGCGCCATCCTCGACGAGCGGGGGCAGGACGGTCCAGCGGCCATCGGCGATGCGGGCGTCAAGCGCGGGATCGCCGTAGAAGCAGACGACGTCACGGTCATGCAAATGGCCCACGCGATCGAAGAGCGCCTGGCGCAAGGCGTCCGGCTTGTCACCGGCGGCTTGGCGGCCCTTCTGCCAGGCCGCGATGCCGGGGGTGATGGGGAAATTGCTCTGCTTGGCCAGCTGGGTGAAACGGAAGGTCATCATGTCGGGGATGCCGAACGAGCGGATCTTGTCGACGATGCCGGCGTTGGTGAAATGGAAGGCCTCGTTGGCGGTGCAGAGCCCGGCGGTGTCCACGAAGAGACCCTGCGTGCCCCACCCTTGCGCGCCGAACCACGTGGTGATGGTGTAGCCCATGAATTGGCGGGCGCCGCCGTCACGCATCCAGGAGAGCGCCATGCAATCGGGTTTGTCGATGTCGCCGATCAGACAATTGCCGGTGCCGAAATAGACCTTGGGCTCCGTGCTCCCGGCGGGATGACGCTGCTTCTTGGTGTCGATGGCGAAGAGGCGGCCATCCTGATGGACCATCGCCATGTTCGGGCCGCGGTACCCCATCTGCCAATCCCGCTGGGTGGCGTGGCCGGAGGTCGTCATGAACTGCACGCGATCGGTGCGCAGACGCTCCAAGACGCCCCACGTGTTATCCGTGTCGCACGGGATGTCCTGGATTTTGTCGGTCGCGCCACGTGCCCAGAAGTTCATCGTGCCGCGATGGTCCTCGGTGTAACGCCAAGCCTTGTCGAAGGCGGTGAGGTCGCAACCCGCGCAGTCGAGCGCCCGCCGGATGGCAATGGGCTTGGCCTCGGCCAACGCCTTCGCCGCAGGGGCGTCATATCCCGTCACCACGCCCCAGAAGGTATCCGTGAAGGGATCATCGTCCAACGCGCGGCAGAGATTGCTCACCGCGATGGTGAACATCGCCCCCGCCTGCTCGGGCTTGACCACGAAAGCCGTGTGGCTGGGGAGGGCCGCGGTAAGCGCGCCGCGCGCCTCATCGACCGACTTGTCCCACACGATCAGCGTGGCGCCCGGATGTTTGGCCATCAGGGCGTCGACCGTCGCGCGTTTCCAGACGGGGTCATCCATCACGGCCTTCGAGGCGACGATCGCGTACGTATCCATCGGCGCCTCGGTGGAGAGGGAAGGCACGGCGCATCCGGCCAAAAGCATCGCCGCGGGAAGGAAGGCAAGGGGGGAGGCACGCATCGTCGTCATTCAATCGAGAGGAGGTTGTCCACCACGGCCATGAAGGCCTTGGCGGCGGGGGAATCCGGGCAGGTCGCCACGAAGGGCCGGCCCTCGTCGCCGCTCTCGCCGATTTCCGTGGCGATGGGCAGCTTGCCGAGGAAGGGCAACGCGTAGCGTTTGGCGAGCGCCTCGCCGCCGCCGGTCTTGAAGATGGGGGTGAAGGTGCCGCAATGCGGGCAGGTGAAGCCGCTCATGTTCTCCACCACGCCCGCGATCCGCATCCCCAGCTGATTGCAGAAGGAGATGGACTTGCTCACGTCGAGCGTCGCCACCTGTTGGGGGGTCGTCACCAAAATCGCCTCGGCCCCGGGGATCAGCTGGCAGACGGAGAGCGGCTCGTCGCCGGTGCCGGGGGGGCAGTCGACGATGAGATAATCCAAGTCGCCCCAGCGAACCTCGCCGATGAACTGCTTGATCACGCCGGCCTTCAGCGGCCCGCGCCAGACGATCGGCTCATCCTCCTTCTCCAGGATGAGGCCGGTGGACATCACCTTCAGCCCCTCAGGCGTCTCGCTCGGCACCAATTTCTCGCCGTCGCCCATCGCCCGCTGCCCCTGCAGCCCCAGGATTTTCGGGATGCTCGGCCCGTGCACGTCCACGTCCAGCAAACCCACCGCCTGTCCGCGCAGACGCAAGCCGAGCGCCAGATTGGCCGCCACCGTGCTCTTGCCCACGCCGCCCTTGCCCGAAAGCACCACGAACACATGCCGGATCTTCGCCAGCGTGGGCTTCACCGGATCCTCTTTCGGGGCGGAGCATCCGCCCTTGCTCGCGCACGCCGCGCAATTACCGTCGCAATCCGCCATGACAGGCTCCTTTTCTTTCGATTCAATCGTTTGGACGCGCCCCGCCGCGATAGGCCGCCACCGCCGCCGCGAATTCGGGCGTCTTGGCGTAACCGCAGCTCCTGAACTCCGGGCAGAACCCGCGATACACGCACTCGGGCACGCAGCAAGCCGCCAATTCCGGTTGGCCGCCGGCCCGCAAAGCCTCCACCACCTGCCCCCATGCCTCCCGCGTCTCCGGCGAAGCCTGCCGGCACAGCCGTTTGCGCGAGATGCTCAGGATCGCTTGGGCGTTCGCCACGCATTCATGCGTCACCGGCGTGTCTTGGCGCGAGGCGTCCCGATCCACCCCTGTGCGATCGCTCCGTTGCGTGCTCACGAAATGGTCGATCCCGAACTTGTGCCGCACCAGATGCACGCTCACCCAACTCTTCAGCCCCACCCATTTCCAGCGGAAGACCAATTGGCGGATCGGCGAATGCTCCGCCAGGAGGATCCGCTTCTTCCACGCCGACGACGGCTCCCCCGCGCCACCCTCGCGATTGATGGTGGTCCGGGCGGCGTCCGCCACATCGCGCCACGTCGAGCGCGTCCCGTAAAACTCCAGCTTCGGTGCCATAATGTTCGCTTATGATACCACAATTCCTCCATGCGGAGAGGGAAAACGCACGAGAAATCGCCTGGCGCTCAACTGCCGCGCGGATGCGCGTCGCGATAGGTCGCGGCAAGGCGCTCCGGGGCGAGATGGGTGTAGATCTGGGTGGTGGCCGGCGAGGCGTGGCCGAGCAATTCCTGGACGACGCGCAAATCCGCGCCATGCGCGAGGAGATGGGTGGCAAAGGCGTGGCGGAGTTTGTGCGGGGAGAGATCGGGGGAAAGCCCCGCGGCCGCGAGCCAACGCTTCATGCCGCGCTCGATGGAGCGTGTGGTGAGCGGCCCGCCGGAGACGTTGAGGAAAAGCGCGCGCTCCGGCATATCCGTGCCGGGCCAGAGGAGGCGCGCCTGCGCGCGCATGGCGGCGAGGGCAAGGCAGGCAGGCTCGCCAAGAAGGCAGACCCGTTCCTTCGCCCCCTTGCCGCGCACAAGGCACTGCCCTTGGGCCAGATCGAGGCGCGCGTTGGTGAGCGCGGCGACCTCGGCGACACGCGCACCGGTGGAGTAGAGCGTCTCCAGAAGCGCGCAATCGCGCAGGAGCAGATAGCGGTCGGTCGCGGTGAGCGTCGGCGGGGCGTCGCGAAGCGCGGCGGCGGGGGCGTTGAGCAAGCGCGTCACCTCCGCTTCGGTGAGCGTGGCGGGAAGCGCCCGGTCACGTTTCGGAGGGCGCAGGCCGGCGAACGGCGAGGCCGGGAGCGCCCCTTCGACGACAAGAAACCGGTAAAACGCGCGGAGTGCGGCGAGTTTGCGGGCGGTGGAGGTGGGCCGGGCGCCGGTGCGGGCATACGCGAGCAGAAACGCTTGGGCGTCGGAACGCGTGGCCTCGCCCCAGCGGAAAGGCGGTCCGCCGTCCTCCTCCCCCCACACGAAGGCGGCGAACTGGGCGAGGTCGCGCAGATAACTCGTGACGGTCAGCGGGCTGGCGTTGCGGGCGGCACGGAGCGCACGGGCGAATCGCTCGGCCGCCGGATCGTCGGCAAGGTCGGCGCGCGCGGGGAGGGTCTCAAGGGTGTGTTGGTTGCGGTTCACCGGCGATAGAGGAAAAGACGTGTCTTGCCGTACTGCCGATCGCGCACGCATTCGAGCCCGGGGAGCGCGGGCGGGTCGAGACGGCGGTCGCTCTCCAGGATCAGAAAGGCACCCGGCGTAAGCGCCTCCCGGGCAAGGAGCGCTTGGGCGAAAGCGACGGGGAACCCCTCCTCGTCCCACGCCGCGTAAGGTGGGTCAGCGAAAACGATGTCCCACGGGCCATGCGGCGCGAGGGCGGGCGTGGACAGCCAGGCGGCGACGTCCAACGCGTGCGGCCGCGCTTTGGCGGGGTCTGCGCCGCAGGCGGCCAAATTGGCGCGGAGCGCCTCCATCGCGACGCGCTCACGTTCCAGGAAGTCCGCGCTTGCCGCGCCTTGGCTGAGCGCCTCCAGCCCCACGGCTCCGGAGCCGGCGTAAAGGTCAAGGAAACGTTTGCCGGCAAGGATGGGGCGCAACATATCGAAAAGCGCCTCACGGACACGATCCTGCGTGGGGCGGGTGAGGGCGTTCCGCGGCGCGCGAAGGATGCGCCCGCGCCAGACACCGGCGGCGATTTTCATGGGGCGGTCTCCTCTGTGGGGGGCTCGGGCGGTTGCCCGGTGAGGCGGCGGAGGGTCGGCGTGTCAAACCCCTTGGCGCGCGGAAAGACGCGCTCGGAGCCGTCGGGCAGACGCACGGCCAAGGTCCGCAGCTCCTCGCAAACCATGCCCTCGGCGCCGTTGGTGTAGCGCAACGTGGGCGGCAACGAGATCGTCCGCACGCCGATGGCATAAAGCAGGGCGAAGGAGTCCAGCGCCGTGACGGTGAAGGTCTGGCCTTGGTAGGCGACCCGCTCGGGGACGACCCAATCGGCGATGCCGAAGCGAGGCCGCGTGACGATGGCATGGCCCGTGGCGTAATTCAGCCGATAGCGCGAATCGCCGATGGCGACGCCCAGGAAAAGATCGGGGTCCAGCTCCTCGTAGCGCCCGCTCAGCGCCGACGACCCCCGCAAGCCGCTCCGCCACGTCACGGAAAGCTCGCGCGGCACCACGCCCGCGAAATCGGCCACGAAATAGGCCAGAAACACCGCCAGCGACCCGCCGCCGAGCACCCAGCACGCGATGCGGTCGCGCCGAGCCCGTGCGCGCTCGCCGGGAGAGGTCGCCTGCCCGTAAACACTCATGCGGTGAGCCTCCGCGCATGACGGATCGCCGCAATCATGCTGGCGGCGTCGGCACGCCCCTGCCAGGCCAGCGCGAAGGCCGTACCATGATCGGGGCTCGTGCGCACGAAGGGCAACCCCAGCGTGACATTCACGCCCTCGGCGAAGGCCGCGGACTTGAACGGGATCAGCCCCTGATCGTGATACATCGCCACAAAGCCGTCGAAACGCCCCGGGTCCGCCGCCGGCGTGAAGGCCGTGTCCGGCACGAGCGGTCCCTCCCAGTCGGCCAGCGCCGTGGCCTCGGCCATCGCCGGGCGGATGACACGCGCCTCCTCGTCGCCAAAAGCCCCATCCTCGCCCGCGTGCGGGTTCAGCGCCAGCACGCCGATGCGCGGACGCCGCCCGACCAGCCGCCCCAACGCCGGCGCGAAGTCGCCGAAGACCCGCAGGAGACGCTCACGCGTGACGAGCCCCGGCACCTCGCGCAAGGCGCAATGGATCGTGACCAACGCCATCGCCAGACCCGGCGCGAAGAAGGCCATCGTCGCCTCCTGACGCCCGCACAGCCGCGCCAGAAGCTCCGTGTGCCCCGGCACGTCATGCCCGGCCAGGCGCAAGGCCGCCTTGCTGAAAGGCGCCGTCACCACGGCACGGACACGCCCGGCCAAGGCGTCCCGCCCCGCGGCCGCCACGCACGCATGGGCCAAGGCCCCCGTCGCCGCCTGGTTGCGCCCCGGCTCGACCGCCTCGGGCGGGACGGCCAAAGGTTGCTCGCGCCAAGCGATGCCCGCCCCCTCGGGCACAGGCACGCCGGCCGCGGCGCAGGCCCGCGCGAAAAGGGCACGGTGGGTGTAAATCACGAATCGCTCGTTCGGGAAGGCCGCGACGGCCCGCGCGACGATCTCGGGCCCGATGCCCGCGCAATCGCCGCCGGTGATCGCCAAGGGAAGCGTCTCCATGCGGCCTCAGGGATGGGGGGCGACGAAGAGCGCCCACAGGTTCATGACGACGATGGCGACGAGCGTGCCGGTGACCATGCCACCGAAAACCTCGGTGCGGGTGTGGCCGAGCATCTCCTTGAGGGGCTTGGCGGAGAAACGGCGCTCGTGGAAGAGTTGGCGGGTGATGGTGTTGAGCAGGCGGGCCTGTTGGCCGGCGGCGCGGCGGACGGTCGCGGCGTCGAACATCGTGATGGCGGCGACGACGGAGGCGACGATGGTGACCGGCGCGTCCCATCCCTGCCCGATGCCGAGGGAGACGAAGACGCCGGTGACGAGCGCGGAGTGCGCGCTGGGCATCCCGCCGGTGCTGGTGAGGTAGGTGAAGTCGAGGCTTTTGGTGCGAAGCGCACCGCGGGTCATCTTGATCGTCTGGGCGACGCACCACCCCATGAACCCGCACCAGAAATACGGGTTGAGGAAATAGCGCCAGAAGTCGTAGGCGAGAGGGGCTTCTTCGGGCATGTCACTTATCCTCCGAGGAGCCTTTGAGCACGGCGATGAAGGCCGACTGCGGCACGTTGACGGTGCCGAACTCCTTCATGCGCTTCTTGCCTTCGGCCTGTTTCTTGAGGAGTTTCTGCTTGCGCGTGACGTCGCCGCCATAGAGTTTGGCGGTGACGTCCTTGCGGAACGGACGGATGTCCTCACGGGCGATGATGGTGCGCCCGATGCAGGCCTGCACGGGGATCTTGAACATGTGCGGCGGGATCGTCTCGCTCAGCGCCTTGCACATCTGCTTGCCGCGGGCGACGGCGCGGTCGCGATGGACCATGCAGGCGAAGGCGTCCACCGGCTCGCCGTTGAGCAGGATGTCCAGGCGCACGATGTCGCTGGCCTGGTAACCGTGCGGCTCATAATCCATCGAGGCATAACCGCGGGAGATGGATTTGAGCGTGTCGTGGAAATCGATGAGGATTTCGTTGAGCGGCAGGATGCAGGTGAGGATCACGCGCTGGGCGTCGAGCGTCTCGGTGCCGTCGACCACGCCCCGACGCTCCATCACCAGGCGCATGATGTCGCCGATGCACGCGCTCATGGTGATGATGCGGGCCTTGATCATCGGCTCCTCGATCGTCTCGATGCGCGTGGGGTCGGGCAAGAGCACGGGGTTGTCGATCTCCTGCACGGAGCCGTCCTTGAGCGTGACGCGGTAGATGACGGCCGGATGCGTGTTGATGATGTCGAGCTGGAACTCGCGCCGCAGCCGCTCCTGCACCACCTCCATATGCAACAACCCGAGGAAGCCGCACCGGAAGCCGAAGCCCAACGCCGCCGAACTCTCCGCATGGAAGGTGAAGGCGCTGTCGTTCAGGTGTAGCTTCTCCAACCCCGCGCGCACCTTGTTGTACTCGTCCGTCGAAACCGGGTAAATGCCGCAGAAGACCGTCGGATGGATCTCCTTGAACCCGTGCAGCGGCTCCTCTGCGCCGTCCCGCTGACTCGTGAGCGTGTCGCCCACCTTGATCTCCGCCGGGTCCTTGATCGCCCCCACGATGTAGCCCACCTGCCCAGGCTCCAGCACCTCCACCGGCTTCTGCGACGGCGAGAAGATCCCCACCTCCTTCACCGGCGTCGTCAGCCCCGTGGACATGAAGCGCAACGCGTCCCCCGCACGGATCGCCCCATCCACCACCCGCACATAGGTGATCACCCCGCGATACACGTCGAAGACCGAATCGAAGACCAAAGCGCGCAAAGGCCCCTCCGCGCTCCCCGTCTTCGGCGGCGGCACCCGGCGCACCACCTCTTCCAGCACCTCCGGCACCCCCACCCCCGTCTTCGCCGAGATCTGCATCCGCGGATCCACAGGGATCCCCAGCACATCCTCGATCTGATGGATCACCCCCGGCACGTCCGCGCTCGGCAGATCCACCTTGTTCAGCACCGGGATGATCTCCAGATCCGCGTCGATCGCCAGATACGCGTTGGCCACCGTCTGCGCCTCCACCCCCTGCGCCGCGTCCACCACCAAAATCGCCCCCTCGCACGCCCCCATCGCGCGGCTCACCTCATAGGCGAAATCCACGTGCCCGGGCGTGTCGATCAGATTGAAACGGTAACGCTTCCCGTCCCGCGCCGTGTACTCCATCGTCACCGGATGGCTCTTGATTGTGATCCCCCGCTCCCGCTCCAAATCCATCGCGTCGAGCGTCTGCTCCTTGAGCTGGCGCGGGTCGATGGCCTTCGTCAGCTCCAGGATGCGATCCGAAAGCGTGGTCTTGCCATGGTCGATATGCGCGATGATGCAGAAATTCCGCGTACGCGCCAAATCCGTCGCATAATCCTTCGTCATGCTCCCATTATAGCAAATCGGCTGGGGCCGTGGACAACCGCCACGGTCTCGGCCCATGGGGCGGCAGGCCCCCACGGCGCCGCTTTATTTGCTTGCAAGGGGGGGAGGAAATCGGATAGACTAGAGGCAATCAAGGAGAGAGCGATGGTCAAGGTGACGATTTGCATGGGCAGCTCCTGCTTTTCGCGCGGGAACAGCAAGAACCTGGAGGCGGTGCGGGCATGGCTCGCGGCGCACGACAGGGAGGACGCGGTGGTCCTGCGCGGCTGCAGGTGCGGCGGGCTTTGCGGTGAGGGGCCGAACATCTGGATCGACGAGGTGTGCCACAGCGGGGTGACGCCGGAGGCCGTGCCGGGGCTCTTGGCCAAGGCATTCGGGGAGGAGGCGTGAGATGGACGCGTTGGCGCCTATCTATTCCGTGAACGCGCAGTGCCGCGATTGCTACAAGTGCGTGCGGCGATGCCCGGTGAAGGCGATCCGCGTGGAAAACGACCATGCGGTGGTGATCCCCGAGGCGTGCATCTTCTGCGGGACGTGCGTGGGGACGTGCCCGAACCATGCGAAGATGGTGCGCGACGATCTGACGGCGGTGCGCAATCTGGTGGGGGCGCGGCGCGACGTGGTGCTCTCGGTGGCGCCAAGCTTCGCATCGGAGTTCCCCGGGGTGGATCCGGCACGTTTCGTTTCGGCGATGCGGAAACTGGGGTTCGCGCACGTGCGGGAGACGGCGGTGGGGGCGAACATCGTCTCGCGGGCGGTGGCGGAGCTGATGGCCCGAAACACGGCGCATCGGCTGCAGATCTCCTCGGCCTGCCCGGTGGTGGTGGAGCTCATCCAGCGTTATCACCCGCGCTTCTCCGCCTACCTGACGCCGGTGGACTCGCCGATCATCGCGCACTGCAAGGCCTTGCGCCGCGAGTTCCCCGACGCGCCGATCGTCTTCGTGGGGCCATGCGTGGGGAAAAAGCACGAGAGCGACCTGCAGCCCGACCTCCTCACCGCGGCGCTGACCTTCGAGGAGCTCCGGCGATGGATGCTCATGGCCGGCGTGGACGACCCGAACGCGCTCGACCCCGCCCCGGACTACCACCTGCCCGGCGATGGCGCGTATTACCCGATCGAGGGCGGGATGCTCCGTAGCGTGGCGCGCAACTTCCGCGCGCTCGCCCCGCAGGGGGAGCTCCAACCGATGACCCTCACCGGCGTGAGCACCATCCGCACGATGCTCGAGACGCTCGACCCCAAGACCCTCGAACAGCCTGTCTTCATCGAGGCGCTGGCGTGCCCCGGTGGGTGCGTCTGCGGTCCCAAGACACGCGTCAGATGCGCCGCCGGAGGTATGCTCGACGTGCTCCGCCACGCGCGGAAGACCTTGCCCGACGACCCGGCGGACAAACCGGACGTGCTCCGCCACTACCGTCCCGCGCCGACCGCCCAGAACGCCTTCACCGAGGAACAGATCCAGGCCACGCTTCATGCGCTCGGCAAGTTCCGCCCGGAAGACGAACTCAACTGCGCGGGGTGCGGCTACGACTCCTGCCGCGAGCTGGCCTGCGCCATCCTGGCGGGCAACGCCGAGCCGCAGATGTGCGTGAGCCGGATGCGGCAGATCGCGCTCAAACAGAGCTCCGCCATCGACCGCGCCCTACCCTATGGGCTCGTGGTGGCCGACAAGGCGCTCAACATCATCGAATGCAACGAACGCTTCGCCACGCTCCTGGGCGACGCCGCACGGTTGGCCTACGAGGCGAAGCCCGGCCTGCGCGATGCCGACCTCGCCCGCATGATCCCCTACCCGCAGCTCTTCCAGAAGGTGCTCGACACCGGCGAGGAGATCATCCGCCGCACGGTCGACATCGATGGGCGGCTCTTCTCCCTCACCATCTTCAACGTCGACGTCCATGAGGTCATCGGCGCGCTGATCCTCGACATCACCGAGACCGAGCGCAACCGCCAAGCGCTCATCGAGAAGGCCCGCACGGTCGTCACCAACACCGCCAAGACCGTCCAGGAAATCGCCTTCATGCTCGGACGCAACGCCGCCGAGAGCGAGCTCATCCTGGACTCCGCAGTCGAGATGTTCGCGCCGCTCGACACGGAGGGCGAGCCATGAGCGACGAGAGCGCCCCGCCGCCTTTCATCGAGGTCGATTGGTTCAATCGCCATAAGTTCCGAAAGGTCTGCAGCGGCGATGTCTTCCTCAGCGAGCGCTTGGCCGACGGATCGGTCGTGGCCGTGCTCACCGACGGCCTCGGCTCCGGACAGCAGGCAAACGTCTGCGCATCGCTCACCGCCACGATGGCGATGGCCTATATGCGCGCCTCGCTGGGGCTTCGCCGCGCCGCGACGCTCATCATGGACGCCCTGCCGCTTTGCCCCGAGCGGCACATCTCCTACTCCACCTTCACGATGATCCGCGCCGACCCGCACGGCGAGGTGCGCATGATCGAATACGAGAACCCTCCGGCGACCCTCCTGCGCGGCGATGAGCCTGTCGACATCCCCCGCACGCCCTACACGCTCCCGCGCTGGGAGGGGCGCACGCTCCGCTACGCGACGTTTCGGATGGGGCTCGGCGACCGTCTCTTCTTCTGCTCCGACGGCATCACCCAGGCCGGGCTCGGCGCTCCGGACACCCCCTTCGGACAAGGCCTCGAACGGGTCGTCCCTTGGCTCCGGGAGGCCATCCGCATCGCGCCGGAGGTCGGCGCGCACGTGCTCTGCAAAGGCGCCGCCGACCGAGCCACGCGGTTGGACGGCGGCCGCGCGGGCGACGACACGACCGCCGCCATGCTCCATTACCGCACGCCGCGCGTCACCCAGATGCTCACCGGGTGCCCCTTCGACAAGACACAGGACGCCGCCTACGCGGCCTTGGCCACGCGTCCCGGCGTCACCGTCATCGTCTCCGGCGGCTCGACGGCCGACCTCATCGCCCGCGAGCTCGACCGCCCGATCGACACCCCCCTCACGGCGCTCGACCCGGAGGTGCCCGCGGAATCCGTCATCCCCGGCATCGACCTGGTGACCGAGGGGTGCGTCACGCTCTCCAAGGTCATCGACCTGCTCCGCCACCCGGGCCCCGACGCCCGCGTGAACCCCGCCACCAAGATGCGTGACCTGCTCCTCGCCTCCGACCAAATCCGGATCGACGTCGGCACGGCCATCAACCCGGCCCACCAAGACCCCAACCTGCCCATGTCCCTCGATATCCGCCGCAACATCGTCCGCGAGCTGGCGGACGTCCTGCGCGGACTGTACGTCAAAGACGTCACCGTGAAGTTCCACTGAGGCTCCCCATGCTTGCCCGCATCCCCGCCACGCTCCTGCTCCTCGCCCTCGCGCTGCCGATCCACGCGGCCGTGCCCGCCTTCACGCAAAACATCGCCTGCCCGCCCCTGCGCGTGCGCCTGCCCAAAGACGCGCAGGCCACCCCCACCCCCGCCACGGAGGCTTACCGCGGCGTGATGCAGCACCCCGATGGTTCGGTCGTCGAGGTGGACGCCTTCGTCCCCGAACAGCTCTGGCGCAAAGAGCAACGCCTCGGCGCATGGGCCGATGCCGCCGGCAACAAATACGAGCTCGTCGCCCCCAAAAGCCTCCTCGGCGGCCCCTTCCCGCAGGCCATCGTCACCCGCGAGGTCTACGACGCCATCCAAGCCAAAGCGCCGGCGCTGGCCCTGCCCACGATGGGCAAATGGCTCACCGCATGGGTGGGGGCGCCCTGCGGCCGGCCCACCCGCCTCAAACCTCTCGGCGCGGTGGCCAACGCCATCTTCGCGGAGGTCGGGAACGCCGCCGCGCTCGTCCTGTGGCTCAAAGCCGAGCCCGACCAACCCTACGCGCTGATCGTCACCCCGGGGCCCAACGCCGACCCCGCCGCCAAATGGCGCACCGCGCTCTCGCGCGCCATGCCTGGTTTCGCCCCCATCCGCGGGGGGCTCAGCGGTTCCGCCAAGGAGGCCGGCGGCTGGCTCACCCTCGACCGCCCTCCCTACCGTCTGCACACCGACCTGCCCCGACGTGACCGCGCGTGGCTCGACACCCTCCTCGCCGACATGGTCGCCATCCGCGAGGCCTACACCCGCGCGCTTCCGGAACCCTCCGGCGTCAAGATCCCCACCAGCGTCATCCGCGTCTTCGCCGACCCGGAGGACTACCGCGCTTACTCCGGCGAGGGAATGGAATGGAGCGCCGGCCACTTCTCTTCCGTCCAGCGCGAGCTGGTCGTCATGGGCGACGCCGCCGAGGATTCCAACAAGCGCCGCCGCGACGAAATCCGCTCCACCACCTTCCACGAAGGCTTCCACCAATATCTCTTCCTCATCACCCCCGCGCTCGCGAACGTCCCGATCTGGTTCAACGAAGGCCACGCCACCTTCTTCGAGACCTTCCGCGTGCGGAACGGCAAGGCCGCCCCGGGCGAATCGCCCCGCATCGAGGCCGCCCGGCGTGCCATCGGCCTCCGTTCGCCGGAAGGGCTCGGACGCTTCATGATGCTCTCGCAACCCGAGTTCTACGCTACCTCCATCCAGGAGAACTACGCCGTCGCCTGGTTGCTCGTCCATTGGCTCCGCACCGAGGCCAAAGCGCCGCTCGACACCGCGCTCAACCGTTACTACGCCCTCCTCTGCGCCGGCAAGAAGCCCGCCGAGGCACAGGCCGAGGTCTTCCCCCCAGAGACGCTCCGCGCCATCTCCGAAGGCCTGGCGGACTACCTTTCCAAACACTGAGCCCCCAAAGCACACGGGGCATCCATGCGGGACGCCCCTCCGAGGATCCAAGGCCAAGGATGCGCATGGTCCGGGGCGAACCCTTTAGGGTTTCGCCCCAAACCCCTTAGGGTTCCGCCACGGACAGGGCGCAGAAACGCGGCGAATTTGCTAGAATGACGGCATGAAAACGGCACTTTTTCTTCTGGGGCTGGCGACGCTGGCGGTTTGCGGGTGCGTGAACCAAAGCATCGCCGCCCGGCGCTCGGACATCCCGTGGAACCAACCCTCGAGAGCGGAGGCGACCGGCGCGTTGCCCTCGTCGCTCGTCGACCAATATGAATGAGGCCGACGCGCGTTGGCTGGCACGCGCGGCGGAGCTTGCGGAGGCGCAGGTGGGCCGCACGGCGCCCAACCCCGCCGTCGGCGCCGTCTGCGTGCGCGAGGGGCGCCACCTCGGTGAGGGCGCGCACCTCCGCGCCGGCACCCCGCACGCCGAGGTCAATTGCCTGAACGCCTGCACGGAAGATCCCGCCGGCGCCACGCTTTACGTGTCGTTGGAGCCATGCTCGACCACCGGGCGCACGCCGCCATGTTGCGACCTGATCCGTGCCAAGCGCATCGGCCGCGTGGTCATCGGCTGCCTGGACCCCAACCCCCGCCATGCCGGTCGGGCCATTCCCCTCCTGCGTGAGGCAGGCATCGCCGTGGAAGTCGCGACGGGGGCCGTCGCGGAACGTTGCCGCCGCCTTATCGCCCCCTTCGCCAAAGCCGTCACCCTAGGCCTCCCCTATCTGCGCCTGAAACTCGCCCTGACGCTCGATGGCTTCATCGCCGACGCGGCAGGCTCCTCACGGTGGGTCACCGGTCCCGAGGCGCGCGACTGGGTGCAACACCTGCGCACCCGCGTGGACGCCGTGATGGTGGGTGCCGGTACCGTCCGCGCCGACCACCCCTCCCTCCAACCTCACCTCCCCGACGCGCCGCGGAAATGGCGCGTGCTCGTCGATCGCTCCGCCCCGTTTCCCCCGGCAGACCTCGACGACCGGACACTCGTGGCCACGCGTGACCTCGGTTACGATGGGCACGACCTCCGTGCCATGCTCCACGCGCTCTGCGCCAAAGGCGTGAACGATGTCCTCTGCGAAGGCGGCGGCCGCCTGGCCGGCGCACTGTTGGACGCCGGGCTGGTGGACGCGCTCGACCTGATCTACGCCCCGAAAATCCTCGGCCCTTCCGCACGGCCTGGCCTCGCCATCGCCCCGCGCCCCCTCGCTCACGCCCTCAGCCTTGGCGCCCCCATCGAATGCCGCGCCCTCGGCATGGACACGCTTCTGCGTTTTCGCCTCACCTGAGAAGCGACTTCCCCTTGGCGTCCCGTCCCCTTCTTTGGGAAACGCGCGGCTTGATTTCGTTCTGTCCGATACCACACATGGGCTTGCGGGGCGGTGGCATGTTTGGTATGCTTGCACGCGTACGAGAGGGAGTGAAACCGATGATCAGACAGGAACCTGCCGCCGGCGATGCGATTTTACGTTGGGTCGGGGACATTTTGGAAGTGCACGCCCAACGGGAGGGGAAGGGCGCGGGACGCATGGTTTTCCGCACCAACCTTGGGGCGGCATCGGTTCATCAGCGCGAGGTGTTGGCGCACGTGGACGAGGCCAGGCTGATCAGCGGGGACGATTGGCACGACATCCCGATGGAGGCCTGCGGGCGCGGGGCGTGGCGGGTGCGGATCCCCTTGTTGGAGGTGGGCGTCTTCGAGGGCAAGGCCTGCTTCATCCCGAACGACACGCCCGTCCCCGAATGGCCCGACGGCACGAACACGAAAATCAAGGTCGCGCCCGCGCACACCGCGGCGGGGAACATGCTTTACGCGGCCTTCACGCGCCAGTTCGGCGCCGCGATGGCCGCGCCCTTCCGTCCGACGACTTTCGCCGCCGAGGAGGAGACCCTCGACCGCGCCGGTTACACGGTCATCCCGCCGAGCGGGACCTTCCGCTCGCTCATCCGTCATCTGGACCACATCTTCGAAGGGTTGGGCTTCCGTGGGTTGCTCCTCCTGCCGATCCACCCCACGCCGACGACCTTCGCGCGGATGGGACGCTACGGCTCGCCCTTCGCGGGGCTGGACTTCCTCTCGGTGGATCCGGCGTTGGCGGAGTTCGACACGTCGGCCACGCCGCTTGACCAATTCCGGGAATTGATCGCCGCGACGCACGCGCGCGGCGGCTCGCTCTTCATGGATCTGCCGGCCAACCACACCGGCTGGGCCGCGACCTTCCAGATCCACCACCCGGAGTGGTACAAGCGGAACGTCGACGGTTCCTTCCATTCGCCCGGCGCCTGGGGCGTGACCTGGGAGGATTTGGTGGAGCTGGACTACTCCAATCCGGCGCTCCGCCGCAAGATCGCCGATGTCTTCCTTTACTGGTGCCGCTTGGGCGTGGACGGCTTCCGTTGCGACGCGGGATACATGATTCCGAAGGCCGCGTGGGATGTCATCGTCGCGTTGGTGCGGCGCGAGTTCCCCGACACCGTCTTCCTGCTCGAGGGGCTTGGCGGGCCGGTCGCCACCACGCAGGCGCTCATCGGTTCCTCCGGGCTCGATTGGGCTTACTCGGAGGTCTTCCAGACCTATGACAGGAACGCCTTTGAGGCCATGCTCCCCGGCACGGTCGCCCTCTCGGAGAAGCACGGCCCGCTGATCCATTTCGCCGAGACGCATGACAACAACCGCCTCGCCGCCACCTCCCCCGCTTGGGCCCGTCACCGGATCGCCCTCTCTGCCATGCTCGCCCAACAGGGTGGCTTCGGCATCACCGCAGGCGTCGAATGGCTCGCCCAAGAGAAAATCGACGTCCATGGCTGCGGCGGCCTGAATTGGGGCTCGGCCGATAACGCGTGCCAGCTCATCCGCCGGCTCAACGCCATCCTGCGCTCGCACCCGCTCTTCGGCCCCGGCACCCATCTGGCGCTCGCCCAGCATGGCGGCGGGAACGTCTTGGCCGCCGTCCGCTCACGTCCCGGGCACGCCCCCCTCCTCATTTTGGCGAACCTCGACTGCAAACGTCAGCAGACCGTCTCGTTCGACGCCTCGGGTTTTCCCTTCCGCCAAGCCTATGACCTTCTGGAGGGCAAGCCCTGCCCCGTCAACCCCGCCGGGACGCGACTCGCCGCCGGGCAGGTTCGCTGCCTCTCCCCCAACGCCGGCGACCTCACCGCCACCGAATCCGCCGTCTGCCAGCGCGGTTCCGCGCCCGTCGCCGGCATGGCGCGCCGCCAACGCCTCGTCATGGCGCTGCGCACGCTCCGCTGGCTGGACGAAAGCGTGGATCTCTACGCCGAGAACCTCGACGCCTTGGCCAATCGCTTCATCGACGACCCCGTCGGTTTCACCAAACGCCCCGACGGCGGATGCCGCGCCCTCACCCTGCACCTGCCGCAGGATCTGCGCCGCCAGGTCTGCGTGCCGCCGGGGACCCTCCTTTTCCTCACCGCGGCCACGCCCTTCCACGCGATGCTCGCTGATGCCGACGGCGCCGCGGTCTCCGCGGGGCGTTCGATCGCCTTGGCCAATGGCGGTCATGGTCTCATGCTTCCCGTCCGCCGCTCCTTCGATGCCTACGTCGGCCCCCAGCGCGCCACCGCGCGCCTCACCCTGCATACCGAGCTCCATGCGCCCGAGGGCGTCCGCGAACACATCTCGACCGTCTGGGCGCTCGGCCTGGCAGAGACCTCCGGGCGCGTCAAGCGGCGCTTCTCCGGATTGGAGGTGAAGGACCTCGGCGACGCCCGGGCGCTCCTCACCAACGGCACCGGCGCGATGGCCCAGATCCGTCTCAAGTGGGGGGACATCCGCTCGCAATACGACTGCCTCCTCGCCCTCAACCGCCACCCGACCGTCCCCGACGACCGCCAGATCTTCCTCACCCGTTGCCGGGCCTGGATCCTGTGCAACGGTTTCTCCGCGCCCTTGGGCGGCCCGTGCCTCGTGCACGTCACCGTCGCCCCGGACGGGACGGCGGCCGAATGGCGCTTTTCCGCGCCTTGCGGCATGGGCCGGCGCGTCCCCATCATCCTGCGCGTCGCCCTGGAGCCCGGCGCCAATCGCGTCGTCCTGCGCTTCAAGCGCGACCGCAACACCGGCCCCTTCCGTGACCCTGCCGTCACCGTCGGCCTCATCCTCAGGCCCGACATCGAATGGCGGAACTTCCACTGCGTCACCAAGGCCTACGCCGGCCCCGAAAAAGCCTGGCCCGCCGCCGTGACCCATCGCGCCGACGGTTTCGACTTCGCCCCCGAGCCGAACGCCAGACTCGCCGTCACGCTTCATGGCGCCGACTGGAACCCCGACCCCGAGTGGACCTACAACATCCCCCACCCCGCCGAAGCCGCGCGCGGCCAGGAAGCCGCGGGCGACCTCTGGAGCCCGGGATGGTTCCATGTCGAGCTCGACCGCGGCCAAGAGGTCACCCTCGTCGCCGGCGAGCCCTGCCCTGGCATCCCCGCCATCCCCGCCCTCCGCGGTGCGCTCCACGCGAGCCTCCTCTCCCTGCGCGAGGCCATGACCCTTGCCCTGCGCAATTACATCGTCCGCCGCGACGCCCACAAGACCATCATCGCCGGCTATCCGTGGTTCCTCGATTGGGGCCGCGACACCCTCATCGTCCTGCGCGGCGTCGCCGCCGCCGAGGACTGGGAGACCGTCTTCGACGTGCTGGCCGAGTTCGGGCGTTTCGAGCGCAACGGGACCATCCCCAACATGATCCGCGGCGAGGACGACGCCAATCGCGAGACGGTCGACGCCCCCCTCTGGCTCGCCGTTTGCGCGGACGACGCCATCGCCGTCCACGGTGCCGCCAAGGTCCTTGGCCTCAAATGCGGCGACCGCACCCTCCGCGACATCCTCGTCTCCATCGCCGAACACTACATCGCCGGCACCGAGAACGGCATCAAGGCCGATCCTGAGACCGGCCTCGTCTGGGCTCCCGCGCATTACACCTGGATGGACACGAACTATCCCGCCGGGACCCCCAGAAACGGCTACGCCGTCGAAATCCAGGCACTCTGGGTGCGTCTCCTCGACCTCCTCGGCCGAGAGGTCGCCCCGAAATGGAAACGCCTCGCCAACCGCGTCCGCCGCGCCTTCCGCGACACCTTCCCCCTCCCCCAAGGCGGGTTGGCCGACTGCCTCTACGCCGAGCAAGGGGTTTCCCCGCGTGACGCTCAGCCCGACGACGCCATCCGCCCCAACCAACTCTACGCCATCACACTCGGCCTCCTGCGGGGCGACCGCGCCCTCGCCGAATCCGTCCTGCATGCCACCGAGCGGCTCCTTCTCCCCGGCGCCATCCGCACCCTCGCCGACCAACCCGTCCGCCGCCCGCTTCCCATCGTCCGCGACGGCAAACTCCTCAACGACCCGCACAACCCCTACTGGGGCCGCTACGAGGGCGACGAGGACACCCGCCGCAAGCCCGCCTACCACAACGGCACCGGTTGGACGCTCCCCTTCCCCCTCTTCGCCGAGGCTGTCTACCTCCTCTACGGCGAACCCGCCCGCCCCGTCGCCCAAGCCATTCTCGCTTCCGCCGAGATCCTCGTCAACCAGGACTGCGTCACCCAACTGCCGGAATGCGTCATGGGCGACGCCCCCCACGAACCCTGTGGCACCGGTGCGCAGGCGTGGGGTGTCTCCGAGCTTCTCCGCGTCCTCTCCCTCCTCGAACGCCCGACCGCCTGACCCCCCCAAAACAAAGGTGGCGCCATCTCCCAGGATGGCGTTCGCCCTCCCCCCTCCCAAGCGACCCATCCGCACTCGTTGGCCGTGACGGGCGGAGCGATTTGTGCTATAGTAGACGGCATGAAAATCTTGGTCATCGGAAGCGGCGGGCGGGAGCACGCCATCGTTTGGAGATTGGCGCAGGATGGCGCCGGGCACGCGCTCTTCTGCGCGCCGGGGAACGCAGGCATCGAAGCCTTGGCGACGACGGTGCCGATCGGTGCGGAGGATGTGGAGGGGCTGACGGCATGGGTGCGCGGGAACCGCCCCGACTTGGTGGTGGTGGGGCCTGAGGCTCCGCTGTGCGCGGGTTTGGCCGACGCGATCGCGGCGCTCGGCGTGCCGGTCTTCGGCCCTTGCCAGGCGGCGGCGCGATTGGAGGGGAGCAAGGCGTTCTCCAAAGAGATCATGATGGTGGCCGGGGTGCCGACGGCCCGCGCGGAGATTTTCAAGGACGTGACACAGGCGATCGCCGCGTTGGAACGTTTCGATCTGCCGGTGGTGGTGAAGGCCGACGGGTTGGCCGCTGGCAAAGGCGTCATCATCGCCCAAACACGGGCAGAGGCCGAGGAAGCCCTGCGTGGGATGCTGGAGGCCGGACGTTTCGGCGCGGCCGGGGCCGAGGTGCTGATCGAGGAGTTCCTCGAAGGCGAGGAGGCGTCTGTCTTTGCCCTGTGCGATGGCGAGCACGTGGCGCTTCTGCCGGCGGCACAGGACCACAAGCGGGTGAACGACCACGACGAGGGGCCGAACACGGGCGGCATGGGCGCCTACACCCCCGCGCCGATTGCGACGCCCGAGGTGATGGCGCAGGTGCGCGACCGCGTGGTGCTGCCCACCCTGCGCGCGCTCCGCGAGCGAGGCATCGTCTATCGTGGCGTCCTCTTCTGCGGGCTGATGATCGGCCCCAAAGGGGTGAACGTGCTGGAGTTCAACTGCCGTTTCGGCGACCCGGAGACGGAGGTCGTCCTGCCGATGCTGAAGGGCAATTTCGCGGCCCTGCTGTTGGCCTGCGCGCAGGGGCGGCTGGACGCCTCGGCCGTGGGAACGGAGTCCGGCGCGGCGGTGACGGTGGTGATGGCCGCGCCGGGTTATCCCGGCGCCTATCCCAAGGGGCTCGAGATCTCGGGCGTCGCCGAGGCCGAAGCCATCGGGTGCGTGGTCTTCCACGCCGGCACGGCCATGCGCGAGGGCAAACTCGTCACGGCGGGGGGGCGCGTGCTCACCGTCACCGCGCGCGGCACGAATCTGCGCGAGGCGGTGGACAACGCCTACGCGGGCGTCGCGAAAATCCATTTCGAGGGGGCCCATTTCCGTCGCGACATCGCGGCCAAGGCCTTCCGTCACCTCCATTGAAAGGAATGCTCATGGACAATCCGTTGGTCGGTATCATCATGGGGAGCGACTCCGATTGGGGCACCATGCAGAAATGCGTGGCCACGCTCAAAGCCTTCGGCGTGCCCTTCGAGGCACACGTGATGAGCGCGCACCGCACCCCCGAGCGGGCGGCGGCCTACGCCTCAGAAGCCGAGGGGCGTGGTCTCAAGGTCCTCATCTGCGCCGCCGGTATGGCCGCGCATCTCGCCGGCGTCGTCGCCGGGCACACCATCCTGCCCGTCTTGGGCGTGCCGATGAAAGGTGGCGCCCTCGACGGGCTCGACGCGCTCCTGGCCACGGTGCAGATGCCTGGCGGCATTCCCGTGGGTACGCTCGCGCTCGGCAACGCCGGTGCGACGAACGCCGCCTTTCTGGCCATCGAGATCCTGGCCCTCGGCGACCCGACGCTCCGCGAGCGCCTCCACGCGCACAAGGCCGAGATGGCTCGCAAGGTCGAGGCCGCCGACGCGAAGCTGCAGGCGGAGCTGTGACGCGGTGGGCGTTGGCGTTGCTGACGGTGCTGGCGTGCGGTCTGTGCCACGCGCTGACCTACAGCAACGCCTACGCTTCCCCGCGCAACCGCGAGCGGGCCGTCCGCGCCGCCACGCGTTATATCATTCTGCACACCACCGAGGGCGAGGCCAAACCCTCGCTCCGCAAGCTCAGCAAGAACGGCGAGGCGCATTATTGCATCGATCGTGACGGAAAGGTCTACCGTATCGTCGATCGTTCGCGTGTGGCCTACCATTGCGGCGTGAGCATGTGGATGGGGCGGCGCAATCTGGACGAGATCTCGTTGGGGATCGAAGTGGTGGGCTATCATGACCGCGCCCTCACGATGGCGCAGTACAATGCCTTGCGCGATCTCATCCTGGCGTTGCAAAAGATCTACGGGGTCTCCGACGCGAACGTGATGCCGCACGCGCAGGTGGCCTATGGCACGCCGAACCGTTGGCATCCGCGCAGCCACCGGGGCCGGAAGCGGTGTGGCATGGGTTATGCCGTCCCGGCCATCCGCTCCATGCTCGGCCTCACGGAGCGCTGGCTCTCCGATCCTGACGTCAAAGCGCGGCGGCTCGTGGTGGGCGACGTCTACCTCTCCCAGGTGCTCTACGCCAAAAACGCGCTCTCCCTCCTGCCCTACAAACTCCCCTCCTCGCGGAAAACCACCGCGAAAACCGCCACGCCCCCCACGCCGAAAAACGGCCCGCGAACGTACGTCATCCAAAAAGGTCAGACGGCGTGGGACGTCGCGCGCGACGCCTACAACGCCCCGACCACGCGATACGTCTTTCCCGATGGGAAGGTCGCCACGGGCGACAAAATCACGAACTGGGAGGCGCTGGGCGTCGGCACGCGGGTGGTCCTGGGCGACGCGGACGCCTCTGGCTCACCCGTTCAAACCTTGGCCAAGGGAATGCATCCCCGGCGTGTCGCCGGCGAGGCCGTCTTCGCGGCGGACACTTGGTACATCCGCCCCACCGGCGGGCGTGTCCAAGGCTCGAAACTCACCGAGAAAACCCTCGCGGCCATGCCGCCCGGCACCAAGATCCTCGTGGGCTACGCGATGGGCGGGCCCGTCACCAGCCGCCGTCTGCCCTCCCAGATCTGCCCCACGCAGTGGGATGCCCCAGACACCTTCTATCTGATGCCCGGACAACCGCTCCGCGCTTCCGGCGACGTGGATATGCGCCGCGTCCCGGCGGGCACGTACGTCTTTTACCGCAATTGAGGAACACCATGAAGACCTTGCTGACGCTCATCCTGAGTCTGCTCATCCTTGCCGGCACCGGCGCGTTCGCCCTGCGCCATTTCCGCCCCGAGAAGTGGAATGCCGTGGCGGACACCGTGGCCGGCGCCGTCACGAACGCCGTGGCACAGGTGAAGGCCGAGCCGCCCGCCGCCGAACCGGAGACGGATGAGCCCCTCTCGCTGGAGCCGCCCGCCGAGCCCCTCCCCACCCCAACGCCCGAACCTCCCACGGCAACGTCCGAAACCGCCGAGGCGGGACCTCAGACGATTGCCAAGGATGGCGACTTCATCGGTTGGGGGGTTGTCACCGCCACCGCCGCCACCGCATACAACCGCGAGGGGAAGCGGGTCACGGAGATCCCCGGCGGCGAACTCTTCCAACTCGTCAAACAGGTCACCGCCAATGGCAAAACGGCCTATTACGTCGAGCTGGAGCAGCGCAAAAACAAACCGCGTTGCGCGCTTTTGGGCGATGATTGCCGTGTCTTCGTCGGCGAGGTACGCGTGCCGGGGGATGTCGACGGGTTCGTCGCGATGACCGCCAAGCGGCGCTTGGTGCGCGATTACTATTCCGCTTTGGCCGTCCGTGCGAAGCTCTTGGAGCGTGCCCGCGAGCGGCATTTCGCGGCCTCCCCCGCCAAAGACCTGCCGAAACTGAAGAAGCAACTCGCCGGGGTCCCGGCTTACGACCGCAGCCTCGAAGCCGCCCAGAAAGCCGCCAAAAGCAATGCCGAGCGTCTCCGCTACCAAGACAAGCGCAAGGAGTTGCGCTATCGGACGACCGGCCTGCGCGAGGAGATCAAGCGGTTGGAGGCCGCCGCCGCGGAATGGGAGAAATCCCATCCTTTCGATTCCTCTGCCATTCAGAACGGCGCCGTCTGGAAACGCCTTTCCGCCAACATCGAAAAACTTGAGCCGCAGATTCGTGCTCTCGATACGCCAACCCCCTGAGACACGCCACCCCGTGCTGGGGCATAAGGGCGAAAAAGGCGCCGACCGCAAGGTCGGCGCCTTTTTCGCCCCCACGGAAGAGGACTCACTCGGCAAGGGCAAGAATCTCGATCTCACAAAGGCAACCCTTGGGAATATCGCGGACGGCGACGCAGGAACGGGCAGGCTTGGAGACGAAATACTTGGCATAGACTTCGTTGAAGGCGGCAAAGTCGGCGATGTCCGCCAAGAAACAGGTGGTCTTGATGACCTTCGAGAAGTCAAGGCCGGCCGCGGTAAGGATGGCGCCGCAGTTGCGGCAGGCTTGTTCGGCTTGGGCGGCGATGCCCTCGGGGATTTTGCCGGTGGCGGGATCGACGGGGATCTGGCCGGAGGCAAAGAGCATCCCGTTGGCGACGATGGCCTGGGAGTAAGGGCCGATGGCGGCGGGGGCGAGATCGGTGGAGAGCGTTTTCATGGCGTTCTTCTTTCCTTTGCTGTTAAAGGGAGGTTTCGGCAGGGAGGGTCTCGACAAGGCGGGCGGCGGTCTCGACGCAGATGGGGCACGGCGTGCCGGCCTTGGTCTTGACATCGCGGCAGGTCAGCGCGCCGACCTCACGGGCGAACGCGGCCTTGATTTCCTCGGCATGGTCGGGGCGGAGCAGAAGCGCGGCATGGAGCGCGCCGCAGAGCCCGCCAGGGGCGCGTCCGCCACCGCAGGCGGCCATCTCGGCGACCTGTTCGGGCGTGCCGCCGCACCCGGCCATGACGGATTGCGCGCAGTTATGCTTCTTGGGGACGGCGGTGAAAAGGGCGTGGGCCTGGGTCATGCGAGCCTCCTGAGGAGAAGTTGTTCGACGACGGGGACGTCGGCGGGCGTGTCGACGCCGACGCCCTCGTCATTGCGACGGATGACGCCTATCCGGCCGCCGAGCCAAAGCGCACGGAGCTGTTCGAGGGACTCGGTTTGCTCAAGCGGGCAAGGCGGGGTGTGAATCAGACGATCCAGGAAATCGCCACGGTAGGCGTAAATGCCCAGATGGCGCCAGTAGAGACCGCTGGAGAGATCGGCCTCGCCATCACGCCGGCAAGGGATGGGAAGACGCGAGAAGTAGATGGCGGAATCATCGGCGCGAAGGACGACCTTGACGACCGTGCGCGCGGCAAGTTGCTCCTGGGTGCGGATCGGGCAGGCGGCGGTGGCCATCTCCTCGCCCGTGCGGGCCATGCGCTCGGCCAAGGCATCGATGAGCTCGGGCTCCATGAGCGGTTCGTCGCCCTGGATGTTGATGACGACGTCCTCGGGCGCGGGCTTGGCGGCGACGGCCACGCGATCGGTGCCGGAGGGAAGCGCGCTCGGGGTCATGACGACCTCGCAATGCGGGGCCACAGCCTCGCGGATCCGTTCATCGTCGGTGGCGACGAGGACGCGGTCGAGACGTTTGGCGCGTTTGGCGGCTTCGGCCACCCACAGGACGAGCGGCTTGCCGAGAATCGGGGTGAGCGGTTTGCCAGGGAAGCGTGTGCTGCCCCAGCGGGAGGGAATGACGCCGATGACCATGGTGCGGACTCCTTGTTTATTCGGGCTTGGCGGCGCGATCCATGAGCATCATCACCGCATCGGAGGCGGAGAGGTGCTCGTAACAAATGCGGTAGACCACGTCGGCGATGGGCATCTCCACGCCATACTCTCTGGCAAGGTCGTGGAGAAGGCGGGCGTTGTCGACCCCCTCGGCGACCATCTGCATGGAGGCGAGGATCGCCTCGATGGGCTCGCCGCGGCCGAGCCGTTCGCCGACGGCGTGATTGCGGCTGTGCTTGGAGGTGCAGGTGACGATGAGATCGCCCACGCCGGCCAGCCCGCTGAGGGTCTGGGGCTTGGCGCCCATCCGAAGCCCCAGGCGCATCATCTCGGCCAGGCCGCGGGTGATGAGCGCGGCGCGGGTGTTATCGCCGAAACCGAAGCCATCGCTCGCGCCGACGGCGATCGCCAGAACGTTTTTCACCACGCCGCCGATCTCGACGCCCAGCACGTCGTCGGTGGTGTAGACGCGGAAGCGCGGACCGTTGAAAATTCGTTGCGCCTCGATGGCGAGGTCATGATCCTCGCAGGCGCAGGTGACGGCGGTTGGGATGCGACGGGCGACCTCCTCGGCATGGGAGGGCCCGGAGAGGACGACCACGCGGTCGGTGCCCAAGATGGCCTTGGCGACCTCGCTCATGCGTTGGTGGGTCTCAGGGCAAACCCCTTTGGTAAGGCTGACGACCAACGCCTCCGCCCCATTCAGGAAAGGGGCGACCTGCGAGCAGACGGAACGGTAAAACTTGGAGGGCACGGCCAACACCACCATCCGCGCGCCAGGCACGGCCTCCTGCAACGAGGCGGTCCAGCGGATGCTCGGCGCAAACGTGATGCCGGGCAGATAGCGGGGGTTGCGGCGCGTCTCGCGAAGTTCCTCGATGTAATCCGGGAATGGGCCCCAGACGGTCACGGCGTGGCCATAGGAATCCAAGAGTTGCGCGGCGGCGGTGCCCCAGCCGCCGTCCCCGATGACGGCGATGTTCATGGCGTCCTCTCCTGTCGTTGCGCGGCGCGTTGCGCGGCGGTGAAGGCGAACCGATTCTCCGTGCCCTTGCAAAGGCGCACGATGTTCTGCCGATGCTTCAGGATGGCCAGGGCGGCCAAAACGGTGATGAGGATGGCGAACCACATGGGCCGGTCGGCGTAGAGCGGCGACCAGACGAGCCCGCCCACGACCACCGCCGCCAGGCAGCTGGCCAGCGACACGTAGCGCATGGCCACGAAGACAATCGCCCAACAGGCAAACCCGATCCCCGCCGCGGCCGGCGCCACGCCCAACAGCAACCCCAATGCCGTGGAAACGCCTTTCCCGCCGCGGAACCCCAAATACGCCGGGAAAATATGCCCCAGCATCGCCGCCGCGCCGCAAAGCACCCGCAACAGGAGCGCCGCATGGCCGCCAAGCTCCGCCCCCCAGAGCAACGGCAACGCGCCGCACCAAACGCCCCCCACCCCCTTCAGCACGTCGAGCGCGAAGGCCAAGACGCCCCACTTGGCGCCCACGCATCGGAAGACGTTCGTGGCGCCGATGTTTCGGCTGCCCACGGTGCGCACATCCACCCCACGCGCCTTGCCGATGAGCAGGCCGAAAGGCACCGCGCCCAACAGATAAGCCACGACCAGCGCGGCCAACGCGTTCAACGCGTCAGGAAGCGACTCCATCATCGCACGACCCCCCGGATATGCGCCACGAGCCCCTCGACGGCCAATGCGTACCCCATCAGGCCGAAGCCCATCAGCTGCGCCACGCAGACGGGCGCGGTGTAGGAGACGTGCCGAAAGGCCTCGCGCTTATGCGTGTTGGAAATGTGGAGCTCCACGGCGGGGAGCTCGCTGGCGGCGATCGCGTCGCGCAACGCCACGGAGGTGTGCGTGTAGGCGGCGGGATTGATGACCAGCCCGTCATAGACACCCCGGGCCGCGCCAATCTTGGCAACGAGCTCACCCTCGACGTCGCTTTGGAAACAATCGAGCGTCGCGCCAAACCGTTCGGCGGTCTCACGGGCGAGCCGTTCGGCGTCGGCCAAGGTGAAACGCCCGTAGATATCGGGTTCGCGCGTGCCGAGGAGGCGCAGGTTGGGGCCGTTGAGCAACAGGAGTTTCATGGGAACCTCACAGGTAGAAGCGGTCCATCCAATACGGCAGGATGTGGGCCGGCGTGATGTTGCGGTCGAGTTGCGTGGCCAAGGTCTCCAACATCGTGAGGTTCTCGGCCAGTTTGGCGAGGGGGTGCACGGCGGCGCGGGCGGCGAGCGTCTCGCGGTGCTCGGGGAAGTTCAGGGGCGGGGTCTCGCCGGGGGCTGCCTTCAGGCACAGTAGGTCGCGCATCCATTGCTCCAACGTGAGCAACAGATCGTTTCGCCACGTCTTGGCGCGTGCGCCGACGAGGGCCTTCAGCGTGTCGGCGGATTCGGAGACGAGCGGGTTGGCCTGCGCCTCCTCGCGGACGGCCGCCTCCGCGCGTGCCTCCATGTCCGCCAAAACCGCGCACAGCGCCTCCGCGCGCACCGTGTCGAGCAAGACGGACTTGCGGTCGATATCGGCCAAAAGCCCCAGCACCTGCGACCGCCACGGCTCATCCAACCGTCTGCGGCCGCCGGCCTGCAACACTTGACAGCGCGACACGATGGTCGGCAGGAGATCGGCCATGCCATCGACGAGCAGGAGGAAGAGGGTCTTCGGCGGAGGCTCCTCAAGCGTCTTGAGAAACGCGTTGGCGGCCTCCGGGCGCATTCGGTCGGCCGAGACGATGACCGGGATTTTCCACCCCCCTGAGAGGGCGCTCTGCTGCGCGAAGGGGAGGATCCGCTCACGCATCATATCCACGCCGATGACCCGGCTGACCTTCTCGGGCTCGAACCACGGCATATCCGGATGCGAGTGGGTCGTCACGGTCTCCGATTCGCCGAGGAGGCGCTTTCCGATCCATTCGGCGAGCGCCCGCCCTTCCCGGCGGACATCGCCGACCACGACGTAGCCTTGCGCGGGGCGTCCGGCGTCGAAGGCCCGGGAGAGACTCTCGCGAATCGCATCCATCACCGCTCCGTGGCACACAGCCGCAAGGCGTCGAAGGCCATCCCAGCGGCATAAATCAACACGGCGGCACCCGTCAGGCAACCGACCAACGCCCGCACGTCAACCAAGCCGCCGGCGCAATCGTAGACCGCCGTCTGCAGGGGGAACCATGGCCACTGCGTCAATGGCGTGGAGAAAGCCGCCGAGAACAGAAGGCAAAAGAGCGGAGGCGCCAGCAAACATACCAAGAGCGACACCAGGAATGTCGCGGCAGAGCTCCGCAGGAAGAGCGAGGCGAGCGTCCCGACGCCACACCAAAGCAGGGCTTGCGCCGCGAGCGCCGTCACGGCCAACGCATACCCCACCCATGAGCCCGGCACCTGCGCGTCCGCCGGCAACAGCCAATGCACGAGCGCCCAACAGGAGAGCCCCATCCCCCCCACATACACCAGGCAGAGCACCCATGCGGCCAAGACCTTGCCCAACACCCACCACCGCGCACGCACGGGCGTCGCGAACATCAACCGAAGCATCCCCACCTCGCGATCCTGCGTGAAGCCGCGCGAGGCCGCCACCGCCGCCAGAAACGGCAGCCCGAAGGCCGTCGCCAACCCCCAAAGCGCGGGAAGCGTCTCGGCCGTCCCCTCCGAACGGTACAGAAAAAGCACGAAGAGCGCGCCGGCGCCGGCCAAGGCCAGGAACAGCGGCGCCAGCCCATGCACCGAGCGAAGCAGTTGGAAGGTCTCGCGCCTCAGGATCGTCCACAGAACCATCTTGCCTCACGCCTCCTTTCCGCCGCCCTCGGCAGGCGGCAACAAGCGCGCCAACGCCGTCGCCGCGTCCAGGCGATCCGCGGTGAGGCGCCCCCGCTCCACCAACGCGAAACGGTTGCAACAGGCCGTCAGCAGTTGCGGGTCATGCCCGCTGATGAGCACGTGCGCCCGCGCCGCGACATCCTTGATCATCGCGGCGAACTCCGCGCGCATCCCCGCGTCGATCCCCGCGAAGGGGTCGTCCAGCACCAGCACCGAGGGGAGCGTCAGCAACGCCTCGGCCAGAGCCACGCGCCGCCGGAGCCCCAAGGAGAGGCGCCCGATCACGGCCCGCCTTTGCCCCAGCAGGCCGCAACGTTCCATCGCCTCCAGCACGCGCCGCCGGATGCGCAGGAAGCGCTCCCCGCGCAACTTCGCGCGGAAGCGGAGATAGGCCTCCACGCGCATCTCGCCGTAGGCCGGCGCGAGTTCCGTCAGATAGCCCACATGGCGCCGATAGCCCACCCCCGCGTCCGAGCGGTACTTACGGGTGCGCCCGGAGAGATCGGCCATCGCCAAGGCCACCATGCCCTGCTGGGGCAGGAGCGCCGCCGCCGCCAATCCCAAGAGCGTGCTTTTGCCC
Source organism: uncultured Kiritimatiellota bacterium (assembly GCA_944389565.1). Taxonomy (GTDB): domain Bacteria; phylum Verrucomicrobiota; class Kiritimatiellia; order RFP12; family DVOR01; genus Spyradenecus. Next base: position 78,341 of record CALXMV010000007.1, read on the forward strand.
GCGCCGTTCGGCCCCACCACGCCGACGACCTCGCCAGGCGCCACGCGCAACGAGGCGCCGCGAATCCCGCGGCCCTCGGCATATTGGAAGGTGACGTCGTTCAGCGTCAGCATCGGTCATTCCCGCAGGAGTCGGTATCCCGCCGCCTCAAGCGCCGCATGGATGGCGCCGATCTGCTCGAAGTCGCGCGTCTCGAGCTCCAGGCTCAGCACACATGTGGCCAACGCCGTGTCCACGCCCGATGGGCCGTAACTCACGTTGATCACGTTCCCGCCGCACTTCGAGACGATTCCCGCCACGACGGCCAGCTGGCCGGGCTTGTCCGGGAGCGTCAGCTTGATACCCGCGCGCCGACCGCTCGCCAAGAGGCCGCGGTAAATCACGCGGCTCAGGATGTTCACGTCGATGTTGCCGCCGGAAAGCAGGCAGCAGACCTTCTTGCCGTGCAGTCCGGGCACCTTGTCGTAAATCATCGCCGCCACCGAGACGGCCCCCGCGCCCTCGCACACCAACTTGCGTTGCTCGATGAGGAAGAGCACCGCCGCGGCGATCTCGTCCTCCGTCACCGTCACGATGCCGTCCACGTAGCGCTTCACCAGCTCGAAGGTCAGGTCGCCGGGGTGCTTCACCGCGATGCCGTCCGCGAAGGTGTTCGCCGAGGAGAGCGTCAGCTTGTCGTCCGCCTCGATCGAACGCTTCATGCTCGCGGCCTCCGCGGCCTGCACGCCGAAGATCTTGCATTCGGGGCGCAACTGCTTGATGGCGTAGGCCACGCCCGAGATCAGCCCGCCCCCGCCGATCGGCACCAGCACGGCGTCCACGTCCGGCAGTTGCTCCAGGATCTCAAGGCCCACCGTGCCCTGCCCCGCGATAACGTCCGGGTCGTCGAATGGGTGCACGAAGGTCATCCCCTCGCGCTTGCAAAGATCCTGCGCGTAGGCGCTTGCGTCGTCGTAGGTCCCCGGCACCAGATGCACCTCGGCGCCGTAACTCTTCGTGGCCTCGATTTTCGCGATGGGGGCGATGTCGGGCATGCAGATCACCGCGCGCGCGCCGCGCTTCTGCGCGCCAAGGGCCACGCCCTGCGCGTGGTTGCCCGCGCTGCAGGCGATCACCCCGCGCCCGAGCTCCTCGGGCGTCAGCTTCGAGATTTTGTAATAGGCCCCCCGCACCTTGAACGAGCCTGTCACCTGAAGGTTCTCGGTCTTCAGCCAGACCTGTGCGTTCGTGGAGAGTTTCGGCGCGTAAATCAGATCCGTCTTCCGGGCGACCTCTTTCAGCACTTCGGCCGCATGGCGGATGTTCTCAATCGTCAGTTTCGACATGGCATAAGGTTCCTTAGCGAGACGTCGGCAGTATACCACAATCGCACGGGGACGTCATCGGTTCGGTGCCGCGATGGCGGGGTCAAGCGCCTGAACGGCCATGTGGCTGTCACGCTTGGCGCCGGAGACATACCGCCAGAGCACGGTCTGGCGCGGGGTCACCTCAAAGACGCCCGTCTGGTTGGGGCCATAGGCATAGCACCCCACCACGAGATTGCCGTTGGGCAACAGATGGAGGCCCGTCATGTTGGCGATGGGCAATCCCGCCCGTGCCGGGACGAACTCCCACAGCAGGCGGTGATCGGGCGACCAGAGCTGGATGCGGTCAAGGCAGGAGACATAGACATTCCCCGCCGCGTCCGGCACGGCCGCGAAGGCCAGCCCCGGAACCGGCTGCCGCCACACGCACTTCAGATCCGCATCATAACGCTCCACGATCCCCGCCCCCGAGCGGCAGACCAACGTGTCGCCGTTCGGCAGGCGCCGCGCCATCCGCAAGGTCTGATGACGATCCTTCGCGTTCAGCGGCACCTGAATCACCTTGCCCACCGTGCCGCCATCCGGCGCGACCTCGAAGATGCGCCCCGTGCTGTTCTCGGCGATGAGCGTGTTCCCGTTCGGCAGGCGTTGCGCGGAATAGACGCCGCCCCCCCGCTTCTCCTTGGCCTCGTACCGCCACACCCGCTTGCCGTCCGGCGTGGCTTCCCAGGCCGCGCCGTCGGCCACCAGGATATTTCCGTTCGGCAAACGCCAGGCGTCGTTGTTGTTCCCGCCGCGCCACCGCCGCGTCACCGCGCCATCCGTGCCGACCTCCGCGAGATACCCGGAGCCCGCCACGAAGATGGGGTGTTCGGGGCGGCCGCCCTCAAATCCGGCGTGCGCCGGCGCCAACGCGGCCAACGCCACAATCAAGCAAAGCAACCTTTTCATACGTCCATTATAGCAAACTGGCCGATTGGCTGGCGACGCGGAAGGACCGTCGATTCTGCTGATTAGGGGCTGGCTGGCGATGGAAGGGAGAGCGCCGCGAAGCTTGACTAGGTTTCCCGGCGTGCGGGAGCACGCCCCTAATCGGCTTCGATCCGCGAAATCGGCGGTTTCCCAGGCATAGCCCGAAAGTCGGGAGGGTTTGGGGCGAAACCCTTAGGGGTCTGAGGCCAAAGTCGGGAGGGTTCGAGGCGAAACCCTTAGGGGTCTGCCTCGGAAATCGGGAGAGCGCTCTGCCCAGGGCAAACGCATAAAAATTGCAATGGGGGAAAAATGTTGAGATAATAGGGGCATGGCAGACATTTATCGATT
>CALXMV010000008.1 GCA_944389565.1 uncultured Kiritimatiellota bacterium
CCAACTACCGTATAGCCATCCTCTTCCATTGCGGCGCGCTTCCACACCCGACCCACTAAAAACTCTGAAGAGCCCCCTTTTGCGGCTGGATTTTTTCATGCTTGCGGAGATGCGGCGGGTGTGGTATCCTTACGGCGTTTCATGGATTCTCCATACAGACACAACCCCATCCATAACAAGATATAACACTGGCCCGGCCGGACGATTCGTCGGCCGGGCTTTTTCGTGGGATGGGGGAGGGGCGGTCAGTAGTTGCCGCGCTTGGGGCGCTCGCGGAGGCGGGCGCGGGCCTCGGCGCGGAAGTCGAGGAAGCAGTCGTTGGCGATGGCCTGGCGCATGAGGCGCATGAAGCGGAGGTAGCAGTGGATGTTGTGGAGGGTGAGGAGGCGGTAGCCGAGCATCTCGGAGGTGTTGAGGAGGTGGCGGACGTAGCCCCGCGTGTGGCGCGTGCAGCAGGGGCAGTCGCACCCCGGCTCGACGGGCAGATCGCTGGCCTTCCAGGCGCCGGCCTTGACGGGGTAGGGGCCGTCGAGCGTGAAGGCCGAGCCGTTGCGGGCGTTGCGCGTGGGGATCACGCAGTCGAACATGTCGCAGCCCATGCCGACGGCCTCGGTGATCTGCCACAGGTCGCCCAACCCCATGACGTAGCGGGGGCGGCGGCGCGGCATGAAGGGGACGCTGTCGGCGATGCCCTTGAGGATGAAGGGCTCGGGCTCGCCCACGGAGACCCCGCCGACGGCGAAGCCGTCCAGCCCATCGGCCTCCATGGCGGCGAGCTCGCGGGCGCAATGCTCGCGCAGGTGCGGGTATTCGGAGCCTTGGACGATGCCGAAATAGAGCTGCCCCTCGGCGCGGGGCTGCTCCAGGCACACGCGCGCCCAGCGGAGGGTCTGCTCCACGCTCCGCGCCGCGTAGTCGGGCGTGGAGGGATAGGGGATGCACTCGTCGAACAGCATCGCGATGTCGCTGCCCAGCACGCGCTGCACGGCCATGCTCTCCTTGGGGCCCATGAAGAGGCGGCGGCCGTCGATGTGCGATTGGAAGGAGACGCCCTCCTCGGTGATTTTGCGCAGGGAGGAGAGGGAGAAGACCTGGAAGCCGCCGCTGTCGGTGAGGATCGGGCCGCGCCACCCCTGGAAGGCATGGAGCCCGCCGAGCGCCTCCATCACCTCCATGCCGGGCCGGAGCATCAGATGGTAGGTGTTCCCCAGGATGATCGGCGCGCCGAGCCGCTCCAGATCCTCGGCGCCGAGGGTCTTCACCGTGGCCTGCGTGCCCACCGGCATGAAGACCGGCGTCGGCACCGGCCCGTGGCGCGTCCAAAGCCGGCCAAGGCGCGCGCCGCTCTTGGCGTCTTCGTGGAGAATCTCGTAGGTTCCGATTTTCGGGGGCATGGGCTTCCTCTCAATGAAATCGCCCAGATTATAGCAGATTCGGCGCCTTGGGGGCTTGCCGAGGCCGCAACCGCCGGCTTCGCCGCTCGGGGCCGATTCGGGGGCCACCCTCCCGGCTTTCGGGCCAGACCCTGGGAGGTTTCGCCTCGGACCCTCCCGACTTTGCCCCCGAACCCTCCCGACTTTCGGGCCAAACCCTCGAGGGTTTCGTGTTTTCCCCTCCGTGCCGCCGCCCCCCCCCGCCGGCGGAGCCGGGCCTCATTTTTTTGCTTGCGCGCGGTGGTGAAAAAGGTTATTCTATTCAACAGGAAAGTGCGATATGGACATCTTGCGCAACATCTTCGTCTTTTTGGGCGCGCTGGGCCTGGCTTGGCGCGTGGGGGCGGTCGCGCCGGGCAATTGGCTCTCGGGGGCCTGCACGGCGGGCGATCCCTACACGTTTGAGGATTACGGCGACACGAGCGCCTTCGACCTGCTCGCCTTCAAGGAATGGTCGGTCTTTAATGCCTCCTCCGAGGCCATCGAGGACTCCGCGCGGTTCGCGGTGCGGCAGGACGCCTCGGGTGCGCGGGGGCTGGACTTCTCGACCGGCCCGGCGGCCCTGGGTTCGGACACGGACGCGTATGTCGTGCTCGGCATCTCCGCCGACTCGGCCGCCGACCCCGACGCGCGCGTCGGCATCTCCCTGGATCCCACGGATCACACCAAGCTGCGCGTGGACAATCTGTACGTGAAGGTGCGCTTCACACCCTCCGACGCCACGCCCGAGATGGATTCCCTCAAGGAGATGTACCCCTCCTACGCAGAGAGCCAGCTCCCGGCGACGGGCGGCTTGGCCGTCTTCACCGCGCCCAAGCTCGGCCTGTGCGTGCTGCAGGACGGCTACTTCTACGTCTCGCGCGTGGTGAGCGGCTCCGACGGGGAGCCCGGCACCGGCATGGCCGAGGATCTCACCTACGAGTTCTGCAAGTCCGCGCACACCTACGACGAGGTCGGCGCGGGCAACGTGGTGGTGCGGATCGAGTTCTGCACCTACGCCGCCGACGACTACGCCGCCGTCTCGCGCGGCTTCCGCATCTGGGTGCGCGACGCCAACGCCGCCGACTCCGCCGAGATCTGCGTCTCCGAGGGGTTGGGCTATGAGTGGACCACCGACGCCGAGAACGGCTACACCTTCGACTTCTCCTCCCTCGGCAAGGGTTCGTGGCTCTACTGCATCGACGAGGCGCTCGCCGCCTCCCCCGACGGCCTGCAGATGAGCATCGACTCCCTCGGCTCCGCCAACCAGATCGGCTTCTCCGCCACCCAGGGCGCCTTCTACGCCGCCTGGCTCAACATGGGCTCCACGCTCGACACCTACGCCAACCTCGACACCTACGACCTCGCCTCCTTCGCCGCCTATGCCGCCCAAGGCTACGCCAACTCCGAGGGGTTGCTCTACGATTGGGCCTCGCGCTACGGCGTCACCCTCACCGACTACCTCCAGCGCAAGGGCCCCGCGCTCCGCGCCCTCGCCGCCGAGGCCGGCCTCTCCGGCGAGGCGCTCACCGACTGGGCCTTCAACGCCTTCCTGCTGGACATGGACCCCGCCGACTTCAACGTCTCCCAGCGCCTCACCGTCACGGCGATCGTCCCCGACGAGGCGTGCGTCACCCTCACCGTCCGCGGCCCCGAGGGGTGCGACCTCCGCGCCGCGCAGGCACGCGCCGGGCGCATCTGCCTCACCGCCGCCGAGAGCCTCGACGCCCTGCCCAACGCCCCCAAGAAAATGGTGGCCGACTCCGCGCTCGCCTTCGATTCCAACGGTTACGCCGTCATCACCCTGCCCCGCGGCTCGGTCGAGACGCCCTTCATGCGCGTGACCCTCGAATCCAGCGTCGATGCCGAGAACCTCTGAGATGGCCCGCACCCGTTTCGCCCCCGGCCTCCGCGCCGTCGCGTTCGCCCTCGCGGCGTGGGCGGGCGCGCTTGCCGCCGCCCCCACGCCCGACGACCCCTTCCGTCCGGATCTCGCCTACGCCGATGGCCGCGTCACCGTCACCTTCATGATGGCGACGCCCGACCAGCATATCTACGACGACATGCTGGCCTCCTCCCTGGGTGCGCCGCTCGCCAAGGCCCCGGCCTCCGGCAAGGACGCCGACGGCCGCGTGATCTACGAGGGATTCGCCGAGTTCGCCTGGGCCGCCGCGCCCGGGCAGACCTTCACGCTCGATTACCAAGGGTGCGACGCCCGGCAGTGCTATATGCCGCAGACCCTCACCTACACCGTCACCCCGGATGGGCGGTTGGTCGAGGGCGCCCCCGCCGCCGACCCCGCCCCCGCGCAAACGGCCTCCCCCGCCGCCGCCCGTGAGCGCTCCGCCGCGGGCTTCCTGCCGCCGGCGGACTTCGTGGCCTTCCTGCGCGGTGAGGCGGTGCGCGGGCGGGTCGACGCGCCGACCTTCCTCTCCGATCCGCGCGGCTGGCTCGACGCCTACGGCGTCTGGCTCCTCGTCGCCATCGTCTTCGTGGGGGGGCTCGCGCTCAATCTCACGCCGTGCGTCCTGCCGATGATCCCCATCAACCTGGCCATCATCGGGGCGGGCGCGATGGGCGGGGGGCGTCTGCGCGGCGCGTTGCGCGGCGGCGCCTATGGGCTGGGCATCGCCTTGGCCTATGGCGTGCTCGCGCTCATCCCCGCGCTCACCGGCACGGCCTTTGGCGCCATCCAGTCGGCCTGGTGGTTCAACGCCGCCATCGCGGCGCTCTTCGTGGCGCTGGCCTTGGCGCTCTTCGACGTTTTCATGATCGATCTCACCCGCTTCGCCGGCCCCGGGGGGGGGCGGAAGGGCGCCCTCGCGGCCTTCGTGGCCGGCGCGGTGAGCGCGGTGCTGGCCGGCGCGTGCGTCGCCCCGGTGCTTCTGGCCGTGCTCCTGCTCACGGCCGACGGCGTGGCCTCCGGCACGTGGTGGATGCTTTGCCTGCCCTTCGTCCTAGGGCTCGGGATGGCCGCGCCGTGGCCGATTGCCGGCGCGGGGCTGGCCTTCCTGCCCAAGCCCGGCGCCTGGATGGTGTGGGTGAAGAAGGGCTTCGGCGTGGTGGTCCTGCTCTTCGCGTTGCATTATGGGTGGGTCGCCGTCAAGGCGTTCCTGCCGCATGAGGGGCTCGACGGCGCGGATCTGTCGGCGATCGAGGCCGCCATCGCCGAGGCCCGCGCCGCCGGCAAGCCGGTCCTCCTGGATTTCTGGGGCACCGCCTGCAAGGCGTGCGACGAGATGGAGCGCGAGACCTTCCCCGACCCCGCGGTCCAGGGCGCGCTCGCGCGCTTCGCCGTGCTCAAGGTGCGCATGGACTTGGCCGACCGGGCCATCCGCCCCACCCAGGAGCGTTTCGCCATCAAGGGCCTGCCCACCTACATCGTCATCGACTGAGAGGAGAGACCATGAGAGTCCTTGCCTTGGCCGCGTTGGCGGCTTTCGCGTTTGTGCCGATCCTTCCCGCCGCGACCCCCGACATCGTCCCCAAGCCCGCCTCGCTCACCGTGCGCGAGGGCAAGCCGTTCGTCCTCAAATGGGGGCAGACGGTCGCCGGCGACGACCGTTTCGCCGCCGAGATCGAGGTGCTCCGCAAGGCCTTCTTCCCCGCCACGGGCGTCGTGATCAAGAAGGCTTCCGGCGCGGAGGCCGACTTCACCGTGGCGTATGACGCCTCCCTGCCCAAGGAGGGCTACGCGCTGGAGGTCTCCGAGAAGGGGGTGGCCATCCGCGCCTCCGCCCCCGCCGGCGCCTTCTACGCCATCCAGACGCTCCGCCAGCTCCTGCCGCCGGAGGCCTCCGGCCCCGCGCCCGTCCGCGGCAAATGGGAGATGCCGGCGGTCTCGATCGTCGACGCGCCGACCTACGCCTGGCGCGGCGTCATGCTCGACCCGTGCCGCAGCTGGATGCCCGTCGAGTCCGTGAAGCGTCAGCTGGACGCGATGGCGGCGCACAAGCTCAACGTCCTGCACTGGCATCTGACCGACGACCAGGGATGGCGCATCGAGATCAAGCGCTTCCCGCGCCTCACCGAGGTCGGGAGCATCCGCCCCTGCACGCCCCGGCCCTTCGCCCGCACGCAGATGGACGGCGAGCCTTACGGCCCTTATTTCTACACGCAGGACGAAATCCGCGAGGTGGTGGCCTACGCCGCCGCGCGCCACATCACCGTCGTCCCCGAGATCGAGCTCCCCGGCCATGCCGTCGCCGCCCTGCGCGCCTATCCCGAGCTCGCCTGCTCCGCCAATCCCGACCTCACCCCGCGCTGGGGCGTGCTCAAGGAGATCTTCTGCGCCGGCAACCCCAAGACCTACGAGCTCCTCGAGGGCGTGCTTGACGAGGTCGTCGCGCTCTTCCCCGCGCCCTACGTCCACATCGGCGGCGACGAGGCGCCCAAGGACCGTTGGAACAAGTGCCCCAAGTGCCAGGCCAAGATGAAGGCCCTCGGCTGCAAGAACATGCATGAGCTCCAGACCAAGATGGCCGAGCATTTCGCCGCCTACCTCGCGAAGAAGGGGCGTAACTGCATCGGGTGGGACGAGATCCTGGAGGGCGGCCTGCCCAAGGGCGCCGCGATCATGAGCTGGCGCGGCGTCAAGGCCGGCGTCCAAGCCGCCAAGGCCGGCGTCCATGTCGTCATGACCCCGAAACCCTTCTGCTACGTGGATTACAACCAGCTCGTCCCCGGCGACCCCTACGAGTACATCCCCAACAACACCCCCAACCCCATCTGGAAGACCTACGGCTTCGACCCCGTCGCCGGCCTGCCCGACGAGGCCAAACCCTTCATCCTCGGCGTCCAAGGCAACAACTGGTCCGAATACGTCCGCTCCGACCGCGACCGCGATTGGAAGATGTGGCCGCGCACCTGTGCCATCGCCGAGGTCGCCTGGACGCCCCTCGCCGAGCGCGACTGGGAGGATTTCCATGGCCGCATGGAGCGCTCGGGCCTGCCCCGCCTCAAGGCGATGGGCCTCAACGCCGCCCCGCTCACCCGGCCGCCGGAGAAGAAATGAGAAAAGCCCCCGCGGGAGCGGGGGCTTTTTTTGGGGGGGGGGACGGGCGGGCGCGCCTGGGCCCCGTGCGCCCGCCCCGTTCGCCGAAATGTGCTATACTAACCGCATCATGAGCAGGATTTGCAAGCACATCGAGGCATTGGCGGGGTACGTCCCCGGCGAGCAGCCGCACTTCGCGGGCATGATCAAGCTGAACACCAACGAGAACCCTTACCCGCCGTCGCCGCGGGTGAAGGAGGCGTTGGAGCGGTTCGATTGGCGGACGTTGCGGCTCTATCCGGATCCCGTCTTCCGGCGGGTGCGCGAGATTGTGGCGCGCAACAACGGGTGCTCGCCCAGCCAGGTCTTCGTGGGGAACGGGTCGGACGAGATCCTGGCGCTTTTCACCCGCGCCTTCGTCGAGGTCGGCGGCACGATCGGCTATTTCGACCCCACCTATTCGCTCTATTCCGTCCTGGCGGCGATCCGTGACGCGCGCGGCAAGGCGCTGCCGCTGAACGACGACTTCACGTGCCCGACCCCGCCGAGCGACTTCTCCGACGTCTTCGTCTGGACGAACCCCAACGCGCCGACCTCCCTGCTCGCCGCGCCCCGGCAGATCGGCGCCTTCGCGCACGACTATCCGGGCGTCCTGCTCGTGGACGAGGCCTACGTGGACTTCGCGCCGGACAACTGCATGGCCCTGGCCACCGCGCCCGACAACGCCAACGTCATCGTCATGCGCACCCTCTCCAAGAGTTTCTCCCTGGCCGGGATGCGCTTCGGCTACTGCGTGGGCCCCGAGCCGCTCATCGCCGCGCTCTACAAAATCAAGGACTCCTACAACATGGACGCCCTGGCGCAGGCGGTCGGCGCCGCCGCACTCGAGGACCTCCCCCATATGCGCGCCAACGTCGCCAAGATCCTCGCCACCCGCGAGCGTCTCGCCCGCGCGCTTCACGGCCGCAATTGGCGCGTCCTCCCCTCCGCCACCAACTTCCTCTTCGCCCGGCCCCCGCTCGGCGAGGCGGCGGATCTCTTCGCCGCGCTGCGCGACCATCACATCTATCTCCGCCATTTCCCCGGCCCGCGGACCGGCGAATGGCTCCGCATCACCATCGGCTCCGACACCGAGATCGATCGCCTCCTCGCCGCCATCGACAAGTTCGCCCTCTGAAAGGCCCCCATGCGCACCGTCACCCTCACCCGCAAGACCCGCGAGACCGACATCGCCCTCACCCTCGACCTCGATGGCACCGGCAAGGCCTCCATCGACACCGGCATCGGCTTCCTCGACCATATGCTCGAACTGCTCGCCCGCCACGCGCTCTTCGACCTGGAGGTCCGCTGCGTCGGCGACCTGCGCGTCGATTACCACCACACCGTCGAGGACATCGGGCTCGTGCTCGGCTCCGCGCTCGACCAGGCGCTCGGCGACCGCCGCGGCATCCGCCGCTACGGCTTCTTCATGCTGCCGATGGACGAGGCGCGCGCGGACGTGCTCGTCGATCTCGGCGGACGCCCCTTCCTCGTCTGGAAGATCTCCCACCCCGAGCGCCTCATCCGCGACTTCAACGTCCAGCTCCTCGAGGAGTTCGCCCGCGCCTTCGCCACCAACGCCCGCATGAACCTCCACGCCGTCCAACCCTACGGCGCCGAGATCCACCACGCCTACGAGGCCGTCTTCAAGGCCCTCGCCCGCGCCCTCCGCATGGCCGTCGAGCGCGACCCCCGAGACGCCTCCATCCCCTCCAGCAAAGGATGCCTCTGATGATCGTCCTGCCCGCGATTGACCTGATGGACGGCTGCTGCGTGCGCCTGCGCCAAGGGCGCGCCGACCTGCGCACCGTCTATTCCCGGGATCCCGTGGCCCAGGCGCTGGCCTTCCGTCAGGCCGGCGCCACCCACCTGCACGTCGTCGACCTGGACGGCGCCTTCGCCGGCGCCCCGCGCCACACCGCGCTCATCGCCCGCATCGTCGCCGAGAGCGGCCTCACGGTCGAGGTCGGCGGCGGCCTGCGCGACGAGGCCGCCGTCGAGGCCGTTCTCGAGACCGGCGCCGCCCGCGCCATCATCGGAACCCGCGCCTTGGAGGACGCCGCCGCGCTCGGCCGCTGGGTCGCGCGGTGGGGCGGGCGCATCGCCGTGGGCATCGACGCGCGCGGCGGGCTCGTCCAGACCAAAGGCTGGGTCGAGACCTCCGCCGTCCGCGCCACCGACCTCGCCCGCCGCGTGGCGGCCCTCGGCGTGCGCACCATCATCTACACCGACACGGCGACCGACGGGATGCTCGGCGGCACCAACCTCCCGGCGATGGCCGAGATGGCCGACGCCGTGCCCGAGGTCGACCTCATCGCCTCCGGCGGCGTTTCCGCGCCGGGGCATATCGTCGCGCTCCGTGCGTTGGGGCGCGCCAACCTGCGCGGCGCGATCGTCGGCAAGGCGCTCTACGAGGGCGCCGTGACGCTCCCCGAGATGCTTGCCGCCGCGCAGGCCGGCTAAAACGCTTCCCCGGAGGCGGCTTTTTTGATAATCTATGGATGTCGCCGGGGGATTCGGCGGAAGAACGGAGGATTGTTGGATGCAGACGCGTCGTGAGTTCATGAAGGCCGCCGGGATCGGTTTGGCGGCGGGTGCGGTTTCGTTCGGCGCGGGGCGCGCCTTCGCGCAGGGGGGCGGGAAGAAACGCCCGAACATCCTCTTCATCATGACCGATGACCACGCCGCCCACGCCATCTCGGCCTATGGCTCGCGGATCAACAGGACGCCCGGCATGGACCGCTTGGCGCAGGAGGGGATGCTCTTCCAGGACGTCTTCGTGACGAACTCCATCTGCACGCCCTCGCGCGCCTGCATCATGACGGGGATGTACTCCTGCAAGAACGGCGTGCCCGTCTTCAACGACATCTCCCCGAAAATCAAGACCGTCGGCGGCACCCTTCGCGAGAACGGCTACTACACCGCCCTCCTGGGCAAGTGGCACATGGGCGGCCCCCAGACCGTCCGCGGCACGGATTGGGATCGCTGGGCCATCTATCAGAACCAGGGGCAATACTTCGACCCCTACTTCTTCACCGACGCCGAGCATTGTCCCCCCACCGCCAAGGACAAGTTCGCCAACGGGCGCATCACCTTCAAGGGCGAATACGCTACCGACAACCTCACCCGCGTCACCCAAGGCGTGATCGACGAGGCCCTCGCCCAGGGCAAACCCTTCTTCGTGGCCATGCTCCACAAGGCCCCCCACCGCAACTGGCTCCCCGAGGACAAATACCGCGAGGCCTTCCGCAAGAAGACCCTCGACGACATCCCCATCCCCGACACCCTCTTCGACGATTACGACGGCCGTGCCAACCCCATCAAGCACACCGCCATGACCCTCGAACGCCATATGCGTATCGAGGCCGACCTCAAACTCACCGAGTACTTCTCCCAAGGCGGCCAATTCCCCGGCGTCGACCCCCAGCAGTACAAGGACGGCTCCTCGAAGAACCGCTGGCCCAAGGAACTCCGCGACGCCCCCGGCCTCGACCCCGCCGAGCGCGAGCGCCGCCGCCGCGAACGCATCAAACTCTCCTACCTCCGCTATATGCAGGACTACCTCGCCTGCGTCCAATCCGTCGACGACTCCGTCGCCCAGATGCTCGACTACCTCAAGGAAAAGGGCATCGACCGGGACACCATCGTCATCTACACCGCCGACCAAGGCTTCTTCCTCGGCGACCATGGCCTCTACGACAAGCGCTTCATGATGGAGGAGACCCTCAAGATGCCCTTCCTCCTCCGCTGGCCCGCCGCCGTCAAGCCCGGCACCGTCAATACCGACATCATCACCAACGTCGACTTCCCCGCCTTCTTCGTCGACGCCGCCGGCGCCCCCAAGCCCGCCAACTACCAAGGCCGCTCCTTCCTGCCCAACATCACCTCCGGCACCCCCGCCGACTGGCGCCGCTCCTTCTACTACCGCTACTACATCGAAGGCGGCGAGCACAACACCCCCGCCCACTACGGCGTCCGCACCACCCGCTACAAACTCATCCATTACTACAAGCAGGGCGAGTGGGAGCTCTTCGACCTCAAGACCGACCCCGAGGAACTCCGCAACCTCTACGCCGACCCCGCCTACGCCAAGGTCGTCGAAGCCCTCAAGATCGAGCTCTACCGCCTCAAGGCCGCCGTCGGCGACTGCGACCAATACTACCACTCCGGCGAGTACGCCCCCGCCGCGCCCGTCAAGGCCGACATCTTCAAGTGACCCCTCCTCCGAACCCGACCGAAAGGATTCCGCACATGCTCACCGAATACACCATCAACAAGGTCGACCGCCTCCCCGACTTCGACCCCGACGACCCCATCTGGCAGAAGGCCGAGCCCGGTGAATACGCCTACTGGCACGAAAAATCCTCCGAGCACCACCCCAAAACCGTCCTCCGCGCCCTCCACGACGGCAACGACATCATGCTCCTCTGGCAGGTCGACGACCGTTACGTCCGCATCGCCCACACCGCCACCAACTCCATGGTCTGTGAGGACGCCTGCGTCGAAGCCTTCCTCCAGCCCCTCAAGATCGAGAAGGGCTACATCAACATCGAGGTCAACGCCGGCGGTTGCATCCACTCCTCCCACATCCGCAACTGGACCCGCGCCCCCGGCGGCTTCGCAGACTTCGAGTACATCGCCAAGGACACCATCCGCAAACTCACCGCCAAGGGCAATCTCCCCCAAGTCATCGACCCCGAGGACCCCAACCCCTGCGCCTGGTGGATGATCCTGCGCGTCCCCCGCGCCTACCTCGAAAGCGTCTTCGGCCCTCTCGGCGACCTCTCCGGCCAGACCTGGCAGGGCAACTTCTGCAAATGCGCCGACTGCTCCAGCCGCCCCCACTGGGGCACCCTCCTCCCTCAGAGCCCCGAGCTCAACTTCCACGTCCCCAAATACTTCTCCCCCATCCACTTCGGCGCCTGAGCCACGCCCCGCGCACGGCAAAGAGGCGGCCGCCCCACCGGGCGGCCGCCTCTTTCCTCCCTCCCGACAAACGAAAAGGGCCGATCCGAAGACCGACCCTTCATGAAGACGCCCCATCCCGGGGCAATGGCGGAGAGGGAGGGATTCGAACCCTCGGTGCCCCTTGCGGAACACGACGATTTAGCAAACCGTTGCCTTCGGCCACTCGGCCACCTCTCCACAGTCTGCGCGGAAAACCGCAAAACACGCATACAATACCAAAACCTCCCCCGCCCTGTCAACCCCTCCCCGGCGACTTCCCGTCTCTCGGGCGGTCGAGAAAAGACTTGTTTTTTGCTGGGCGACTATGATATAGTATGTGGACACGTGCATGGAATTGGCGGGACTCGCGCCCGACTCCCTGATAGTCCCGCCCCGGCAGAGTCCATGCGCACGTGCGCGCCGGCCGCCGGACCGTTGAAGGTGTGCCGTGGCGCGCGCGAACGAGAAAGACAGGGTACAGACATGACCAAGACGACTCTCCCTGAGTTGCCCGACAACAACAGCCGCAAGTGGTATATCGTCGACGCGGCCGACAAGCCGCTGGGCCGCCTGGCGGTGAAAGTGGCGAACGCCCTCCGCGGGAAGGATCGCGCGGATTACGCCCCCTCCGTGGATACGGGCGCCTTCGTGATCGTGATCAACGCCGAGAAGGTGGCGCTGACCGGCAAGAAGAACGAGCAGAAGCAGTACGCCGACTTCACGGGTTGGCGCGGCGGCCTCACGAAGACCCCCGCGGCGGTGATCCGCGAGCGCAACCCCACGCGCCTGATCACCCACGCGGTCTGGGGGATGCTCCCGAAGAACAACACCGCCGACATCCGCATGACCCGCCTGAAAGTCTATGCCGGCGCCGAGCACCCGCACGCGGCCCAGAAGCCCGAGACCCTTAGCATCTGAGGAGGACACGTATCATGGCTAACGAACTTTCCTCGGCCACCGGCCGCCGCAAAACCGCCGTCGCGCACGTCCGCCTCGTCCCCGGGACCGGCAAATGGACGGTCAATGGCGTGGCGATCGAGCGTTACGTCCCCAGCGAGTCGCTCCGCGACTACATCAACCAGCCTTTCGTGATGACGGAGCAGGCCGGCAAGTACGACGTGCTCGTCTCCGCCAAGGGCGGTGGCATCGCCGGTCAGGCCGGCGCCATGCGCCACGCCCTCTCCCGCGCCCTCTGCGGCCTCGACGCCAATCTGCGCGAGGTGCTCAAGAAGGCCGGTTGCCTGACGCGCGACTCGCGCATGAAAGAGCGCAAGAAACCCGGCCAGCGCGGCGCCCGCGCCCGCTTCCAGTTCTCCAAGCGCTGATCGAACCACGCCGCCGCGCGGCATCGCGCCGCGCGGCCTTCCGAAGGGGGCGGACGTCTTCGATGGGGACGTTCGCCCCGCCTTCGTCTTAGACCGGGAGTCTCCGGCGGCCCGTGCCGCCCAAGCCTGGTGAACGTTTTGACAGGAGGACACCGCGATGGGTCTTCTATCCAAGTTGAAGAACGCGTTGGGGTTGGCCGGGCAGCCGTCCGCGACCCCGGCGCAGCAGGGCCCCGCCGCGCCGAAGGGCGCCAAGGGGCGCCCGCGCCGCGCCGAGGGCGAGCGTGGGGAGGGCGGCCGGCCCGAGGATGGGCGCCGCCGTGGCGGCAAGCGTCGGGAAGGGGATGCGGGGCGCGGGCCTTCCGCGCGTTCGCGTTCCGCCAAGCCGCGCGCCGAGGGCGGCGAGCGGTCGCGCCCGGAGGAGGGCCGCGGGCCCGCGCCCGAGCGCGCGGCTTCTGGGGATGTGCCGGCCGAGGGGCGGCGGGATCGCCGCGACGGCCGCCGTGGCGGGCATGAGCGCTTCGGACGGGATCGCCGTGACGGGCGCGGGGAGCGTGGGCGGCGCGGCCGCCGCGAGGGGGACGGCCCGCGCAACACGCCGTCGGGGCGGTCGCGCCCGGGCGGGGCGTTCACGGATGAGCAGATCGCGGCTTTCGCGGCGGCGCACGCCGCGTGGGATCCGGCGAGTTACGACATCCCGCCGGAGGAAGGGAAGAAACGTTTCACGGACTTCGGTCTGCCCTCCGAGATCCTGCACGCGGTGTCGGATCTGGGCTTCCGGTATTGCACGCCGATCCAGGCGCAGTCGCTGGAGTTCTCGCTGGCGGGGAAGAACGTGGCCGGGCGCGCGCAGACGGGCACGGGTAAGACGGCGGCCTTCCTGATCGCGGTGCTGACGCGTTATCTGCGCACGCCGGAGCGGCGGAACCCGCCGGGGACGCCGCGGGCGCTGATCCTGGCGCCGACGCGCGAGCTGGTGATCCAGATCTGCAAGGACGCGGAGGCGTTGGGCAAGTACTGCGGCGGGGTCCGTTCGCTGGCCGTCTATGGCGGGATGGATTACGACCGCCAGCGGCGCGAGCTGGAGGAGGCGCCGGTGGATCTGCTGGTGGCCACGCCGGGGCGCCTGAAGGATTACATGCGCGGGCGCGTGGTGGACCTGCGGCACGTGGACACGCTGGTGATCGACGAGGCCGACCGGATGCTCGACATGGGCTTCATCCCCGACGTCCGCTACATCGTCAACCACCTGCCGGACCGCGACCATCGGTGCACGATGCTCTATTCCGCCACGCTCAACGACACGGTGATGAACCTGGCGGCCATGTGGATGCGCGACCCCGTGCGCGTGGAGATCGAGGCCGACAAGCCCGCCACCGCCACCGTCAGGCAGATCGTCTACATCGCCCGCGCCGAGGAGAAGTTCACCCTGCTCTACAACCATTTGGCGCGTAACCCCGAGGCCCGCACGCTGATCTTCTGCAACCGCAAGTTCACCACCGAGCGGCTGGCCGAGAACCTGCGCCGGCGCGGCATCCCCTGCGAGGTCCTCTCCGGCGACGTGAACCAGGCCAAGCGCCTGCGCATCTTGGAGGACTTCCGCGCCGGCAAGATCCGCAACGTCGTGGCCACGGACGTGGCCGGGCGCGGCATCCATGTGGACGACATCGCCTACGTGGTGAACTATGACTTCCCCTACGAGCCGGAGGATTACGTGCACCGCATCGGGCGCACTGGGCGTGCGGGGCACACCGGCACCGCCATCTCCTTCGCCGACGAGGACGAATCCTTCATCATTCCCGACATCGAGGCTTATATCAACGAGGAGCTGAAGTGCTCGATGCCCGAGGAGTGGATGTTCGCCGAGCCGCCCGCCCCCGCCCCGCGCGGCCGCCGCCGTGACCGCAGGGAACCCGAGGCGCCCACGCCCGGCGAGCCCACCCCCGCGGCGGCTCCCGCCCCCGCGCCCGCGCCTGAGGCCTCGGCCCCCGCGCCGACCGGGGCGGGGACCGCCGAGCCGGCGCCCGCCAAGGCCCCCACGGCCGAGCAGACCCGCCCGGAGCGCAAGCCGCGTTTCCGTCCGCGTGGCGGCGACGAGGCCGACGCGCCGGAGGCGGAGGCGTCGCGCCCCGCCCGTGGCCCGCGCCGCGACAAGCCGATGGCCAAGCGTTGGGCGCGCAATCAGGGCTCCGGCCCGCGCGATGGCTCCGAGAGCCATCAGGCCGCGCCCGTCGCGCCGCGCCCAATCTACGCGCCGGGGCGCCGCGGCCCGATCACGTCCGAGTGGTCCCCCGGGGAGTGAGAAAGGAAGGCGGGGCGGGGCCTTCCTCCCCGTCCCGCGGGACGCATGGCGCTGATCACCCTTCATGACGTGACGGTCGGCTTCGGGAACGCCCCCGTCCTGGAGCATCTCTCGCTGTCGGTGGAGCCTGGGGCGCGCGCGTGCCTGACGGGCCGCAACGGCGAGGGGAAGTCGACGTTGCTGAAGGTGTTGGCGGGGTTGGTCGAGCCGGATTCCGGGGAGGTGCTCCGCTCGCCATCGACGCGTGTGGCCTATCTGCCGCAGGATGTGCCGGCGGACCGTCCGGGGACGGTGCGCGAGATTTTGGCCGACGCGCTCCATGACCCGTCGCGCGGGCATGTGGCCGACGCGCTCTGCACGCGGCTGGGGTTGCCACCGGACAGCCCCTTCAACGCGCTCTCCGGCGGACTTCGCCGCCGTGTGCTCCTCGGGTGCGCCCTCGCGCGGGAGCCGCACCTGCTCCTCTTGGACGAGCCGACGAACCATCTCGACATTCCCTCCATCCGGTGGCTGGAGGGGTTTTTGGCGACGGCGCCCTTCGCGTGCCTTTTCGTGACGCACGACCGAGCCTTCCTGCGGGCTGTGGCCAAGACGGTCTTCGATCTCGACCGCGGCGTGCTTTCGGGATGGGACTGCGATTACCCGACCTTCCTGCGGCGCAAGGCCGACTTGCTGGCCGACGAGGCGGTCTACTGGGAGCGCAAGGCCAAGCGCCTCTCCGAGGAGGAGGCCTGGCTGCGCCGCGGCGTCAAGGCGCGCACGTGCCGCAACGAGGGGCGCGTGGCCGCCCTGATGAAGCTGCGCCAGGAGTTCGCGGAGCGCCGCACGCGCGCCGGGACGGCCTCGCTCGCGCTCGGCGCGGAGGGCGGCCGCACGGGCGACATCGTCTACCAATGCCAGGGCGTCACCTTCGGTTATGACCCCGCGAAGCCCATCCTGCGCGACGTCTCGCTCCGCATCCTGCGTGGCGAGCGGATCGGCATCCTGGGCGTGAACGGCGCCGGCAAGACGACCCTCCTCAACCTGCTGCTCGGGCGGCTGACGCCGCAGACCGGCACGCAACGCCTCGGCGCGAACGTGCGCCCGGCCTTCTTCGACCAATTGCGCGGGGCGCTTGACCCTGAGGCGACCGTTGCCGAGAACGTGGCCGAGGGCAAGGAGTTCGTGACCGTGGGCGGCGTGCGCAAGCATCTTTACGGTTACCTCGGCGATTTCCTTTTCACCCCCCAGCGGGCGCGGACGCCCGTCAAGGCGCTCAGCGGCGGCGAGCGGGCGCGGCTCCTCTTGGCGCGGCTCTTCCTCAATCCCGGCAATCTCTTGGTGATGGATGAGCCGACGAACGACCTCGACGTCGAGACCTTGGAGTTGCTGGAGGAGGAGCTGGCGAATTACGACGGCACCCTCCTGCTCGTCTCCCATGACAGGGACTTCATCGACCATGTGGCGACCTCGGTGCTCGTCGTCGAGGAGGGGCGGGTCACGGCCTATCCCGGCGGTTACAGCGACTGGCAGGCCGCCCGCGCCCGGCAGGAGGCCGCCGCGCCGAGCGCCGCCAGGCCCGATCCCGTCCCTGCCGCCAAGCCGGCCGCGCCCAGGCGCGACAACGCCGCCACGCGCCTTTCCTACAACGAGAAGCGGGCGTTGGAGACGCTCCCCGGGGAGATCGACGCGCTGGAGCAGGCCGTCGCGCGGCTGAACGCGCGTCTCGCCGAGCCGGGCGCGGACTACGGCGCGCTCTCCGCCGAGCTGGCCCAGACGCAGGCGCGGCTCGACGCGGCGGTGGAGCGGTATTTCGAGCTGGAGGCCAAGGCCGAGGCGCTCGCCAGGTGAGGCGTGCGTCCGCCTGTACGCAACGGCGGCACGCGCCGGGGCGTGCCGTTTGCCGTCGCGGCGCGGATGCGATAGAGTGGGGGGGGCAGAAGGAGCCCCCTATGAAGAAGACTGCATTTTTCGGAAAGACGATCGCCTTGGCGGCGTTGCTGGGCGCGGCGGCGTGCTCGTCCCCGGACGTCGCCCCGGTGGATGCCGACGCGCGGGATCAGGCGGAGACGATCCTCAGGCGGCTGACGCTGGAGGAGAAGGTGGCGCTGACGCACGGCGACTCCACGATGGCCGTGGCCGCGAACCCCGAAAAAGGCATCCCCACCCGGTTCGTCATGCACGACGGCCCCCACACCGTGCGCGCCGACGTGCGGGAGGAATCCTTCGCCTACCTGCGCCCGGCGGATGACTACTCGGACGCGGCGACGGTCTTCCCCGCCGGCTCCGCGCTCGCCGCCACGTGGGACACGGATTTGGCGCGACGGTTCGGCGAGGCTTTGGGCGAGGAGGCCCGCGCCCGCGGCAAGGACATGCTGCTCGGCCCAGGCGTGAACATCGCGCGCACGCCCCTCTGCGGCCGAAACTGGGAGTACATGGGCGAGGATCCCTGCCTCGCCGCGCGGATGGTCGTGCCCGTGGTGCGCGGCCTGCAGTCGCGCGACGTGGCCGCCTGCGTCAAGCATTTCGCCGTGAACAACCAGGAGCGCGACCGCCTGCGCCTTGACGCGCGCCCCGACGCCCGCACCCTCCGCGAGATTTACCTGCCGGCCTTCGAGGCCGCCGTGAAGCAGGGTGGCGCGCTCGCCATCATGAACGCCTACAACAAACTGTATGGCGATTATTGCAGCGACAGCGACCTCCTCAACAATCGGATCCTCAAGGGCGAGTGGGCCTTCCCCGGCCTGGTCGTCTCCGACTGGGGGAGCATCCGCAACACCGTCGGCGCCGCGAACGGCGGTTCCGACCTGGAGATGAACGCCGGCCGCGCCATCCGTTACTTCAAGCAGCCGCTGATCGACGCCGTGCGCGAGGGGAAGGTCCCCGAATCGCGCGTGGACGACATGGCCCGCCGCGTCCTCTACGTGCAGGCCAAGCTCCACAAACTTGATGGCAAGCGGCGGGCGGAGGGCTCCATCAACACCCCCGCGCACCAGGCCGTCGCCCGCGAGATCGCCGCCGACAGCGTCGTGCTGCTGAAGAACGACGCCGAGATCCTCCCCCTCGACGCCAAGGCGCTCAGGGAGATCGTCGTGGTGGGGCGCCTCGCCGACACGGGGCTTTGCCGCCTCGGCTGGTCCGCCGAGGGCAAACCGCCCTACGAGACAACCCTCGTGGAGGGGCTCCGCGCCGCGCTCCCCAAGGCCAAGATCGTCTATCGCCCCTTCCCCAAGCATCGCGTGAGCGTCGCCCCCCTGCCCGATGCCTGCCTGGTCACCGAGAACCCTGACACCACCGTGACCGTCGGCATGGTCGACCGCGGGTGGCATTGGGAACGCTTCGCCAACGATGCCCTGCGCGGCGCCCCCGCCGCCCGCGGCTTCACGCGCGCCCCCGCCCTCTCCGAGGCCGACGCCAAGGGCACCGACTTCTCCATGCGCTGGCGTACTCGTTTCCGTGCGCCCGAGAGCGGCGAGTATCTCTTCGCCGCCACGTGCGACGACGGCGCGCGCGTCCTGCTCGACGGCCGCCCCCTGATCGACGCGTGGGGCGACAGCGAGGCGCACACCGTCACCGGGCGCGCCACCCTCCGGGCCGGCACGGAGCACGACCTCACCGTCGAATACCGCCAGGCCCAGGGCGAGGCTGTCTTCGCCTTCGGGTGGCGCCGTCCCTCCGAGGCCGGCGCCGATTACGGCGAGCTGCGCGCGCTCGCCAAGAAGGCCGACGCGGTCATCCTCATGACCGGCAACGGCAAGGGGCATGGCCGCGCCTTGGAGTGCGAGGCCGGGGACCGCCCCGACCTTTCCCTCCTGCCGGAGGACGACGCGGGCATCGCCGCGCTCCTGGGCGTCAATCCCCGCACCGTCGTGATCGTCCAGTCCGGCTCGCCCGTCGCCATGCCGTGGGCCGACCGTGCGCCGACCATCCTGCAGCACAGCTTCCTGGGGCAGGAGAGCGGCTCCGCCGTGGCCGACGTGCTCCTCGGCGTGCGCGAGCCCGGCGGCCGCCTCATCCACACCTGGCCCGAGCGCCTTGCCGACACCGCGCCCTTCGCGCTCGACGACCATGACCCTCTCGTCGTCCACCACAAGGAGGGCATCCTCGTGGGCTATCGCTGGTTCGACGCCAAGGACATCGCGCCGCGCTTCCCCTTCGGTTACGGCCTGGGCTACACCTCCTTCATCATCGGCGAGCCCGACGCGATGGTCGAGGGCGACCGCGTCACCGTCCGCGTGCCGGTCACCAACGCGGGCAGGCGCGCCGGTTCCGTCGTGGTGCAGCTCTACGTCGAGCCGCCCGCCGACAGCGCGGTCGTGCGCGCGCCGCGCCAGCTCGCCGCCTTCGCCAAGGAGCGCTTGGAGCCGGGCGAGACGCGGAGCGTCTGGCTCTCCCTCGGCCCCCGCGCCTTCGCGTGGTGGGATGAGGCCCTGCCCGGGTGGCGCCATGAGGCCGGCACCTTCACCCTTGCCGTCGGCCAGAGCTCCCGCGACCTGCCCCATCGCCTGCCGGTGACGCTCCCCGCCTGGGAGCGGCCGGTCCCGCGCCCCGAGGCGGCGAAACCCTGAGGGCCCGCCCCAAAAAGCCCCCGGCGTCCATCTCGGACGCCGGGGGCTTTTTTTGTGCTGGGCGTCGCCGCCGCGGTCAGGCGAGGAGTTCGAGGAGGAGGGGGAGGAGCTGCTTCTTGCGGGACATGATGCCCTTGCAGAGGAAGGTGTTGTCGCCGGCGTATTTGGGGAAGGGGATTTTGTCGATGAAGCGGGGGTCGCCGGCGATGAGGAGGATGGAGTTGAGGGCGGTGATGTCGGTGACCATGAGGGCGGCGAAGAGGAGGCGGCGGGCTTTGGCCTGGGCGCCGAGTGCGGCGAGGAGGTCGGGGAGGCGTTCGCGGAGCTCGTCGGCGGTGCCGATCTCGATCTGGGCGACGGAGAAGTCGGCGCCCCGCTCGGCGTAGTCCTTGGAGTCCATGGTGAGGATACGGTCGGTGGGGAGGTCGGCGATGCGGGAGGCGTGGGAGAAGATGTCGTGGGCGAGGTCGGCGACCTCGAGGTTGAGGAGGCCGGCGAGGTATTCGGCCATGTCGCGGTCGACGTCGGTGGTGGTGGGGGAGCGGAGGGCGAGGGTGTCGGTGATGATGGCGGAGAGGAGGAGTCCGGCGATGGCGGGGGAGAGGGTGGCCTTGCGTTCTTGGTAGAGGCAGGCGACGACGGTGGCGGTGGAGCCGACGGTGCGGTTGATGAAGTCGATGGGGTCGTGGGTGGGGAAGTTGCCGAGCTTGTGGTGGTCGATGATCTCGACGACGCGGAATTGGTCGAGGCCCTCGACGGCGAGGGAGAGCTCGTTGTGGTCGACCATGATGACGTCGAGGTTGGGCTGGCGGTAGAGGTCGCGCTCGTTGATGACGCCGACGACGTGCCCCTTGGCGTCGACGACGGGGAGGGAGCGGGCGGGGGAGTGCTGGACGGCGGGGAGGGCGTCGCGCACGAGGTCGTCGGGGAGGACGGGCTTGACGCTGGCGGCGTTGAGGGCGCCGACGGGCATGGAGTAGAGGGTGAGGTAGACGGTGGAGGCGATGTCGTAGGGGGAGATGAGGACGGAGATTCGGGCGTCGGCGGCGCGCTGGTAGAAGTCCTTGGAGAGGGGGAGGCCGGAGGTGAGGACGATGGCGCGGACTTTGTGGGAGATGCAGAGCTCGAGGATGGAGGCGCGGTTCTCGACGAGGGCGATGGCGTTGGTGGGGAGCTCGGTCTTGAGGACCTGCTCGAAGGCGGCGGCGGTGGAGCCGGCGACGAGGAGGCGGCTTTTGACGACGGTGTCGGCGTCGAAGGTGAGGAGGGGCTGGGCGCGGAGGGTGCGCGCCAGGAGGCTGACGCTGGTGGGGATGATGGCCTTGCGGTGGGGGTCGGTCTTGTGGACGATGTTCTCGGTGAAGGTGTTGTGGGTGAGGAAGGCCTGGTAGTAGCCGTCCTTGTCGACGACGGGGATGGCCTGGAGGCGGTTTTTGTCCATCAGCTCGAGGGCGTCCCAGAGCGCGGTGTCGGCGGAGACGGTGATGGGCGCGCCCTCGGCGAGGCAGTGGGTGACCTTGGGGAGGAGGTCGGGGACGAGGCGGGGGGCCTCGACGCCGAAGCGGCGGAGGATGTATTCCGTCTGTGGGGTGAGGTGGCCGGCGCGGGCGGGCGCGCAACGGGCCCACCCCTGCTGGCGCTTGAGCTCGGCGTAGGCGATGGCGGAGACGACGGAGTCGGTGTCGGGGTTGCGGTGGCCGATGACGATGGTGGGGCGATTGTGTTCCATGGGGTCAGCTTTCGCGGGAGAAGGCGACGGGGGGCTTGGCGACGGGCGCGGGCGGGGTGTGGAAGACCTCGCCCGGGGCGAGGGCGCGGCCGCAAAGCCAGGCCGCGACGTCCATCGGCTTGCCGCCCTCGAGCTGGACGCGCAGGAGGCGGAGCGCCCCGTCGGCGGTTTTGACGACGATGCCGCCCTTGTCGGCGGAGAGGATGGTGCCGGGGGGGATGTCGGCTTGGTCGATGGGGAGGGGCTCGGCGGTGGCGGCGAGGATCTTGAGCATCCGCCCGGCCTCGCGGGTGCCTTGGGGCATGTAGGTGAAGCAGGAGGGCCAGGGGGTGTAGGCGCGGAGTTTGCGGAGGTCGAGCGCGGTGGGGTCGGTCCAATGCAGCAGGCCGTCGGCCTTGCGGATCTTGTAGGCCATCGTGACCTGCGCGGGGTCCTGCGGCGTGGCGCGGATCTTGAAGTAGGCCCAGCGGGGGAGGACGCGGACGAGCAGGTCGGCGCCGAGATCGGCCAGGCGGTCGTGGAGCGATTCGAGGGTGTCGTCGTCGCGGATGGGGGTCTCGACCGTGTCGAGGATGGGGCCCGAATCCATCCCCTCGTCCATCAGCATGGCGGTGGCGCCGGTGACCGCGTCGCCATGGAGGAGCGCGGCATGGATGGGCGAGGCGCCGCGGTAGCGCGGCAGGAGCGAGAGGTGGATGTTGATGCAGCCCAGGGTGGGGATGTCGAGGAGGCGGCGGCTGAGGAACTGCCCGTAGGCGACCACGACGATGACGTCGGGCAGCCAGGCGGCGATCTGCGCCAGGCTCTCGGGGGTGTTCACCTTCTCGGGGGTGAGGCAGGGGATGCCCACGGCGTCGACGAACGCCTTGCAGGCGCAGGGCGTGAGGCGCTTGCTCCGCCCCGCGGGCTTGTCGGGCTGGGTCACGCAGCCGACGACCCGCACGGTGTCGCGCTCACGTGTGAGCCGTTCGAGGATGGTGGCCGAGAGGTCGGCCGAGCCCATGAAGACCACGCGTATCATCGCGGCGCTCCTTTCCGCGGGGTATGCCGCCGCGCCAAACGCAGGAAGATCTCCGCCACGGCGGGATCGCCCCGGATCAGGTCCGACGCGCCGAAGCGCACCGCCGAACGCATACATTCGTAGGCGCGCGCCTCGTCGCCCAGACCGTAATAATAGAGGGCCACGCCCAGCCAGACGCGCCCGGATTCCGGGTCGCGGGCGAGCGCCGCCTGGAAGAGGCGCAACGCCAGGGCGTTGTCGCCGCACGTCTGCGCCAGGCCGCCGCACGCCACCAGCTCGTCGGCGGCGAAGGCGCCCCACGCGGCCTCCGGCACGCGGCGCAGGAGCGCGAGGGCCGAGGCGTCGCGGCGGAGGCGCTGGAGCGCGAGGCACCCCCTGAGCGCCTCGCCGGCGGTGAGGTCGCCCGCCGTGACGACCTGCTCCCAGTAGGCGATCGCCTGCGGCTCCATCCCCAATTCCTCGCAGGCCTCGGCGATGGCGCACATATCGGCGGTGGTGGCGGTCCTGGCGCGGATCCGCGCCAGACGCTCGGTGTAGACGGCGTGGGCCTTGGCGAGCGACCCGATGTGCCCGAGCAGGTAGCGCGCGCGGTCGTTTGCGGGGTCGGCCCGCAGGTAGCCGCGCAGGAGGCGGAGCGCGTCGTCGAAGCGCGAGGCGGGGATGAGGACGTCTCGGACGGCGCGCAGGAGCACCTCGGGCGAGAGCGGGTAGAGCGCGGCGGCCTCGCGGTAGGCGCGGGCGGCGGCCTCCTTCATGCCCGCGCGGGCGTAGATCCCGGCGATGCCGAGGCGGAGCTTGGAGAAGGATTTCCGCGCGGCGAAGTCGCGGCGGTAGGCCCGGCGGGCGAGGAGGCGGCGGCTCATCCAGTCCCAGAAGTCGCCGTCGCGCGGGGCGAGGGCGTCGAGGCGGGCGGGCTCCCCGTCGCGGCGCAGGCGCATGGCCAGGCCGGCGGGCTCCAGGAGCGGGGACATCCACGGGATGGGGTAGCTCTCCTCGACGTAGAAGCCCACGCCCGGGTTGTTGTCGAAGATCTGCCGCGCCAGCTCGGCGTTCACGTCCATCACCGCGCCGGAGCCTGAGATCTGGATGCGGCCGTTGACCTCGGTGATCGCGCCGGAGGTGTCGCGCGCGCCGGAACGCACGGCCTCGACGTAGTCGGCGAAGGCCGTGCGCACGCCGTCGGCGGTGGGGAGCCAGAGGTCGGCGCCGTAAAGGTCGCGCTCCACGTTCATGTAGGTGGGGTCGGCGAGGGCGTTCTGCGTGAGCACGCGCACGTCGGGGCGGAAACCCACGGCGTGGACGATGTAGGTGGGGACGAAGCGGCCTGGGTCGGTGCCGCCGAAGAAGACGGCGCGCGCCTCCATGGGCGGCGGCCAGAAGGGGTCGGGGAGCGGCTCCTCGTCCGGGTCGAGCTCCGCGCGGATCGTCGGCGCGCCGCCGATCATGTACGCGCCGAACTGCCACCCGAAGTCATGCCCCGTCTGCTCCGCGGCGCCCATCTCGCGGATCAGGCGCGCGCTCAGGGCGTTCTCGGCCACGGGCGCGAGCGGCACGGCGCACGCCACGGCCAGCGCCGCGGCCCGCGCCCAGCGGCGCCGCGCCGCGAGCGTCAGGAGGAAGATCAGCCCGTAGCCGACCCACAGGGCGAAGACGCCGTGCGAGGAGATGAACTTGACCTTCTGGATGAAGCCGTCCTGCAGATCCCCCGAGGGGTTGGCCAGCGCCACCAGAAGCGCCGACATCACCAGGAAGAAGCCCCCCGTGCACGCCAGCCAGGCCACGGCCGCCCACCGCCGGCGCCGTGCCACGCACCACGCCAGCGCGCCCGTCCCGGCCGCCGCCAAGGCCACCACCGGCCAGGCGAACTGCAGGCGCAGGTCACGCACGTACCCGCCCAGCTGCTCCAGGTACCGCGCCGAGAAGAAGGAGGAGGGCGCGATCGCCTCGTACTGCCCGCGCGAGAGCGCGTGCTTGAAGCCCTCCCACGTCCGCGCGTACCCCCAGTTCATCGCCGGGTTCGCGTCGGAGGCCAGCGGCATGTAGGCGTAGACCGAGACGCCCGCCGCCGCCGCGAGGGTCGTCAGCGCCGCGCACCGCCCCTCCGGCAGCAACCGCCACGCCAGGGCCAGCACGGCCAGCGCCCAGACGATCGGCCACCAGAACCACCACAGATTCGGATCCGTTAGCCCGAGGAGCAGCCCCTGCTGCAGGAGCGCGAGCGCCGCCGCCTGCACGCCCGTCACCGCCGCCGCGAAGCGCCGCGCCGAGGCCTCCCCCCGGCAGATCGCCCACAGCACGCCCAACGCCGCCGCGTGCGCCCCCCACGCCCGCCAGAAAGGATACAGCGTCCCCACGAAGTCCGCCGGCGGCCCCGCCGTCTGCGTCAGCCCCGACCACGCGAGCAACCCCGCCGCGCCGGCCGCCGGGATCGCCGCCCAGCGCCATCGCGCCCCGCCCCCCACGAGGCCGACCCACGCCGCCAGGAGCGCGCCGAGCGCGACGTAGAGCCACCCGGGGGCGAGCGCGGCGGGGAGCGCCTCCGGGCCCACCGCGCCCGGGCGCGCGATCACCGGCGCGCCGGGCGTCGAGAAGGCGTCCGCCGAGGGGAGCGCCCCCAGGGAGAGCAGGTAGGCCGTCAGCCCCAGGGGGATCGCCACCGCCACGAAGGCCAGCCCCAGCCGCCAACGCCGCAGGAAGACCAGCGCCGCCATCGGCAGCGCCGCCAAAAGCAACACCTGATAGTTCGTCAGCCCCAGCCCGAAGACCAGCCCCAGCCACGCCAAGGTCGACGTCCGCGGGCGCGCCGCCCACTTGTAGGCCAAGAGCAGCGTCAGCGCCAAGAAGAGCGCCCCCAGCGCGTACACCTCCACGATCGCCGCCTGCGACCACATCACCGGCGAGAAGGCGAAGGCCAGCGCCGCCGCCACCCCCGCCACGCAGGCCGCGCACTCCCCCCAAGCCTCCCCGCCGCGGGCCTCGCCCGCCGCCGCCACCGCCAGATCCCGCCCCGAGCGCGCCACCAGGAGCGCCGTCACCCCCGCCGCCAACGCCCCCGCCACCGCCGAGAAGAGCGCCACCGCCCACGCCGGGTTCGGCCATCCCCGCCACGTCACCCAATCGAAAAGCCTGCAGAAGACCCATGCCCCCATCGTCCACAGCGGATACCCCGGCGGGTGCGGCACCCCCAGCACGTCCGCCGCCGTCGCCAACTCCCCCGCGTCCTCCAGCCCCACCGAAGGCCCCAGCGAGAGCGCGTACACGGCAAAGGCCACCCCGGCCGCCACCCAGAAGGCCAGCCAATCCTTTTTGCCGAAAAATCGTTCTCCCTGTTCGCGCATGGCGGCAAGTATACCAAAAACCGCCCCGCGCGTCTCCAAACCCTCCCGACTCTCGCCCCGAACCCCTTAGGGTTTTGCCTCAGACCCTTTAGGGTTTCGGGTCAGACCCCTTAGGGTTTCGCCCCGAACCCTCCGGTTTTGCCTCATGCACGACATTTCCGAGAAAAGTGCTTGCGTCGGCGGGTGGGGTTTGCTATCATAGGCGCCGTTTTCACACGATTGCCTCATGGTGTAACGGTAGCACAACTGACTCTGGATCAGTTTGTCAAGGTTCGAATCCTTGTGAGGCAACCATATGCGCAAGGGATTGTGGGGGTGACCTCGCAATCTTTTTTTTGGAGAGGGCCGATGGTCGAGAGTCTTTTGGAGATCCTGCGGAACAACGCCAAGGAGTCGCCGGCGAACATGGCGAAGATGCTGGGCGTGGGGGTGGACGAGGTGGAGGCGACGATCGCGCGCCTGGAGCAGGAGGGCGTCATCCGCGGCTGGCAGGCGATCGTGAACGAGGATCTGCTGGACGGCCGCCACGTGACGGCCGTGATCGAGGTGCGGGTGACGCCGGAGCGCGAGGGCGGCTTCAACCGGGTGGCCGAGCAGGTGAGCCGTTTCGACGAGGTGGACGCGGTCTACCTGATGAGCGGCGGCTATGACCTCCTGCTCTTCGTGAGCGGGGAGAGCCTGCTGGCGGTGGCGCGCTTCGTGAGCGAGAAGCTGGCGACGATCCATGGGGTGCTCTCGACGGCGACGCATTTCAAGCTGAAGACCTACAAGCAGAGCGGCGTGCTGATGGCCAAGCCGGGCGCCGACGCGCGATTGGCGGTGACGCCGTGACGGGGGGGCATGACCGGCTGGCCCGCCACATCGTGGATCTGCCCAAAAGCGGCATCCGCGAGTTCTTCGACATCGTGAGCACGCGGCGGGGGGTCATCTCCATGGCCGTGGGCGAGCCTGACTTCGACACCCCCTGGCACATCCGCGAGGCGGCCATCCATTCCCTGGAGCAGGGCTGCTCCCACTACACGGGGAACGCCGGCCTCATCGAGCTGCGCCGCGCGATCGCCGATTACGTGCGCGCGCGTTTCGGCGCGGCGTATGACCCCGCGCACGAGGTGTTGGTGACGGTGGGCGCCTCCGAGGGGCTGGACAACACGTTGCGGGCGCTGCTGAACCCCGGCGACGAGGTGCTCTACCACGAGCCCTGCTTCGTGAGCTACGGCCCGGAGATCGCCATGGCGCATGGCGTGCCGGTGGCGGTGGAGACGCACGTGGAGGACAATTTCCGCCTGTCGGTGGAGGCCCTCGAGGCCAAGGTCACCCCGCGCACGAAGGCGCTCCTGGTGAACTTCCCGAACAACCCGACGGGCGCGGTGCTGGAGGAGGCGGACGTGCGGGCCATCGCCGATTTCGTCCTCCGCCACGACCTCATCCTGATCTCCGACGAGATCTACGCGGAGCTGACGTGGGACGGCCGCCGGCACGTCTCCTTCGCCTCGGTGCCGGCGCTCCGCGACCGCCTGGTGCTGCTCCACGGTTACTCGAAGGCCTGGGCGATGACGGGCTTCCGCATGGCGTACGTCTGCGCCCCGGCGTGGATCATGGAGACGATCCTGAAGATCCACCAATACGGCATCATGTGCGCGAGCACGGCCTCGCAGTATGCCGCGCTGGAGGCGATGCGCCAGCCGGAGGAGGACATGGCGCCGATGCTCCGGGCCTATGAGATGCGGCGCAACTTCCTGCGCACGTCGTTCGCGGAGTGCGGCATCCCCATGCACAACCCCGCGGGCGCCTTCTACGCCTTCCCGCAGATCGCGCGCTTCGGTCTCTCCTCGCGCGAGTTCGCCGTGCGCCTCCTGGAGGCGGAGAACGTGGCCGTCGTGCCGGGGACGGCCTTCGGCCCGTGCGGCGAGGGCTTCGTGCGCTGCTCCTACGCCACGGCCATGGAGCAGATCAAGGAAGCCGTCACGCGCATCGCGCGTTTCGTCAGGACGCTGTGACGGGGGGAAAAACGCCATGATGAAGCCGACGCCGCCGCCCGCCGCAAGGCCCAAGATCGCCATCGTCGCCCGCGAGGAGGAGGGACTCTCGCTGCAGGACTTCCTCGCTGCGCGCCTGCGCGTGACCAAACGCGCCGCCAAGGCGATGATCGACGCCCGCGTGGTGTGGGTCAACCGCAAACTCGTCTGGATCGCCCGGCACGCCCTCAGGCCCGGCGACAAGGTGGCCTTCGTGGTCCAGGCTGGCACGGGCGCCAAACAGCCCAAGGCCGCCGACGCCCGCCCCCACATCCGCGTGCTCTGGCAGGATGAGTGGTATCTGGCCGTGGACAAGCCCGCGGGCGTGCTCACGCAGGGGCGCGACTCCGCCGAGGAGCTCCTGCGCCGCCAGGAGGGCGACCCCGGGATCGCCGCGGTGCACCGCCTGGACCGCGAGACCTCCGGCGTCCTCCTCTTCGCCAGGAACGCCGAGGCGTTGGAGGCGGCCATCGCCATGTTCCGCACGCACCGCGTGGTCAAGCACTACGCCGCGATCGTCGCCGGCGACGTGGAGCGCCAGGCCAGCACCCTCACCGAGACGCTCGACGGCGAGCGCGCCGTGACCCACCTCAAGCGCCTCCGCGCCACCGCGGACGCCTCCTTCCTGGCCATCCGCATCGAGACCGGCCGCACGCACCAGATCCGCCGCCACCTCGCCGGCATCCGCCACCCCGTCATCGGCGACCGCCAGTACGGCGTCAAGAAAGCCGACGACCCGCGCGTCCTCTCCGTCACCCGCCAGATGCTCCACGCGCAGGAGCTGGAGTTGCCGCACCCCATCGTCCTGGGCCAGCACATCCGCGCCCACGCACCGCTCCCCGCGGACTTCCGCGCCGCGCTGAAACTCTTCGGCCTCGGGAAGCGCTGAAAGGGAGCGGATATGCGAAAAAAGGCGCGCCCGCGGGATCGCGGGCGCGCCTTTTGCCGTGCCGCCGCCCGGCCTCAGCGGGCGAACGGGGTGCCCCAGCCAAGTTTGCGCGAAAGCGGGGCGTAAGGATTGCGCGTGAGCGGGGTGAGCAGACGCACCGGGCGCGGGGAGCGCGTGGCGCGGAGGATCTTGCCCGGCCTCAGCGGGTGGGCGGCCTGCCCGTCGACGTAGACGGCCGCCGGCGCCTCGGCCTCGGCGGCCACGCGGATGGCTACGCGGGTGGCCCCGGGGATGACGAGCGGGCGCGCGGTCAGCGCATGGGGGGCGATGACGCTGACGACGAGCGCGTCGGCGGTGGGGGCGACGACCGGCCCCCCGACGGAGAGGTTGTAGGCCGTGCTGCCGGTGGGCGTGGCCAGGATCAGCCCGTCGCACAGCCAACGGGCCACGGGATGGTCGTCGAGCGCGAGCTCGATGGCGATGGCGTGCCCGCCCTCCCCCCGCGAGACGACCACGTCGTTGAGCGCGTCGGGGAGCGGGTCTTGCGCGCCGCCCGGCGCATGGATCGCCGCGGCGAGGGTGGCGCGGGCCTCCTGCGCGTAACGGCCGGCGGCGAGCGCGCGGAGGATGGCGGGGAAGGCCTCCTCGTTGACGGCGGTGAGATACCCGAGGCGCCCGACGTTGAGCCCGATGAGCGGCAGGTCGGCGCCGGCCTGCGCGAGCGCGTGCGCGGCGGCGAGCAGCGTGCCGTCCCCGCCGAGCGCGGCGAGCGCCTGCGCCCCCGCCGCGGGCAGGTCGGCGACGGCGCACGCCTGGGCGCCGGGGAGCGCGCGGGCGGTCTCCGGGTCGGGCAGGAGCGTGACGCCCTGCTCGCGGGCGGCCCGCGCGAGCGCGGCGAGCCCCTCGCCCGCGCGGGGGCGGGTGAGGTTGGCGGAGACGCCGAGGCGGAGGACGGGGGCGCTCATGCGCGGCCGGGCGCGGTCAGAGGAGCACCTTGACGATGGCCTTTTTGACGCGGGCGGCCTGCGGGGTGCGCTGGCCGGGGGCGTGGGCGTCCTGCGGCAGGAGCAGGATGAAGGTGTCGGGCGTGGCGAAGGGGACGAGCGCGACCCCCTCGCCGGCGACGAACCCGATGTCGGCGTCGTCGGCGTAGGGTTTGGTGACGGGCAGGTCCGGGGTGAGCGGGCGCCAGCCGATGGCCTCATGCCCTTGGAAGAGGAACTGGATGTCGGCGTAGCGGCGGTGGAACTCGAGGGGGCAGTCCTCGGGGGCGCGCGTGTCGTATTCCTGCACGTTGGCGAAGAGGGTCTCGGTGCCGTCCGGCGCGGTCTCGATGACGTGGTGTCCCGGGGGGAGCTGGGCGTTGGCGGGGTCGCGCAGCCAGGCGACGGCCTTGGCGAAGCGGGGGCCGAGCGCGGCGAGGGCATCGGCGTGGGCGAGGGTGTCGACGATCATGGGTGGGTTCCTTTCCGAAAGGGCGTGGCTCAGTGCAGGGCGAGCAGGTCGCGGTACTTGGGGAGCGGCCAGCGCGCGTCGTCGATCGCGCCTTCGAGCGTGTCGACGGCGGCGCGGAGATTGGCCTGCGCGGCCTGGATGGCGGGCGGCGGGCCGTCGAGCGCGGCGTCGAGCGCGGCGGCGGCGGCGTGGAGCGCCTCAAGCCGCACGCCGATGGTCTGGGCGCGTTCGCGGAGGGCGGGCGCGCCGGCCTCGAGCCCCACGGCGCGCAGGTCGCCGAGCGCCTTGGCGAGGGCGCCGAGCTCCCCGGCGGCGGCGGGCTCGACCATGCCCCGGGCGATCTCGAGGGCCACCTTGCCTTCGAGGCGGACGCGGCGGTCGTATTCGGCGAGGAAGACGTCGTGCCGGGCGTGCATCTCCGTGGGCATCAGGACGCCCCGCTTGGCGAAGAGGTCGAGCGTGGCCGGCTCGATCTGGCAGGCGAGCGCCTCGGGGACGGAGCGGAGGTTGGGCAGGCCGCGCCGCTTGGCCTCGGCGACCCACTCGGCGGAATAGCCGTCGCCGCTGAAGAGGACGCGCTTGTGGTCCTTGAGGACGGCGCGGAGGATTTTGCCGAGGCCCTCGTGGAAGCGGCCCTTGGGCAGCTTGCCGATGGCGTCGGCCAGGACGTCGAGGGATTCGGCGACGATGGTGTTGAGCACCATGCACACGCCGGAGCAGTTCTGGCTGGAGCCGGGCGCGCGGAACTCGAACTTGTTGCCCGTGAAGGCGAAGGGCGAGGTGCGGTTGCGGTCGGTCACGTCGCGCGGGAGCGGCGGGAGCGTGTCCACCCCGATGCGCAGCTTCCCGCCCTTGCGGCCGGGGGCGTCCGCGGAGGTCGCGCTCTCGATGCGGCGGAGCACCTCGTTGAGCTCGTCGCCCAGGAAGATGGAGATGATGGCGGGCGGGGCCTCGTGCGCGCCGAGGCGGCTTTCGTTGCCCAGCGTGGCGGTGGAGGCGCGCAGGATGTCGGCGTGCAGGTCGATGGCGCGGATGATGGCCGCGAGCACGGCCAGGAAGACGGCGTTCTCCTGCGGGTTGCCGCCGGGTTCGAGCAGGTTCTTGCCGTTGTAGGCGACGGACCAATTGTTGTGCTTGCCCGAGCCGTTGACGCCGGCGAAGGGCTTCTCGTGGAGGAGGCAGACGAGCCCATGGCGGTCGGCGACGTTCCGCAGCGTCTCCATGATCAGCATGTTGTGGTCGACGGCGAGGTTCAGCTCCTCGAACATCGGGGCCATCTCGAACTGCGCGGGGGCGGTCTCGTTGTGGCGCGTCTTCGCCGGGATGCCCAGGCGCCAGAGCTCCCGCTCCACGTCCTCCATGAAGGCCAGGACCCGCGGCTTGATGGAGCCGAAATAATGGTCCTCCAGCTGCTGCGTGCGCGCGGGCGAGGCGCCGAAGAGCGTCCTGCCGCACTGCACCAGGTCCGGGCGGCGGGCCCAGAGCGCCTTGTCCACCAGGAAATACTCCTGCTCGGCGCCGAGCGTGATGGTGACATGCCCATCCGGCTCGCCGAAGCAGGCCATCAGCCGCCGCACCGCGCGGTCGAGCGTCTGCATCGAGCGCAGCAGCGGCGTCTTCTTGTCGAGTACCTCGCCCGTGTACGAGCAGAAGACGGTGGGGATGCACAGCGTCGCGCCGTTGCTGTGGCGCTTCACGAAGACCGGGCTCGTCACGTCCCACGCCGTGTACCCCCGCGCCTCAAAGGTCCGCCGCAGACCGCCGCTCGGGAAGCTCGACGCGTCCGGCTCGCCCATGATCAGGTTCTTCCCCGAGAACCGCGCCAGCGTCTCCGCCATCCCCGCCGGCTCGAAGAAGGCGTCGTGCTTCTCCGCCGTGCTCCCCGTCAGCGGCTGGAACCAATGCGTGAAATGCGTCGCCCCGCGGTCCATCCCCCACTGCTTGAGCGCGTGCGCCACCTCGTTCGCCAGCGACGGATCCAGCGGCGTGTGGTCGCGCATCGTATGCAGCAGCGCCTCCGCCGTGTCCTTCGCCAGATACTCACGCATCGCCTTCTCGTTGAAGACGTCCGACCCATACGCGATGTCCTTCGCGGAACAATCCATGCCACAATCTTTCATGTCCGCCATTATACCAAAACGCCCTCCCACGCACACCCCGCCTCGCCTCGGCCCATTACAGTGTGCAATTTCCCCAACTGCCGCGAGATTTCGCTTGTCGAGGAGGAAGGAATGTGGTATCGTGGTGTCGTTTTCCCTCGTGGGAGAGGCGGCCAAGGAAAAGATAGCGGCCGTGGTAATCCCCCAGTAGCACGGAGGTGCGGCGGTGCCGCAGAAGAACATGGAAGCCTCCAGATAATGCCGCAGGACAAACACATGACCCCGCCGCGCGCGCCGACGGAGGGGAACATGTCGGTTTGTATCGGCGCATGGAGAAAACAAATGAGAGATGATAAGAAAGAGATGAAGCCGGTCGAGGGCGGGATGCCCTGGGAGGACGGATGGTACGGCGTGACGGTGCCGGGGGCTTCCCTCGAGACCGCACGCCCGCTCTACGTGCTCCACCCGGACGGCACGATGTCCACGCTGCGGCTGACCGCGGCGGCGGAGGCCGCGTTGGAGCAAATCGACCCCTATGAGCGCGACTACACCCCCCTGGCGGATACCGCCGCCGAGGAGGCCGTGGTGGAGCTCGTGCGGGTGGAGGATGGCCGCGAGGTCGCCCGTGAGTCGCTCTTCGCGGAGCCGGCGGACGCCTTCGCGGGGGCCTTGTCGGAGACCGCCGAGTGGTGCTGGGCCGCGGCCCGGGCCTTGGACAGGGAGTTGGCGTCCACGATGGAGGCGACCGCGCATTGGCCGCGGGCCTCGCGCGGACGTCGGCTGGCCTTGCGCGAGGCGCGGATCCGGGCCTTGCTGACCCAAGCGGCGAACCTGGGCGACCTGCCCGCGCAGGAACGTCTGGGCCGCGAGGCCTTCGAGGCGGGGGACGATGCGGAGGCCTTGCGTTGGCTCGCCGGGCTGACGGGGCAGAGCGCCCTCGCGCGGAGCGTGCTGGCGGTGATGGGACTGGAGGGACGGCTGCCCGAGGAGATGCCCGCCCCCGAGGTCTCGCCGGGTTCCCCGTGGCCGTTGGCGCAACCGACGCTGCGGGCCTTCCTGCGGTGCCGTGAGGGCGTGTCCGAGGCCGCCGCGGCGCAACGGGCGCGGACGGTCGATCTGGCCTTTGGCCGGATGCGGCGGGCCGTGGGGCTCCTCCGCGAGGCCGCCGAGGCGGGCTACGCCTACGCGCAGTTCCGCCTGGCGCGGCTCCTCGGCGGCGGGCGTGGCGAGGATCGCGTGGCCGCGGACGAGGCGCGGCGTTGGCTCCGTGCGGCGGCGCTGGGCGGGTGTCGCGCGGCGGCCGAGGCCGTCGGTGCCGACGAGGCCGATTGAGGCCTCACCTTCGGCGCGCCACACGGCGCGCCGAAGGTTTTTCGCGTAAGAACGCGAGGAACGGCTGCAAACAAGAAATGAAGCGTGTGATGCGCGGAAAGGATGTCGCAGAGATGGCGAGGATTTTGATCAGGTTGCCGGCGGTGTGCTGCGGGACGTGCCAGCATTGGACCGGCGGACGTGAGATTGTGGAGTTCGGGCGGCGGCTGGCGTGCGAGGATGGCGTGCATCCTTGCCCGTGGCGGAAATCCGGTTCGCAGGCGCGCCAGCGGCCGCAGTGCATGGGCAACCGGTACAAGCCGTGGTTCGGGTTGCCCTCGTAAAGGCTTATGGATGCCCGCCAGGGGAGCCTTCCCCTGGACGGACGTCCCATCGCACACATTGTTTGGGATTGACAGGCGTTTTGACGGAGGTCGGCATGAAAGGAAGTCGTTTGCTTGCGTTGCTCGTCGTTTGTTTGGGCGGTCTTCTCTTTGGCGGGGGCGTCGAGGCCGCCACGCCGGGTGACGGCGCCGGCGCGGAGGCGGTCGGGCGTTATCGCGCGTCCGCGGAGCAGGGGGACGCGCAGGCGCAGTTCGCGCTCGGCGTTTGCTATTACGCCGGCCGGGGCGTGGCGCAATCCTACCCGGAGGCGGCGAAGTGGTACCGCAAGGCCGCGGAGCAGGGGCTTGCCAAGGCCCAGCACAACCTGGGGGTGTGCTATGAGAACGGCCAAGGCGTGGAAAAATCCGATGCGGAGGCGGCCAAATGGTATCGCAGGGCCGCGGAGCAAGGGATCAGTCAGGCGCAATACAACCTCGGCTTGTTCTATGAGCATGGCCGAGGCGTGAGGCAATCCTATGGGGAGTCCGCGAAATTGTATCGCAAAGCCGCGGAGCAGGGGGACGCCCGGGCGCAATGCAACCTTGGGATTTACTATGCCTCCGGCCAAGGCGTGGAGCAGTCCTATGCGGAATCCGCCAAGTGGCTCCGCAAGGCCGCGGAACAAGGCGTCGCCATCGCGCAATGCAACTTGGGCGGGTATTATCACATGGGCCAAGGCGTGGAGCAGTCCTACGAGGAGGCGGCCAAATGGTTCCGCAAGGCCGCCGAGCAGGGGGATGCCCTGGCGCAATTCAACCTCGCCCTGTGCTATGCCTCCGGCCAGGGCGTGGAGCGATCCCTTGCGAAGGCCAAGTTCTGGATGCGGAAAGCCGCCATGCAGGGGGATCGGGAGGCTGCGCGACTGCTGAGGGCGTGGGAGGCCAGGGAAAAGAAGGACTGAAAGCCCGGGGAGTGCCGCCCCGGGGTGCGCGTGGGCGCATCCGCCCCCTCGCCGGTCAAAGGCGGCTGGGGCTTTCCCCCGCGGGCGCCGGTAAATCGTTTGGGGGCGGCCATGATGGGTGCGGTGCCGATTTCGCTTCGGCGCGAACGACGACAAACCGTCACGGCCGTGTGCTTTACGCTTGTGCCTGCGCCGTGCACGTGTTATAGTAATGGCGTCATGCGCCACGTGCGCGCCCCATCGTCAGGAAAGGAGCGTCCTCCATGAAAACGTCTACCCCTCCCCGTACGGCGCGATGCCTCATCGCCTGTTGCGCGGCCTTTGGCCTCGCCGCGCTCGCCCCCGCCGCCCTCGATGACTCCATCTGGGAGGGCATCTCCTATTACAGCACCTTCAACCATCCCAATCTGAATCTTGTGACGGAACGCGGTGGCGGGACGTGGAACATATCCACTGCATCGGGATTCGCAACCAACGAGGCAGGGTTCCGTGTTTTCTCGCCGACGGGTGGGTATACGAGCAATCAGACGGCCGTGCCCTCCTCGTCGGAGGCCTTCACCTTTGCGATTCGCGCGTGCGTCGGTACCACCGATAATGGGTTGCTCTTTGCTTTCGGACGTTGGGGTGAAGAGGTGGGAGGGCTCTCCTTCCGTCGCGACACGACGGTTGGGTCGTTGGCGATTTGCACTGGGCGGAACACGGAGCGTTTCGTCGTCCCCGGGGAGGCCGACGATGCGTTCCGCACCTATATCCTGACCTATGACGCCGCGAATGCCGAAGCCCCTCTGACACTTTACGTGGATGGAGCGGATGAGCCTTTCGGGAGCGCGGAGCTTGGCGATGATTCGCTGATCTCCTCTTATTTTCAGTGGGCTAGTCGCCATAGCAATCCGGGTTCTGGGGAAGACAAAGGCGTAGGCTCCGGGTTTGCGATTGACGCCTTGGGGGTGTGGAACCGCGTGCTCAGCGTCGAAGAGATGAAGGCGTTGGCGGCGGAATGGGAGACGGCTGTCTATCGGGAAGTCTCCGACGTGGCGCAACCGATTTCGTTCACGCAGGTCCCGGCGGGGTGGGGGGAGGCACCGACCTCATCGTATGTGTGGTACGTCGGGTCTCATTCGTTTGAGAATGAAACGTTGGCGCGGCAGACCTTGGGAGGGCGTGCGGCCAACGTGGCCGAGGTCGTCGGTGGCCTCAACGCAAATTTGTATGGCATCAGCAGTTCGTCCTACGGCGATAAATCGGCGGTGAACCGTGATGTGTGGCTGAAAATCTCCGGGGGCTCGTTCGACACCGTGGTCGGCGGCAAGGACAACGATTGGAAAGGGAGCCACGCGAACGCCATCAACGGCAATCTGCTCACCGAGGTGACGGGGCAGGGGACGCGTGCGCGCAACGTCCTGGGCGGCATTTATGGGTGCTCTGATGGCAGCCCCGGGGATGAGGCGTTGCCGCTCACGGGGGATACGCTGGTGACCATCGCCAACGGCGCGAAGGTGACCGGAAACATCGTGGGCGGTTCGTTCTCCATCCATGCCCAAGTGCTGAAACACACGGGCAACGCCATGGTGCGCATCTACGCGCTTCAGGATGAGACGGACGAGAATCATCCGCTCAAGAATTTTCCGGCCGGGCATGTCACCGGCGCGGGCGCGTTCGGTTCTGCCAACAACGGTGACACCTCCGGCGAGACCATCACCGGGACCTCGACCGTGGAGGTCGTGCTGGGCGAGGGCGCCGGCACGTTCGCGAAGGAGATTTACGGCGCGGCCTACACCAGCGGCACGGGTGCGTTCACGGTGGGGGCCTCCGCCGTCACCATCGACGCCCCTGGCGTCACCTTCCCGCATATCATCTGCGCGGGCGGCCATGGCGACAATGTCTCCGTCACGAACGCCGCGACGCTGACCCTTCGGGGCGGCATCTTCACGGGCGAGCTGACCCCGACCGCCGACAATTCCTCGGTGGGTTCCTCCGTGTTGGTCATCGATGGCGGGGAGGCGGGGATCGACCTGTCGCGGGCGACGGTCGGCGCCTTCGGGGCGGTGACGCTGAAGAGCGATCTGGCCTTGGGCGAGAATCGTCTGGCGAACGCCACGATCGCCGTCGATGGCGATACGGCGCGGACGCTCACGCTTACGCTCACAGAGGCGGAGTTGGCCGCCGGGGTGGCCACTTTGGCCAAGGGCGAGGCCATCCCCGAGGGGCTCACCGTCGTCGCCGCGAACGCGCCGGAAGCGTGGTCGCTGAAGGTGCGCGGGGGAAGCCTGGTGTATGCCGCGGGCGCGTTGGAGTGGGTCACGCCGGCGGATGGCTCCACCGCGTGGGCCGACGGGCTCGAAGGGTTCGCGGCCAACCGCGATGTCCGCTTCGGCGCGAACGGCGCGCAGGAGACCGTCACGACCCCGGCCGAGGGCGTGGTGACGGGCGCGATGACCGTGGAGGGGAATTACCGTCTTGCCGGCTTGGGCGCGGTCGAGGCCGACAGCGTGGAGGTCGCCGCGGGCGGCACGTTGACGCTCGATCCGACCCCGATCCGGGCGCGGCAGGTCTACCTGATGCCGGAGTCGCGCGTCGCCTCGGGCGATGGGTGGGCGCTCTCCGAGATCGAGCTGACGCTCGATGGCGAGCCCATCAGCCTGGAGGGGGCGTCCATCGTGGCCACCGTGACGGTGGACAAGGTCGCGACCCCCGTGGGCGAGCAGCCGGCCAACCTGATCGATGGGCGGTTGGACACCGCCTGGGTCTGGGAGACGTCCGTGACGGCCTCCCAACAGCTGACCATCGCGCTCACGGCGCCTGAGGGCACGTTCTTCACCTTCGACGGTTACCGCGTGGCGACGGCGGATCAGCCCGGCCGCAACATCCGGGCGTGGAGACTGGTCGTCAACGGCGGGGATTACAACGCCCTTGCCTTCGCGGACGACAAGCAGTATTCGGAGGAGGTCGCCTCCGCGTGGACGCCCTCCGCGTGGACGAGCGAGGAGCCGTATGCCTTGCGCTACGTCATCGGGACGAAGCAACTCACCGTGCGGAACGGGATGTCCGTCGCCGGGACGCTCTCCGGGCAGGGAATGATCGCCGGAGACATCGCCTTCGCCGAGGGGAGCACGTTGGCCTACGTGCCCGGCACGCATCTCACGGTCGCCGGGCAGGTCTCCGGCACCGTGACGCTCGACCTCTCCGCCGACGCCGACATGGCTTGGCGGACGGCCGGCGCGACGGCCGTGCTCTACGCGCCGGGTATCACCGATCCCGCCGCGCTGACCTTCGCGTTGGATGAGGGGATGGAGGGCTGGACGGTGCGTTATTCGAGCGTGAACCGTGCCTACTGGCTGGTGCGCGACTACGCGATGCCCTTCAAGGCCGAGATCGCCGAGAGCGTGGCCTGGAGCGCGCTTGCGTGGCGGGACGCCGAAGGCGCGGAGGTGCCGCTCGCGGCATGGAACGCCTACGGGCTCGGTGAGATCGAGGCGGAGCTGTCCCCGACGCTCGATTATGCGGTCCTGACCTTCGACCTGCCCTCCGTGACACCCTATCTCAAAAACGTCACGATCGCGAACACGGGGCATATTCTCGCGCTGGGCACGGCCGATGGCGTCGTCTTCGCGCCCGAACAGGTGGTCGTGGAGGGGCGGCTGAGCACGCTTCTCCCGAAGTTCGCCCCCAAGGCGGTCGTGATCGATGGGTCGCTCGCCTACTCGCTGACGGGCGACACGCAGACCTTTGACCTGGCCGACCTGCCGCCGGCGACGGGCTCGGGCCGCCTGACGCTTGGCGCGGTGGGCAAGACCTTCCAGGTCACGGCGGGCACGTCGCTCGGCGCCACGCTGAACGTCAGCGGCGGCACCTTGGACTTCGTGGCCGAGGATTATTCGCAGGCGACCTTGCCGACGGCGATCGGGGTGACGCATGATTACGCGGGGCTCCATGTCGCCGAGGGGGTGACGGTGCCAGCGACCGTGAACGCGACGCTCTCTGCCGGCGCGGTCTTCTCCGGCGGTGGCACCTTCGCCGGCACCCTCACGGTGGATGGCTCCCCCTCCGAGGCCGGCACGCTCGCCGCGACCATCGATGGCTCGGACGGCGCCCCGCACGTCGGCGCGATCGTCCTGCGGAACACCGCGCTGGTCAGGCTCTCCGTGCCGGCGGACGCCGCGCCCGGCGCGCCGGTGCTGACGTGGGACACCGCCCCTGCGGGCCTCGGGACCATCCTGCCCTCGGGCAACGTGCCGCTCGTGCAGCGCGAGGACGGCCTCTACACCATGATCATCCCTGCCGCGGCCGATGGCGATGAGTCGGGGACGACCTTCTCGGACAGCGCGCTGATGTGGCTCTCGGCGGCGGCGACGCAGAACGGGCTCTCGGAGATCGTGTCGGTGACGGGACTGGCGAACGGCAGGCCGATGACGACGGCGGAAATCAACGATGCCCTCGACTGCTTCTACGGCACGGGGCTCATCGTGGCCGACGCGGAGGCGAAGGCGCTCCGGGTGGTCTATGACTTCACGGTGACGGCCATCGCCCTGGGCGAGGCCGGGGAGGTCTCGGTGACGGCGACGCTCGCGGGCACCGAGACCGACGCGATGAACGTGGCGATCTTCGGCAACGTGACGGTCGCGTTGGTGCCGGTGACGCTGACGGAGGAGGGGGCGGTCGAGGGCGAACCCGTGGCGACGCGGGAGGTCGCCTATCACGACGGCCTCTCCGTCGTGACGCTCACGGCGCCGGCGGGCGAGGCGACGCGTCTCTTCAAGGTGCGCGTCACGCCGGTGCGGAAGGCTCGGTGAGCCCCGCGCGCCAGACGCTCAGGCAGGCGCCCCCCCGCGGGGGCGCCTCTTTTTTTGCGTTCCGCGGGAGGCAGGGGCGAAAAAAGCGAAAAAACGGGGTGCGCGGGGCGGGCGAAAATGTTATAGTGGTGCCATGAAAAAGACATTGCTTGCGACGATTGCGATGACGGCGGCGACCGCGTGGTGCGCGAAGCCCGCCGTGATCCCCGAGCTCCAGGAGTGGAGCGACAACGCCGCCGCCGGGGTCTTCACCTTGGCGGAGGGCGCGCGGGTGGTCATCCCCGAGGATGCCTGCCCGGCCTTGGAGCGTTACGCGAAGACCTTCGCCGAGGAGATCGATCGGCCGCTCGTGCGCGAGGCCTCGGGCTTCTGGCGGACGATCACCTTCACCTCCGAGGCCGCCGAGCCGGGCGACATCGTGCTGAAGGTCACGCCCGACGCCGCGAAGAACCAGGAGGCCTACACGCTTCAGGCGGGGGCCTCGGGCATCGTGATCGACGCGCCCACGCCGCTCGGCGCCTTCTGGGGCACGCGGACGGTGCTTCAGGTGTTGGCCGACGGCAAGGGCTTCCCCGGCGGCGAGGCCACCGACTGGCCCGAATACGCCCACCGCGGC
Source organism: uncultured Kiritimatiellota bacterium (assembly GCA_944389565.1). Lineage (GTDB taxonomy): Bacteria > Verrucomicrobiota > Kiritimatiellia > RFP12 > DVOR01 > Spyradenecus. The sequence goes on from CALXMV010000008.1 coordinate 40,114, forward strand.
TTCATGTTCGACTGCGGCCGCAAACCCTTCGCCCTCTCCACCCTGCGGCAGCTGGCCAAGATCTGCGCGTACTACAAGCTGAACGAGCTGCACCTGCACCTCTCCGACAACTACATCTGGCTCCACCGCTACGGCGAATGGTTCCCGCAGGAGGTGAAGACCGCCGCCGACATCCTCAAGGTCGAGCCCTCCGCCGGCGGCTTCCGCCTGGAGAACGGCAAATACCCCGAGCTCACCTCCAAGGACATCTTCTACACCAAGGAGCAGTTCAAGGCGCTCACCGCCGAGGCCGCCGCCCAGGGCGTGACCATCGTCCCCGAGCTGGACGTGCCCGGCCACGCGCTGCAGATGGTGCGCGTCCGCCCCGACCTGATGTACAAGGGATCCGTCGGCGGCAAGCACGACATGGAGCGCGCCGCCATGCTTGACCTCTCCAACCCCGAGACGCTTCCCTTCGTGGCCTCCATCTTCGACGAGTACATCGACGAGGGCGTCTTCCCCGGCCAGGTCATCCACATCGGCACCGACGAGTATTACGGCGACAACGAAAGCTACCGCAAGTTCGCCGACGCCTTCTGCAAGCACATCCTCTCCAAGGGCAAGACCCCCCGCATGTGGGGCTCCCTCAGCCACAAGCGCGGCAAGACCCCCGTGGACTCCAAGGGCGTGCAGATGAACATCTGGAGCATGGGCTGGCAGAACCCCGTCGAGGCCACCAAGGCCGGCTTCGAGATCATGAACACCCTCGACGTCTGGATGTACATCGTCCCCAGCGGCAACGGCTCCGTCGGCGGCTACGGCGACGACCTCAACACCCAATGGGTCTACGACAACTGGATCCCCGTCCGCTTCCCCAACACCAAGCCCGAGGACCTCGACCGCTCCAAGGTGCTCGGCGGCTCCTGGGCCATGTGGAACGACAACGCCTTTCTCACCGACCCCGGCCTCTGCGCCGAGGACCTCCTCCCGCGCATCCAGAAAAACTGCGCCACCGTGGCGCAGAAAACCTGGGCCAAGGCCAACACCCGCCCCTACAAAGACTTCCTCGCGCAGGTGCAGGGCCAGGCCAAGACGCTTGACGCCCAGGAGCCCCAGCCCTGGACGCTCGCCTTCGAGGTGACCGTCCCCGAGGACAACGCCGCGCCCATCTCCCTGGCATCCAGCGACGAGACCGACCTTTTCGCCGTCAGCCCCGTCAACGGCAAGGTCGGCTTCCGCCGCGAGGGCGCGCAGTACACCTTCGACTATGCCCTTCCCAAAGGCAAGCCCGTCGTCCTCACCTTCCACTCCGAGAAATACAAGACCTGGATCGAGGTCGACGGCAAGCAGGTCGGCGGCACGCCCGTCCGCGAGCACTATCCCAAGACCTGCAAGTTCTATACCTTGGCCAAGCCGGCCAAGTGAGCCCGCCGCGGCGGGGAATCCCGAAGGCGGGGCGCCAAGCGCCCCGCCTTTTCTTCGGCCACGAGCCCCGCCCGATCTGCTATACTGTGCGGAAAAAAGAGGAGCGCGCATGACCACGTTTGCCATTCACACTTACGGTTGCCAGATGAACGTCCGCGAGAGCGAGGCGGCGGCGAAGGCGTTGCTCGACGCGGGGCTGACGCCGGCGGCGGACGAGGAGGGGGCGGACGTGGTGATCGTGAACACCTGCTCCGTGCGCGGCAAGGCCGAGGACAAGGCGTTGGGGAAGCTTGGGCTGCTGTGCGCCACGAAGCGCGAACGGCCGGGGCGTGTGGTGGGGGTGATGGGGTGCATGGCCCAACGGCTGGGCGAATCGCTTTTCCGCCGGGTGCCGCGCCTGGATTTCGCAATCGGCACGCGGTGCGCGGAGCGCGTGGCGCCGGCGGTGGAGGCGGCCCTGGCGGGGCGGACGACCCTGGCGCTGAGCGACCTGCACGCGCGGCCGGATGCGCCCTCTGGCCATATGCCGGGCGGTTTCTCGGCCTTCGTGACGATCCTGCTGGGGTGCAACCGCCGGTGCGCCTACTGCATCGTGCCGGACGTGCGCGGCGACGAGTGGAGCCGCCCCGCGCGGGAGGTGCTGGCGGAAGTGCGCGCCCTGGCGGAGGCGGGCGTGCGCGAGGTGACGCTCCTCGGCCAATCCATCATGAACTACGGGCTGCGCACGCCGGCCTTCGACGCCGACGACCCGCCCTCGCCCGGCGGTTACGCGAAGCCCTTCCCGCGTCTCCTGGAGGCTGTGGCGGCGATCCCCGGCATCGCCCGCATCCGTTTCACGAGCGGCCACCCCTCGGGCGTGAACGACGAGCTGATCCGCCTCTTCCGCACGGAGCCGAAACTCTGCCGCCATCTGCACCTGCCCGTGCAGAGCGGTTCCGACGCCGTGCTCGCCCGGATGCGCCGCGGCTACACCCGCGAGGGTTACCTGGATGCCGTGGCGCGTCTGCGCGAGGCCGTGCCGGATCTGGCCCTGACCACCGACGTGATCGTGGGCTTCCCCGGGGAGACGGAGGAGGATTTCCTGCTGACGCGTTCGCTGATGGAGGAGGCGCGCTTCGACAACGCCTTCATCTTCAAGTACTCCCCCCGCCCGGGCACCCTCTCGGCCACCTGGGAGGATGACGTGCCCGATGCCGAGAAGGCGCGGCGCAACCAGATCCTCCTGGGCGACCAGGATCTCCGCGGCGCACGGCTCAACCAGGCGCTCGTCGGCACCCGCCAGCAGATCCTCGCCGAGGGCCCCAGCCTTCGCAACAAGTCCCGCTGGTCGGGGCGCACCTCGGGCAACAAGATCGTCGTCTTCGCCCCGCCCCCCGGCGTGCGCCCCGGCGACCTCGTGGATCTCGTCATCGCCCGCGCCGCGCCCCAGACGCTCTACGCCGAGTGACCCGGCTTGACCGAGGGCATGGAAAATGGGATAATAAGCGGCGTTACATGGACTGATTTGGTTTTGCCTAATGAAAGGAAAAGCACGCATGGCCACGAAGACCGAGAAGAAGCGCGTCCGTTTTGTGGACACGACGTTGCGCGACGCCCATCAATCGCTGTGGGCGACGCGGATGCGGACGAAGGACATCCTGGGCATCCTGGAGGCGGTGGACGACGCCGGCTTCTACGCCATCGAGTGCTGGGGCGGCGCGACGTTCGACGTGTGCATGCGTTTCCTGCGCGAGGACCCGTGGGAGCGTCTGCGCCAGATCAAGGCCGTCTGCAAAAAGACGCCCCTGCAGATGCTCCTGCGCGGGCAGAACTGCCTGGGTTACAAGCATTACCCCGACGACGTGCTGGAGCGGTGCGTCGCGAAGATGTGCGAGAACGGGATGGATATCTTCCGTTGCTTCGACGCGCTCAACGACGTGCGCAACCTCGAGGCAGCCATCAAGGCCGTGAAGAAATACGGCGGGCACGCGCAGGGCACCATCTGCTACACCGTCTCGCCCGTGCACACGGCGGCCAACTTCGTGAAGTTCGCCAAGGAGCAGGTCGATCTGGGCATCGACTCGCTGGCGATCAAGGACATGGCCGGCATCCTCACCCCCGCGGCGGCGCGCGAGCTGGTGGGCGCGCTCAAAAAGGCGCTTCCCGAGCTGCCCATCGAGGTGCACTCGCACATGACCAGCGGCATGGCCCCGGCCATGTACATGGCCGCCGTCGAGGCCGGCGCCGGCGCGATCGATTGCGCCGTGGCCACGCTCTCGGGCTTCTCCTCCCAGCCGGCCCATGGCACGATGAAGGCCATCCTCGAAGGCCTCGGCTACGAGACCGGCGTGAAGGTCGACCGTATCACCGAGATCGACGAGTACTTCAAGAAGCTCAAGCCCGATCGCGCGCTCCAGGCCAACGCCAACGCCGAGGTGGTGGACGTGCAGGTGCTCATCCACCACATCCCCGGCGGCATGATCTCCAACACCCGCAGCCAGCTGGCCCAGCAGGGCGCGCTCGACAAACTCCCCGCCGTGCTCGAGGAGCTCCCCCGCGTCCGCAAGGACATGGGCTACCCGCCGCTCGTCACCCCCACCTCGCAGATCATGGGCGTGCAGGCCGTCCTCAACGTCCTCACCGGCGAGCGCTACGGCACCGTGACCAACGAGACGCGCCAGTACGTGGCCGGCTATTACGGCCGCTCGCCCGCGCCCGTCGACCCCAAGATCGCCAAGCGCATCCTCGGCAAGGAGAAGCCCATCACCTGTCGCCCCGCCGACCTGCTGGAGCCCGGCCTGGCCAAGGCCGCCAAGGAGCTCGACCCCAAGCTGGTGAAGAGCGAGGAGGATATCCTCTCCTACTGCATGTTCCCCGCCGTGGCGCTGGATTACTTCCAGTGGCGCGCCAAGCCCGAGGGCGAGCGTGACCCGATCCCCGCCGACGGCGAGCTCACCATCGCCAAGGCGAAGGCCCAGGCCAAGGCCGCCGAGGAGGCCCCCAAGCCGACGCCGCTCTCGGCGGACGACGCGAAGTTCGCCGTCATCGGCAAGCAGTTCGTCGCGCTCTTCGGCTCGCTCGGCGGCAACCTGAAGGTCGATGCCTCGGCCCTCGCCGTCGCGCCCGCCGCCGAGGCCGCCCCCGCCGCGGATGCCCCCGCCGCCCCCGCCGCCGCGCCCAAGAAGACCCTGAACGCCACGCTCACGGGCACCTTCTATCGCGCCGACGCCCCCGGCAAACCGAACATCGTCGAGGAAGGCGCCGCCGTCAAGGCCGGGCAGCCGGTCTGCGTGCTCGAGGCGATGAAACTCTTCAACCCGGTGAAGGCCACGGAGGATTGCACGATCGTGCGCTTCCTGGTGAAGCCGGGCGAGACCGTCCAGAAGGGCGCGCCGATCGCCGAGATCGCGTGACGCCTCCCGCGCGGCGCCCCCGACCCCGGGGCGCCGCGCACCCTTCCATCCCCCAGCGCCCCCGCCCATGCCGCATCGGAAAAAACAAGCCGTCCCCGCCGCTTCGCCCGCCGGGCGTGAGTGGTTCGACCGGGAGTACGACGCGAAGACCGTCTATCGCCGCCTGTGGGGATATGCGCGGAAGTACAAGGCCATCATCGTGGCGGGGCTGTTGCTGGGGATGCTGACCGGTGGCGCGTGGACCCCCATCTTCATGATGGTGAAGCCGTTGGCGGAGCAATTGGTGCCTTCCGCCCCGGCGCCGGTCGTCCAGACCGTCGAGACGGGCGCGGGCGTGGCGAAGGCGGATCGCCTCACGGGGTCGTTGGCCCAGGCGGATGCCTTTCTGGGGCGTTTCGGCATCTCGCTGACGGATGCCGACGGGTCGCCCAAGGCGCCGGTCTTCGCGCTGATCATGATGCTCTTCGCGGGGGCCGTGGGGCTGAAGATGGTGACGCAGTACCTGAACCAATACTTCCTGACGAAGGCCGGGATGAAGGTGGTGATGGATCTGCGCAACGTCATGTTCGCCCACCTGCAGGAGCAGTCGCTGGCCTTCCATGGCCGTAGCGACGTGGGCAAGCTGATGAGCCGCGCGACGGGCGACCCCAGCATCGTGCAGACGATCATCTCCTCGACGATGAGCGACTTGTGCCGGGCGCCTTTCGAGGTGCTCTCCGCCGTCGTTTTCGTCTGCGTCTACGCCATCCAGGGCGGTCTGCTCGACCTCTTCCTCATCACGGTCCTCGGCTATCCGCTGTGCATGGTGCCGGTGGTGTGGCTGGGGCGCAAGATCCGCCGTTGGACGGCGCGGATGCTGGAGCAGAGCGCGGGTGTCGGCTCCGGCTTCCATGAGAACCTCACGTGCATCCGCGTGGTCAAGGCCTACCACACCGAGGCGCAGGAGATCGCGAAGTACGAGCAGGCCAACCTGCGGCAGTACAAGATGAATATGCGCGCCGTGCGCCTCGGCATCCTGGTGGGGCCGCTCACGGAACTGGTCGCGATCGTCCTGGCGGGCTTCTTCATCGTCCTCTGCGGCTTGCGGGGGCTGACCTTCGTGGACGTGATCCCGCTGTTGCCGCCCTTCCTCATCCTCTACAAGCCCATGAAGCAGATCGGGCGCATCCAGGTGGCGTTGGAGAACGGTCGCGCCGCGCTCCAGCGCATCTTCTCCCTGCTCGACGTCCACGACGAGCTCGTCGAGAAGCCCGACGCGAAGCCCATCGCCGCCTTCCGGGACGCCGTCGTCTTCGACCATGTGGACTTCCGGTACGCGGGGCGCGACGCCCTCACCATCCATGACGCGGATTTCACCATCAGGCGCGGGCAGATGTATGCCGTCGTCGGCTCCACGGGCAGCGGCAAGACCACGCTCGCCAACCTCCTCGCCCGGTTCTACGACGTCTCCGGCGGCCGGGTGCTCATCGACGGCACCGACATCCGCGACTACAGGATCTCCGACATCCGTGCCATCATCGGCGCCGTCACCCAGGAATCCATCCTCTTCAACGACACCATCGCCGCGAACATCGCCTACGGCACGCCCGGCGCCACCCGCGAGCAGATCGTCCGGGCCGCGACCCTCGCCAACGCCCATGCCTTCATCGCCGCGCACCCGGAGGGTTACGACCGCGTGGTCGGCGAGAAAGGGTTCGTGCTCAGCGGCGGCGAGCGCCAGCGCATCGCCATCGCGCGGGCCATCCTGCGCAACCCGCCCATTCTCATCCTTGACGAGGCCACCAGCGCCCTCGACACCGTCACCGAGCAGCAGGTCCAGGCCGCCATCGACAACCTGATGCAGAATCGCACCACCTTCGCCATCGCCCACCGCCTCTCCACCATCCGCCGCGCGGATTGCATCCTCGTGATGGAGAAAGGGGAGATCAGGGAGCGTGGCACGCACGACGAGCTTTACGCGCGGGGCGGGCTCTACCGCCGCCTCTGCGACATCCAAAATCGACAAAACGAGGAAGCCTGACCATGCACCCCACCGGCCTTCCCGCACGCCTCGGGGGCGCGTTCCTGGCGTTCGCCGTCCTCCTTTGCTCGGCCTTCGCCCAGGCGCGGGCCGAGGCGCCCACGCCCGCCTCCTGGCCCTGCCGCCCCGCCCCCGCCGAGCCGCCGAAGGATTTCGACCCCGAGCGGATCTACATGGCCTCGCGCCCGTCGATCCTGCCGGAGGGCGACCGTTTCCTCTTCGAATGGTGCGACGCCATCTGGATCGCGCCCGTCTCCGGCGGCATCGCGAAGGTGCTCCAGCACTCCGCCACGGGGCACGACGCCTGGCCGGTCGTCTCCCGCGACGGCAAGCGCTTTGCCTTCCAGTCCAGCCGCGCCGGCGGGTGGCATCTCTTCGTGGCCGACATCGACGAAGGCGCGGAGGCGCGGCAGGTCGGCTTTCATTCCGACGGCGAACGCCCCTACCTGTGGTCGCAGGACGATTCCGAGGTGCTGTGCTACGTCCTACGCGACGACAACGGCTCCGTCTTCGACCAAGGGCGCCTCGCGTGGCTGCCGGTCAATCGTCGCGCGGCCGAGCGGCGCGTCTTCGACGCGATGGGCAGCGAGCCCTCCCTCTCCCCCGACGGCCGGCACCTCCTCTTCGTCCAAGAGGGCGAGGGGATCTACCGCAAGGGCTTCACGGGCGAGAACGCCGCCCGCATCTGGTGTTACGACACGCAGACGCGCACCTTCGCGCTCGCCGTCAAGCATCCCACCGAGAGTCTCACGCCCCTGTGGTGCCCGGATGGCAAAGGCTTCTACTACGTCTCCGGGCAGGACGGCACCATGAACGTCTGGTGGCACGCCTTCCCCGGCACCGAGGAGCGGCAGATCACGTTCTTCGAGGGCGACAGCGTCATCGCCCCGACGCTCTCCGCGGACGGCAAGACGATGATCTTCCGGCAGGGGCTATGGTTCTGGTCGATCGATCCCACCGCGCCGAAGGCCACGCCCAAGCGCATCGACCTGATCCCGGAGGACACGGGGCTCGCCCGCAACTTCAGCCGCCGCCGCCTCTACGACACCCTGTGGAACAACGACGAGGCCGGCTCGCTCACCGCCACCAGCGGAGGCCTTGAGTTCGCCTTTACCACCGGCGGCGACCTCTACGTCATGGACACCACCCTCCGTGAGCCTAGACTGGTTTACGGCGACTCCCGCACCCATGAGCGCGAGGCCGTCTTCTCCAAGGACGGCGCCCGACTCTTCTTCCTCTCCGACCGCGGCGACGGCGTGGCCCTCTGCGTCGCCGAGAAGGCCCGCCCCGACCACTTCTGGTGGGAGAACGACGACTTCGTCGTCAATCCCCTGGTCGTCGACAAGACCCGCCGCGCGAACCTTTCCATCTCCCCCGACGGCCGCCGCCTCGCGTGGATCGAGACGAGCTCGCGCCTGGTCGTCGCCGACACCGAGGGCAAGGTCATCCGCACCTTCCCGCCGGTCAAGCGCGTCAATGCCTACGACTGGTCGCCCGACGGCCGCTGGCTCGTCGTCGCCCAAGAGGATAACTACGCCAACTGCGACATCTGGCTCCTCCCCATCGACGACCTCAAGGCGAAGCCCTACAACCTCTCCCGCTCGTTCACCTGGGATGGCGTCCCCGCCTGGTCGCCTGACGGCCAGCTGATCGTCTGGAACGGCCAGCGCGTCGGCTCCGGCTCCAACCTCTTCCACGTCTGGCTCCGCCGCCACGACGAGGAGGCCCTCAAGGCCCAGGCCTATCGCGAGGCCATCGAGAACATGGGGCTCAAGCTGGACGACCGGCCCGAGACCTCCCTCCTCCTCGGCGCGACCGTCAACACCGCGCCCGACCCGAACAGCCCCGACGCCGACGCCGACGCGCTGGCGACCGAGCCCCCGCCCGTCCGCATCGACTTCGACGGCCTCGCCGAGCGCGTCCATGCCACGCCCATCACCAGCCTCGGCGCACCCACCTTCGCGCCCGACTCGCGCCGCATCCTCTTCCCCGCCACCATCGGCGGCGTCGCCGGCACCTACGAGGTCACGATCCCCGAGCGCCTCAAGCCGAAGCTCGTCACGAAGCGTTGGGGCTACCCCGTCGGCTGGTTCGGCAAGGACAAGGACCCCCTCAAGGCCGACCGCCTCGTCCTGATCACCAACGACCGCAAAATCGGCACCCTCAACGAGACCTACCCCTTCCGCGTCTACCAGGAGACCGACATCCAGGACTACCAGGAACTCGGCTTCCTCACCATCTGGGGCACCCTGCGCGACGAGTTTTACGACGCGGACATGCATGGCGCCGACTGGGAGGCCGTCCGCCGCAAATACCAGCTTCCCGCCCGCTGCGCGCCGACCCGCTCCGTCTTCATGCGCCTCATCTACGCCATGAACGGCGAGCTCAACGCCTCCCACCTCGGCTATTACGATGACGACGCCTCGCGCCGCGAATGGAACCGCTCCATCTCCACCCACGCCTGGGAGCCCGTCACCTCCCATCTCGGCATCCAGTTCGACCCCACCTACACCGGGGACGTCGGCTGGATGGTGCGCCGGGTCATCCCAGGGGGCCCCGCCGACTTCGACCAGGTGGGCCTCAAGCCCGGCGACCTCATCGTCTCCATCGACGGCGAGCCCATCCGCAACGGCATGGATCCCACCCTCCTGCTCAACGCCCCCAAGCCCGGCAAATACACCCTCGGCGTCAAATCCGGCGACACCGAGCGCAACGTCTACGTCGAGGCCATCACCACCGGCGAGGCCCGGGGCCTCCTCCAGAAAACGCTCTACGCCGACCGCCGCGACTACGTCCACGCACGCTCCGGCGGCGCCTTCGGCTACATCAACATCGCCAAGATGAACAACGACGAGTACAACCGCTTCGAGCGCGAGATCTTCGCCGAGGGCTTTGACAAGGCCGGCATGGTCATCGACGTGCGCGACAACACCGGCGGCTTCACCGCCGACAAGGTGCTCAACATCCTCGGCGTCCAGCGCCACTCCTGGTCCGTCCCCCGCCACGGCCAGCCGGCCTACCTCGCCGGCTATTGGGGCCGCCCCGTCTTCGACAAGCCCGTCGTCGTGCTCTGCAACCAGAACACCGTCTCCAACGGCGAGATCTTCTCGCACGCCATCAAACAGCTCGGCCGGGGCAAACTCGTCGGCGTCCAGACCCAGGGCGGCGTCATCGCCACCAGCGAGGCCAAGGTGCTCGACCTCGGCGGCTTCCGCAAGGCCCACTACGGCTGGTACACCCTCGACGGCACCGACATGGAGCTCCACGGCGCCATCCCCGACGTCATCGTCGAGACCACCCCCGCCGACGCCGCCGCGGGCCGCGACCCGCAGCTCGACGCTGCCATCGACACCCTTCGCGCCGAGGTCGAGACCTTCGAGAAAAATCACCGGCCCTTCGTCCCGAACACCTACAAATGGGATTGGAAACCATGACCCTCACCCTCCTTCACGCCAAACTCCACCATCTGCGCGTCACCCAGGCCGACCGCGACTACCTCGGCTCGCTGACCATCGACGAGGACCTCATGGACGCCGTCGGTCTGCGTGCCTACGAGAAGATCCTCGTCGCCGACCTGGAGAATGGCAACCGCCTGGAGACCTACGCCATTCCCGGCGTCCGCGGCTCGCGCATCGCCTGCCTCAATGGCGCGGCGGCCTACCTCGGCAAGGTCGGCGACCGCCTCATCGTCATGGCCTTCGCCCAGGTCCCCGAGGCCGAGGCACCCACGCACCATCCCAAGGTCGTCCGCCTCGACGCGCACAACGAGATCGTCGCCCAGGCCTACTGACCCCCACGCTCGCGCGCGCCACGAAAAAGCCCCTCCTTCCGGGAGGGGCTTTTTTCGTGCCCTCCCCATGCGTTCGCCCCCGACCCTGCGCAGGGGCGGGGGCGAAACCCTAAGGGGTTCGGGTCAGACCCTTAAGGGTTTGGGGTCAGGGGAGGGTGACGGGGTGGGTGTAGAGCTCGGTGGTGGCGTCGTCGTGGACGAGGCGGAGCTGGATTTGGGCGTTCTTGGTCTTGCCGGGGTGGATGTCGGCCATGGGGAGGGTGAAGTCGAAGCGGCCGGCGGTGTCGAAGGGGATGACGAAGGATTCGGCGTCGTAGTTTTGGTTGACGTGCCCGTAGTCGTCCTTGTCGAAGGCCGCGACGATGCGGCGGACGGTGGCGCCGGGGGGGATCTGGCCGGCGACGCGGAAGGTGCCGTCCTGCGGGGTGACGGTGAAGGGGAGCGTTTCGCCGACGCGTCGGAGGGGGCGCGGGGTCTGGACGCGGCAAGGGGGCGAGCTTTCGAGGAAGGCGCAGTCGCCGGGGGTGAGGAAGGTGGGGGTGAAGCCGAGGGTGCGGTTGCCGGCGCCCATGAGGGCGGTGCCGAGCTGTTTGGCCTGGGAGCGGGTGGCGTGGGTGTGGGGGAGGCCGAGGCCGTGGCCGAGCTCGTGGGCCATGCCGCCGTACCACGGCTTGAACTTCCTGCCGGCGGGGGTGTCCTGCCCGCAGTCCTTGTAGTCGAAGTCCTGGTAATCGAGGGCGAAGCAGAACTTGCCGTAGCCGTAGAAGGGGACGTTCATGCGTTCGCCGGGCTTGGTGGGGATGATGACGAGGGTGCGGTCGGATCGGGTGGGGCGGGGATTGGCTTTGAGGTACGCGCGGACGTCCGGCAGGGCGGTCTCCCAGCCTTTCTCGTAGGGGTAGCCGGCGAGGGGGTGGGAGCCTTTGACGAGTTCGAGGGCGACGAGGCCGGTGTCGGGGTCGATGGGCATCCGGAGGCGGGCGGGGGAGCCGTTGCGGGCGAGTTCGCCGTTGTAGAACCGCTGCATCTCGAGGAGGATCTTGCCGAGGCGCTCGCGGTAGCGGGGGAGGGGCTCCATGTCGTTGGGCAGGAGGTAGAGGATGTTGAGTTCCTGCGCGGGGGGCGTCGTCGGCGGCGCGGGGGCGTCGGCGGCGCGGAGGGTGCCGGGCAGGAGGGTGAGAGCGGCGAGGAGGAGGGGGAGGCTGCGGGGCATGGCGTCACTCGGCGGGTTGGTCGGGGGTGGGTGCTTGGGCGACCTGGGCGGTTTGGCCGTCCTCAGGGGGCGGGGGCTCCTCGGGCACGGGGGCGGCGCTCTCGTCCTCGGGGGGGCGGTCGGACCAGCCGCCGCCGAGGGCGCGGTAGAGGGTGATGGCGTTGGTGAAGAGGTCGGCGCGGTGGGAGACGATGGACTCCTGGGCGGAGAGGAGGCTCTGTTGGCGGGAGAGGACGTCGTCGACGGTGATCTCGCCGCCCTCGTAGAGGCGGTTGGCGATGTCGAGGGCGTCGGCGTTGTTGCGCTCGGCGGAGCGGAGGTCGTTGGAGCGCTCGGCCTCGCGATGGCAGGCGACCCAGGCGGTCTCGGCCTCTTGGTAGGCCTGGAGGACGGTCTGGCGGTATTCGGCGAGGACGGCCTTGAGGGTTTCCTTCTCGGCCTCGACGCGTTTGCGCCAACGGCCGAAGCCGAAGAGGTTCCAGGAGAGGGAGGGGCCGATGGAGGCGGTCTGCCCGTAGGCGCTCCATGGGGAGAGGTCGGGGGAGGAGAGGCCGATGGAGCCGCCGAGGGTGAGGCGGGGGTAAAGGTCGGCCTCGGCGACGCCGATGGCGGCGGTCTGGGCGTGGACGCTCTCCTCGGCGACGCGGATGTCGGCGCGGCGGCGGAGGAGCTCGTTGGGGAGGAGTTTGGGGGAGAGGTCGGGGAGGGCCATGGTGTCCTGCGTCTCGGCGAGGCGGGGCTGGGTGGCGTAGGGTGCCTGACCGGTCAGGAAGTCGAGCTCGAGCTGGGCGGTGAGGAGGGCTTCGCGGAGGCTGGGGATGGAGGCGCGGGTGGTGTCGGCCTGGGCGAGGGCGGCGACGAGGTCGTAGCGGGGTAGCTCGCCGATCTCGACGCGCTTGCGGATGACCTCGGCGTTGCGCTCCTGGAGGGCGAGGTTGGCCTCGGCGATGTCGACCTGCGCGGCGTAGCGGCGGACGTTGACGTAGGCGGTGGCGATGTCGGCGGCGAGGGTGACGCGGACCTCCTGGAGGGTGTAGGCGAGGCCGGCCTCGGTGGCGAGGGCCTGCTCGACGGAGCGGCGGACGCCGCCGAAGATGTCGAGCTCCCAGCTGGCGTTGACGGAGCCGCCGATGTCGTCGTGCCAATGGCGGTGGTCGGCGCCCCAGCCGCGGGCCCAGGTGTAGGAGCCGTCGGCGGCGAAGGAGGGCCAGTAGCCGGCCTCGGAGCCTTCGCGGGTGGCGCGTTGGGCGCGGAGACGGGCGATGGCGGCATCCACGCTCGGGGCGTTGCGCAGGCCGGTCTCGATGAGCTCGGCGAGGAGCGGGTCGTGGAAGTCCCGCCACCAGAGGGCGAGGGAATCGGGCTCGACGCCCTCCCCCGCGAAGAGCTCGGCGGAGGCCTCGGGCGCCTCGGGGGGCGCGTAGTCGGGCCCCACGGCGGCGCATCCGGCGAGGAGCAGGGTGAGGGGAAGGAGGGTGGCGGGCTTCATTTGCGGACCCGGGTGGCGGAGTGGATGACGACGGGTGTGTGGGGGACGTCCTGGAAGTAGCCGAAGGTGCCGGTGGGGGCCTGCTCGATGGCGTCGACGGTGTCGAAGCCTGCGGTGACGCGGCCGAAGACGGCGTAGCCGTAGGCGGAGGGGTTGGGCGCGCGGAAGTCGAGGAAGGCGTTGTCGGCGGTGTTGATGAAGAACTGCGCGGTGGCGGAGTGGATCTCGGGGGTGCGGGCCATGGCGATGGCGTACTTCTCGTTCTTGAGGCCGTTGGCGGCTTCGTTCCTGATGGGCTCGTGGGTGTCGCGCTGCTCCATCTCGGGGGTGAAGCCGCCGCCCTGGATCATGAAGCCGGGGATGACGCGGTGGAAGATGAGGCCGTCGTAGAACCCTTCGTCGACGTAGCGGAGGAAGTTGGCGACGGTGACGGGCGCGGCGGATTCGTCGAGCTCGAGGGTGATGTCGCCTTTGTTGGTGTTCAGGATGACGGTGGTCATGGTGTGTGCTCCTCTTGTTGATGCGATTATCACACAAAAAAGGCCCCGCGGGCGGGATGGCCCGGGGGCTTTGGCGCGGTGCGTACACAAGGAGGCACGGCGCGTTCAGGGGGTGGGGGCGTCCGGGCACGCCTCCGCGTCGGTGTGGCCGAGGAGGGTGATGCGGCGCGCGTGGTCGGAGAAGGGGCGGAAGGCCTTGAGCAGACGGTCGCGGGCCTTGGCGTCGCGGAGTCGGACCCCGGGGATGCGCATGAGGGTGGTGAGGAGCGTCTCGGGGCGATGGTTGCCGTGGCGCACGTTGAGGACGAGGTTGTCAAGCAGGTCGTCGAGCGCGGGCATGTCCTGGGTGTCGAGGAGCGCCTCGTCGAGGGCTTGGCGCGTGGCGGCGAGGGTCTCGGCGTCGTCGTAGTAATGGGGCGCTTGGTTGAAATCGCCGTAACGGAAGAGTTCCTGCGCCGTGGGCGGGAGGTAAAACGACGCGCTTCGCGCCTGTTCTTCGAGGAGGGGCAGGCCGAGGGTGTCGAGATAGAGGTCGACGAGGTCCGAGCAGACGATGAGGCGATTCTCGATGGGGGTGGCCTCGGCGTCGTCGTATACGTCGTCCTCCCCCAGGATGCCGAAGGTGATCTCGGCCTCGGGGGCGTGGCGGCGGATGGCGGCGTAGGCCAGGAAGTCCTCGCGGGAGACGAGGCCGGGGGAGACGCGTTCGATGAGGGCATGGGCCGCCTGAACGGGGAGGATACCGTAGAGGTCGGCGAAGGCGGCGAGGTGGCGCGTGAGGGCCGTGACGGTCTCGGCGGGGAGGGGGATGGCGGCGTAGAGGGCGTCGGCGCCCCGGCCGGAAAGGGTATCGGGGAGGAGCCCATGGCCGTTTTCGGGGGCTTGGCGGATGAGCGCGGCGATTTCGGCGTTGTGGCGGTCCTCCTCCGCGCGGAGCAGGGGCTCGCCCTCGGCGAAGGTGCGCCCGCCGAGGCTTTGGAGCGGGAGCGTGGCGAAGTAGTCGCGGATGAGCGCGTCGAAGTCGGCGTCCAGGCTGGGGCGAAAGCCTTTGAGCAGCGCATGGGCGAGGCTGAGGGCGGAGTCGGGGGTGCCCCACTGCAGGCGCCGCAGGAAGGCATCAACGGTATCGGCGAGGGCTTCTGGTGTCTTTGCTTCCGGCAAATCCCATCCACGCAGGTGGGTGACCAAGGCCTCGCGCGCTTTGGCGTGGGCCTCCCGAGCCTCTTTCCGCTCCGGTGCGTTGAGGCGTTCGAGCCCGCCGACCTGCCTGTGGCAAGTCAGCAGGAAGTCGAAAGCGCCCACGGGGTCTTCGTATTCCAAGACGGTGGCATCGCAGAGGTAGCGCCCTTTGGCGCCGTTGACGGGACGGCCGAAGAGCGTCTCGTTGTCGAGGATGACGAAGTCCCGTTCGCCGGGGCGGTCGTGCGCGGCGATGCGGGCGAAGGCGAGGAAGGTCTGCTCGTCGAAGTTGGGATCGTCCACGCGGAGCAGGTCGGCGGCCTCGCGCAGCGTGAGGATGCCATAGCGGTCCGCGAGGCGCGCGAGGAGACCGAGGAACGTGCGCAGGTCGTCGGGCGTGGAGAGGAGCTTGGCGTATTGCCGCACCAGGCGCGTGGCGTGGTAGGGGGTGGGCAGGGCGATGCCGCCGACGACGTTCGGGGTGGGGTTGGCGCGGCGGCGGCCGGTCTCGGCGGGGCGTTTCTTGGTCTTTTTCTTGGCGGCCATGGGTCAGAGTTCCAGGAGTTGCTGGGCGTTGCCGCCCAGGATGGCGTCGAGCCGTTCGGGGGGGAGCCCCCAGGCGGCGATGCGCGTGGCGTGTTCCGCGGGCGAGGCCCAGGGCCAGTCGCTGCCGAAGAGGATGCGGTCTGCCCGGTGCTCGGCGGCGAAGCGGCGGACGATCGGCTCGACGCCCGTGCCGGGCTGGAAGGCCAGGTCCACGTAGATGTCGCGTCCGAGCAGGAGGTGCGCCGAGGCCTCGTTCTTCCAGGAGGCGCAATGCGCGCAGATGAGGCGCAGCCCCCGCACGCGGCGGTGGGCGCGGATGATCTGGATCGGCGAGGCGAGGGGGGCGTCGGTGAGCGCGGAGATGTCGTGCCCGGTGTGGCAGAGCACGGGGAGCCCCGCGGCGGCCACGACCTTCAGCAGGCGGATCATCCGCGGGCTGTCGATGGCCGCACGCTGGGCGTAGGGGTGCAGTTTGACCAACCGCGCGCCGAGGCGTGCGAGCGTGCGCAGGTGCGCCTCGGCGTCGGCGTCGTCGGGGTGGAGGGAGACGCACGGGATGACGCGCCGCGCGGCCTCCTCGCCCAAGGCGCCGGAGCGCAGCGCCGCGAGGAAGCGCGTCATGTAGGTGTGTTGCTCGGGGCGCGTGGCCACGGGGCAGATGGCGAAACGGTCGATTCCCGCCTCGGCCTCGGCGCGCACCAGGTCCGGCACGGTGCCGTCGCCGTGCACGTGGAATCCCGGGCAGTTCCGCGCGGCGTGGGCGACCAGGGAGTCGATCACCCGCGGGGCGGTGTGGGCGGAGTAGGCGTGGGTGTGGATGTCAATGCGCATCGGGGCCTCGCAGTCTGAACGCGCAGTCGTGGATGGGGTCGCCCTTGGCGAGGAAGAGCCGCTCGAAGTCGGTCTGCTCGTCCTCGGGGCGGACGAGCGGGGGGATCTCCTCGAAACGCGGGTCGGCGGAGAGCCAGCGGTAGATCTCCAGGTAGTAATCCTCGTGGTCGGTGGAGAGGAAGAAGCGGCCGCCGGGCGTCAGGATCCGCGCGAGGGTGTCGCACATCGGCTGGCGGAAGAACCGGTTCTTGTGGTGCCGGCGTTTCGGCCAGGGGTCGGGGAAGAAAAGATAGAGCGCCTGGCAGCAGGCGTCGGGCAGGAGCTCGCGCACGAAGCGCCCCGCCTCCACGCGCACGAAGAGCAGGTTGTGCAGCGCACCCTGCCGTGCCTTCCGCGAACACTTGCGCAGACGGTCGATCATCCGCTCCACGCCGATGAAGCGCACGTCCGGGCGTTTGGCCGCGTTGGCCGCGAGGAACCGGCCGTTCCCGCACCCGATCTCGATCTCCAGCGGTGCGCCTTCCGGCGCGAAGTCGCGCAACGGGAAGTCTCGGTCCGCCTCTTTCAGTTCCCAGACAGATGGCAGCAGGTCATTCATCACAGTGCGTTCGCGAAGGGATCCCCCAGCGCCTCCAGGCGGGCCTTGAGCGTCGCGCGGTCGGCGGCCAGCCAATCCGCGCGTGCCTCGGCGAGGTTGCGCGTCTCATGGGGATCCTCGTTCAGGTCATACATCGCGGCGCCCAGGCGGTTCGCCTTGGGGTCGTGCACGAAAACGGTTTTGCGCGCGGCGGTGCGCAGGCCGCGTTTGCCGGCGGGGGCGTCGGCGGCGCGCGGCCCCGGCGCCACGGGGTGCGTCGGGAAGTCGTCTGGCGCGGCCGAACGGCCGAGGTGGAGGTAGAGGCGCGGCTCCGAGAGGTCGTGCGCCCGTTCGCCGAGGAGGTGGGCGGAGAGGTCGCGCCCCACCATGTGCGGCGGGATGGGCTGGCCCAGGAGGCCGAGGAGGGTGGGGGCCAGGTCGAAGGCGTCCACCAGCCCGGCATCCATCCCCGGCGCGATATGCCCCGGCCAGCGGAAGAGGCAGGGGATGCGCACGCTTTCCTCGAAGGGGTTGTTCTTCGCCGGCAGACCGTGCGCCCCCAGGCAGCACCCGTGGTCGGAGCAGAAGAGCACCACCGTGTCCTCGCGGTGGCCGGTCGCCTCCAACGCGTCCAGAATCCGCCCGAACTGCTCGTCCACCCCCTCCACGGCGGCCAGATAATCGCCGACGCTCGCGCGGAAATGGTCGCCCATCGGCGTGCCGGCGGGCGGGTAGGCGCCGGTGGCGAGCGTCTCGGGGGAACGCCCGCGGTAACGGCGCCGGTAGCGCTCCGGCACGAGGTCGTAGCCCGTGTGCGGCGGGTTCATCGAGACGACGAGCGCGAAGGGCGCCCGCGCCTCGCGCAGGAAGGCCTCCGCCTCCCCCGCCTCATGCTCGGGCCCCCACGCGTCCACGAAGCGGAAACCCTCGCGCGGCGCGTCGGTGTCCCAGTACATCGGGCGCAGATGGTCGTCGTAGGTGCCATAGGCGTGCCAGCGGTTGAAGCCGTGCCGGCGTGCCGGCGGGCACCACTCGTTCCACTTGTTCGCGCCGCGGTTGTTGCGCGTGGGCACCCAGGGGCGGCGCGGCGCGTCGAGATGCCATTTGCCGATGTAGCAGAGGTCGTAACCCGCCGCCGCCAACACGTCCGACCAACACGTCAGATCCGCCCGCAATTCGGGCCCCGTGCGCGTCTCGGTCGAGACGCAGTTGCCCGTCACCCCGCTCACCCACGGCAACGCGCCCGACATCAGGATCGCGCGGAAGGGACTGCAGACCGGATAGTTGCTCATCGCCTGCGTGAAGACCCTGGCCTCCCGCGCGAAGGCGTCCAGGCGCGGCGTGCGCACGGCGTCGGCCCCCATGAAGCCCAATGCCTGCGCCCGCATCTGGTCGGGGAAGACGATCACGAGGTTCGGCCGCGTGCCGGCCCGGCCGGCGCCCGCGCATCCCGCGCAGAGCGCCGACCCGCACGCCGCGAGGAAGGCCCGTCGCGTCAGCGCCATCACGGCTCCAGGGATTTCAGGATCTCCCGGGCCTCATCCTCGCTCATCGGCGGGGTCGTCCCGTCCGAGAGCGCCTTGGCCTCATCATCCTTGGCCTCCTCGGCCTGACGCTGGGCGGCCTCCTGCATGGCTTCCCGCTCGGCCTGGGCCTTCAGACAGGCGACGATCTCATTGATGACCGCGGCGGTCGTTTGCGCCGAGACGTCCATGGAGACCGTCGTGACGGCCCCCTCGGACGCCACGCCGATCCCGGCGATGGCCTTGGCCGTCGCGGAGGCGGGGTTCTGGGTCACCATCGGGATGAACATCTGCGAGAGGAGCGCGCGGTAGCCCATGAGCGCGTCGCGCAACAGCCCCGCGTTCTCGGGATCGGCCATCTGCGCATCGACCTTGCCCGAGAAGAGGGTCGGGGAGGCGTAATACGAGGTCGTCATCACACGACGCACCTTCGTCAGCCACGGCACGGAAAGGGCGATCTTCTGCCGCGCCTCCTCGGAGTCTTCCGTGAAGCGGGTGACGAGCCCGCCCAGGTCGCGCACGGCGAGGCGGCTCCACTCCCCGTCGGTGGCGGGGGCCTTGAAGATTTCGGCCAGGGGGTCGTCGGCCTTCAGCGTCTCGGCCTTCCCCGCCACCAAGGCCTCCGCCTTGGCCAGGGTCGGCGTCACCGCGAAGACCAGCCCTTCCGCGTAGGACCGCCACCCTAGGTAGAGCGGCTCGTCCACCTTCGGCTCGCCCTCCACCTTCAGCGCGGTCCAGGCGCCTTCCGTGACCAGCTCGATCCCCTCGTCTTTGCCCTTGGCTTTTTGGTCGGCGACCCACTCCTTCATGGCCGCGTTGAGCGCAGGGAGATTCACCTCGCGGTTCTCCACGAAGGCATAAACCGCCACTTGCGTCTTCAGCGTCGTGGCCTCGCTCTGCCGCTCGATGCTCGGATCCCTCAGGAACGACACCGAGACCGTCATCGCGCGCACCTTGGTGAAATTACCGTCGTCGGAGAGCCCGAAGGCCTCGCGCATGACGATTTTGCCCTGCTCAGGCAGGAGATCCATGAACGACGGCTGATCGGTCTTCCGGAGCCCATCCAGATCCCCGCCCGCGGCCCGCACCGCGGCCTCAAAGGCCTTCGTGTGCTTCCGGTCGAGCGGATTGTCGGCCACGAACACGATATCCGCGTTCGCCGGCACGTACTCCGGTCTCGGCGCGCCAAACGCCAACCCCGCGGCCAACGCCACCCCGCAAAACCAAACCAGTCGCGACTGCTTCTTCATGAATCACGTCCTTTCATGCGATTGACAACGCCGGATAGTCTACCAACTCCCACACCCCTTGGCAACCCGCCGCCGAGGCATGTGCGGGGGGGGCGCGATTTGCTATACTGTGGGCGGCCGTCATGGTGGCGGCCTTAGGGAAAGGACGGAGTCGGCGCGGATGGCCGGGGAAACGGAGGAGTTGCCGCTTTTCGGCGCGGACGCGGCGCGGGGGGAGACCGCCGGTGCCGGGGGGCTGGACGTGGCGCGGCTGTCGTTCGAGAGGGCGGAGACGCTGACGTGGCGGGAGCTTTTCGAGGGGTTCGATTCGTTGCGGGCGATCACCTATTCGTCGGGGGTCGGGTTCGTGTGCGAGCTGGTGGGGATGTTCGAGGACGCGGAGGTGATTTTCGGCAGCGAGGAGGTGATGTCCTTCTCGTTGCAGGAGGTGATGGCGTACCAATGCAAGTTGCTGGAGCGTCTGCGGGAGGGTGCGGGCAAGGCGCGGGTGGATCTGGCGGCGCGGGTGGGGGCGGGCACGTTGCGGCTGTTCGTGGCGCGGGGGCGGCTGTCGCACGAGAAGGTCTATCTGCTCGCGGCGAAGGATGGCCGGCGGCGGGTGGTGATGGGATCGGCCAATCTGTCGTTCGCGGCGTTTGGCGGGCTCCAGCGCGAGAATATCGCGTGCTTGGACGGGGAGGCGGCGTACACGTGGTATCTGGCGGGGTATGAACGGTTGCGCGAGGCGAGCACCGACCGGATCGGGCGGGAGGCGCTGGCGTTGGGCGACGCGGAGGCCAATCTGGAGGCGCTCCCGATCGCCGGCACGGTGAAGGTGCGCAAGGCGCTCGTCGTCGAGACGGTGCCGGAGGCGCGGGAGGAGGTACGCTTCGTGCTGGACGTGCGCAATCTGGCCGCCAAGCTCGCCCCCGCCGTGCCCAAGCCGGACAAGAAGGGGCGGCTCGTCCTCTCCCCGGAAAAGGTCAAGATCGTCCGTCGCCAGGTGATGGAGGATCGCGCCAAGGAGCGCGAGGTGCGCAGCGAGTACCCGCAGCTGGAGGTCTTCGTCGACGCGGGGGAGGCGCGGCTGAACGACGTGCCGCTCGACCTCGCGCCGCCGGCCGAGGCGGTCGCCCATGACGTCGCCCTCTTCCTGCGGTACATGGATGGCTACGAGAAGTTCCATGGCGACGTGTCGGGGATGCAACGGCGCTATTTCGAGTTCGCGAACTGGTTTTTCTGCTCGCCCTTCATGGCCGCCATGCGCGACATGGCGACCCGTCACAACCAGAACCTCCTGCCGTATCCCGTCTTCGGCCTCGTCTATGGCCAGAGCAAGGCCGGGAAGACCAGCTTCCTGGAGACGCTCCTGAAGATGATGATCGGGCAGAAGACGAAGATCTCGGCGCCGGAGTTCACCCGCTCCAGCATCGAGGGCCTCAAGCGCACCGTCAAGGGCGCGCCCATCATCGTCGACGACCTCACGAACACCCGTTTCAACCAGCACGCCATCGAGACCATCAAGAACGACGACTTCGGCGTCTCCGACCGCCTGCTCCATTACCCCGCCGTCGTCATCAGCGCCAACGAGGACGTCAAGGCCGTCGCGCCCGAGGTCATCCGCCGCACCGTCATCTGCCGCGTCCAGGCCGGCCTCACCAACACCGAGGTCATGCGCAGCAGCGTCGTGCGCACCGTCCAGCGCGAGGTCGGCACCGCCCTTTACCGCGAGTACCTGCGCCGGATGCTGGAGGTCGCCGCCGACCTGCTTGAGCGCATGAAGGACGACGCCTCCGAAAGCGCGCCCGACATCCTGGCCGCCTCCTCGCGCGTCTTGGGCGACCTCTTCGCCGCCCACGCCCCGGGGCCGCTCCCGCCCTACATCCGCCCCCTCACGCTCGACGACTATTTCAGCGAGAAGGTCACCGGCTCCTACGCCATCAAGACCATCCGCGACGCATGGGCCACCAGCCGCGCCTCTTTCGACGTCTCGCCCCGCTTCAACCGCCTGCAATACGACGCCGGCGCCACGTGGGAGGCCGACCGCATCCTCAAGGAACTCCCCGAGACCCTGGAGGCGCACAAATCCCGCAACTGGGTCGTCATGAACCTCGACGCCGCCCGCGCCTTCTTTGAGATCCCCTTCGGGCGGTCGCTCCTCGACCGCCTGCTCCGCCGCTAGGAAAGACAAAGGACCCCGCCATGCTCCCTCCCGAAGAGACCGCACGCATCACCCGCCGCCTCGACCTCAACGAGCGCCTCGTCTGGGCCGGCCGCCCCAAACCCACCGCCTTCGCCGTCACCACCGTCTTCCCCATGCTCTTCGGCGTCGCCTGGTGCTCCTTCGTCTCCCTTTTCATCGTGCAGATCGTCGGGGATTTTTGGGGCAAGGTCCACGCCGCCGACTTCCAGGGGCTGACGTGGGCGCAGATTTCCCCCCTCCTCTTCATGATCCCCTTCGTCCTCGCCGGCCTCGCCACCCTGGGCGCCCCGCTCTGGCACTATCTCGCCATGGCCGGCCAACGCTACGCCGTCACCGACAAACGCGCCCTCATCGTCGGCCGCTTCTTCACCCGGAGCCGCCGCCGCGCCGAGATCACGTGCGTCGACCGCGCCGACCATCGCAACGGCCTCACCGACCTCTTCTTCGCCTCCTCCAACGTCTACGTCAACGGCCAGCCCCAGCCCTTCGGCTTCCGCAACCTCCCCACCGCCGAGGCCCTCGCCGCCGAACGGGCCCTGCGCGCCCTCACCGACGGGCAGGCCTGATGGACGCCCCCGCCGATATCCGCCTCGTCGTCACCGACATGGACGGCACCCTGCTCGACGCGGGGCGCCGTCTGCCCCTTGGCTTCCCCGAGGCCGTCCGCACCCTGGCCGATCGCGGCGTCGCCTGGGCCATCGCCAGCGGCCGCCAGCTCGGGAGCCTCCAGGCGTTCTTCGCCCCGCTCGGCCTCCCCCTCGCCATCATCGCCGAGAACGGCGCCCTCGCCGTCGAGGCCGGCGCGCGCGAACCCTTCTTCCGGGATCTCACCCCCGCCGCTTTCTTCGGCGACCTGGTCCGCGCCGCGCTCGCCGTCCCCGGCGCCGTGCCTGTCCTCTGCGGCGCGGGACGCGCGTGGGTCGCCCCCGCCGCCACCCCCGCCGACCTCCGCGAGATCGCCCCCTTCTTCGCCTTCCACGAACCGTGGCGCGACCTCGGCGACGCCCTCGCGCGGGAGGTCTGCAAGGTGGCCGTCTTCCATCCCCGCGCGGCCGAGGCGCTCTGGCCCCGGCTGGCGCCCTTCGCCCGGCCCGACCGGCGCGTCATCCTCTCCGGCCCGCAATGGATCGACGTCCAGCCCGCGCGGATCGACAAGGCCCGCGCGCTCGACGCCCTCCTCCGCCGCCGGGGGCTCCCGCCCGCCGCCGCGATCGTCTTCGGCGATTATCTCAACGACGCCGGCATGATGCGCCTCGGTTGCCGCTCCGTGGCGATGGCCAACGCCCTCCCCGAGATCCGCGCCCTCGCCGGGGCCGTCGCCCCGCCCAACACCGAGCGGGGCGTCCTCCGCCACCTGGCCGCCATCGGCCTCCTCCCCGCGCTCACGGCGTGAGCTCGATGAGGAGCACCTCGAAGGGCGCGAGGGTGAGCGCCTCGGGGAGCGGGAGCGTGCGCCCATGCGAGGAGTAGGGGATCGCGGAGGGTCTGGGGCAGGGCTCGCCGGCGGGGAGCTCCAACGCGGCGGGGAGGTCGGGCCGCCAGTCGCGCGGCTTGTCCGAGGGGTTGCGGACGACGAGGACGGCCTTCGTGGGCGACCAGGCGGCGTAGCCGTAGGGTTCGCCCTTGGTGGGGGAGCCGCCGTGCCAGTGGGTGTCGCGCAGGGTGGGGGCGTTGGCGCGGAGCCAACGGATCGCCGCCGCCAGGATGTCCCACCACGCCTCGGGCATGAGCTCGGGCGAGACGTAGAGCTCCTGCAGGTCCGTGCCGCCGGCGACGCTCATCCACGCCTCGTTGGCGAAGGCGCGGGTGGCGGCGGGGTCGTCGCCCACGGCCATGCCGAACTGCTTGGCGACGATGACGCCATGGAGCATCACGGAGTTGAGCGGGTAGAGGGGGTTGTCGCGGGCGAGGCGGTCGTGCACCACGCCGTCGCGGTAGGTGATCCAACGCTCGCGGCTGGGGCCCGGGCCGGCCTGCCCCCAGTCGCCGCCGCCGCGCCAGATGCTGTCGGCCCAGAGCGTCCAGAAGGGCGAGGGCCAGGTGCCGACGGTGCAGTTCACGAAGAGGTCGGGCTTGGCGCGGCGGAGGGCCTCGATGTGGGCGAAGAGGCCGCGCAGGTCGGGGGCGGTGGCCGCGTCGGTGCCGAGCGCCCAGACGCCCCCGCCGATGCCGTCGAACTTGAAGAGGTTCATGCCGTAATCGCCGATCATCTGCAGGCAACGCGCGGTGAAGGCCTCGCGGTAACGCGGCTGGGCGAGCGAGAGGCCGCCGGCGTTGGTGGGCAGGCCGATGGCCTTGGCGTGCGCCACGCGGGCGGTCTTGCTGGCGTTGTAGCCGCCCCAGGGGCTGAGCCAGGCGCCGATGGAGCCGCCGTGCGCGTGGGCGTAGTCCGCGAGCGGGGCGAACCCCTGCGGGAAGCCGGGGTGGTAATCCCACAGGCTGTCCCAGTCATCCCACCCATCGTCCCACAGATAGGAATCGAGCGTCACGCCGCGCCGGGCGAGGGGCTCGGCCACGGCCTTCATGGCCGCGAGGCAACGCGCGGCGGTCATGCGCCTGAGCGGGTCGGGGTCGGTGTGGCCGTCGATGCCCAGATGGTACCAGCTGTTGTAATGCGGCAACACGCGGTAAGGATGCGCGCGCACCTCCTCCAGATACGCCTGGAAATCGCGGCGCAGCTGCCCCGGGCGCACCCGCCCCTCCGCCGTCGCGAAGACCAGCCGCTCCCCCGCCGCGAGCGTCGCCCCGCAGGGGAGCGTGGCCGTGAGGCGCCCCCCTTTGCCCGCCAGCTTCGCCATCGGATGCTCCGCCGCCACGAACCCCAAACCGTCCGGACGCACGGCCACGGCGCCGTCGGCCGTGCCGTTGCGCGTGCCAGGCTCGTCCGCGAAGAGCGTGACCGTGCCCACCGTGACGGGCCGCTCGGCGGTGAGCGTGTAGACGCACCGCCGATACGCGCCGCGGTCGCAGACCCGCCGCTCCAGGCGGAGCCCCCCGCCCAGATCCTCGGCCGGCCCCACCTCCCAGACCGTCTCCGTGCGGTCGAAAAGCCGCGCCGCGCGCGGGTCGCCCGGCCGCGTCTCCGTGCGCCGGGCCAGCTCCGCCCACGCCTTCGCCGGCGCGCGCCCATCCACCGCGAATCCGTCCGGCAACGCCGCCGATGCCATCCCAACCGCCGACGCGGCCGCCAAAACCGCGAGCAGCGCCCTGCCCGCCCGAGAGAGAGTCTTTTCCATACGGCAAGGATAGCACGTTCCCCGCGCGCCGGCGCAAGCCGTCGCGCCCCCCCGCCCCCGCCGCCTACCGCGCGACGCACCGCGCGGGAACGCAAAGGCCCCGCCATCCGGCGGGGCCTTTTTTTTGTCGCCCGAAGGCTCCGCCTCACGCCACGCGGCGGCGGAGCGCCAACCCCGCGACGCCGAGCGCCAGGAGCGCCAGCGCCGTCGGCTCGGGGAGCTGGGCGATCTGATCGGGCGTGGCGATACCCTCGCCGTAGTAGAACGTGGCGTCGGTGAGGCCCGTGCGGATGTACTCGAAGTCCGCGACAGTCCCGTCCACTTGGCTGTGCGTGAAGGAGAGCAAGGGATCCTTGCCGTCGTTCAGGTAGACCTCGAAGGTGACGTCGTAGTTCACCCCGGCCGCTTCGGACTTGACGGTGATGGCGAAGACGTTCCGGCCGTCCGTGACCCCGGAGAGGTCGAGGGTGTTGCTGGGCACCGTCACGCCGGAGCGGACGGAGACGGCCCCGCTCTGGTCGATGGCGAGCGTGGGGCCGGCAGACCCGGTCGGGCGCGCGCCGGGGTTGTGCGAGACCTGCAGGAGGAGGTTGCCGCTGGTGGCGGGGTCGAGCGGCCCGTTGAAGACGACCGCGACGGTGAAACTCGTGCCGGCGGCGAACGACTGCGCGAAGTCCTGGCCGCTCGTGGCCGCGGAGGCCGTCCAATCAAAGGTGACCGCCTGAGCCATGCCAAGCGCGCAACAGGCCGCGAGCGCGGCGAAAAACGTTTTCCTCATTTTCATCCTCGTCGTTGGGGGAAGCCACCACGGCTTCCATGCGGGTGATGATACCACCCCCCCCCCTAACTGTCAATCGTTATTTTTGGTGCGCCTCCCTCCCCGCTTCGCCCCGAGACCCTCAAGGGTTTGGGGGCGAGGTCGGGAGGGTTTGGGGTAAAACCCTTAGGGGTCCGACCCGAAACCCTAAGGGGTCAGACCTGGAAGTCGGGAGGGTTTGGGGTGGAAGCCTTAGGGGTTGAGGACCTTCGCCCAGAGGGCGTCGAGCTGTTTCTGGGAGACGCGCCGGGGCGGGGCGAGGGTGGGGTTGAAGGTCTGGAGGCGGAGGCATTCGACGGCCCACCGGTAGTCGCTGAGGGCGATGGGGTCGTGGCGGGGCTTTTTGGGGAGGGCGACGAAGTCGCGGTAGCGGCGCCAGGCGGCGAGGATGGGCTCGGCCTTGCGGCGGTCGGCAGCGGGGTTGTTGCGGGCGCGGTCGAGGCGGTCGGCGACGCCTTGGAGGAAGAGTGGGTAGGCGTCGAGCCAGAGGGGCGGGACGGTCGCGACGAAGCCGTCGAAGACGAGCCAGGCGAGTTGGTCGAGGAGGTCCTGGATGGTCTCGGGGTAAACGCCGGTGGCGGTCTGCGCGGCGTGTTCGAGGCGGCCGGTCTCGGCGAGGACGTAGAGGGCGCGGCGGCGGAGGTCGGTGAGGGCGGGCTGGAGGTTTTTGCGGCGTGCGGCGAAGCGGGCGCGGAGGGCGGGGTCGTCGGGAGGGAGGTCGGCGAGGAAGACATCGTCGAGGGCGCGGTCGAGGAGGTCGCGGCCGAGGCGGGCGAGGTCGATGGCGGCGGCTTTGGCGAAGGCCTTGGCGTTGGCGGGGACGGAGGGGAGCGCCTCGAGGGTTTTGGCCTGTGCGCCGAGGAGGGCGCGGAGCCCGGCGTGGCATTCGCGGCGGCGGGCGAGGGCGGCCTGTGCGGGGTCGGCGAGGGTGGCGGCCTGGGGGGCGGGGGCGTCGGCGGCGGGGGCGAAGAGGTCGAGCAGGGGCCTGAGGTTGCGGCCCTGGCCGAGGGGCTCGCCGTCGCGCTCGACGCGGAAGTTCATGCGCAGGTGGGGGGGCAGGCGATCCTCCTCCCAGGGGGTCTCGTCCACGCGCACGCCCTTTTCGTCGCGCAGGATGCGGAAGAGGGTCTCGGCGAGGGGGCGGGCGTAGGGCTTGGCGCGGGAGAGGATGAGGGATTGGAGCGCGGGTAGGGGGCCGAGGACGTGCCGGACGCGGCTGGGGAGGGCGTTGAGCATCCACATCACCTTGTCGGGGAGGAGGCCGGGGACGAGCCATTCCGCGTGGAAGCCCTCGAGGAGGCGGAGGTGCCCGGGGTCGGCCACGAGCGTGACGCCGTCGTCCGCCGCGCCGGGGTCGTGCCGGTAGCGCAGGGGGAAGGCGTGGCCGGCGACGGTGAGGGTCTCGGGGAAGTCGCGCAGGTCGTCGGTCTCGACGGCGAAGGCCTCGCCCTCGAGGGGGAGCGGGGGGCAGGTTTTGAGGGCGGGGGCGTTGCAGACGTCGGCGGGGAGGCGGGCCTCGTAGAAGGCGATGAGGCGCTCGCGCAGGGTGTCGCGGGCGTCGCGGCGCAGGGCGGCGAGCTGCTCCAGGAGGCGCTGGCGGTCCCAGTTGGCGCGGAGCCAGGCGGGTGGGTTGCGGATGGCGTCGGGCACGGCCAGGGCGTCGGCGATGAAGAAGCGTCGGGCGGCCTCGGGGTCGAGCCGCGAGAGGTCGCGCAGGCGCCCCTGCGCCAGGGGCAGGCCGAAGAGCGTCACGTCCTCATGCACGCGCACGAAGCCCTTCTCCGCGTCCCAGAAGGCGGAGTGGCGGTGGACTTTGCAGAGGGGGCCGGCGATGGGCTCGATCCAGCGCGGGTCGATGCAGGCGACGGTGCGGCCGAAGAGGCGGGAGGTCTCGACGAGCTCGCCGGCGAGCACCCACTCGCGCGACTCGGGGAGGGCGTCGCCCTTCGGCCTTCGCGGGGGCTCGGCGGGGGCGGCCCGCCCCTGTTCGCGGCGGGCGGCCTTGGCGAGGGCCGAGCCGGGGAAGAGGGCGAAGCGGACGGCGAAGGCGCCGCGGTAGTCGCGCGTCTCGCGGTCGTGATGGCCGATGCGGGCGAGGAGGCCGCAGAGCAGCGCGCGATGGAGCCCGGCCTCGCCGCCGCGCGCCTCGTCCACGTGCATCCGGCGGTCGCGGCAGAGCTCCTCGAGCTGGGCGCGGACGTTCGCCCACTCGCGCATTTTGGGGTAACTGACGAAGGCTGCCTTGCAGCGGCGGCGGCGCTGGGTCTCGCTCGTGCCCTGCGAGGGGTCGCCCCACCACGCCCAGAGGCGGAGCTTGGCGGAGAAGTCGCTGTTGGGGCAACGGAAGCGGGCGTGCTGCTGGTCGGCCTGGGCCGTCTTGTCGAGGGGGCGCAGGAGCGGCTCGTCGCAGGCGAGGGCGGCCACCACGGTCAGCGCGTCGCGCAGGGCCAGCTCGCTCTCGGCCGCCAGGAGGATGCGGGCGAAGCGCGGCTCCAGCGGGAAGGTGGCGAGCGCGCGGCCGATGCCCGTGAGCGCCCAGCCCGCGCTCTCGCCGGCGGGGCCGTCGGGGGCGCGTTCGCGCCGGCGGATGGCGCCGAGCTCCAGCAGCTCGCGGTAGCCCTCGCGGATGGCCGCGCCCGTCGGCGGCTCCAGGAAGGGGAAGCCCTCGATCGGGCCGAGGCGGAGGTCGGCCATCGTGAGGATCACGCCGGCGAGGGCGGTGCGCTTGATCTCGGGGGCGGTGTGCGCCTCGCGGCGGAGGTAATCCTCCTCGGAATAGAGCCGCACGCAGACGCCGGGGCCGACGCGGCCGCACCGGCCCATCCGCTGGCGCGCGCTCGCCTGGCTGATGGGCTCGACGCGCAGGGTCTGCACGTGGCGTTGCGCGGAGTAGCGCTTGATGCGCGCGAGCCCCGAATCGATCACCGCGCGGATGCCGGGGATGGTGACGGAGGTCTCGGCGACGTTGGTGGCCAGGACGATGCGGCGGTTGGCGGAGGGGTGGAAGACGCGCGCCTGCTCGCCCGGCGGCAGGCTGGCCAGGAGCGGCAGGCACTCCGTGCGCGGCAGGCGCCGCCCCTCCAGGAAGGCCATGCACTCGCGGATGTCGCGCTCGCCGGGGAGGAAGACGAGGATGTCGCCGCTCTC
This sequence comes from uncultured Kiritimatiellota bacterium, assembly GCA_944389565.1. Classification (GTDB taxonomy): domain Bacteria; phylum Verrucomicrobiota; class Kiritimatiellia; order RFP12; family DVOR01; genus Spyradenecus. Next base: position 69,210 of record CALXMV010000008.1, read on the forward strand.
CGGGCCCAGCAGGTCCACGGCGTTGGCGACGCGCCGGGGCAGGTCGTCCTCCTCGGCCTCCTCCTCCGGCAGCCAGAGGGTCTCGATGGGGTGGAGGCGGCCGGGGATGGCGATGACCGGCGCCCCGCCGAAGAAGTCCGCGAAGCGCGCGGCGTCGAGCGTGGCCGAGGAGACGACGACGCGCAGGTCGCGCCGGCGCGCCAGGGCGCGCTTCAGCAGGCCGAGGAGGAAGTCGATGTTCAGGCTCCGCTCGTGGGCCTCGTCGACGATGAGGGTGGAATAGCGGCGGAAGAGCGGGTCGTCGCGCGTCTCGGCCAGGAGGATGCCGTCGGTCATCAGCTTGAGGCGCGTCTGCGGCGAGAGGCGGCGCTCGAAACGGTGCTGGTAGCCGACGGCCTGGCCGAGGGGGGAGCCCACCTCGTCGGCCAGGCGGCGGGCCATCGCGATGGCCGCCAGGCGGCGGGGCTGGGTCACGCCCACGAGCCCGCGCGCCTCGGGGCGCGCCAGGAGGGCGAGCTTGGGCAGCTGGGTCGTCTTGCCGCTGCCGGTGTCGCCGCAGACGATGACGACGGGGTTGTCGCGCAGCGCGGCCTTGAGGGCGTCGGCGTGCGCGGCGATGGGCAGTTCCGGGGGGATGTCGAGGCGCAGGCCCATGCGGCGCGGGTCAGGGTTGCTTGATCTCGAGGAGCGTGCCGAGGTCCTGGCCGCCCACGAGGGTGGTGGGGGTGCGGCCGTCCCACTTCTCGATGGCCTTGAGGAGGAGGTACTCGTCGCCGCCGTTCTCCTTGATCACGTCGGTCTGCAGTTTGATGGCCTCGGCCTCGGCGCGTGCGAGGCGGACCTTGGCCTCGGCCTCGGCGGAGGCCTGGGCGAGTTTCTGCTCGGCCTCGGTCTTCACGCGTTCGAGGACGTTTCGGGCCTTGAGGGCCTCCTGCTCGGCGATCATCTTCTCCTCGATGGCGTCGTTGAAGCGCTTGGAGAAGTTGAGATCGGCGATCTGCAGGGAGTCGACGGCCACGTTGTAACTGCGCAGGAGCTCGTCGAGGTTGCGCTGGATCACGCCGCGCACCTCCTCGCGCTTGGTGATGAGCTCCTCGGCGTTGAACTTCGAGAAGGCCGACTTCACCGACTCGAAGATGGCGGGGATGATGATGCGCTGGCGGAACTCCGCGAAGCCGAAGGCCGTGTAGGTCTCGATCACGCGCTCGGGCATGAAGTGGCACTGCGTCGTCACCGCCGCCGACACCTCCTGCAGGTCCTTCGACGACGCGTTCATGTCGCGCGTCAGGATCGTGTCCGTCCGCACGCTGATGGTCTGGATGGTCTCCACGAAGGGGATCTTCCCGTAGAGCCCCGGCTCCGCCACCCGCACCGGCTTGCCGAAGCGGATCACGATGCCGCGCTCGCCCGCGTTGATTTTCCCGCAGGAGAGGAAGGTCAGGATGACGGCCGCCAACACCACGGCGGCCCCGATGAGCAGACGGGTCTCTTTCATGCCCCCCATGATACCAAATCCGCGCCCCTCAGCGCACGGAGAGACGATAACCCGTGCCCTCGGCGGGCAGGAGCGCCAAACCCTCGTCCGTCACGCGGAGCCGCGCGGCCGGCTCGAAGCGGATCCCCTCCGGCAAGCCCGCGCACCGCAGGATGAGTCCCGGCGCGGCGCCTCCCACGCGCACCGTCACCGTGGCCGAGCGGGGGCGCGCGGCGCCGTCGGGCAGGGCGAGCGCGGGCAGGTCCGGCCCGTCGGCGGCCACGGCATCGGCGGTGAGCGTGCCGGACGTCGGGTCGATGACCGCGCCGTCGGCCAGGACGAGCCGCCCCACGCGCCCCGCGCCGGAGATGGCCGCGCCGGCGGCCACGGAGACCGTGCCCGCGACCGAGCCCCCCACGCGGAGCGTGCCCTCGGCCACGTCGAAATCCGCCGTGCTGTCGCCGGCGAGAGTGACCGTGCCGGGGCCGTCCTTGGCCACCGTGCCATCCACGAAGGCGCACCCGAAGCGCGCGCCGTCGAGCACGTAGGCCGTGGCGGAGGCCGCCCAACGGAGGGTGGCGGGCTCCTCGGCGGGGGCGTAGGCGATGACCACGGGCGCCTCGGCGCCGTCGAGGTCCAGGAGCCACGGGTCGCCGCCGACGTCGCGCCCGGCCCATTTGGAGGCGTCCCCCCAGTCGCCGCCGGCGGGGTCGGCCCACCGCAAACGCTCGGGGCGCTCGCGCTCCAGGGCGAAGGCGTTGAAGTTGCCCGCGCCGCCGACGGCCGAGAGGGTGACCGACGTGCGGCCGGTGAAGGTGTGGGCGAAGACGAGCCACGCGCCGGAGGCGGTGTCTTGCTCCAGCGAGGCCGCGCCGGAGGCGTTCTCGGCGTAGCGGAGCGTGGCGCCCGGCGCGTCGATGGCGTAGGCGGAGACGCCGCTTTCCCAGGCGTTGCCGCGGCCGGCGAGGACGGTGAGGGTGTAGGTGGAGGCGGGGTCGAGGCCGGAGAGGGTGAAGGCGCACCCGCCCGCGGCGTTGAGCACGCCGCCGTTCCAGGGATTGGCCGTCGAGGCGTCGGTCACCGGCGCCTGCGGGAAGTCCCTGTCGCGCCCGGGGAACTGGCTTTTCAGCAGCACGCCCCCCGTGCCGCAGAGGGTGCCCGTGGAGGCGAGCGCGATGCCCGTGGCCGCACCCGTGGCGTCGGGCAGATCCGCGGCGGCGGCGCCCACGCGGTTCCAGAGGTGCTCGCCCGCGCCGCGCCAGGGGAAACGCGAGGTGAGGGTGGCCGCGCCGCCGTTGGGCCCCGTGTTGCCGAAGGTGCAGAGCACGGGCGGGAGGGGCTCGGCGCGGAGGGTCGCGGCGGCCAGGAGGAGGGCGGGCAGGGCAATCGCATGGCGCATGGCGGGGTCTCCGAGGGTCAGTGGCGCAGGGTCAGGCCACCGAGGCGCAGGGGCGTCTCGTCAGGGTAGGGGACGGCCTCGCCGTCGGCGGAGCCGACGCGCGGCATCTGGGCGCCGCGCTCGCGGAGCAGGTCTGCCATGCGGCGGCGGAGGCGGTCGACCAGGGCGGGGCGGCGGGCGGCGAGGTCGCGCGTCTCGGCGATGTCCTCCTCCAGGTCGTAGAGCTCGAAGGAGCGGTCGCTGTGCTGATAGATGAGTTTCCAGCGGCCCAGGCGCATGGCGGTGTAGAAGTTGTATTCCGGCGTGGTGCCGTCCACCTCGCCCCACTTGTTGGGGTAATGCCACAGGAGAGGGCGCTCCGAGCCGTCGGCGCGGACGGTGGCGCGCGTGCCGAGGAGGAGGGGCAGGAAACTCTCGCCGTCGATGACCTGGCGCAGGGGCTGCGCGTCGCCGTAGACCTCGGCGGGGGTGGAGGCGAGGCGGTCGGCGCCGGGCCGAGCCACGCCCGCGGCGTCGAGGATCGTGGGGTAGAAGTCCTCGATGATGACCGGCTCGTGGCAGACGGAGCCGGGGGCGATTTTGCCGGGCCAGGCGGCGATCATCGGCTCACGGACGCCGCCCTCGTAGCAGGAGCCCTTGCCGGCGCGGGCGGGGGCGTTGGCGTTGGCCAGGCCGCGTACGGAGGCGGCGTGCGAGAGGCCGCCGTTGTCGGCCATGAAGAGCACGAGCGTCTCCTCCCGCAACCCGTTTTCCTCCAGCCAGTCGAGGATCTGCCCGAGCGAATCGTCCATGCCCTTGATGAGCGTGCCGTAATTGCGCTCGTTGGCGCCCCAGGCGAGGCCGTCGCCGGGGTTGGGGTTCGCCGTGTCGTCGGCGACGTTCTCGGAGGCCGAGCGGGTGTGGTCCCAGGCGCGGCCGTTGTCGAGCGGCGAATGGATGGCGTAATGGGCCATGTAGAGATAGAAGGGGCGGTCGGGATCCGCCGCGCGCGTCCGCTCCAGCTCCCTCAGGGCCATGTCCGTGAGCGCGTCGGTGAGGAAGACGTCGTCCTGGTAATAATTGTTCTCGTCGAGGCCGGGGATGTTGAACTGGTTCCCGCCCCGCAGATTGCCGTAACCGTAGGTGCCGCCGCGGTAATTGTTCGGGCCGCCGTGCTCGGCGCCGGCGATGTTCACGTCGAAGCCGAAGGCGCGCGGGTCGGCGCCGGGGGAGGAGCCGAAGGTCGCGCCCGCGCGGTTGTAGGGCCCCTCGCCGCTGCCCCAGTGCGCCTTGCCCACATGGATCGTGCGATACCCGGCCTCGCGCAGCAGCGCGGGGAAGGCGAGCGCGTTCGTGAAGGGCATCGTGAGCGTGTAGCGCTCCGCACCCTCGGCCGCGCCGAAGGGCGGCTGGCGATACTTCCCCCGCTCGTCCACGCGCCACGGCGGCTGGCAGGTGCCCGTCGCCGCGGTGCCCGGGGGCTGGAGGCCGTTGGCCGCCCACCGCGGCGGGTGGAGCCCCTCGCTGTGCGGGGAGAAACGCGTCGTGTCGTTCACCCCGAGCGTCCAATCGGTCACGCGATGGCGGGCGGCGTTCATCCCGCTCATCAGCGAACAGCGCGAGGGCGAGCAGATCGCGCAGGCGTAGGCGTTGGAGAAGCGCATCCCCTCCCGCGCCAGGCGCTCCATGTTCGGCGTGCGGTAACGGCGGTTCAGGCGCGTCGTCACCGCACGCCCCTGATGGAAGAAGAAGGGCACAGACGTGTCCTGCCACCCCATGTCGTCCACCAGGAAGAGGACGATGTTCGGCTTTTTGCCCGTGCCCTGCGCCAGGAGCGGCCGCGCCGCCCACGCGCCGATCCCGGCGCCCAACATCCCCAAAAAACCTCTGCGCGTGACCATGCCGCGACCTCCCGTGCTTGGAAAAGAAGGGGCCGCGCGTCGGCGCGGCCCGTGTGCCCCGTGCGGCTCAGGCCGCGCGGCGGCGGAGCGCCAGCCCCGCCGCGCCGAGGGCCAGGAGCGCCAGGGCCGTCGGCTCGGGCACGCCGAGCGCCTCCTCGATGGCACCGACCGTGAGGTCTTCCGCCGCCACCGTGCCATCGGTCTCATAGATGCTCCACGTGCCGGCGAATTCGTTCCCGCCGTTGAAATCCTCGCCGAAGACGATCGTGTCCAGGGTGACGTCGGGGCCCATGCCCTTGGAGAAATCGAAGGAGCCGACCTCCACGCCATTGACGTAGAAGGTGATCGAGGCGGGCGCGCCCTGCGCGCGGCTGACGGTGACGGCGAAGGCGTTCTTCCCCGAGGGGTCAATCGTGACGTCGCCCTCGAAGGCGGCTGGTTCGCTGCCGTTGTTGCGCTGGGAACCCATCAGGGCGGAGCCGTCCGCCCTGCCCTGCACCTTCAGGAAGGCCTTCGGCTCGGGGGCGGAGCCATCGGCGAAGCCGCCGTCGTTGATGGCGAAGATCGTCTTCCACCCGCTTGTGCCGAGCCCGGAGAGACCGGTGGTGATGATGGCGTAGGTCTTCACCTCCTGCGGGCCGCACGCGGCATCGCCCGAGAGGGTGAGCGCGCCGGGGGTGGTCGTGCCTTCGGCGATGGTGCCCCAATCAACCGTCGCGGCCTGCGCGAGCGCCGCGCCCGTGGCCAATGCGAAAGCAAGCAAAGTTTTCATGCGTGCGTGTCCCTTTCCGATCTCACAGGCGGCGTTTTGCCACCGACTTTCACACTGTAGCATAACTAACGGGGGGGGGCAAGACTTATTTCGCGGCAAACGCCTCGCCGTCTCGGGCGTGGCGCGAAAAAAACGGGCCGCGCGTCGGCGCGGCCCGTGTGTGCGTGCGGCTTCGCTTCGGCTCAGGCCGCGCGGCGGCGGAGCGCCAGCCCCGCCGCGCCGAGGGCCAGGAGCGCCAGGGCCGTCGGCTCGGGCACGCTGTCGAGGTCCGTCTCGGGCTTCGAGAGCGCCGCGATCTGCGCGGCCGTCAACGCGTCGTCGTACACCCCGGCCTCGAGGATGTTGCCGATGCCGTTTCCGGTATTATCCCCGGCGGCGTTGAAGCGGATGCCATAGGAATCGGCCTCGCCGAAGGCCGTCGCGTCGATCTGGAAGGAGACGATCTCAGTGCCGCCGATATAGACGGAGATGGTGTCGCCCGACTTGTTGATGACGATGCGCTGCTCCCCGGAGGCGGGGGTGAAGTTCGTGTTCACCTGGGCTTCGCCGGCACCAAGGTTCGCGTAAACCGTGTAGGTCGTGCCTTGTCCGTGCTGGATACGGAGGATATCCTTCTGGGTCTTGTTGGACGTCGCCTCGCCGATGTACGCGCCCTCCTTGTAGGGGGCGATCGAGAGGAAGGAGGCCCAGTCTTTCGGGGACGATCCGGTGTTGTTGTAGGTGAGGACGACGGCGAAGTCGTCGCTCGGGGAGACCCAGAGCCCCGAGCCGGTGGGCTTGCTGTTGCCGACGGAGGAGCTCTCCCACGACAGGTTGATGGCCCCTGCGAGGCCCGCGGCGCAGCAGAGCGCCGCAACGAGTGCTGTTCTCATCATGATGTGAAACCTCATTTCCTTTGCCCGCAGACTTCCACGGATGCCGATAAATTACCATAACCCCCCCCCCTAGTCAATGCTTTATCTCGCCGATTGGCTGATTTGCCGTTTGGCCGATGGCCGATTGGGGCGCCCCGCGCCTCGGGAGGGGCTGGCCCCAAACCCTAAGGGGGCTGACCTCAAACCCTTAAGGGTCTGACCCGGAAGTCGGGAGGGTTTGGGGTGAGACCCTTAAGGGTTCGGGGCGGCGGGTTGGGGGAGGTGTTTCGGCGTCCGCTCGAAATCCCTTGACCGTGCGCGGGGAAAAATCTATACTATCCCTCATTCAGTGCTTCCCGACGCGGGAGGCGGAAACAAGGAACGGAAGTTATGGCTAAGATCAAATTCGCCGACGAGGTCGAGAACATCACCACCCGCAAGGAGTTTCCCTTGGAGAAGGCCCGCGAGGTGCTGAAAGACGAGGTGGTGGCCGTGCTCGGCTACGGCGTGCAAGGCCCCGCGCAGTCGCTGAACATGCGCGACAACGGCATCAACGTCATCGTCGGCCAGCGCAAGAGCGCCAAGAAGAACAGCTCCTGGCAGCGCGCCATCAAGGATGGCTGGGTGCCGGGCAAGACCCTCTTCGAGCTCGACGAGGCGGCCAAGCGCGGCACCATCGTGATGATGCTCACCTCCGATGCCTCCATCAAGCCGGTCTTCAAGCAGATCCGCGAGCATCTGACCCCCGGCAAGGCGCTCTATTTCTCCCATGGCTTCGGCTGGCAGTACCGCGAGCTGACGGGCGTCGAGGCGCCCGAGGGCGTGGACGTGATCATGGTGGCGCCCAAGGGCTCGGGCACGAGCGTGCGCCGCAACTTCCTGGAGGGCGTGGGCATCAACAGCTCCTACGCCGTGGCCGTCGACGCCACCGGCCGCGCGCTCGAGCGCACCCTCGCCCTCGGCATCGCCGTCGGCTCGGGCTACCTCTTCCCCACCACCTTCGAGCGCGAGGTCACCTCCGACCTCGTGGGCGAGCGCGGCACCCTCATGGGCTGCCTCCAGGGCATCCTCAACGCCCAGTACACCGTCCTGCGCAAGCACGGCCACAGCCCCTCCGAGGCCTTCAACGAGACCGTCGAGGAGCTCACGCAGTCCCTCATCCGCCTGGTCGACGAGAAGGGCATGGACTGGATGTACTCCAACTGCTCGGCCACCGCCCAGCACGGCGCCCTCAAGTGGGCCCCCAAGTTCGAGAAGGCCACCAAGCCCGTCTTCGAGGAGCTCTACAAGTCCGTCGCCGACATGACCGAGGCCAAGGCCGTCGTGCGCGACTGCGGGCGCAAGGACTACAAGGAGCGCCTGGAGGCCAAGCTCGCCAAGATCCGCGAGAGCGAGATGTGGCGCGCCGGCCAGGCCGTCCGCTCCCTCCGCCCGCACGAGGCCGCGAAGGCCAACGCCGCCACCGCCGCCGGCGTCGGCGGCCGCGCCAGCAACTGACGCCCCGCGCCCGCGCGCACCGAAGAGGCCCCCGCCCCGCGGGGGCCTTTTTCGTCTCCATCCCCACGCCGCATTTATGGTATGCTATGCTCTTCCATTTTCTCACAGAGGATTGCAGATGAACCTTCTGAAACTGATTTTCGGGACGAAGAACCAGCGGGACGTCAAGCGGCTGATGCCGATCGTGCGCAAGGTGAACGCGCTGGAGGAGGGGCTCCGGGCGCTGAGCGACGAGGCGCTGAAGGCGAAGACGGGGGAGTTCCGCGAGCGCCTGGCGCGGGGCGAGACGCTCGACGACCTGCTGCCCGAGGCCTACGCCGTGGTGAAGAACGCCTGCCGCCGCCTGGTGGGCACGCAGGTCGAGGTCTGCGGCCACACGCTCACCTGGAACATGATCCCCTTCGACGTGCAGATCATCGGCGGCATCGTCCTCCACCAGGGCAAGATCGCCGAGATGCAGACCGGCGAGGGCAAGACGCTGGTGGCGACCTTCCCGCTCTACCTCAACGCCCTCTCCGGCAAGGCCACGCACCTGGTGACGGTCAACGACTACCTGGCGCGGCGCGACGCGCAGTTCATGGGCCACCTCTTCACCTACCTGGGGCTGACGGTCGGCTGCATCCAGAACACGATGGGGCCGGCCGAGCGCCGCGCCCAATACGCCTGCGACATCACCTACGGCACGAACAGCGAGTTCGGCTTCGACTACCTGCGCGACAACGGCATGGCCACCGACCCGCGCCAGGTGGTCCAGCGCGGCCACGCCTTCGCCATCGTCGACGAGGTCGACTCCATCCTCATCGACGAGGCCCGCACCCCCCTCATCATCTCCGGCCCCGCCCAGCGCCAGGCCTCCGGCGAGTACGTGGCCCAGAAACCCCGCGTCGAGCGCGTCTTCCGCGAGCAGACGAAGATCTGCACCCAGCTCCTCACCGAGGCCAAGGCCCTCCTGGCCCAGGGCGACAACGACGCGGCCATGCGCAAACTCTATCAGGTCTACCACGGCACGCCCAAGAACAAGCAGTTCCAGCACCTCATCGAGGAGCCCGCCGTCCGCCGCCTCCACGAGCAGGTCGAGGCCATGATGCTCACCGACATGCGCAAGTACGAGGCGCGCGACCTCAAGGAGGTCCTCCTCTTCACCATCGACGAGAAGACCCGCGAGGTCGCCCTCACCGACAAGGGCACCCGCTTCATCTCCCCCGACGACCCGGAGATGTACGTGGTGCCCGACCTCCCCGGCCAGCTCGCCGCCCTCGAGGGCGAGCAGGGCCTCGACCCCGAGGCGCGCGCCGCGCGCCGCCGCCAGATCCAGGAGGCCTTCGCCGCCAAAAGCGAGCGCCTGCACATCGTCGACCAGCTCCTGCGCGCCTACGCCCTCTACAACAAGGACGAGGAATACGTGGTGCAGGACGGCAAGGTGATGATCGTCGACGAGTTCACCGGCCGCATCCTCCCCGGCCGCCGCTGGAGCGAGGGCCTCCACCAGGCCGTCGAGGCCAAGGAGGGCGTCGACATCGAGCGCGAGACGCAGACCCTCGCCACCATCACCATCCAGAACTACTTCCGCCTCTACGACAAGCTCTCGGGCATGACCGGCACCGCCGAGACCGAGGCCGCCGAGTTCAACGACATCTACAAGCTCGACGTCGTCGTCATCCCCACCAACCGCCCCGTGCGGCGCGTCGACGGCAACGACCTCATCTACAAGACCCAGCGCGAGAAGTTCCGCGCCATCATCGCGGAGGTCCGCCAGGCCCACGAGCGCGGCCAGCCCGTCCTCCTGGGCACCGTCACCGTCGACACCTCCGAGATCCTCAGCCGGATGCTCCGCATGGCCGGCATCCCCCACCACGTGCTCAACGCCAAGAACCACGCCAAGGAGGCCGAGATCGTCGCCCAGGCCGGCCAGCCCGGCGCCGTCACCATCGCCACCAACATGGCCGGCCGCGGCACCGACATCAAGCTCGGCCCCGGCGTCGTCTGGATGAGCGAGGAGCAGATCCAGGACAAGTCCCTCACCCTCGACGCCGTGCCCAAAGGCGAGCGCAAGACCCTCCGCAGGCTGCTGGAGGAGCGCCCCTGCGGCCTCTACGTCATCGCCTCCGAGCGCCACGAGTCGCGCCGCATCGACCGCCAGCTCCGCGGCCGTTGCTCCCGCCAGGGCGACCCCGGCGCCAGCCGCTTCTACCTCTCCCTCGAGGACAACCTCATGCGCCTCTTCGGCAGCGACCGCCTCGCCGGGATGATGACCCGCCTCGGCCTCAAGGAAGGCGAGGCCATCGAGCACCGCTGGCTCAACCACACCGTCGAGCGCGCCCAGCGCAAGGTCGAGGAGCAGAACTTCTCCATCCGCAAGCGCACCCTGCAGTACGACGACGTGATGAACAAGCAGCGCGCCATCGTCTACGGCCTGCGCCAGGAGATCCTCATGCAGGAGGGCGCCGCCCACGAGCGCATCCTCGACGTCTTCAACGACCTCATCGCCGACCGCTGCGAGGCACTCCTGGGCAACGCCAAGGACGCCGACCCCGCCGCCCTCGCCGACTGGGCCTCCAACTTCCCCATCCGCGTCACCGCCGACGACTGCAAGGCCTGGGTCGGCAACCCCCAGGCCGCCACCGAGGAGCTCTTCCGCCGCGTCGAGGAGGCCTACCGGGCCAAATGCGAGGGCGAGATCCCCGAGGCCCTCCCCATGCTCGAACGCATGGTCTGCCTCACCGCCATCGACGAGGAGTGGCAGAAGTTCCTCGCCGCCATGGACGACCTCCGCCGCAGCGTCAACCTCCGCGGCTACGGCCAGCGCGACCCCCTCGTGGAATACAAGCGCGAGGCCTTCGAGATGTTCACCGAGCTCATGGGCACCATCAAGGCCGGCATCGTCCGCTCCGCCTTCACCACCACCACCAACATCGAGGCCTACTTCGCCATGCGCGAACGCGCCGCCCGCCGCGCCCAGACCGTCCACCAGGACCTCGGCGACCTCACCGCCGCCGCGCCCGCCGCCCAGCGCCCCGAGACGCCCCCGCCGCCCCCGCCCGCCCGCGCCCCCGCCGCCTTCACCGTCACCGTCCCCGGCCTGCCCAAACCCCCGCCCGAGGCCGAGCCCGACGGCTCCCTCGAATCCCTCATGCGCGCGATGGGCATGGACGGCCCCGCCGCCCCCGCCCCCGCGCCGAGGCCCGAACCGGCCCACCTGCCCAAGGTCGGCCGCAACGACCCCTGCCCCTGCGGCTCCGGGAAGAAATACAAGAACTGCTGCGGCAAATGACCCTCCCCCCCGACGCGCCGATCCCCCGCCCCACGCCCATGGCCGACAACGGCCTGGGCGTGCGGCGCCACGGCTTCGCCCTCTTCGTCGCGCTCGTCCTCTCCGCCATCCTCCACCTCGCCCTCTTCTATGCGCTGGGCGACGCCGTCTGGGGCGCCGCGCCGGGCGCCGGCGCCCCCGCCGACCGCCTCACCCCCGCCGCCCTGCCCCCCCTCGAGATCTCCACCCTCCTGCGCGTCGTCGGCGCCGAGGAGGCGCCCACCCCCGCCCTCCGTGAGCCCGACGCCGCCGAGGCCGCCCGCCGCTCCGCCGAGGAGACCGCCGCCAAGGCCGCCGCCGCGCCCCTGCGCGCCCCCGGCCCC
>CALXMV010000009.1 GCA_944389565.1 uncultured Kiritimatiellota bacterium
GGGATCCTCGGGGCCTATCTCGCCAAGACCTATCTGGAGGCCAAGCGCCGCCCGCTCTATCTCGTCAGGGAGGAAAAGTAAATGTTCCGCGCATTGCAAGCATCTTGGGATTCCTTGAAAAAGGAACTTCTGGATTATAGATGGTGGGAGCTTGGCGCCATCGCGACATTGCTTTTCGCCTGTTACGGGCTTTTGGTCACCTTCCCGACCGCGCCGTATGACTTTGCCGCGGCGAAGGGCGATGGGTTTCAGGTCTTTCTGACCTACTTTTTCATGCGTCGGTGGATGCAAGGGATCGTTGCCGCGTGCTTCCATGATTTTTCCCCGCTGTGGAATGCTTCCATCGGCTTGGCGGCGTTCTTCGTGGCGTTGTTGCTTCTCGGGGTGCTGTGCAAACGCGCAGGCATCAGCCGTGGGGGACGGTTTTTCTTTCTGGCGTTGTGGGTGACAGCCCCTTTCTTTTACAATCGCACGATTTATCAGCATGCGTTGCCGGGCGAGTTCGTCATGCTCGCGGCGGATGCGTTGGCGTTGTTGCTTTTCCAACGATTGCGCAAGATGTGGTCGTGGTGGAAGATTGTCGCCATCGCGTTTCTTGCGGCTTGTTCGATCGCGATGTATCAAGCCCATGCCAATCTTTTGCTCACCGCGATGCTCGGAGTCTGCTTGCTTGAGCCGAGAGCGTCGTGGCGGGAGGTTTTTCGCGACTTGGGGGCGATCGCCCTTTCGCTTGGGATGGGCGTGGCCCTTTGGGGGGCGCTGACGTATGGGCCTATCGTGCTCGCAACGCTCGTCGGCGTGCATATCCCGGCGTCTGGCGGTGCGCACGACGCGATTTACTGGCTGACCGGGGAACATGGCTTCCGCGATAACCTGATGGGCTTTTTAGCCGGTCTCGCCATAAACTGGGGGTACAACGCCTTTTTTGTCGTGGGGCTTCGCCTCGTGCTCATTGCCGTCTGTGGGATGCTTATCGCGAGCGTCGTGCTTGCCTGCCGGCGACGGTGGGGCGCGATGGCGGCCACGCTTTGCTTTCTGCTCTCGATTTTCGCGTTTCCCGTGCTCCAATGCGCCTCCGCCGTCCTGCGCACGTATTATTGCCTTGTGCCGTTCATCGCCTTTTCGGGTTTGGCGCTTTGGCAATGGGCGCGTGGGCGATGTGTCGCACGGTGGGGTGTGGCGGTGGCGCTTTTGCTCGCCATCGGCGCTGCGGGGCATGAGACCGCGACGCTTTACTATTTCCGTTGGAAGACGCGCGAACTCGATCGTGCGCATATGGCCACCGTCTCCCGGGATCTCTGGCGGCGATACGGCACCGCCATCGACCGCCCTGTCGCCATCCTCGGCGGGTTCTCCCATTATCCCACGCTTTGGCAGGACCATCGCCCCTTCCGATTCCTGCCACTCCTCTCCATGCCCTTCTCGCTCTATTCCAACGTGACGTCTCACAACGTCCCACGCGAGTTTTACATGATTGCCCGCGAACTGAATGGCACTGTCCTTCGGATGCCGGAATGGGATTGCCATCAAGCGCTTCGGGCACGCCAGGATGAGATTGTCTCCGAACACCCGGCCTATCCGCGCCCTGGCTACATCTTCGAGCAAGAGGGCGTGGTCATCGTCAATCTCGGCAAGCCTCAAACGCAATGGCGCGCGTTTCGGTTCGAGGATTACCGTTCGCCCAACGAGATCCTTCTTTGCCACACCCTGCACACGGAGGCGTTCGCTCAGGCGCTTCTCAGGGCCACGCGCCCGTTCCGCGATTGGGCGGCGCGTTACCCATGGGCGTTGGAACGTTGAGACGCGAATGGCAAGACACGTGTGGGACGCGTGAGGGGAAAGCAAAGAAGCCCCCTAGCGGGGGCTTCCTGCGGGATGTGCCGCGGGGCAATGGTCAGGGCCAGAGCGTGGCGGGATACTCGCCGGCGGCGACCATCTTCTTGATGGCCTCGACCACGACGGGTTTGTCCTCGCGGTAGGTGACGCCGAACCACGTGCTGTCGGTGGGGAGGACGTCGACGGTGGCCTGTCCCTCCTTGACGAGTTCGTCGACATAGAAGGGGATGTACCATTCGGCCTTGAGCTGGCCCTCGTGCTGATGGAACCAGGTGGCGAAGCGTTCTTCCATGCCGTCGAAGAGCGCGGGGGTGAACCCCCAGAGGTTGAGGGAGACGCGGCAATCGCCCCGCAGGGGGACGGGGTTGGCGGGGTCTTCCTCGTTTTGGATGGCGCCGTCGGGCTTGCGCGCGATCTTGGTCATTTCGGTGACGCCGAGGAGGCGGCCTTGGGGCGTGACCTCGCAGATGCCACGGGCGACGGAGCCGTTGTCGGAGAGGGTCTGGTCGAGGCGGTAGCCGACCATGGCGAACTGTTTGGGGGTGGCGGCGACGTCGACCTTGGAGAGGAAGTCCGCGAGGCGGCGGAAGGCATCGGCGCCGTAGAAATCGTCGGCGTTGATGGCGGCGAAGGGGGCGTCGATGACGGAGCGTGCGGAGCGGATCGCGTGCGCGGTGCCCCAGGGCTTTTCACGCCCTTCGGGGAATGCGCACCCGGGCGGCAGGTCAAGCGGGTCTTGGAAGGCCAGCTCGATCTTGATCTTGCCTTCGTATTTGGCGACGATTTTTTCGCGGAAAGCCTCCTCGAAGTCGTGCCGAATGATGAAGACGACCTTGTCGAAGCCCGCTCGGATGGCGTCATAGATGGAATAATCCATGATGGTCTCGCCGGAGGGGCCGACGGAGTCGATCTGCTTGAGCCCGCCGTATCGGCTGCCCATGCCGGCGGCCAGGATGAGAAGTGTCGGTTTCTTGTTCATGTCGTTCCTCGGATGATTGAAACACCGTTAGTATAGCGCACCGCGCACGCGGTGTCAAAGCGGTTGTCGCGGGGTGCGGCTGTCGTGGGCGGGACGATCCTGTCGTGCGCCGTTTTTTGCTTGCGCCGCGCGGAAATGTGTTATACTTGCGCCATCGATCAAACAAGAAAGGCCGAAGAGATGAAGACGATCCTCTGTGCAGTGATGGCGGCGTGTTGCGTGGTGACGCTGCGCGCCGATGAGCTTCCGGCTCCGATGCGCGTCTGGCCGACGCCGCAGGAGGTGTCGCTGAAGGGCGGGGATTTCCCGACCCCGGCGGAAATCGCGGTGGCCCCCGCGGAGGGGTTTGACGCCGCGGCGCGGGAGGCGTTGGCCAAGCGTTTCCGGTTGGCGAAGGAGGCGCCCTTCACGCTGACGTGGAAGGTCGAGGCCAAACTCCCCGCCGAGGGGTACACGCTGACGTTGGGCGAGAGCGGCGCGACGTTGGCGGCCTCGGATGACCGCGGGTTCTTTTATGGGGCGCAGACGCTGCGCCAGCTCCTGGCGGGTGACCGCTACACGGGCGTGACGATCAAGGATTGGCCGGATGTCGCCTTCCGTGGGACGGTCGAGGGGTTCTACGGCCTGCCGTGGAGCTTCGAGTCGCGCGTGAGCCAGTTCCGCTTCTATGGCGAGGTGAAGCTGAACACGTACATCTATGGGCCGAAGGACGATCCCTTCCATGGGTTCTCGAACCGTTGGCGCGACCCATACCCCGCGGAGAAGGCCAAGGAAATCGCCGCGTTGGTGAAGGAGGCGCAGGCGAACAAGGTCAATTTCGTCTGGGCCGTCCATCCCGGGCGTGACATCCATTGGAAGGATGACAGCGACATCAAGGCGTGCATCAAGAAGTTCGAGATGATGTACGATCTGGGCGTGCGGTCCTTCGCGGTCTTTTTCGACGACATCGGCGGTGAGGGCGCGCGCGCCGAGAAGCAGGTCGAGCTGCTCAATGCCGTGAACCGCGAGTTCGTGCGCAAGAAAGGCGACGTTACGCCGCTCATCATGTGCCCCACCGATTACAACGCCTCGTGGGCGGGGCCGCGCTACCTGCCCACCCTCGGCAAAGGGCTCGACCCGGACATTCGCGTGATGTGGACGGGCGACTCGGTCTGCTGCCCCATCACCAAGGGCACGGTGGAGACCTTCAAGAAGCGGGTGGGGCGCAAGCCTTTCATTTGGTGGAACTGGCCCGTGAACGATTATTGCAAGAGCCGCCTGTTGCTCGGCCGTTGCTACGGCAACGACCCTTCCAACGGGCCGGATTACTCCGGGTTCGTCTCCAATCCGATGGATAAGCCCGAGGCCTCGAAGATCGCCCTTTTCGGCGTGGCCGCCTATGCGTGGAACCCGGACGACTTCGACTCGAATCTGGCGTGGCAGGACGGCATCCGCCGTCTCTTCCCGCACGTCGCCGGGGCCGTGCAGGTCCTCGCCAACCACAACTCCGCGCCCGCGGGGCATGGGTTCACCCGTGAGGAATCCGTCGCCACCGCGTCCGTCGCCAAGCGCGTCACCCAGGCGCTCGACGCCGGGAAGGCCCCGGCCAAGGAGGATGTCGACGCCATGACCGCCGAACTCGCGAAGGTGCGCCAGTCCGGGCAGGACATCGTGGAGAAGTGCAAGAACCCGCTCTTCATGAACGAGATCCGCGATTGGGCGTATCTCTTCGGGCGTCTGGGCGAGGTGGGCGTGACGCTGAACGCCGCGCTGGAGGGGAACGGCGCGGCCGAGGACGCGCTCGCCGCTCTCCTGGCCTATCGTGCCGAGCAGGCCGCGCTCTCCAAGCTCAACGGGCAGAAGCCCTTCCAGCAGGGGGCCGCCATCGAGGTCGGCAGCCAGGTGCTCACGCCCTACGTCAATCGCATCGGCGCCGCCCTCTACGACCGCCTTTGGCGGGAGACCGCCGGCAAGCCCGCGCCCAAGGGCGAGGCCAAGCTCTATGAGTTCATCACCAATGTCGAGGCGTTGAAGAACCTGCGCGTCTCGCGCAAGGGGCAATTCGTGCAGTTGCCGCGCATCATGGAGCCCAAGACCCTCGCCCCCGGCGACTGGATCGGCATCCGCCTTCCCGCCGGCGTCACCGCCACGTGGGTGCATTTCATCCTCGAATCCGCCGACGCGCCTAAGCAGGGACGCATCCAGGTCTCCACCGATGGTGGGAAAACGTGGTCCGAACGCGCCACCGTCGTCCGCGGGAATGGCCAGGAGGGCGAGATGGAGATCCGCCACATCAACGCGAAGGACGGCATCGACGCCGCGCGCTACATCAACGTCTCCGACAAGCCTGTCACCATCACGCTCCGCCAGTTCAAGGTCGATGTGCCGAAGGATGCCCAGGCGAACGTCCCCGCCGCGATGACCGACGGCGTGCTTGACAACGGTTACACCCTGGCGCCCGGCCAGAGCGTCCGCGTCGCCCTTGCCGCGCCCGTCACCGAGAAGAACACCAAGGTGCTCGCCTCCGGGAAGGTCTCGGTGACGCTTGAGGCCGATGGCGTCACGCTCACCGCCGGCGACAAGCCGGTCATCGTCCACGAGATCATCCACTGACATTCCGGGGGCGCGAGGCCATGAATCGGAGGGACTTCCTGAAGGGCGGCGCGGCTTTGGCCGCGCTCGCGCCCGCCGCCGGCACGCTCGCGGACGCGCCGCCCGCCGGCAAAAGCAAGGTCGTCGTCGTGCGCAACGGCGAGCCAGCCGCGCTCTTCCAGCGGGGCATCGTGGCGCTTGGCGGGATGACGGCTTTCGTCAAGCCGGGGCAGAAGGTGGTCGTCAAGCCGAACATCGGGTGGGACCTCCCGCCCGAGCGCGGCGCCAACACCGACCCTGGCCTGGTGGCCGAGATCGTCCGCCAATGCATTGCCGCCGGCGCGGCGCAGGTGGAGGTCTTCGACCACACGTGCAATGCGTGGGCGCCGTGTTACCGCAACTCCGGCATCCAGGAGGCCGTCGAGAAGGCCGGCGGGAAGATGGTGCGCGCCGATCGCGAGGAGGATTACCGCGAGGTCACGCGCCCGCAGGCGCTCAGCATGAAAAAGGCGGCGATCCATCGCGCCATCCTGGATGCGGACGTCTTCATCAACGTCCCCATCCTGAAGAACCACGGCGGCGCCAAGATGACCGCGTGCCTCAAGAACTTCATGGGGCTGGTCTGGGATCGCCAGTTCATGCACCGGCACAATCTCACGCAATGCATCGCCGACGCCGCGCTTTACCGAAAGCCCGACCTGAATGTCGTCGACGCGTATCGCGTCATGCAGACGAATGGCCCGCGCGGCGTTTCCGTGAACGACATCCGCACGTTGCGCTACCAGATCCTCTCCACCGACCCCGTCGCCGCGGACGCGCTCGCCACCAAACTGTTGCGTTTCCCGCTCGACAGCGTGCCCTACATCCATCTCGCGGCCTCCAAGCATGGCCTCGGCACCGATGAGGACGCGCGGATGGAAATCGTGCGCTTGGAGGCGTGAGGATGGGCAGGTCGCGCGTGTGGCGCGTCCTTAGGGGCGTTCGCGTGGCGCTGGCCGTGATCGCCTTCGCGGCCACGACGCTCGCGTTCGGATATGCCGCAGACCTCATGGGGTTGCTTGGGCAATGGTGGATGGGGGCGCCGTTGCCCGAGGAGACGCGCTTTCTGGCCGGCATCGCCAAAGGGAATCTGGGGCCCACGCTCATGGCGGCGGCCGCACGCACGTCGTGGGCCGCCCTTGTCGCGGCGGCCGCCATCCTGGCGCTCACGGCGCTCCTCGGGCGTGCCTATTGCGCCATCGTCTGCCCGCTCGGCATTCTGCAGGATCTTGTCGGCGCGCTTGCCTTCTGGCGCAAAAACGCGCCTCGCCCGCGGCTGTTCGCTTTGCGCAAGGGGCTTGGCGTCGCCGTCTGGGGTGTCGCGCTTGTCGGTGGCTGGACGGTGGGGCTGCGTTTTCTCGACCCGTTCACCGTCTACGGCGCCATCGCCGCCGGGGGATGGTTGCCCCTGCTCCTCATCGTGGCGCTCACGGTGTGGCGGCGGCGTGTCTTCTGCAACAGTCTCTGCCCCGTCGGCGCGTTGCTTGCCTGCGAATCCGCGATGGCGCCCTTGGGGTTGCGCTTCACGGATGCCTGCGTGAAGTGCGGCAAGTGCGTGCAGGTCTGCCCGGTCGGTTGCCTGGACCCCAAGACGGCGACGCTTGACAACGGCCGTTGCGTCCGTTGCCTGGATTGTGCCGCGGTATGCCCCGTCGGGGCGATCACGTATGGCCGCAACAAGGGTTTCCGTCTGCCAGGGCGCCGGGAGGCGCTGCGTGCCGGCGCGCTCGTCGCCGGCGGCGTGGCGTTGGGTGGCGCGGCGCGTGTCGCCAAACCGCTTTATCCGGCCTATGGGCCGCGTGCCGCCATCGCCAAGGAGGGCATCTACCCTCCGGGTGCGGGGTCGCGCCAACGGTTCCTCACCAAATGCACCGATTGCCGGCTGTGCGTCACCCAATGCGTCGGCAAGGTGCTTCAGCCGGCCGGGACCTTCGGGGCGGTCCATCTCGATTTCGATGCCGGGATGTGCGAGTTCTATTGCAATCGCTGTGTCGAGGTCTGCCCGACAGGTGCCCTTCTGCCGCTGGATTTGGCGGCCAAGCAACGGACGCGCCTTGGCATCGCCGCCATTGATCTGGGCATCTGCGTCGCCGGGGTCGAAGGGTACGAATGCGGCGCTTGCGCCGAGCATTGCCCGACCGGCGCTTTGCGGATGAAGGAGGATGCCGAGGGAATCCGCGTCCCGACGCTTGACGCGCGACTCTGCATCGGGTGTGGGAGCTGCGAGCATCCATGCCCCACGCGCCCGATCAAGGCCGTCCGCGTCTGGCCCGTGGATGTCCAGACGTTGGCCGCCGACCCCGCCGACGTTTTCAGGCCGACCGCGCCGACCCCGACCGTCTCCGACGATTGGCTGATCTGACGATGAGGTAGGCACAAAAAAAGCACCGCATGGGCGGTGCTTTTTTTGTGCCTTGGCGAAGGCTTGTCAGAGGACGGACGCCCCTTTGCTGGGGACGATCCGATCGACGTCGCAGGGCTTTCCGGTTTGCTCTTGGTAGTGCTTGGCGATGGCGGCCTTCGCCGCGTCGGCCTGGTCGGCCCTGACGAGGACGACGACGGACCCTCCGAAGCCACCGCCGGAGATGCGCGCGCCGAGGACGCCGGGCGTCGCTTGGGCGATGGCGACGACGCGATCGATCTCCGGGTGGGAGTTTTCGAAGTAGGTCTGCGAGCTGGCGTGTGAGGCGTTGAGCAACTTGCCGAACCCGTCCAGATCGCCTTTTTCGAGGAGGGCGGCGCCTTCGATCACGCGCTCATCCTCGCCGATCGGGTGGGCGGCGCGTTTGGCGACGATCGGGTCGAGACCGGCATGGTGAGCCTCCCATTCGGCCCAGGAGACATCGCGCAGGGCGGTGACGGGGTGGGGGAGGACTTTGGCGAAATAGGCGGCGGCCTCCTCGCAAGCCTGGCGGCGGCTGTTGTATTGACCATCGACGAGGGCGTGTTTGGCGTGCGGGTTGCACATGAGGAAGCAGACGTCGGCCCCCATGTCGACGGTCTCGACCTTGAGCGTGCGGAAATCCGTTTTCACGAGTTTCCCCTGTTCGCCGCAGAGGGAGGAGATCTGGTCGAGCAGGCCGCAGGAGCAGCCGGCGTAATCGTGCTCGGCCTTCTGGCCGATTTTCGCGAGGGTCACGTTGTCGGCCGTGATGCCCCAGAGCGCGCAGAGCGCCTTGGCGGTGCACATTTCGAGCGCGGCGGAGGAGGAGAGGCCGGAGCCGAGAGGGATGTTGCCGAGGAACATGGCGTCGAACCCGGCGGTCTGCGGCCTGATGACCGTGAGGCCGGCGACGGTGCCGATGACGTAATTGGCCCAGGTGTCCTCCTTCACGGGGGTGGCGGAGGCGAGGGGGAAGGTGACCTCGTGCATGAGGTCGCCGGCGACGACGCGGTTTTTGCCCAGATCGTTCGGCGCCACGGCGAAGAAGGTGCCGTAGTTGATGGCCGCGGAGAAGACGTATCCCTCGTTGTAGTCGGTGTGGTTGCCCAAGACCTCGATGCGGCCGGGGGCGTAGGCGACGACGGTCGGGGCTTTGGCGTAATGCGCACGGAACTTGGCGAGAAGCTCGTCGTGGACGGTTTGGTTGATCATGGGAGGGATTTCCTTTCAGGCGCGGATGATGGCGAGGATCTCGTCGCGACGGGCTTCCATCTCGGCTTGGCTCGCGGTGCTTTCAAGGTTCAGGCGGACGAGCGGCTCGGTGTTGGAGCAGCGGACGTTGAACCACCAGGTGGGATATTCCACGCTCACGCCGTCGAGCTCGAAGACGTGGCCGTCGGCGTATTTCGCCTTGAGCGCGGCCAGGATTTCCTTCGGGTCACGGGCGACCTTGGTGTTGATCTCGCCGGAGCACCAGTATTTGCGCAAGGGCGCGATGAGCGCGGAGAGTGGCTTGCCGCTCTGGGTCACGATGTTGGCCAAGGCGATGGCGGCCATCGAGGAGGATTCGGCCACGTAGTTGTCGCGGAAGTAGTAGTGCCCCGAGAGCTCCCCGGCGAAGATGGCGTTGTGCTCACGCATCTGGGCCTTGATGAAGGCATGGCCCACGCGGCTCATCATCGGCGTGCCGCCGGCGGCCTCGATCGTCTCCTTGACCACGCGGCTGGAACGCAGATCGTAGAAGATGACGCCTTTCTCGCGGCGCAACACGTCTTGCGCGATCAAGGCCGTCACCAGATCCATCGGGATGATCTCGCCCTTCTCGTCGATGAAGCCGGCGCGATCGGCGTCGCCATCGAAGGCCACGCCGAAGTCGTAGTCGCCCTGGCGGATGGTCTCCTGGAGCTTGGCCAGGGTGGCGTGGTGGAGGGGATTGGCCTCGTGGTTGGGGAAGGAGCCGTCGATGTCGCCATAGAGCGCCGTCTGGTCGATGGCGTCAACGAAGGTCTTGGCCTCGATGATGCCCATGCCGTTGGCGTAGTCGATGGCCAGGCGCGGTTTGCGGGCGAAGGCCATGACCGGGCGGATGTGCTCGCGGTAGGCCGGGAGGATGTCATGCGCGGTCACGGTGCCGGGCGTGGCGGCGGGTGCGGCGAACGCGCGCTCGGTCACGATGCGCTCGATGTCGGCGATGCCGGTGGCGCCGGAAATCGGCACCGCTTGGGCACGGCAGAGCTTGAAACCGTTCCATTCCGCCGGGTTGTGCGAGGCGGTGATCATCACCGAGCCATCCGCCTGCAAGGAGCCGTTGGCGTAATAGTTCATCGGGGTCGAGCATTGGCCGATGTCGATGACGTCCGCACCCAGCTCCGTGATGCCGCGCGTCAGCGCCTCCTGCAACGGCACCGAGTGGGGCCGGCAATCACGCCCGATGACGACCTTCTTGGCGTGTGTGAGGGTCACGTAGGCCCGCCCGATGTCGTAGGCGATCGCCTCCGTCAAATCCTGGCCATAGATGCCGCGAATGTCGTACGCTTTGTAGATTCCGCTCATGATACGGTTCTCCTTGGTTGGTTGAGAGTAGCATAACAAACGTCCCCGCCGATGGCAAGCCTGTTCGCCGCCGTTTTCCCGTTGGGCAATATGTTATAATGGGGGGCATGAGCAAAACGTTCGTGACGTTGCTTGAGTGCGTGGCGTTCGTGGCGGTGGTGG
Source organism: uncultured Kiritimatiellota bacterium (assembly GCA_944389565.1). Classification (GTDB taxonomy): domain Bacteria; phylum Verrucomicrobiota; class Kiritimatiellia; order RFP12; family DVOR01; genus Spyradenecus. The sequence goes on from CALXMV010000009.1 coordinate 10,524, forward strand.
CCGTCGCGGCGTGGGTGCGCGCGCGGTGTCAGAACGCGCCGATGCCGGCGGTGTGGGAGGCCCCCCATCTGGCGGCCTCCGCGGCGTGGGGGGAGGAGCTCCCGACGGCCGCCTGGCCGAAGGGCGCGGTGGCGCGGCAGACTCCATTCCATGTGTTGGCGGGGGAGGGCGCGCGCTTCGTCGGGGAGGCGGAGCCGTATCGGACGCGTTGCTACAGGCTCTTCACGTTCGCCCTGTCGGTGCTCTTCGTGGCGTGCATCCCCGTTTTGGGGCTGCGCCGTCGCGGCGGGGTGTTCGAGACGGCGGATGGGCCGTTGTGGGCGATGGGGGTGGCGGCGCTGTCGGCGGCGTTGGTGTGGCATGGGTGCTTCTTTGGGCCGTTCTCGGGGCAGGCGTTCGCCTTTCTGGCGCTGTTGGCGACGGCGCGGGCATACGCGCAGTGGCCAGGCTATTGTGCGGCGGCGGCGATGGGGGCGATCGTGGCGTTGGCCGCGGCGGTGGAGCCGGATGTGCTGTGGGTGGTGGCGGCGTTGACGCCCGCGGTGGCGATCGGGGTGGGGTGGACGCGTCTGTGCCTGTACTGGCGGACGTTGCACGCGGCCTTGGCCTTGGCGGTGGCGGTGGGCGTAGGGACGGCTCTTGCGCATTTCGGGCTGTGGGGGGGATGGCCATCGAGCCCGGTGCTGCCGGAATCCTTGGGGGATTGGGTGCGCGGGCCGGCATGGCGCTTGGTGTGGTTGGGTGCGGGGGGCATCGGCGCCCTGGCATGGGTGGGGCTGACGGCGTGGGGCGGTTGGCGGCCGAACCGGCGTTGGGCGCGGGTGCTGACGGTGGCCGTGCCGTTTCTCTTGGTGGGGTCCTTTTTCTTCTCGGAAGGCGGCGCTTTCGCCGTGCCCTTGGCGTGCCTGACGCCAATCCTGGCTGGATTGGCGCTCACGACGATCCCGAAGGCGTGGGTGCGCGGGGCGCTGGGGGCGGCGATGCTGCTCTTTCTGGCCGCTTGGACGGCCTGGTGGCTGCGCACGGCATGGGCGCCTCTCCCCTCGCGCGGACAGGTGGCGGAGGCCTCGACGCTCCTGGGCGCGGCACAGGACGCTCCGGCGCGCAAAGGGGTTCGGGTGCGGGTGGTGTCGGCGCGGACGGACGCGGTGGGGGCCGCGGAGTGCGCGGCGTTGCTGTGGCCGCTCAGGGCCACGGCGCATCGCGTGGCTTTCGGCTCGGAGCCGGTCTTCGACGACGCGGACATCGTGATCGTGGACGAGGCATTTTTGGATGGGGTCCCGCCGAGTGTGGGGCGGTCGGTTCGAGCGGGGGTGGTACGTTTCGGCGAAGGGCGGACCTTCCGTGTCTTCGCCCAGAGCCCAAAAGGCGTGGAGGAGGCGTTGTGAGCGCGTGGTTTCGCCATATTCCGTTCGTTTTTCTGTTTCTGACGGGGCTGACTTGGCTTTGGCCGGCGGTGGAGGGGACGCGCGACACGATGGGTGACGCCTCGCAGCACATGGAGTATGTGTGGCTCGTGCCGTGCTTGGCGGCGGCCGTGCTGTGGGCGCGGCGGCAGACGGTGGCGCGTGCGCTGGGCTCGCCCGCGCCGTTGCGGGCGTTGCCGCTCGTCCTGCTCGCGGCGGCCCTGCTTTTCTTGGGGTTGCGCGGGGGGCAGACGCGTTTCCTGCAGGCCTCGGCGGTGTGTCTGCTTTTGGCGATGCCGTTGGCATGTTATGGGTGGCGGGCTTTCAAGGCGACCTGGTTCCCGATCGTGCTCCTGGCCTTTGTGATGCCGGTGGGCTTCTTGGACAACTTCACGGTGCCTTTGCGTCGGGCCTCGGTGGCGGTGACGACGGTGATCCTGAACGGGCTCGGCGTGGACGTGCGCCAGATGGGCACGGCCATCATCTCCATGGGCGAGCCGCCCTTCCAGCTCGACGTGGCGGATCCTTGCAGCGGCATTCGGTCGCTGGTGGCGCTCTTTGTCGGCACGGCGGCGTATGGGGCGTTCGCCCTGAAGGGCGTGTGGCGACGGTGGGCGCTTTTCTTGGCGAGTGTGCCGATCGCTTTCGTGGGCAACGTGTTGCGGCTGCTGCTGACGGCGCTGACGTGCCAGTGGTTCGGCCAGGCCGCGGGGATGACCCTGCATGACAACGCGCTCTTCATCGTGGCGCCCATCTACGCGGTGGCGGTCTTTGGCTTGGCCGATTGGCTGCGGCGCGGCGACCAAGCCCCCCGTGACGCGGAAACGGAGGTCCCGCCCTCCGCGATCGCACCGCACGCGGCGCGATGGGCGATTGTGGCGGTCTTCGTGATGGGCGCGTTGCTGCCTCCCTTCCGGTGGTGGGCCGGGCAGATGCCGCCGCTGGTGTATGAGGACGATGCGTTTCTGTCGCCGACCTTCGCGGCCCTGCCCGGGGCGACGCGGCGCTATCCGTGGTTTTGCCAGGACCGCTCCTGCCTTTGGTCGCAGGAGTTCGCTGAGGACGCGACGCCGCCGACGGCGTGTCCGCGGTGCGGCGGCGAAGTGCGCCGGGTGACGCGCGCGGAGCTCGACATCCTGCCGGCGGACACGCAGTCACGGAAGGTGACCTACCGCCTGCCGACCGGCGACACCTTCACGGTGGCGGTGGTGGTGGCAGGCCGGCAGCGGATCTCCATCCACCGACCGGAGCTTTGCCTTCCGGCGCAAGGGTTCGTGATGAGCGCGCGGCACGTGCGGCAGATCCTGCCTGGCCTGCCCATGGCGTGTTTCTCGCTGAACCGCAAGGGCGAATCGCGGACAAGCGGGTTCGCCTATGTCTTCCTCAACGCGCGCGGGGCGACGGTCTCGAACCTTCGGCGCGTGGTGGGCGACAGTGTGGAACGGTCGCTGCGCAATCGGATCCAGCGTTGGGCGATGGTCACGGTGAGCAGCCCGCAGAACGATTTCCTGACGCCTGAGGGCGAGGCCGCGTTGCGTGATTTCATGCGCGTGTGGTGGCCGACGCTTTGGGCCTCCGGGGAGGCGCCGCATGGCGACGAGTGAGCCAACGGCGCGACGCCTCGTGGAGGAGGCGCGCACGCCGCTCGCGCGGATGCGCGGGTTGTTGGGGCGCGCGGGGTTGCCGCCGGGGCACGCCCTGTTGCTGACGCCTTGCTCCGCCATCCACACGCTGGGGATGCGCTTCGGCATCGATGTGCGCTTTTACGACCGTGAGGGCCGCCTGACACGGACGGTGGAGGCGGTTCGCCCAGGGCGGTGGCTGGTTTGGGGCGGGTGGCGCGCCTATTGCGCGTTGGAATGCGCGGCGGGGGATCCGGCTTTCTCCGGCTGCGCGACTTTGGAGGAGGCACGAAAGCCATGCTGATTTCCCTGATCACCGTCTGCTACAACTCCAAGCCGCTCTTGCCGACGGCTTTCGAGAGCGTCTTGCGGCAGCGCGACGCGGATTACGAGTATTTGGTGGTGGACGGCGCAAGCACGGATGGCACGGTCGATCTGCTTCGGGAGTGGGAGCCGCGCTTCGGCGGGCGGATGCGTTGGACGAGTGAGCCCGACCGTGGGCTCTACGACGCCATCAACAAGGGCATCGCCCGAGCCCGGGGCGACCTCATCGCGTTGCTCCATGCCGACGACATGCTGGATGCCGACGATGTGTTGGCACGTTGGTGCGCCCCGTTCCGGGAGGACCCCGCGTTGCAGGCCGTCTATGGCGACATCCGCTTCGTGCCGCAGGGGGCCACGGGGCGTGATGCGCCGACCATGCGTTACTATTCCGGCGCGTTCTGGCGGCCGTGGATGTTCCGATGGGGGCTCATGCCGCCGCACCCGAGCTTCGCCATTCGTCGCGGGCGTTTCGCGGAGTTGGGCGGCTATCTGCCGGACGTCTTCCGTATCGCGGCGGACCATGAGCTGTTGGTGCGGTATCTCTACAAGGCACGGCTGAGGGCGCGTTATCTGCCGCTTTGCACCACGGCGATGCGGCTGGGCGGGCTTTCGACCGATGGCGTGCAGGCTCGGATCCGTCTGAACCGCGAGATCGTACGTGCCAACCGTATGAATGGGTTGTGGTGTTGCCTGCCGATGATGGCGCCGAAATATGCCTATAAGGTCTTCGAGGTGCTCCTGCCGCGCTTCCGGGGAGGACGCCGATGACGCTCCGCGTCCATTCCTACGAAAGCTTCGGCGCGGTCGATGGCCCGGGCATCCGCTTGGTCGTCTTTTTGCAGGGGTGCCCGTTGCGGTGCGTCTTCTGCCATAATCCGGACACCTGGGCGGTCGATGGGGGGACGGAAACGCCGGTCGAGGAAATCGTGCGCAAGGCCAGGCGGATGCGCCCCTACCTGGGGGAGGATGGTGGGGTCACCTTCTCGGGCGGGGAGCCGCTTGCCCAGGCGAGGGCCGTCTTGGAGGCGACGCAGGCGCTCCAGCGCGAAGGGTTCCATGTGGCGCTCGACACCTCCGGGGCGATTGACACGCCGGAGGCGCTGGCCCTGCTCGATGCCGTGGATTTGGTGCTGTTGGACGTGAAGAGCCCAGACCCGGCGCGCTTCCGTGCCGTGACCGGGCAGGATCACGCCCCCGCGTGGCATGTCTTTGACCATCTCCGCCGCACGCGGAAGCCCGTCTGGATCCGCCAGGTCGTGGCGCATGGACTCAACGACACGCCGGCCGAGAAAGCCGCCACCAAGGCCTTCGTGGACGGCCTCAACGTGCAGCGTTTCGACCGCTTGCCGTATCATGAGCTTGGCGTGCACAAATACGAGGCGCTGGGGATCCCCTATCGCGGCGCGGCGTTGTCGCCCCCTTCCCCGGAGGAACTGGCGTTATGACCGATCGCACCGAGGCCGAGAGCGCGCAGTGTTATCGCGACCGTCTGCGGGACGTCGGGGACACGCCAGGCGCGGAGGCTCCATTTCTCACGCGGTCGCCACGGAAGTCGTCGTTCAACCCTTACCGGATGCTGGCCGGGACCTTTCTGGCGCTGATCGCGGTGGGGGCCTTTCTCCTGAACACGCCTTGGGCGCAGACGAGCGGTTTGTGGGCGTGGGAACGCGTGGGGATGCCCTTTTCGTGGTCGGTCTGTTGGCGGGCGGCGCTCGACAATCTCTTCATGGCCACCTCGGCCTCGTGCGTCACGGGGCTGGCGGTCGTGGACGTGCCCTCCACGTACACGGGCTTCGGCCAGGCGGTGCTTCTGGGGTGCATCCAGGTCGGCGGCCTGAGCTTGGTGACGCTGGGCACGATGATTGTCTCCATCCTGTTGGGGCGCGTGCCGTTCGGCGGGGAAAAACAGTTGGTGCTGAGCTTCGGCACCGATGCCTCCGGCGGCAGGACGCGCAGCCTGCTGGCGCAGACTTTCTATTACGTCTTCGGGTTCGAGGCTTTCGGCACGTTCGTCCTCTTCCTGTGTTACCGTTTCCACCATGGCTATGCGGTGGGGGAGGGGCTGTGGCACGCGCTCTTCCATTCGGTGAGCGCCTTCTGCAACGCGGGCATCTCGCTGCATTCGGCCAATCTCTTGGCCATGCGCGGCGACGTGCTCTACATGCTGACGATCGCGGTCCTCGTGGCGGCCGGCGGGCTTGGCTTCCTTGTCCTCTCGAACGTCTTTCAGTATCGGTTCTGGCGGCGTGACCTGCGGCGGCGCGGACGCATCTCCCTGCATACGCGGATCGTCCTGTGGATGTCGCTGATTCTGAGTGTCGGCGGCGGCCTGCTTTTCTGCGCGCTGGAGTGGAATGGCTCGCTCAGTCTGCAGGACAATCCCTCGCTCCTCTCCTGCCTCGTGGCCGGGGATTGGGGGACCGCCAAAACCGTTTTCCTGTGCGATATCGACGAGGCCGTCGCGGGCATCTCCCAAGCGGTCTTTTTCCGCACGGCCGGCTTCAACGCCATCCCGATGGGTGAGGTCTCCTCCCCAGCCAACATCCTTTCCGTCCTGCTGATGCTCATCGGCGGGGCGCCAGGCTCCATGGCCGGCGGGATCAAGACGACCACGCTCGTCGTCGTCCTGCTCACCATCCGCGCCTATATCCGCGGCAACCCCGAGGTGCAGGTGCACCGTCGCACCATTTCCGACGCCATCTGCCGTGAGGCGATGGTCATCCTCTTCTTCTATCTCGCCACCGTCTTCCTCTTTTACTTCATCCTGCTCTTCACCGAACAGGCGCTGATCGCCGAAAAAGGGGAGTTCGCCCTCTTCTATGAGGTCACCTCCGCCATCGGCACCGTCGGGGTCACGCTTGACTCCACGCCGTTGCTCTCGCCCATCGGTCGCTTCCTGATTTCCTTGGCCATGTTTTTGGGGCGCATCGGCCCCATCTCGTTGGCCTTCATGATGGCCGGGCGCAACGTCGCCAGACACATTCGCTATCCGGAGGAGACGATTTCCGTCGGCTGAGCCATGCCGCGCGAAACGGCAAAGGCCTGCGCGAGAAGAGGGCCCGTCCGCAAGGACGGGCCTTTTTGCGTCTCAATAGGGCAGATCCAGGTCGATGAACGTGCACGGCAGGGCGGTCTCCCCCGCCAGCCACTCGCCGAGCGCACGCGGGCCGAAGCGCTCCGTGGCGTAATGGCCGGCGAAACAGGCGTTCTGCCCCCACTGACGGGCGAGGTTGTATCCTTGGAGCGTGGCCTCGCCGGAGAGGTAGAGATCCAACCCCTCCCGGGCCGCGGCGTCGATCCCCTCCGCCGCGCCGCCGGAGCAGACGCCCACGGTGCGGATGGTCTCGGGGCCGAAGTCGAAGCGTTCCAGTCGGCGCGGGCGGACGGCCGCGCGGACCTTTTCGGCAAAGGCGTCGCGGCCGAGCGGCTCCGGAAGAACCCCGGCGAAGCCGATTTTCTGCCCGTGATACGCCATGAACGGGCGGATGCGCGTGAGGCCGAGCGCGGCGGCGAGCCGGGCGTTGTTGCCGAGGGTGGGGTGGGCGTCGAGCGGGAGGTGCGAGGCGTAGAGCGCGAGGTCGTGCCGCAACGCATAGGCCAGACACTTGCGGTTGAGGCCATCGATGCGCGCAAGCGAGTCCCCCCAGGAGAGGCCGTGGTGGACGATCAGAAAGCGCGCGCCACAGGCAACGGCACGCTCGAACGTCTCCAAGGAGGCGTCGACCGCGGCGGCGATCCGCTCGATCGCGCCCTCGTTCTCGATCTGCAGGCCGTTGTTGGAGGCGTCCCGAAAGTTCTGGGGCCGGAGCGTTTCGTCCAACCGCGCGGCGAGTTCGTGGCAGGTCATGCGAGCAACTCGACCTTGGGCACCTCGAAATCAAGCCATTTGGCGGTGGGGTCGTCGGTGCCGGGATTGATGGAGCGGGCGGCCAGGTCGTTGAAGGTCGCGACGCGCAACGCCGGATCCACCCCGATGCAACGCGTCTCATAGGGTTCGCCCGCGCGATCCGCGACGACGAACCGCGCGAAGTCGGCGTATGCCTCCGTGAGCGCGGCCACATAGGTGGCGTCGTCACCGTAGGGCTCGCCGAATCGGCCTGGCCCAGGCTTGGGCACAGGCGCCTTCTTCACGACCGTTTCCGTGCGCGAGCCGTCCGGCGTGACAAGCGTCCATACGTTGGCGGCGCATTGCCTCCAGTGGACGGCGCCCTTGTCGCCATAGACGGAGAGCTGAATGCCATCGGCCTCGCCCAGGGCGATTTGGCTGACGGCGATGGTGCCGAGCGCGCCATTCCCAAAACGGAGCAGGACGGTCGCGTCGTCATCTAGGATGCGCCCGGGCACGGCCGGCCGGCCAACGGCGCAGAGCGCGGCGATCTCCAGCCCCGTCGCCCATTCCGCGAGGAAGGCGCAGGGGCCGGCCAGGTCATAGACCGCGCCGGCGGCGCCGCAACGGCGCGGGTCGGTGCGCCATCCGGCGGAGCGGTTCCCGGAGGCCTCCAGACGGATGCCCATCCAGCCGTGGTAATAACGTGCGTCCACGCGGCGCAGATTGCCGATCTTGCCTTGGAGCACGGCGTCGCGCAGCTGGCACAGCGCCGGATAGAACGGGAAGACGTACGCCGAGACGTATAGCTCGTGGCTCATGAGCGTGCGGCGCTTGAGGTTTTGCGCCTCGTCCATGTTGCAGCTCATGGGCTTTTCCGAGAAGACGGGGAACCCCGCGTCGAATGCCGCCATCGTCACGGGATAATGCATGTTGTTGGGGGCGAGCACGGTCACGAAGTCCGGGCGGTCCGGCCCCGTCGCCTTGCCCTCGCGGCGGAACATGTCGCGGTAGACGCCGTAGACGCGCTTGGGGTCGAGCCCCAACGCCTTCCCGGTCTCGAACGAACGCTGCCGGGTGGAGCCGAAAGCCCCGCAGACGAGTTCCAAACACCCCGTCGCCTCGATGGCCGCGCGGTGGATGCGCCCCATGAAGGACTCATTCCCCCCGCCGACCATCGCGACCTTTAGTTTTTGCGTTTCTTTAGCCATCACGACTCCTTGTGCCATTAATATTACATGAAGTCGGGACGAAACGCAAGCCCGCGGGGCGAAGATGGCGAAAGTGCGATTCGCATGATGCGCTCGCGGGGTGTTAGGTCGGCATGGCGCTAGCTCGAGAACGGCGTTCGTCAAGACGGCGAGGGCCCCGCGGACGCGGGGACCTCGCCAACGACGCCGTCGTCTCACGCGTGGGCGTCAGGGGTGGCGCGAGGCGCGGGGATGGGCTTGCGGCGACGGGCGGCGGGCGACTTGCGCGGGAGTTTGCGCGCGGCGGTCATGGGTGCGGGTTTGGGAACGGCGCGGAGGGTCTTCTCCCCCTCGGGCGTGTCCGGCCCGACGGTGAGGAGGAAGGGGGCCTGCTGCGGGCCGTCGCGGAGGACGGCGTCGGCCAACGGGTCCTCGACGAGGCGCTCGATGGCGCGGCGCAGGGGGCGAGCGCCTTGCTCGGGTTTCATGCCCTGGTCCAGGATGAGGTCGGTCGCGGCGGCGTCGAGCTCGAAGTGGACGCCGTTCGCGGCGAGACGCTTGCGGACGCTTTCGAGCTCCAGCGCCAAGATTTTCCCGAGCGCGACGCGGTCGAGCGCATGGAAGACGATCAGCTCGTCGAAGCGGTTGAGCAATTCGGGCTTGAGCGTCTTGCGGACCTCGGTCAGGATCTTGGTGCGGAGGGCGTCGTGCGCCATGAGGACGCCTTTGGCGCCATCGCCGGGGATGAAGCCGACGGTCGGGGCCTCGCCGGCGAAGTTGCACCCGAGATTGGAGGTGAGGATGACGACCGTGTTGCGGAAGTCGACGCGCCGGCCAAGGCCATCGGTGAGGCAACCTTCCTCCAGGATCTGGAGGAGCGTGTTGGTGACATCGGGGTGGGCCTTTTCGATTTCGTCGAAGAGCACCACGGAATACGGACGGCGGCGGACACGCTCGGTGAGCTGGCCGCCCTCCTCGTGGCCGACGTAACCGGGGGGCGACCCGACCAGTCGGCTGACGGTGTGCTTCTCCATGTACTCGGACATATCGAGCTGGATGAGCGCCTTGGCGTCGCCGAAAAGCGCGGTGGCCAGAGCCTTGGCCAAGAGGGTCTTGCCCACGCCGCTGGGCCCCAGAAAGAGGAACGAGCCGATGGGGCGGGCCGGATCCTTCATGCCGGCACGGGCCCGGCGCAACGAGCGCGCCACGGCGGCCACGGCGTCATGCTGGCCCACGACACGCGTCTCCAGCTCGCCCTCCAGCGCCAACATCCGCCGCCGGTCCCCCTCGGTCATCTGGTTCACCGGCACGCCGGTCATCGCCGCCACCGTCTGCGCCACGGCGTCCGCGGTGACGATGAGGGTGTGGGCGCCGTGGCGTGCCTGCCATTTGGCCAGCGCGGACTCGAAGCGTTCGGCCGAGGCGTTCTCCTTGGCGCGGTAATCGGCGGCGGAGTCGAAGTCGTCGCTTGCCACGGCGGCTTCCTTCAGCGCGCGGAAACGCTTGGCCTCACGCTCCAGTTTGCGGAGCGCCGGAGGCCGCATGGCGGCGGAGAGGCGCAGACGGGAGCCGGTCTCGTCGATGGCGTCGATCGCCTTGTCGGGGAGTTGGCGCGCGGGCTGGTAGCGGGCGGTGAGCCGCACGGCCGCCTCCAAGGCCGCCGGGGCGTACCGCACGCCATGATGCTCGGCATACCGCGGGGCGATGCCTTTGAGGATGTCGATGGCCTGGGCGATGGTGGGCTCCTCGACCATGACGGTCTGGAACCGGCGCTCCAAGGCCGCGTCGGTCTCGATGCCCTTGCGGTATTCGTTGAGGGTCGTCGCGCCGATGCACTGGAACTCGCCACGCGCGAGCGCCGGCTTGATGATATTGGCCGCGTCCATCGCGCCTTGGGCGCCGCCCGCACCGACGATGGTGTGCAGCTCGTCAAGGAAGAGGATCACGCGGCGGCTCCTGGCCACCTCGTCGATGACGCGCTTGAGGCGTTCCTCGAACTGTCCGCGGTACTGCGTGCCCGCGACCATGAGCGCCATGTCCAAGGCGATGACCCGCTTGCCGAGCATGGACTCGGGCACCTCGCCGCCGGCGATGGCCTGGGCGAGCCCCTCCACCACGGCGGTCTTGCCCACGCCGGCCTCGCCGATCAGCACGGCGTTGTTCTTGCTTCGGCGGCACAGGATCTGGATGAGCCGGCGCAGCTCGGCGTCACGCCCGATCACGGGGTCAAGCTTGCCCTTCGCGGCGGCCTCGGTGAGATCGCGCCCGAACGTGTCCAAGGCGGGCGTCTTGCTCTGCGCGGCGGGGCCCTGGGCGCGCGGCCGCTCCGCTTCCTGCTCGGCCGGTCGCTCCGCCCTTTCGGCGCGCGGCCGCCCGGCCTCGTCCCCGTCCTCCCGCGCTTGCGGCATATGCGGCTCCAGGGTCTCCGGCGTCACGTTCAGCTGGCGCAGGACCAGGGCACCCAACCCGCCCTCCGAGACGATCGCGTGGAGCAAGAACATCGCGTCCACCTCAGGGCGGTGGCGGCGTGCGGCCTCCAAACGGGCCACGTCGCAGATCTTGAGGACGCGTTGCGACCACGGCAACCCGCCCGGCGGGGGCGTCTCCGCCACGCCGCCCTCGGCCGACTGCGCCTCCACGCGCACCCGCAGATCCTCCTCCGAGGTCTTGAAGACGCTCTTCAGCACCGTCTGCGCCTGGCTCGGCACCGCGGCCAACGCCACCACCACGTGCTCGCTGCCCACATGGTCGTGCCGCATGGACTGCGCCTCCACCTGCGCCTGGCGCATCACGCGTCGCGTCTCCGTCGAAAAACCTTCCAGATTGGGTTGTTCCATCACACTTGGCCTCCTTTTGATTTCCAAATTGGCGCGTAGTATACCATAATTTGGCCGCACGCACGTTTCTCCTTTCTATCCCGAAACGCGTGCGGGTCGCCGAAGGGCGTGCCGCATGGGAAAGGCACCGCTCGCCCTGTTTGGGGGAGCGGTACGCGTGCCGTCCCCTTGCGGGGCGTTGGCTCGGCCGGTGCGGTCAGTCGCCCACGCGTCGGACGATCGCCACGCCCGCGGAGCGGTCGCCCCCATCGCCCGTGGCGGTGATCCTCAGCGTGTAGGCACTGAGGTTTTCGCGGTAGGCGGGGAGTCTGAGGGTGTAGACGTTGTCTTTCGTGCGCAGACCCGTGTAGCCCGGGTGGGCGTCCGCGGCGACAAGCGTGTCGTCCTCGAAAAGCTCCACCTTCTCGATCTTGAGGGCATGGGGGCCGCTCTTCCACTGGATGGTGGCGGTGTAGGTGCCGGCTTGGGTGATGGCGTCGGAGACGTCGAGCGTCATCGCGTCGGCGGCGAGATCCCACGGCGTGCCTGGGTCGTAGTCGAAGGCGTTGGCCCAGCGGGCGTGGCAGTCGCGGGCGAAGGCCAGCGCGTCGGCGACGTCGTCCGCCAGCGGGCGGGTGGGCGTGGCGATCGCGGCGCCATTCGCCTCGAAGTCCCGATTCAACGCCTCCAGATCGCCGGCGATGGCCTTGGGATCCGGATTGGCGAAGAAGATCGCCCACCGTTTTCCGTAGTAGCCCGCCATGAGGCCGGCGAGCTGGCGGTAGGCGTAATCGTTGAGCGAGCCACGGCTCCGGCCGGTCCAGGTGGTGACCATGCGGCGATAGGCGCGGGCGGCGGCTTCACCGCCTTGGCGGGCGGCGCGGGCCTCATGCCAATCCAGGCGGAAACGCGGTTCCTGCGCCAGCACGGCCTCGGTGTGCGCGATGGCCTTGAGGAAGGCCTCGCGGGCGGCGGGATCCGCCTTGGCTTGGGCGAGCAACGGGCGGGCGAGGTCGGCCAACGCCTGGCGCGTCACGTTCGCCAGGTCGTAGCGGAAGGTCGCGACCTGCAGGAGCGCGGGCGTCGTTCGCGCGGCGCGAAGGTATGCCTCGGCGGCGCGGAGGGTGGCGGCGGGGGCGTAGTAAAGCGAGCCCGTGGACCAGGTGGAGACCTTGTTGGCGGTCCAGGAAGGCCGTGCGCAGAGGACATTCTCGGAGCTTGCCTCTTGGTCGCGCGAATAGGTGTGGACGGAGTCGAGGAGGGTGACGAGGGCATCGTGGAGCGCGGGCGTGCAGAGGCCGTAGCGGCGTGTGGCGTAGAGCGCGAGCCAGTCCGTGAGATCCGCGCGATCCATCACCTTGTCGGCGGGCATGAAGAAGCGCTCGGCGAAGAGTTCGTAATACATGGGGTTGGTCTCCAGCCCCTCGGAGATGAAGCCGTAGCCCGCGAGGGTCTTGCCGCCGGGGCTTTTCGGCACGTTGCCCAGTTTGCCCACTTGCGGCAAGCCGCCATACAGCCCCTGGCGCCCGCCGAAGTTGATCAGTTCGCACCACAGCCACGGGATGTCGCCATAGGCGCGGCAGTCCGTGTTGTCGGAGGATTGGTTGCGTGCCAGGTATTCGATGATGGTGAGCGTGGGATCGAGGCCCTTCAGCAATGCGTCACGCGGGTTGGCCCCCCACGCCTGAACGAGCCAGCGCGCGCCCGGCGCGGCGGCTTGCTGCGCGGCTTGGACGGCACGCGCGCACGCCGTCACGTCCAGCCCGCCCGTGCGGCCGCCCTCGTGGAAGAGGTCGCCGGCGAAATACTCCGTCCGCTCGATGCCGTAGACCGCGAAGAGGTTGCGGTACCAGATGGCCGCGAGATCGCGGAAGGTCTGCGTGGTGGGGTCGAGCACCGCTGGGCGCACAAAGCCGTCGCACCACGTGCCCTGCCCGACGAACCGCGCGTCGGGGAAACGCTTTTTGTCGAGATACTCCCCGAGGTCGTGCGGCACCAAGCCGGTGAAGGCCTGCAGGATGGGCCTCATGCCCAACGCCATGGCCTCCTGCACGATGAAGCGCCCGATTTCCGCGTTGCGGTCGATGGCCGCCTGCGGGAGCGGCCCGCCGAGTCCCTCCAGGTTGCCCATGTTCCACCATGCGGCGGCGGCCTCGTCGGGCAGGAAGGCGGCGATGCGCGCCTCGGGGTAGCCCACCTCGCGCAGGGTGAGCTGCCAGACGCGTTGCAGGCCGGCTTGCACCAACGGCATCTCCACGCCGAAAAGCGCCAGGCGGTCGAGCTCCTCGCGCCAGGCCGCCTGATCCCAGAAAGCCATCGTGTAAGAGAGCGTGCAGTAGTTGTAGGCCTGGACGTGCGGATAGGCCGGCGTGAAGGTGAGCGTCCGATTCGGCACGGGCCATGGCCCCTCCAGGCGGTTGCCGCACCATGACCAATGCGCGTCCGCCACCTCGCGCAGATACAGGCCCAGCCCCGCCGCCGCCAAGCGAGTCTCCGGCGCCGTGATCGCGATGCCGTCCCGCCCCGAGGGCGCGACCGTGACGGCCTTCGCCTTCCGGTCCACGCGGAAACGCACCCGCCCCGCCAGATCCGGCGCGACGCGCCCCGCCAATTCCTCCAACGGCCCGGCCAGCGCGGCCTCCGCCGCGAGCAACCCAAACAACGCAATCGTCAGGCACTTCATCGCACGTTCCTTTCTCCCCGACACTCTAGCATTTTCCCTTGCCGGCCGTGGCGTGTCGCGTGCGAAAAAACACGGGGTGCGTACGCGTGTCGCGCCGCCGCGCCACGCGGCCGCGATGGCAGACGAAAAAGCCCCGCGGGGAGCGGGGCTTTTGGGCGTTCCGGGCGCGAGGCCTCAGAAGGCGTAGTGCGCGAAGGCCTTGTTGGCCTGGGCCATCTTGTGGGTGTCGTCGCGTTTCTTGAGGACGTTGCCGGTGTTGTTGTAGGCATCGATGAGCTCAAGGGCGACGGCGCGGGGCATAGGCACGCCACGACGCGCGGAGGCGAACTGGGCCATCCAGCGGAGGGCGAGGGCCAGCTGACGGCCGGGGCGGATCTCGACGGGGACGGGGTAGGTGGCGCCGCCGACGCGACGGCTCTTGACCTCGACTTTCGGCTTCATGTTGTTGATGGCCGCGTCCATGACCTCGAGGGGATCCTTGCCGGTCTCCTTGGCCAGCTCGTCGATGGCGCCGTAGACGATACGCTCGGCGGTGGTCTTCTTGCCGGACTTCATGAGGGTGCGGATGACCTTGGCGACGAGCTCGCTGTTGAAGCGGGGGTCGGTCTGATGGGTGCGCTTGATGGCCTGACGACGTCTCATGGTTCAGTGGCCTCCTTATTTCTTCTTGGCGTTGGCGGCGGCGTCCTTCTTGACACCGTACTTGGAGCGGGAACGGCCACGGCCATTGACGCCGAGGCTGTCGAGCGCGCCGCGGACGATGTGATAGCGCACACCGGGAAGGTCCGCCACACGGCCGCCGCGCACGAGCACCACGGAGTGCTCTTGGAGGTTGTGCCCCTCGCCGGGGATGTAGGCGGTGACCTCGTAGCCGCTGGTGAGGCGGACACGGGCGACCTTGCGGAGCGCCGAGTTCGGCTTCTTCGGGGTCTGGGTTTTGACGACGGTGCAGACGCCGCGGCGCTGGGGGCAACCGACGAGCGCGGGGGATTTGCTCTTCTTGCGCTGGGGGGTACGCCCCTTGCGCACAAGCTGATTGATGGTAGGCATGCGTTCGATCCTTGGATGAAGCACTGGGTTCGGGTTTCGGTTTCGCTCGCCATCGGCGGAGGCCTTGGGACGGTGGCTCTCGTCCTCCTGCCGCAGAGCCCCGCTACATGGCTCTGGGTCCTCGCCGGTCGGCTTTCAGAAAGGGATGGACCCGCCGCGCGCGAGGCGCGGCGGCGCGCCTCCTTAGGCCTTCGTCACGCGGCCGGCCTTGAGGCAGGCGGCGCAGACCGTCATGTGGCAGGTGGTGCCGTTGGCGGTGCGGACGTGGACGTTGCGGAGGTTCGGGGTGAAGCGGCGCTTGGAGATGCCGGTGGTGTGCAGGCCGATGCCGCCCTTGGCCTTCTTGAGGCCGTGGCGCACGATACGGCTGCCGACGATGGGCTTCTTGCCGCAGACTTCGCAGATTCGGGACATGATTGACTCCTTGGTGAGATGAGAGTGGTTTCAGGGTTTGAGGAAGGTCGCCGCGCGAAGGCGTTCGGGGGTGACCTCGGCGTGGTCGAAGGATTTCTCGGGGAGGGCCGTGGCCCGGCCCGGCGCGACGGGCTTGAGGATGTCGCGCAGGGCTTGGCGCACGGCGTCGAGACCGGGGCGGCCCTCGGCGGCGAGGGAGAGGCGCACGGGCTCGAAGCCCAGCGCCTCGGCCACCTCGGCGTACCGCGCCTGGGCCTCGGGCAGATCCATCTTGTTGGCGATGACGAGCGCGGGGCGTGCGGCGAGCTGGGGGTCGTAGGTCTCCACCTCGGCGCGGAGGATGCGGTAGGCCTCCTCCGGCGCTTTCGCGGTGTCGGCCATGTCAAGCACGTACACGAGCATCCGCGAGCGGGAGATGTGCCGCAGGAAGGTGAGCCCCAGGCCCACGCCGTCGGCCGCGCCCTCGATGATGCCCGGGATGTCCGCCACGCGGAGCGTCGCGTAATCCGGGTATTCGACGGTGCCGACGATCGGATGAAGGGTGGTGAAGGGGTAATTGGCGATTTTGGGCTTGGCGGCGCTGAGCGCGGCCAGCAGGGAGGATTTGCCGGCGTTGGGGAACCCCACGAGCCCGGCGTCCGCGATGGTCTTCAGCTCGAAGCGCGCGTTGAAGGCCTCACCCTCGGAGCCGGGGATGAACTTCTCGGGTGCCTGGTTCGTGGAGCTCTTGAAGTGCACGTTGCCCCAGCCGCCGCGGCCGCCCTGCGCAATCGTGATCTCCTGGCCATGCTCGAGCACCTCGCCCAGCCAGGCGCCGGTGTCGGCGTTGTAGACCTCCGTGCCGCAGGGCACGTCGACCACCAAATCCTTGCCGTTCCGGCCGTGCATCTTCTGCCCGGAGCCGTTCACGCCGTTCTCCGCGAAGAGCCGCGGCTCGTAGAAGACGCGCAACAGGCTGTCGGCGTGCGTGCTGGCGCGGACGATCACGTTGCCGCCGCGCCCGCCGTCGCCGCCGTCGGGGCCGCCCTCGGGCACGTGCGACTCGCGCCGGAAGCTCCCGCTCCCGGCGCCGCCGCGCCCGGCGCGAACCTCGGCCGTCGCCGAATCCACGAACACCCTGGTCTTCACGCGGATACCTTCCCGGATCGCCTGGTTACTCGGCCACGGGCAAGGGCTTGATCGCCACGACCTTGCCGTTCTTCTGGAACTCGACGATGCCGTCGATGAGGGCGAAGAGGGTGAAGTCGCGCCCGCACCCCACGTTCGCCCCAGGGGCGAACTTCGTGCCGCGCTGACGGACGATGATGGAGCCGGCCGTCACGACCTGCCCCGCGTAGCGCTTGACGCCCAGCCGCTTGGACTTGCTGTCGCGGCCATTACCGGTGCTGCCTGCCATGAGAGTGGTTCCTTTCCGTTTAAGCGATGGACTTGATCTTCAGCACCGTCAGCTCCTGGCGATGCCCCACGCGGCGCTCATAGCCTTTGCGGCGGTTCTTGCGGAAATGGATGAGCTTGTCGCCGCGCTTGTGCCCCAGAACGGTGGCCACGACCTTCGCGCCCTCGACCTTCGGCATGCCGATCTTCAGCTCGTCGCCCGTGTTCACGGCCAGGATGTCCGTCAGCTCGATGTCCGCGCCAGGCTCGCCGGCCATCCGGTTCACCTCGATCACGGCGCCGACGGTCACGCGGCACTGCGTGCCACCGGCCTCAACGACTGCATATGCTTCCATGGATATCTCCTCTGGAGGTTGATGAAATCCGTTTTCGTTGCCCCTTTGGCAAAGAAAGTCCTCATACAATACCAAATCCTTTCCGCGGATGCAACTATTTTTGCGGAAGGGTGTCTTGCAAAATGTATAACGCACTGTCTTTGTGTGGGAAATCGTGCGCGAGAAGGGCTGTGCCAAAATGCATAAGTCGCGTTTTGCCGCGTCAGACGGTGGCCAGGCCGCCGGTGGAGGTCTCCTTGTAGAGGCTGGGGAGGTCGTGGCCGGTCTCGAGCATGGCGCGGACGACCTTGTCGAAGGAGATGCTGTGCTGGCCGTCGGAAAGAGCGGCGTACATGTTCGCGTCCATGGCGCGCGCGGCGGCGAAGGCGTTGCGCTCGATGCAGGGGATCTGGACGAGCCCGCCGATGGGGTCGCACGTGAGGCCGAGGTGGTGCTCCAGCCCCATCTCCGCCGCGTATTCGATCTGGTGCGGGGAACCGCCGAAGATCTGGTTGACGGCACCGGCGGCCATCGCGCAGGCCACGCCGATTTCGCCCTGGCAGCCGACCTCCGCGCCGCTGATGGAGGCGTTTTCCTTGACGATCGCGCCGATGAGGCCGGCGGTGGCAAGGGCGCGGATGATGCGTTTCTCGGAAAGGTCGTGGTGCTTGTAAAGGTAATAGAGGCAGGCGGGGAGCACGCCCGCGCTGCCGCAGGTGGGCGCGGTGACGATGAGGCCGGAGCCCGCGGCGTTCTCCTCGGCCACGGCGAGGGCGTAGGCATAGAGCAGGCCGCGGCCGCGGATCCCCTCGCGCATGCCCATGGCCCGGCGATGGTAGGCGCTGGCCTTGCGCTGGAGGCCGAGCCCGCCGGGGAGGACGCCCTCGGCGTCAAGGCCGCGCTCGACGGCGTCGCGCATGACGGCCCAGACCTCGCGCATATGGTCGAAGACCGGCTGGCCCTCGTATTCCAGCACGTACTCCCAGAGGATCTTGCCCGTCTCGGCATACCATTTCAGGACGCCGCCCATCGTCGTGTGGGGGTAGGGGACGGCCGTGGTCTGAATCTTGCCCGGCCCCTCGCTCAGGAACCCGCCGCCGATGCTGTAGACCTCCCAATCGCCGAGCGCCTCGCCGCCGGCGCCGAGCGCGTGGAAGCGCATCCCGTTCGGGTGGAAGGGGAGGAAGACGGTGGGCTGCCAATCGATCTCCGTGCGGTCGCGGCCGAGCACGTCCAAGATCGCCTTGTCCGTGAGGTGCCCCTTCCCCGTCGCGGCCAAGGAGCCATAGAGCGAGACGCGGAAACGCGCGGCGTCGGGGTGGCGGCCCAAGAAGGCCTCGGCGGCGCGGCGCGGGCCCATCGTGTGCGAACTCGAGGGCCCCACGCCGATTTTGAAAATGTCCCGGATGGAATCCATGATGGTCGAGCCTTTCAGCGGCGGCGGCGCGCCCGGCGGCGAAAGAGCGCGCGAACGGCCTCCGCGTAGGGTTTGTCGGTGGTGAGATCGAGCAGGTCGATGCCCGCCCGCAGGAAAATCCGTTCCTGCTCGTGGCGTAGGCGCGCGGCCTCCTCCGCGAAGGCGCGGCGCACGGCGGCGCTCGCCGTGTCGGCTAGGACGGTGCGGTGCGTCTCGGGGTCCCAGAGCTCCACGAGCCCCACGTCGGGCAACGCGCTCTCCGCGGGGTCGGCGATGCGGCAGGCGATGACGTCATGCCGGCGGGCGAAGGCGGTGAGCTCGCGCTCGTACCCGGAATCCTGGAAGTCCGAGATCAGGAAGACGACCGCGCGGCGGCGCTGCGTGGAGGAGAGCGTGCGCAGCGCCGCGCGGATGTCCGTGCCCTCGTGCGTCTCCTCGGCGGCGAGGACCTCGCGCACGAGCCGTTGCACGGCGGTGCGGCCCTTTCGCGCGGGGAGCGACTTCACCACGCGGTCGGAGAAGAGCAGGAGGCCGACCTTGTCCTGGTTCGAGAGCGCGGCCATGGCGAGCAACGCGGTGAGCTCCGCCGCGCGCGCGGCCTTGGAGCGCCCCGCGGTGCCGAAACTCTGGCTCCCCGACACGTCGACCGCGAAGAGCACCGTCAGCTCGCGCTCCTCGCTGAAGCGCTTGACGTACGGCTCGCCCATGCGGGCGGTGACGTTCCAGTCGATGGCGCGCACGTCGTCGCCGGGTTGGTAGGGGCGGGCCTCGTCGAACTCGATGCCCTGCCCCTTGAAGACCGAGTGGTAGTCGCCGCTGAGCCGCTCGTCCAGCAAGCGCCGGGTGAGGATCCGGATCCTCCCCACCTCCTTCATCAGCGCCTCGGTGTCAATCTGCATGGGCATCCTCCCTCGCTTCGCGCCCATGTGGGGCGCACTCGCGGGAAATCCGCGTCATGGCACGGGGATCTCGGCGAGGAGGCGGTCGATGATGGCGTCCGGGGTGAGGTCTTCGGCCTCGGCCTCGTACGTCAGCAGGATACGGTGACGGAGCACGTCATGCGCGGTCTCCTTCACGTCCTGCGGGGTGGCGTAGGCGCGGCCGCGCAGGAGCGCGTTGGCGCGGGCGGCGCGTTTGAGGCAGATTGAGCCGCGCGGCGAGACGCCCAGCTGGATGGCGCCCTTGAGCGAGGCCAGCCCCTTGAAGGCCTCGGGCTCGCGCGTGGCGAAGACGAGGTCGAGGATGTAATCGTCCACCTTCGCGTCGCAGTAGACCCGCTCGGCGGCGGAGAGCAGGAGCGTGATGTCCTCCTGCGAGACGCAGCATTTGGGCTCCACGCCCATGGCGGCGGGCTGGGTGAGGCGGTTCATGATCCGGCGCTCATCCTCCCGCCCCGGGTGGCGCACCACGCACTTGAGCATGAAACGGTCCGTCTGCGCCTCGGGGAGCGGGTAAGTGCCCTCCTGCTCGATGGGGTTCTGCGTGGCCATCACCAGGAAGGGCCGCGGCAGGGGATAGGTCTCGTCGCCCAGGGTCACCTGCCGCTCCTGCATGGCCTCGAGAAGGGCCGACTGCACCTTCGCGGGGGCGCGGTTGATCTCGTCGGCGATGAGCAGGTTGGCGAAGACGGGCCCTTTGTGCGGCGTGAACGTCCCCTCGCGCTGATTGTAGATCAGGCTGCCCACCACGTCCGCGGGGAGCAGATCCGGCGTGAACGAGATCCGGCGCGTCTCGAGCCCGAGCGCGGCGGCCAACGCCCGCACGGCCGTCGTCTTCGCCAACCCCGGCACGCCCTCCAGCAGGATATGCCCCCCCGTCAGCAAGGCGATCAGCAACCCATCGACCATCCGCTCCTGCCCCACCAACGCCTTGTTCACCTCGCCGCGGATGGCGGCCAAAAGCGGCGTGCAGCGGGAAATCGTCTCATCGGTCTCTGCCATAAAATGAAATCCTTTCGTCAGTGCCCGCCATTATACTTCATTCCCGCCGCCTCCGCAAGAAAACCGAGTGGCTGTTCGGCCGATTGGGGACGCCCCGCCAGGGGCGCCAGTGGGCCCGGATGTCCCAGTGGGCCCGGTGCCCTCCCCCCTCGCACAGCCGGGAGGGTCCGACCCGAAACCCTAAAGGGTCCGACCCGAAACCCTAAAGGGTTCGGCCCGAAAGTCGGGAGGGTTTGGGGCGAAACGCCCGCGTTTTTGCTATCATGGTGGCACGCGATGGGCAAGCCATCGCAATCGTTGCGCTTTGCGCGAACAAGTTGCTTACCGAAAATTAGGACCTTTCGAGTGCTGAGCAACGTGTCGGGCGAGGTGCGCCGTCTCGGCGCACTTCCTTTTCACGTATTCAGCACGGGCCGTCCTAAGCCTTCGGTAAGTACGTGGATTGGAAGTGCGTTTTCTTGTGCCGGCCGGCCGAGGGGGCGCGGGAAAGGACCGAGCGATGGACATGACGTTGGACGAGGTGTTGGCGCGTTTCCGCGAAGAGGCGCAAGGGGACAAAACCGCGCTGGGGACGCGGTTCGAACGTCTGGTCAAGGCGTTGCTCACGCGTCTGCCGCTCTATCAGGGGCGTTTCCGCCGCGTCTGGCTCTGGTCGGAGCTCGATCTCGGCCATGACACAGGCATCGATCTGGTGGCGGAGGATCACGAGGGCGCGCTCTACGGCATCCAGGCCAAGTGCTACGAGGATGGGCACGTCGTCTCCAAGCCCGACATCGACACCTTTTTGGCGCGGCTCGGCGCCTTCATCCCCTTCGCGGGCGCTTCGCGCGCCTTCGCCCATGGCCTTCTCTTCGCCACCACCGACGCCTTCGGCCCCCACGCCGAGGAGACACTCGCCGCGCGCCACATCCCCGTGCAGGTGATGACCCTCACGCGTCTGCGGGACCTCGACGCCAACTGGGCCGCCCTCGCGGGCTACGCCGAGGGGCCCGCCGTGGCGCCCAAGGCCCTGCGCGACTACCAGCGCGAGGCACTCGCCGCCGCCGCCGCGCACTACGCCGCCCACGACCGCGGCAAGCTCATCATGGCCTGCGGCACGGGCAAGACCTTCACCTCCCTGCGGCTCATCGAGCAGGAGACCGGCGGCAAGGGTCTCGTCCTCTTCCTCGTCCCCTCCATCGCGCTCCTCAACCAGACCCTCGTGGCGTGGTGCGACGACGCGCAGGGCCCCATCCACGCCGTCTGCGTTTGCTCCGACATCCAGGCCAACCAACGCGCCAGGCGCGACGACGACGCCCCCGCCGAGGATCCGAACGCCCTCGCCCTGCCCCCCACCACCGACCCCGACCGCCTCGCCAAGCGCATCCGCTACCACCGCGAACGCCACCCCGACGCCCTCACCGTCGTCTTCTCCACCTACCAATCCATCGCCGTCGTCGAGGAGGCCCAGCGCCGCCTCGGCCGCGACGCCTACGCCTTCGACTTCGCCGTCTGCGATGAGGCCCACCGCACCACCGGCGCCATCGCCAAGGAAGAGAAGGAACCTGCCTTCACCTACATCCACGACGACGCCCACGTCCTCGCCCGCAAGCGCCTCTACATGACCGCCACCCCGCGCCTCTACGCCGAAACCGCCAAAAAGAAGGCCGCCGAGCGCTCCATCGAGCTCTGCTCCATGGACGACGCCGCGCTCTACGGCGACACCTTCTACCGCATCGGCTTCGGCGCCGCCGTCGCCAAAGGATGCCTTGCCGACTACAAGGTCCTCGTCCTCACCCTGCCCGAGGGGGCACTCCCCGAGGGCGACTCCCCCTACGACCGGCTCACCGACGCCGAGCGCAAGACCCTGACCGGCGCCAACGACGACGGCCGCACCACCGCCGTCAAGCTCCTCGGTTGCATCAACGCGCTGGCCAAGCGCCTCGCGGATTCCCCCCTCGTCACCCAGGCCGACCGCGCCCCCGCCCGCCGCGCCGTCGCCTTCTGCCGCACCATCGCCGTCTCCAAGGCCACCACCGCCCTCTTCCGCAAGTTCGCCGAGGACCCGCGCTTCGGCGCCCCCCTGCGCGTCGAGGCCCGGCACGTGGACGGCGAGATGGGCGCACTGGCGCGCAACGACGCCCTCGCCTGGCTCAAGGCTCCCGCCGGCGACGGCGCCTGCCACCTCCTCACCAACGTCCGCTGCCTCTCCGAAGGCGTCGACGTCCCCTCCCTCGACGCCGTCCTCTTCCTCTCCAAGCGCAACTCCCAGATCGACGTCGTCCAATCCGTCGGCCGCGTCATGCGCGTCGCCCCCGGCAAGCGCTACGGCTACATCGTCATCCCCGTCGTCATCCCCGCCGGCGAGGACCCCAAGGCCGAGCTCGACAACTCCGACACCTTCGGCGTCGTCTGGACCGTCCTCAACGCCTTGCGCGCCCACGACGACCGCTTCGAGGCCACCATCAACAAACTCCGCTTCGACAAGCCCCTGCCCGCGACGGTCGCCCCCACCGCCCCCATCGACGGCGCCGAGCCCCCCGCCATCACCCTCTCCAGCGGCCTGGCCGCCGGCGACCCCGCCGCCCTCCCCCTCCCCATCCAAGACACCTTCGACCTCCGCTTCCCCGAGAAGATGGAGCAATACCGCGACCTCCTCTACGGCCGCATCGTCAAAAACTGCGGCGACCGCAGATACTTCGAGCGCTGGGCCGCCGACGTCGCCGCGATCGCCAAACGCATGGCCGAGACCCTCCGCGCCCGCTGCGACGCCGACCCCAAGGCCGCCGACACCTTCCGCCGTTTCCACGCCCTCCTCCAGACCGCCGTCTACGCCGCCGTCTCCGAGGAGGACGCCCGCCTCATGCTCGTCCAGCAGCGCCTCACCGGCCCCATCTTCGACGCCCTCTTCGGCGAAAGCGGCTTCACCGCCCACAACCCTGTCTCCCAGGCCCTCGACCACGCCGCCGACCTCCTCAACGCCCTCAACACCGACGCCGACCGAAAGACCCTCGCCCGCTTCTACGAGGATGTCCGCACCCGCGTCGGCGATATCCAGAGCGCCGACGGCAAGCTCGAGATCATCCGCACCCTCTACGACACCTTCTTCGCCGCCGCCTTCAAGACCACCGTCGAGAAACTCGGCATCGTCTTCACCCCCATCGAGGTCGTCGACTTCATCCTCCGCTCCGCCGACGGCGCCCTCCGAAAATACTTCAACCAACGCCTCACCGACAAAGGCGTCCACATCCTCGACCCCTTCACCGGCACCGGCACCTTCATCGCGCGCCTCCTCCAGAAGGACCTCGCCCTCATCCGCGACGACGACCTCTACCGCAAATACGCCCACGAGCTCCACGCCAACGAGATCGTCCTCCTCTCCTACTACATCGCCGCCATCAACATCGAGAACGTCTTCCACGACCGCGCCGCCCGCAAGGAAAAATACGCCCCCTTCCCCGGCATCGTCCTCGGCGACACCTTCCGAATGCGCCAGGTCAAGCCCGGCGACCTCCTCGACGATGCCGGCTTCACCGAAAACTCCCAGCGCATCCTCGCCCAAAACAACGCCCCCATCTCCGTCATCGTCGGCAATCCGCCATACTCCATCGGGGCGAAGAGCGACACCGCCAACCGTACAACAGCAAACGAAGCGTATCCGTATCTTAATGAGCGCATAGCGCAAACATACGCGGGTGAGAGCGCGACTTCATCCAGTTTGCGCGCTGTTTATGATGCATACATCAAGGCTTTTCGGTGGTCGTCCGACCTGATTGAGAACGAACGCGGAGGCGTCCTCTGTTTCGTCACCAACGGCGGGTGGCTTGACTCCAACGCCGGTGCCGGCTTCCGCCGATGCATCGTCCGTGAGTTCGACGAGATCTACTGCTACAACCTGCGCGGGAACCAACTGACCCAAGGCGAGACCTCCCGCCGGGAGGGTGGGAAAATCTTCGACTCCGGGTGCCGTTGTCCTATCACCATCCTTTGCCTCGTCCGCCTTCCTGCCGATCGCCACCGCGGCAACGCCACCATCCACTACCGTGACATCGGCGACTACCTCTCCCGCGAGGAGAAACTCCACACCATCGACCTCTGCAACTCCTTCGTCAATCCCACCTGGTTGGAGACCGCCACCGTCATCACCCCCAACGATCACGGCGACTGGATCAACCAGCGCAACGACGCCTTCGCCGCACTCCACCCCTTAGCGCCCGAGAAGAAGTTCGACGAGCAGGCGCACGCCATCTTTGTTACCTATTCATTGGGGTTGACCACAAATCGTGATCCGTGGTGCTACAGTTTTTCTAACGCTCAGTTGGCTGAGCAAATGCGGAGGACAACGTGTGCCTACCTCGCCCAATTGGAACAAGGTACTCGCGAAGACGATGAAACTGCCATCCATTGGACTCGTGCGTTACGTGGTCATTTTGAGAAGGGCCAACGCCCTCCAGAGGCGAACAGGTGGCAGACTTCCATTCGGCTTGTTACCTATCGTCCTTTTCAGAGACAGTTTGGCTTCATGAATCGCTTCTGGAATGAAGATGTGCGTCTTCTTCCCTCTCTCTTCCCGACGGGCGAGCGGGGGGAGAATGTGGTGATTTGCACAGGAGGATTGGGGAGTACGAAGTCGCGGACTTGCCTTATCACGGATGTCACGCCAGACCTCAACATGATGGACGCGGGCACGCAGTGTTTCCCATTGTATTGGTATGAAGAGAAGGATGTTGACCTCTTCGGGAAGAAGACGTTGGTGCGGCATGATGGGGTGAGCGACTGGGTACAGCGGTTGGCGGAGCGGCAATATCGGGCGACCGTGGGGAAGGAGGAGATCTTCTATTATGTCTATGGGTTCCTCCATCAGCCGGCGTATCGGGAGGCCTTCGCGGCGGATCTGAAGAAGTCGTTGCCGCGAATCCCTTTGGTGGAGCGGTATGAGGACTTCAAGGCGACCGCCGACATCGGGCGGAAACTGGCGGCGCTCCACCTGAACTATGAGACGCTCGACCCGTACCCGCTGGAGGAGGTCGGGGACTTCGCGGACACGCGGGTCGTGAAGATGAGGTTCGGCGGGAAGGACCGGTCGCAGATCGTGGTGAACGGGTCGCTGACGCTGGCGGGCATCCCGCCCGAGGCCTACGACTACGTGGTGAACGGGCGCAGCCCGCTGGAGTGGGCGGTGGATCGTTACCAGGTGCGGCAGGACAAGGCGAGCGGCATCGTGAACGACCCGAACCTGTGGGCGCCGGAGGCCCCGCGCCACATCCCCGACCTGCTCAGGCGCCTAGTGACGCTCGCGCTCCGGACGCGGGCGCTCGTGCGCGCCCTCCCCGCCTGGCGGGCGGAGTGAGCGGCGGGCCGCGGAAAAGGCTTGCGTTGGGGGGCGATGTGTGGTAAGGTTGCGGCTTGTTTTCATCAGTGAGACAGGAGTGTGGCAAGCATGGTGACACGGAACAAGAAGGACAGCCCTGACACGCGGACCGAGCCGGTTCTGACGGCGGAGCGGTTGGGGCGGTATGAGGGGATGGCGCGGGAGTGCGCGCAGATCGACCCGCAATTGTTCCGCCGTTACAACGTGAAGCGCGGCCTGCGCAACGAGGATGGCTCGGGCGTCTTGGTCGGGCTCACGCGCGTCGGTTCGGTGCACGGTTACGTGGTGGACGAGAACGAGATCGTCCCGGTGCCCGGCAAGCAGTATTACCGCGGCGTGGACGTGCAGGATCTGGTGCATGGATTCCAGGGGGAGGGGCGGCCCGGCTTCGAGGAGACGGCGTTCCTCCTGCTCTTCGGGCGGCTGCCGGGCGAGGCGGAGCTGGCGGAGTGGAACGCGGTGCTGGACGCGAAGCGGACGTTGCCCTACCAATTGTTGGAGAAGATCATCCGCGAGCCGAGCCGGGACATCATGAACTCCCTGGCGCGGTCGGTGCTGGCGGCGTACAGCGACGACGAGACGCCCGACGCGGTGAGCATCCCGGCGGTGCTGCGCCAGAGCATCGACCTGGTGGCGCGTTTCCCCGCGATGGCGGCCTATGCCTATCAGGCGAAGATGCATTATTACCATGGGGAGTCGCTCTTCGTGCGCAACCCGGTGCCGGGGCGCTCGACGGCGGAGAACTTCCTGATGATGATGCGCGAGGACGCCGCCTACACGCCGCTTGAGGCGGAGTTGCTGGATCTCTGCCTGGTGCTCCACGCGGAGCATGGCGGCGGCAACAACTCGGCCTTCACCACGCACGTGGTCACCTCCGCGGCCACGGACACTTATTCGGCCATCGCCGCGGCCATCCTATCGCTCAAGGGCCCGCGCCACGGCGGCGCGAACCTGCGCGTGATGCACCAGATGGACGAGATCAAGGACGCGCTCCCGGATTGGGCGGACGAGGGTGCGGTGGCCGATTATCTGCGCAAGATCCTGCGCAAGGAGGCCGGCGACGGCTCGGGGCTCATCTATGGCCTCGGACACGCGGTCTATACGCTCTCAGACCCCCGCGCGGTGCTCCTGAAGGAGAAGGCGCGCGAGTTGGCGGAGACGAAAGACCGCATGGAGGAGTTCGCCCTTTACGAGAGCATCGAGCGCCTCGGGCCGGCCGTCTTCAATGAGTGCCGTGGGAAAAACAAGGAGCTCTGCGCGAACGTCGACTTCTATTCCGGCTTTGTCTATGACATGCTCAACATCCCGACGGACCTCTACACGCCGCTCTTCGCGATCTCGCGCGTGGTGGGGTGGTGCGCGCACCGTCTGGAGGAGCTGGTGAACGGCGGCCCGATCGTCCGCCCCGCCTTCAAGGCCGTCGGCAAGGCGCATCTGCCTTACGTGCCGCTCGACGCGCGGGGGTGAGCCGTGGAGCGCGAAAGGGAGACCGCCCTGGCGTCGCCGTTGCCAGATCCGATCCTCGTGACGGGCGGCAGCGGGTTTCTGGGCATCAATCTCATCCGCCATCTCTTGGCGCATGGCGCACGGGAGGTCCGCTCCCTGGATCTCGTGCCGTTCGATTACCCGGAGCGCGGCGACGCGCGCGTGCGGACGGTGGTGGGCGACGTGCGCGACCGCGAGGCCGTCCGCGCGCTCATGGCTGGGTGCCGGGCGGTCGTCCATTGTGCCGCCGCGCTGCCCCTGTGCGATGAGGCTGAAATCCGATCGACGGACGTGGACGGGGCGCGGATCGTGGCCGAGGAGGCGAAGGCCGCCGGCGTGCGGCGCTTCGTCTACATCTCCTCCACCGCGGTCTATGGGATCCCTGACCACCACCCCATCGCCGAGACCGACCGGCTGGAGGGCGTCGGCCCGTACGGCGAAAGCAAGATCGCCGCCGAGGGGATCGTGCGTGGGCTGGACGCGCCGGACTTCGCGGTATCGGTCCTGCGCCCCAAGACTTTCGTGGGGCCCGAGCGGCTGGGCGTCTTCGCCCTGCTCTACGACTGGGCCCACACGGGGCACGACTTCCCGATGATCGGCAACGGGCGGAACCGTTACCAATTGCTCGACGTGGAGGATCTGTGCGACGCGATCGGCCTGTGCCTCACGCACCCGGCGCTCGACCGCGTGCGCGACACGTACAACGTCGGCGCGCGCCATTTCGCCACCATGCGCGAGGATTGGCAGGCCGTGCTCGACGCCGCGGGGCATCGGCGTCGGGTCCGGGGCACGCCGGCGTGGCTGGTCATCCCCGCGCTTCGGGCGTTGGAGGCGCTCCGGCTCTCGCCGCTCTACCGATGGGTCTACGAGACGGCCCCGCAGGACAGTTATGTCTCGGTGGAGAAGTTGCGTGCCGCGCTCGGGTGGGAGCCGCGCTTCTCGAACCGCGACGCGCTCCTGCGCAATTACGCGTGGTACGTCGCCAACATCGACCGTTTCCGCGGGCGGAGCGGGACGACCCACCGCGTGCCTTGGAAGCAGGGCATCCTCACGCTCATCAAGCATCTTTTCTTTTGAGGCCGAGATGAACCCGACGCTTGCGATTGACCGTTCGTCCGCACGGACGCTGGTGGCCTTCGGCGACGAGACCATCGAACTGGAGGGGCGCGATCCCGCATGGCCCGTGCGCGTCCGCGACCTGCTGGCCGGGCGGCGCCCGGGGGCGATCGCCGTCGGCCTTGGGCCCGGCTCGTTCGCCGGGATCCGTTCCGCCATCGCCTTCGCCCAGGGGCTCGGGCTCGGGCTCGGGCTTCGGCCGATGGGGTTCCGCTCGGCGGAGCTGTGCGCCTTGGCCGCGGGCGCGCCGGAGGTGACGGTGGTGGGCGACGCCCGGCGCGGCACGCTCTGGCTCATCCGCTATGCGATGACGGCGGGGCGGCTCGCGTCAAGCGGGGATTTCCGCCTTGTCGCGCGGGGGCATTTCGCGCCGGACGCCACGTGCGTCTCGCCGGATGCCGCGCGGCTCACGGAGTTCGCCATGCGGCCGGTCACCCTCACGGCGCGGTCGCTCGCCCGTGCCTTGCCGTGCCTGACGCTGACCGAGGATCCCACGCCCATTTACCTCCATCCCGCCGTGGGGGCCGCGCCGGCGGAGTGAGCCTTCCATGACGATCGACATGACCCACGGCCCGCCCCTGCGGCTGTTGGTGAGGTTCTCGTGGCCGCTTCTGGTCGGGAACGTCATCCAGATGGCCTATTCGCTGGCGGACATGGTGATTGTGGGGCGGTTGTTGGGGGAGCACGCCTTGGCGGCGGTCGGCGGGGTGGGGTCCACACTCTTCGCGGTGTTGGGGTTCGTCTTCGGCATCACGGCGGGCGTCTCGGTGCTCACCGCGCAGCGTTTCGGCGCGGGCGACCCGCGCGGGGTGAGGATCTCGGTGGGCACGGGCGTGTGGGTGAGCGCGGCCATCGCGGCGGCCGTGACCGTGGGATGCTGGCTCGGCACCGACGCCATCCTGCGGCTGCTGCGGACGCCGGCGGACGTCTTTCCCTTGGCGCATGAGTATCTCGCGATCAGTTTCCTGGGCACGCCCTGCATGGTCTTCTTCAATTTCCAGAGCGCGACCCTGCGGGCGTTGGGGGACAGCCGCACGCCTCTCTTCTTCCTGGCCGGCGCGAGCCTGCTGAACGTCGTGCTCGACGTGCTGTTCATCAAGGTGTTCGGGATGGGCGTGGCGGGCGCGGCCTGGGCCACCAACGCCGCCATCCTCGCCTCCGCGCTCACGTGCCTGCTCGCGGTCACGCGGCGGCTCCCGGAGCTTCGGCTGAGGCCGGAGGACTGGCGTCCGCGGTGGCGCATGGCTTGCCGCCAGCTCGCCGTCGCGCTGCCGATGGGGCTGCAGTTCTCCGTCACGGCCTTGGGCGCGATGGTGCTGCAGACGGCGATCAACAGTTTCGGCGTGGCGCAGATGGCCGGCATGACCGCCGCGCGCGGCGTGGAGAACGTCGCATGCCAGGTGCCGGTGGCGCTGGGGCAGGCGATGGCCACCTACGCCGCGCAGAACTACGGCGCCGGGCGGTTGGGGCGCATCCGCGCGGGGGTCCGCGCCAGCGTGGTCGTCGTCTTCGCCGTGGGGGTGGCGATGACGGCGTTGGCCTTGCTCTTCGGTGATTGCTTCGTGGCGGCCTTCCTGTCCGAGCGCGCGCCGGAGATGCTGGCCGTGGGGCGGCGGATGCTTTGGGTGACGGCACCCTTTTTCGTGCCGCTGGGGCTGATTTTCATCTTCCGGAACACGCTTCAGGGCATCGGCCGCTCGATGTTGCCGATGCTCGCGGGGGTGGTCGAGATGGCGATGCGCGCCGGCGTCGCGCTGGGGTTGCTCCGTCTGCTCGGCGTCAACGCCGTGTATTGGGGCGACCCCGCGGCCTGGGTCGGCGCGGCGGCGCTGCTGCTCGCCGCCTACTGCGTGTATTCGCGCGGTTGGCCGCATGAACGGGAGCCTGAGCCATGCCCGTGAGCCTCCGCGAGGTTTGGGGGTTCTTGCGGCGGAACGCGGTCATGTGCGTGTCGCTCGCGGCCGCCGTGCTGTCGGTCCTCCTCGTGGAGGAGCCCGGGGAGTGGTGGCACGCCATCGATTTGCGCACGCTCAACCTGCTTTTCTGCCTGATGTTCGTCGTGGCCGGATGGCGTGGGTGCAACCTGTTCCGCGTGTTGGCGCAGGCGTTGCTGGCCGGGCGCGCCCACTACCGCGCGCTCGCCCACACGTTGGTCCAGCTCACGTTCCTGGTCTCCATGGTCGCGACCAACGACGTGGCGCTGATCGCCTTGGTGCCCTTCGCCGTCTACGCGCTCGACCGTCTGGGGCTGCGGCGGCGCCTCCCCGCGCTCATCGCCCTGCAGACCCTTGCCGCGAATCTGGGCTCGATGGCCACGCCCGTCGGCAACCCGCAGAACCTTTTCCTTTACACCGCGTATCTCGTCCCGGCGGGCGACTTCTTCGCCGTCATGCTGCCCGTCACCCTCTTCGGCGAGGCGCTCCTCATCGCCTTCACCCATCTGTTGCCCGACGAGCCGATCGCGTTCCGCTTCGAGCACCGCCGGCCGCTCACGCATCCCCGCCACGCGGTGCTCTATGGTGTCCTCTTCGTCCTGTGCCTGTTGGCCGTCTTCCGCGCGTTCCCGCAAGCCTGGCTTTTCAGCCTGACGGTCGCGGTCGCGCTTTTGGCGGCCCGCACCATCCTGCGGAGGGTCGATTACGCGCTTCTGCTCACGTTCGTCGGCTTCTTCGTCTTTTCCCACAATCTTGGCCAGGTCGATGCCGTGCGCCAGTTGCTCACGCGGTTGCTGGAGGGGCACACGCAGGCGACCGCCGCGATCGCCAGCCAGGTGTTCTCGAACGTCCCGGCGGCCATCCTGCTCTCGCCGTTCACCGATGATTGGCGCGGGTTGCTCTGGGGGGTGGACATCGGCGCGTTCGGCACGCCGATCGCCTCGTTGGCGTCGCTGATCTCGCTGGGGCTTTACCTCCACGAGCCGGATGCCCGCCCGTGGCGCTACCTGTTCCTCTTCACCCTGTTCAATCTCGCCTTCCTGGTCGCGCTCACGGCCTTCACCGCGTTTGTCCCGATGCCCTGAAGCGCACCCGCACGGCGCCTTGCGCGGCGGGGGCGTCGAGCCGGATGGCGATGCGCTTGGGGGTGAGCGCCTTCCATTTGCCCCCCTGCGGGTTCCCCTCCAGCGTCGTCCCGACGAGCGACCACGGGGCGGAAGCCTCGATTTTCGCCTCCAGAGTTTTGCCCTCGAACGAGACACGCAGGGTGTCCGGGCCGGTGCGCTCCCAGTCCCCCCAGGTGGTCAGGGCCGTCTCGAAGGGCTGGGGGGTCTCGAAGACGAAGCGATCCTCCACGGCGAGGAAGGCCCCGTCGCCCTGGCGCGTCCACGTGAAACGGCGCGTGAGCGCGGTGAGCCCCGGCGCGTCGGGGTAGGCCGCGGCGAGATCGAGGAGCAGGTCGTCGCGCGCGGGCGAGAAGTCCGTCGCGAGCACCTTGGCCGCGGCCTTCGTCCCGGCGGCCTGCAGGGTGTCCGCCGGGCGTGGCACCGGGTGCCCGAAGGAGTTCAGCAGCTGCCCCTCGTAACGGCGCGACGAGAAGGTCCTGGCGGTGTACTCCTCGCCGCCGAGGTCGCCCAAGAGCGGGGTGCCGCCGAGCGCGAGCAGGAAGGTCCCCGCGTCGTTGTGGTTGTGGGGGACGCCGTTGTCCCCGCCCATCGCCATGAAGCAGAGGGTGGGGGAGCGGCCGATGAAGACCTGCGCGTCCGGGAACCACGTGCGCGCCGGGAGCGTTTGCGTGGTCGGGCGGCGCTCTTTCGGGAGCCTGGCGGGGTCGAAAAGGTAAGCCTCGGGGAAATCGATCCGCCCCTTCAGCGAGGGCTCCTCCTGCGTGGGGAAGCCGACACGCGCCCCGATCCAGGCGATCAGGCGCGCGTTCGCCGAGACGTCCACCCGGCAATCGGCCACCGGCGGATAGAGGTTGCCGCAGATCCGCGAGAGCGGCACGCCGGCGGCGGGGCGGCGCGCCTCGGGCCAGAGCAGCCAATCCTCGCGGCCGCGCGTGGCCAGGCGAACCGTCTCGGCCAAGCGCGTGAAATGCCCGAAGCCGTAGTCCCAATACCCCACGCCCTCGCCGGTCCAGCCATCGGGCGTGAACCCGCCCAGGAAGCGGCGGACGAAGACCCGCGCGGACCCCACGATCTTGGCGCGTTCCTCCGGCGTGAGCCCGGGCAACGCCAACGCCGCGCCGACGACGCCCGCGTGGCAGACCGGGTTCCAGTTCGCGTCGGAAAGCGCCCACCAGTTGTTGTAGTTCCCCGTCTCGACCATCTTGAGATAGGGGTCGATCGCCCGTGCGCGGATGGCGGCGATGGCCTTCTCGCGCGTCGCTTTCGGGAGCGCGTCGCCGAAGCTGGCGACGATCTCGGCCATCTGCCATGCGTAGTTGGAGGAGGCCAGGTCGATGGTGACGCGGCGCCCTTCCAGATTGTCCCGCCTGACGTCATGTGCGGAGAGCACCCACGTCGGGTCGTCGCACAGCGCGTCGATCGTCTCGGCCAAGGCCTTGAGGAAACGGCCCTTGCCCTCGACCCATTCCGCCTGCGACAGCACCGTCAGCCGGCGCCAACGGGCGCCGTTCTCCCGCCCGAAACGCGAGCGGTCGCCATTGGTCGTGAAGTCCAGGAAGCGTTCGCGCGGAAAGTGCGGCATCGGCTTGCCGAGGGCCTCCTCGCCCCACCGCACCACGCGGTCGGCCTTTAGATCCCGGGCCCGCACGAAGGTCTCCCATGCGGCCCGGTCCGCGTAGGCGGGCACGATCCGCGCACCGTCGCGCGGCAACATGGCGGCCATCCGCCGTACCGTGGGCGCGACCTCCGGATACTCCTTGGGCGGCGCGGCGAGAAGCGTCGCGGCCATCAGGGCGAACATCGTGACCAATCCCATACGCATGGCAGAACTTCCTTTCTCACCCGTATCAAACCATTTTTCCAACCCCGCTTACAAGCACCTATTTTAGTCGTGCCGTTTTCTGCATACGACTGGAACCAAGGCGCACACCCTAGAGGGTTCGCCCCCTAACCCTTGCAGGTTTCGCCCCGAACCCTCCCGACTTCCGCCCCAGACCCTTGCGGGTTCCGATCCGGGGATGGCGCGGGTGCGGGGAAGATGCCTTTTCGGTCCGGGGCATGGCGGAACGTCCCCGGAGGGTTGCGAAGGGTGGGGGAATGTGCTAGTGTGGCGCCATGCGATTGCCGGGAATGGACGATGGGGCGCGATGGGCGCTTGGGCTGAGCGGCGGCGCCGACTCGACGGCGCTGCTGCACAAACTGTTGGAGCACGGCGTGCGCCCGATCGCGCTCCATCTCAACCATGGGTTCGCGGACGAGAACGGCGACGAGGCGGAGGCGTTCTGCCGTGAGCTGTGCGCGGGGCTCGGGGTGTCGATTCGCGTGGGGCGCGCCCCTGGCGACGCCAGGCCTGCCGGTGGCTCGAAGGAGGCGCGCGCGCGCGGGTGGCGGATGGCCTTCTTCGCCGCGGAGATGCGGGCCGTCGGCACGACGGGGCTCTTCTTGGCGCATCAGGCGGACGATCGGGCGGAGAATCTGGTCTTGCGGCTGGCGCGGGGGTGCGGCGCGGAGGGGCTGACCTCCTTCGGCGTCGCGGGGAGGCTTCCGGGCGCGTCGGATCTGAGGGTCTGGCGGCCTTTGCTGGACGAGACGCACGCCGCGCAGGTGGCGTGGTTGCGGGCGCGGGGGCTGCCGTGGGTGGAGGATGTCTCGAACGCCGACCTCACCATCCCGCGCAACGCCATCCGCCGCGTGTTGGTGCCCTTGCTCCCGCATTTCGTCTCGGGGGCGAATGTCTCGGCTGATCTGCTGGCTGAGGAATCCGCCTGCCTGGCCCGTTTGGCCGAGGCGGCGGTTCTGTCGCGCTCGCGTGACGTGCTCCGATTGCGTCCGGGCGTGGATCCCGTGTTGGCGCGGCGGGCGATTCGCGCGTGGCTCGCGCCGATCGCGCTCACGCGCCGCCAGGTGGAGGCGCTTTTGGCTTTGCCGGAAGGGACGCGCACGCAGGTCGGGGGGGCGACGCTCGTCCGCAGGCTCGCCGCCGCCGCGTGGCGCCGCGAGTGAACGCGCGGCTCAGAGCATCCAAGGTTGGAAGTCGTCGCGGGGGAGGGGGGCGACGGCGAATTCGCGGGAATCCGTGGGGGTGACGTGCCTGACGATGACCTCGGTGAGCGCGCCACGGTCGCCATAGGCGGCGATGATGCGGGCGGCCCGGTCGAGGTCGCCGGGGGTGAGGGCGTTGAGGATGAGGGCGGTGGGGCCGGGGATGTTGACGGTGTGGAGGATGGCGTACCCCTTGTCGCGGTAGGCCTTGAGGGCCTGGTTGTCGGCGCGGTTGCGGCCGACGATGATTCGTCCCCCCTCGGGCAGCCGGAATTGGCGCGCGTAACGCAGGAGGGCGAGGTCGTCGGCCGTGGGCTGGGCGGGCTCGGGCACGCGATCGAGGAGATCCCGAAGCTTGCGGCAATACCCTTTCTCGGTGAGGCGGCATCCGCCCGCCGGGGATGGGTATTCGACCAAGCCGAAGCGTTTGGCGAGGGCGATTTGCTCGACGCGTTGGCGGCCTTGGATGGCGCCGAGGCGCGAACGGTCGACGCGGCCGTCGCGTTCGGGCTCGGTGGGGTCGAGGAGTTGCGCGGAGAGGGGGCGCAGGAGGTGGCCGGCGAGACCGGAGGTCTGGGCGACGACCTCCAGACTGCGGCGGTTCTGCGACATGGGGCGCTGATTGAGCACCTCGCCGGTGGAGACGAAGGCATAGCCGTGCTCGCGCATGAAGTCGCCCGCGCGGCGGATCATCGCCGCGTGGCAATCGATGCATGGGTTCATCGCGCCGCCGAAGCCGTGGGGCGGATGGCGGAGGAGCGGGAGGATCTCGGGGGTGAAGTCGACCTCATGGAGGGTGACGCCGAGCTGCCGCGCGGCCTTGCGGGCCGGGCGCACGTCAAAGAAGGGGCTGACGAAGACGATGCCGTCCATGGCGATGCCTTGATCGCGCAGGAGGCAGATGGCGAGCATACTGTCAAGCCCGCCGGAGAGCAGGGAGATGCCACGGGTTTCGCTCATGGTGTTCGCTCCGATCAGGGGAAGAGCGCGCCTTTGGTGGAGCCCTCGGCGTCGGCCCACCAGGCGGCTTTGTGGGTGGCGATGCGTTCGATCTGCTTGGGGGTCATCTGGATGCCCTTGGAGGAGGCGGAGGTGACACGCGTCTCGGCGGGGTCGAAGACCTGCTGGGTGATGCGCTGCCCCTTCATGTATTTGTACTTGACGTAGAGCGCCTCGGGGGTGCCCTTGCAGAAGAGGATGATGGTGGCGCCTTCGGGGACGAGGGCGTAGTCCTTGTTCATGATCATGCCGCCCCACGTGAAGCGCTTGAAGTAGGTGAAGCCGTAGAGCGGCTCGTAGTAGACGCAGGTGAAGACGTCGTCGCGGTTGTAGATGCCGATGTCGAAGAATCGGATGGGGGCGCGGGGGCGGAGCGCGTCGAGCCAGTCCTTGTTGGGGGCGTAGGTGGCGTCGGCGAGGAGTTTCTCGGGCGGCGGCATGAAGCGGTATTTGCCATCGCTCCAGAGGATGTACACCTTGTCGAGGCTGGAGCAGGGGAAGAGGACTTCGCCCTGCTTGAGCGCGTGGCCCACGTAGCCATCCTCGGAGAGGCGCAGGGTGAGCTCGGTGGAGGTGAGGGCGCGTTCGTCGATCTCTTGGAAGCCGTCCGTGACGTGGGTGAGGCGTGGGTATTGGGGGGCGTATTCCTTGATGAGGCCTTTGAGGTACTTGACCGCGTAACGGGCGAGGTGGGCGAGGTCGTCGTTGATCTGGCCGTATTCCTTGCGCAGGGCCTCCATCTCCTCGTTGTGGCGATTGATGTCGTAGAGGGAGATCCGGCGGATCGGGATCTTGAGGAGCATGGCGATCTCGTCGTCGGTGAGGTCGTGCTCCAACTGGTCGCGGTAGGGCTCGAAACCGGTGCGGATGGCGGCGTCGACGGCCTCGGCGGTCCTGACCTCCTCGATACGCTTGTAGATGCGTTTCTCGATGAAGAGCGCCTCAAGCGTCTTGCGGCGAATCAGTTCGTCGATCTCGGCGAGGCGGACGAGGAACTCGCGGCGGAAGATGTCTTGCAGCAACTCGGCATGGCGGGCGAGAATCTCGGAGACCGTCATCTCGCAGGGCCGGTTCTCGGAGAGGACGACGATACGGCTGGGAATGCGGCGTTCGCAGTCGGTGAAGGCGTAGAGCGCCTTGCGCACCTTCTCGGGGTCGGAGCCGGGATTGAGGGTGAGCTCGATCTCCACCTCCTTGGCCGTGAAGTTGTCGATGTGCCGGATGGGGAGGCGCTTGCTCTTGATGGCCTTCTCGATGGATTCGGCGAGGCGGTCGGTCGTCACGCCATAGGGCACGGAGGTCACGAAAAGTTTGTTCTTCTCGCCCTTGCGCTCCTCGATGCGGGCGCGCACGCGCACGCTGCCGCGGCCGTCGTCGTAATCCGCCGCGTCCATCTCGCCGCCGGTGATGAAGTCGGGCGTCAGGGTGGGGCAGGGCTTCTTTTGGAGAATGGCGATCTCGGCCTCCAGCAACTCGATGAAGTTGTGCGGGAGGACAGCCGTGGAAAGCCCCACCGCGATGCCGTCGATGCCGAGCATGAGGCAAAGGGGGATCTTGGCGGGGAGGAGGACGGGCTCCCGATTGCGGCCGTCGTAACTGGGGACGTATTCGGTGATTTTCGGGGAGAAGAGCTGCTCGCGGGCGAGCTTGGTGAGGCGGCACTCGATGTAACGGCCGGCGGCCGCCTCATCGCCTGTGAGGATGTTGCCGAAGTTGCCCTGGCCCTGGATGGGATAGCGCTTGTTGGCGAGGGTGACGATGGCGTCCTTGATGGCGGCGTCGCCATGCGGATGATAGTGCATGGTGTTGCCGACGACGCCGGCGACCTTGGTGAAGCGGCCGTCATCCTTCTCCCACATGGCGTGGAGGATGCGGCGCTGGACGGGCTTGAGACCGTCCTCGACGGTCGGGAGCGCACGGTCGCAGATGGAGTAGGCGGCGAACTTGAGGAAGTTGTCATCCATCAGGCGCCCGAAGGGGCCGCGGTCGCGGATGTCGGGCGCGGCGTCCGCGGAGGTGTCCGGGGCGGCGGGCGTGGGGGCGGGTTGCTCGGGGCGGGCGGGGGCGTCGAAGAGGTCGTCTTGGCGGGAAAGGTCGTCGGGGTCGTTGGGCATGGCTGGGGTCAGGGGGCGGGTTGCTTTTGGGGCGTGGGCTGCTTCTGCGGCGTCGCGGGGGCGGGTTTGCGGAGTTGCTCAGGCGGCATGACCTCGTCGAAGTAGACCTCCGGGGTGCGGCCGGGCAGGGGGGTGCCCTCCTCCATCGCCTCCTCCAGCTCGCGGGCGGAGTCGGCGTCGTACCACCAATAGATCGGCACGGAGAGTTCGTCGCCATATTTGCCGAGGACCGTGTCGGGCGTGCCGAACTTGTTCCAGTAGAGCAGGCGAGTGGAGTCGGTGCCCCAAGTGAGGACGTTGGGGACGGCCTCGGTGACGATGGCGTCGATCTGGCGCATGATCGCGTTGCGCTTGGGGAGGGAGAACTCGGTCTTCTGCGCGTTGATGAGGGCATCGACGCGCTCGTCGCGGAAGCCGGGCAGGTTGATGCCGTTGGGCGTGTTGGCGTATTCGCTCGACCACATGGCCTCGGGGTCGCGGAAGATGGAGCCTGAGAAGGCGGAAGTGGTGACCTCGAAGTTGTATTTGCCCGTCTCGCGCATCCAGGTGGCGAAGTCTTTCTGCGAGATCTCCAGGTCGATGCCCAGACGGTCGAGCGACTCCTTGAAGAGGGCTAGGTAGACGCTGTCGTTGGTGGAGCGGGTGAGCAGACGGACGACGAAGGGCTGGCCGTTGCGCTCCATCTTGCCGGTCGCCGGGTTGATCTCGAAGCCGGCATCCCGCAGGAGGCGCAGTGCGGCGTCGGGGTCATATTCGTAGAGCGGCGTCTCGCTGGGGTGCTCGGCGTCGTACAGGTCGGTGCAATACGAGCGGAGCATGAAGTAGGCGTTGTACATCAACGAACGCACCATGCGCCGACGGTCGAAGAGATGCGCCAGGGCTTTGCGCACGCGCACGTCGTCGTACGGTTTCTTGCGCATGTTGATGGCGAGACCTTGAAAGCCGATGGGGTTGTGGTTGTGGACGTTCTGCTTGACCACCCAGTTCTTCTCGAAGCGCTCGCCCACGCTCTCGGCGTTCCAGACGCGCGCGGAGTAGACGGCGTAGACGTCCACCTCGCCTTTCTTGAAGGCCTCGTAGGCGTTGTTTTGATCCATGAAGAAGCGGATCCGGATACGGTCGAAGTTGTAGACGCCCCGGCCCATCGGCGTCTTGAACATCCACCAATCCGGGCGGCGCGTGAGGGTCATGTTCTGCCCCTCTTTGTGGTCGGAGATGTAATAGGGCCCGCCGACGATGGGGAGGTCGAAGTTGATCTCGTTGAAGGCCAACCCCTCGTCACGCCCCTCGGCGCGGCATTTCGCGCGGGCACGGTCGATGAGCTTCTTGGGCATGATGTAGAGACTGCCGCCCAGGTTGTTGAAGTTCCGCCAATGCACCTCGTTGCAGGGGAAGGCGATGGTGCGTTGGTCGATGATGCGCGGCGAGTCGATGGCCGAGAAGAGCACCTTGTACTGCCCGGAGAGGGTCTTGGGGGCCATCACCGCGTCGAAGGTCGCCTTCACGTCCTCGGCCGTCACGGGGGAGCCGTCGCTCCAGGTCGCCCGCTCATCGATATGGAAGGTGTAGAGTTTCTTGTCGTCGCTGATCTCCCACCAGTCGGCCAGACTGGGGCCGTAATCCCCCGTTCGCGGGTCGATCGCCAACATCGACGGGTAAAGGATGCCGAAGATCATCATCGTGAACGTGTTGTTGTCGATGTAACCGTTGAAGCTCTTGGGTGGGTTGCTCCCGGCGTAGACGAGCGTCCCACCCGGTTGCGCGTAAGGCGAGGCGCATGGGTCGGGTTCCTCCACCCAGTCCGGCCCAGGGAAACGCTGCGCCGCCATACCCAAAGCCCCGGCCAACATCGCCGCCACCGCCAAAACGCCTCTGACCATCCCTGCTCCGCTCATGCTCTGGGCTCCTTCCTGCGTGCCTTGAAAAACGTCGTGAACTGCTCCCGGCAACGGGCTTCCGCCACGCCGGCCAGCAACCGTGGGCGATGGTTCACCCGTTTGTCCCCAAGTATACCAAAAGCGTGCTCCCCGCCGCGTTCCGGATCGCTCATCCCCCACACCACCAGCGCCGGCCTCGCCCACACCAGGGCCCCCGCGCACATCGGGCAGGGCTCTTTCGTCACATACACCGCCACCCGCCCGAGCCGCCAATCGCCCACCGCCGCCGCGGCCGCCGTTATGGCGATCATCTCCGCGTGCGCCGTCGGGTCGCGCAGCAGCTCCGTCTGATTGTGCCCGCGCGCCAAGACCCTCGCCTCCCAGATATCCTCCGGCGGTCTGGGCTTCGCCACCCCGGGCTCCAGACACCCCTCCGGCAGACGCACGATCACGCACCCGCACGGCACCTCCCCCGCCTCCGCGGAGGCCTCCGCCTCGCGCAACGCCATCGCCATGAAGTGCTCATGGAAGCGCCGCTCCCCTTCCGACAGGCCGTCCACACCGGCGATCGTCTCCTTCCGCGTCTCCACGTCAGGCCCTCCGTGACAGTTCATGCGCCAAGGCGAACGACTCCCGCACCGTCCGCTCCCACGTCCGCTCCGCCGCGCACGCTTCCCCCCGCGCCCTCAGCCGATCGCGCAACGGCGCCGAGAGCGTCAGCGCCACGAACGCCTTGGCCCATTCCGCCGTGTCGGTGGGATGCACGCTCAGGACGGCGTTCCCGTAGAGCTCACGGTTCGTCGCCGAGGCCGCGCAGATCACCGGCGTGCCGCACGCCAGGCTGCGGATCACCGATGGCGTGTACCCCGCGCCGCGCGCCGGCTCGAACGTCGCCGCCGCGCCGCCATAAAGCGCCGAGAGCGCCTCCGCGCCGATCGCCTCCGCGTCGATGAAGCGCACCATGCCCTCCAGATGGCAGGCGCGGATGGTCTCGCGCAACGCCGCCGGCAACCCCTTGTCGCCCACGATCACGCATGCCGCCGCCGGCACCTCCTCGTTGCGCGCCAAGGCCCGCAACGGCACGGCCAGTTCGTCGGCGCGTTCGGTCTCGCCCGCCACGATCACGTAACGGCGCGGCACGAGCCAGGCCCGGCGGGCCTCCAGGATCTCTTCTTCCGAGTGCCGACGGAAGAGCGGGTGCACGCCATTGAGGATGACCCGCGTGCGTCGCCTGGCGCGCAATCCCAGCCGCGCCACCACGCGCACTTCCAGCGCATGGCTCGGGCAGACCAAGGCATCCGCCGCCAAAAGCCGCGGGTATACCGTCAGCCGCCGGTGTGCCCGCTCCAACCACGCCACGAGGCCCCGCCGGTCCGAGTGCCGGGGGAACCCCTCGATTGCAAAAACCGTCCGCAGTTTGCGCCGGCGCCACGCATGCGTCGGCGGATGCACCGTGGCGTCCGCCGACCAGTAGACGTCAGGCTTCAGGCGCCGTGCCAACATGGCCAGCTCGGCCGCGCCGGCGGCTGTCCGCGCCGGGTGCTCCGTCTCCACGTAGACCACGCCGGGATGTTCGATGGGTTTCAGGGGGAAGGGCTCGCCGCGCGTCAGGAGCACCGTCGCGCGGTCGCCCCCCAGCAACGCCGGCAACAGGCTGTCCGCCATCGCCGACAAATACGTCCGCGCGCCGGGGCGCAGTCGCCCCAGCGTGCGAAGGTCGAAGAGGACGTGTGCCGGCGCGGCGCGGTTCACGGGTTGAGGATCGTGAAGGTCTCGCGGGCGATCATGAGCTCCTCGTTCGTCGGCACGACGATCACGGGGATGGCGGAATCCTTGCCGGAGATGGTCGCCTCCACGCCGCGGGTGGCACGGTTGGCCGCCTCGTCGAGCGTGATGCCCAGGCCGGAGAGCGCCTTGAGGAAGGCTTGGCGGGTCTCCCAGCTGTTCTCGCCGATACCGCCCGTGAGGATGATCGCGTCCGTGCGCCCCAGGAGCGCCACATACCCGCCGACGTACATCGCGTAACTGTGCACCAATCGGGCCAACGCCACCTGCGCGTCGCGGTTGCCCGCCTCGCAGGCGGAGCAGACGTCGCGCATGTCGCTGGAGCCGCAGAGCGCCTTCACGCCGCCCTGCTTGTTGAAGAGGGCGTCCACGTCGTCGGCCGAGTAGCCGTTTTTCATCAGGTAGAAGGCGATCGCGGGATCCACGTCGCCCGAGCGCGTGCCCATCACCACGCCCGCGAGCGGCGTCATGCCCATCGAGGTGTCGAAGCATTTGCCGCCTTTCACCGCGGTGATGGAGGAGCCGTTGCCCAGATGGCAGGTCACCAGGTTCACCTGATCCGAAGGCTTGCCGAGAATCTCCGCCGCGCGCTCCGTCACGAAGCGATGGCTGGTGCCATGGAAACCGTATTTGCGCACGCCCAGCTTGTCGTGCAGTTCGCGCGGCAGGGCGTAGAGATAGCTCTCCTCGGGCATCGTCTGATGGAAGGCCGTGTCGAAGACGGCCACGTGCGGCACGCCGGGGAGCACCTGCTCGCACCCGCGGATACCCTGCAACGCGCCCGGGTTGTGGAGCGGCGCCAAGGGCGAGAGCTTCTCGATTTCCTTCAGCGCGTGCTCATCCAGCCGCACCGGCTTGGAGTACTTCTCGCCGCCATGCACGATACGGTGTCCCACCGCGTCGATGTCGGCGAAGCTCTTCAGGCAGCCGCCCTTCGCAGGGGCCGTCAGCGCGTCGCACGCCAACCGGATCGCCGCCGCGTGGTTGGGCGCCTCGCACGGCGTCTGCTTCTCGGAGAAACCTTCCGTCGAGAAGGTGAACAACGCATCGCCGATCCCGATGCGCTCCACCTGCCCCTTTGCCAACATGCGCTCCTGGCTCATGTCGAAGAGCATGAACTTCAGCGAGGAGCTTCCCGCGTTGACGACCAACACATTGCGAACGGTATGCGACATGACGACCTCTTCTCAGAATGGGCGAACAGGAAAACGAAAGTGCTTAGTATAACCGCTTCACCCCCCGAAAGTCAAACCGCCCACCTTGCGTACAGGCGTGTGCGTGGGGCGGTACGCGTGGGGAAATGCCCCCCGGCTTCTTCTCCACGTGCTAGACTGTTTGCCGAGGTGGCGCACGATTGCCGTGCGCCGGCACGTCTGAACCTTGGGATACGCCATGCGACTGTTTGCCACCCTGCTCTGCGCCGCCGCGGCGGTCGCGCTCCTCGCCAAGCCGGAGACCTTCGAGGTCGGCAAAGGCGCCTTCCTGCTCAACGGCGAGCCCTTCGTCGTCAGGGCCGCCGAGCTCCACTACCCACGCATCCCGGCTCCGTATTGGGAGCATCGCATCCGAATGTGCAAGGCTTTGGGCATGAATGCCATCTGCCTGTACGTCTTTTGGAACTTCCATGAGCGCGAACCGGGGGTGTTCGACTTCTCCGGCAATGCCGACGTGGCCCGCTTCTGCCGCCTGGCGCAGAAGCACGGGATGTACGTCATCGTCCGCCCCGGCCCGTACGTTTGCGCGGAGTGGGAGATGGGGGGCCTGCCATGGTGGCTCCTCAGGAAAAAAGACGTCCGCCTGCGCTCCAACGATCCCTTTTATCTGGACCGCGTGGGCCGCTTCCTGAAGCGTCTGGGGCGGGAGCTCGCCCCGTTGCAGCTTCCTCGCGGCGGCAACATCATCATGGTCCAGGTGGAAAACGAATACGGCGCCTACGCCACCGACAAATCCCATGTCGCCAACATCCGCGATTCGCTCCGTGCCGCCGGCTTCACCGACGTGCCCCTGTTCCAATGCGACTGGGCCAGCACCTTCAGGCGCAATGCGTTGGACGACCTCGTCTGGACGCTCAATTTCGGCACGGGCACGGACATCGATGGGCAATTCCGTGCCCTTCGGGAGGCCCGCCCCGACACCCCGCTCATGTGCAGCGAATATTGGAGTGGCTGGTTCGACCATTGGGGGCGCCGGCATGAGACCCGCGATGCCGACACGATGGTGCGCGGCATCCGCGACATGCTCGACCGCGGCATCTCCTTCTCCCTTTACATGACCCATGGCGGCACCACCTTCGGCTGGTGGGGTGGGGCGAACAACCCCGCCTATTCGGCCATGTGCTCCTCCTATGACTACGACGCGCCCATCGACGAGGCCGGCCACGCCACCCCGAAATACGCGAAACTCCGCGCCCTGCTCCAAAAGCACGTCAAACACCCGCTCCCAGAACCACCCGCACCGCCGCCGGTCATCACCGTGCCCACTTTCACGCTTGATCGCGCCATTTCCCTCTTCGACGCCCTCCCCGCGCCGCGCACCTCCCCGCAGATCCGCCCGATGGAAGACTTTGGCCAAGGCTGGGGTACGATCCTCTACGTCACCCACCTCCCCCGCGCCGCGAAGCAAGGCGAGACGCTTGCCTTGGACGAAGTGCACGACTGGGCCCAGGTCTTCGCCGACGGCCGCCTCTTGGCCCGTCTCGACCGCCGAAAGAAGGAGTTCTCCCTCACCCTGCCCACCGACCTTCCCGCCGGCACGCGCCTCGACATCCTCGTCGAGGCCATGGGGCGCGTGAACTTCGGCGCCTCCATCCACGACCGCAAAGGCATCACCGAGCGCGTCACCCTTGGCGGCGATACGCTCACCGATTGGCAGGTCTTCAATCTTCCACCAGAACACGCCCTCGTCGCGGCCAAGGCAGCACAAGCCGGCGCCCGCCCCCAAGGCCCCGCTTACTGGGTCGGCACCTTCGAGCTCGACGAGACGGGCGACACCTTCCTCGACCTCCGCGACTGGGGCAAAGGCATGGTCTGGGTCAACGGCATCGCCCTCGGACGTTTCTGGGAGATCGGTCCGCAACAAACCCTCTTCCTGCCCGGGTGTTGGCTCCGAAAAGGCCGCAATGAAGTCATCGTCCTCGACCTCAAAGGCCCACGAGCCCCCACGCTCCGAGGCTTCGATCGCCCGATTCT
This sequence comes from uncultured Kiritimatiellota bacterium, assembly GCA_944389565.1. GTDB lineage: Bacteria > Verrucomicrobiota > Kiritimatiellia > RFP12 > DVOR01 > Spyradenecus. The sequence goes on from CALXMV010000009.1 coordinate 54,938, forward strand.
CGACCAATTGCGCACCCCCGACCTCTCCGTCCATCGCGAATCCGGGCGCACCCTAAACCTCTCCCGCGAGACACCCACGCTGGAGGCCGACCTCCCTCCCGGAGGCGGATGGCAGACCCTCGCCTTCCCCAAACCCGCCCGAGGTCGCCACCTCTGCGTCGAGATCCGCTCCGCTTGGCAGGAAGGGCCTGTCGCCATCGCCGAGATCGAGCTTCTCGGCCCCGACGGCACGCCACTGCCACGCGAGGACTGGGGCGTCACCTTTGCCTCGTCCGTGGATCCCCAAGTCGCCAACGCCACCGCCGACAAAGTCTACGACCTCCAGGAATCCACATTCTGGCAGACCTCCCCCCACGCGAAAGCCCCACACGCCATCGTTCTCGATCTCGGCGCCGCCGTCGAAGCCTCCGCCATCCGCCTTCTCCCCCGCGTCGAGCAAGGCTCCCCCGGCCAACCCAAGCGCCTCCGCGTCTTCCTCAAACCCGCCCCCTTCCGCCTCTGACCCTCCCATCCCCGGCGGCACACGCCACAACGGGAGGTGCCACGTTCCGCGCTTCCGGGTTTGACGTCGTCTCCGTGTCCCGAGACGGATGAAGATGGACGCTGAGGCGGGGCTTGATCGTCTGTCCGAGCTTGCCGCGCGGTACGACAACATCTCTGGCGGCGGGCCGGGCATCCGCATGAACGTCACGTACATGGCACTCGCGGAAATGCCGGTGATGGACGCGGACGGCGTGGAACCCATCACGGACAAGGCAACGCTGAAGGCGGCGTTCCGCGCTTTCGGCGATGTGCGAAATGCGGATGACGGGCGCGTGGCGCGGTTCCCGATGATGACGTGGCAGAGGGTGCGCTCGCTTGTCTTGCCAAACGTTGTCTAAAATCGCGTATTTGGTGGTCGTTTCTGGTCACTTCTGGGATTTTCGCGCGTCTCCGACTTTCTGCCCGAAAAACAAATAACCCCGTCAAATCACTGGATTTGACGGGGTTTTAAGATGGTCGGCCTCGCGGGGGTCGAACCCGCGACCCCAGCATTAAAAGTGCCGTGCTCTACCAACTGAGCTAGAGGCCGCAAAAACGCGCATATGATAGCAAATCTTGCGCGGAATGCAATTGTTTTTTGCGTTGCGATCGATCGGGCGGGCGGTGGCGGGGATGGCAACGGCGCACGCCCACAGGCCATCCCATGCCCATCGCGGCACCCCCGGCTCTCGGGCAAACCCCTTAGGGTTTCGGGTCAGACCCTTTAGGGTTTCGCCCCAAACCCTCCCGATTCGCGCTCCCAGCCATCCGTTCCGGCACGGGAAGCGGATCGCGGTCTGGAAGTGGTGTCCGAAAGGGGTATGAGACTGCGGGGTGGGGCGAGGTGCGCGCCGTCGGGTACGCACTTGTGCTATAATCCCCCGCGTTTTTCAAGGAGCAAGCATGGCGAAAAATCCCGCGGAATACACGGCCGACAGTATCAAGACGCTCGATCCGATGGAGCATATCCGGCTCCGTCTGGGCATGTACATCGGGCGTCGGGGCGACGGCTCGCAGTATGACGATGGCATTTACATCCTGCTGAAGGAGGTGTTGGACAACGCGATCGACGAGTTCATCATGGGGTTCGGCAAGCGGGTGTCGGTGCGGTTGGATTTCGCGACGGGTGAGGTTTGCGTGCGCGACTACGGGCGCGGGATCCCCTTGGAGAAGGTTGTCGATTGCGTGAGCAAGATGAACACGGGCGGGAAGTACAATGACGATGTCTTCCAGTTTTCCGTGGGCATGAACGGCGTGGGGACGAAGGCGGTGAACGCGCTGTCGGAGCGTTTCACGGTGCGTTCGCATCGTGACGGGCGTTTCGTGGAGGCGGTCTTCGCGCGGGGCAAGCCGGTGGCGCGGCGCGAGGGGGAGACGAAGGAGCGCAACGGCACGTTCATGGCGTTTTTGCCCGATGTGGAGATTTTCCCGCGGTTTGCTTTCCGTGAGGAGCATGTGCGGCGGCGGCTGAAGATGTATGCCTATCTGAACGCGGGGCTGACGCTGGAGCTCAACGGCGAGCCGATCCGTTCGGAGAACGGGCTGATGGATCTCATCGGGGCGGAGGCGGACGGGGGAGAACTTTACGGGCCGCTCCATTATCGCTCGAAGATGCTGGAGATTGCCTTCACGCACACCAATCACATGGGCGAGGAGTATTACACGTTCGTCAACGGGCAGTACACCAACGAGGGCGGCACGCATCTGACGGCGTTCAAGGAGGGGTTCCTGCGGGGCGTCCAGGAGTTCGCGAAGAAGAAATACGAGGGCGAGGTGGCGCGCGATGGCATCATCGCCGCGGTCGCCATCCGGCTCAAGGATCCGCAGTTCGAGGGGCAGACGAAGAACAAGTTGGGCAATCCGGATATCCGCGCCGCGCTCGTCGCCGAGATCAAGAAGGTGGTGGAGGAGGAATTGCACCGCCATCCCGAGGATGCCACGCGCCTGCTCAACAAAATCGAGGAGACGGCGAAGTTCCGCGCCGCCAGCAAGGATCTGCAGAAGACCATCCGCGAGCGCGCCAAGCAGTCGGCCGTGCGCGTGGAGGAGCTCATCGACTGCAAGCGGCATTTCGACAAGGCCAAGGGCAAGAACGAGGACACGATGATCTTCCTGGTGGAGGGCAAGTCCGCGGGGGGCACCGTCGGCGCGGCGCGCAACACGCAGAACCAGGCGGTCTTCAAGCTTCGCGGCAAACCGCTCAACGTTTGCGACCTCAAGCGCGATGCCATCTACAAGAACAAGGAGTTCTATGATTTGGTCAAGACCCTTGGCATCGAGCAGACGCCCGACACGCTCCGTTACGCCAAGGTGGTCCTCGCCACCGATGCCGATGTCGACGGCCTTCACATCCGCAATCTGCTCATCACGTTCTTTCTGCGCTTTTTCGACCACATCATCAAGGAGGGGCGCCTGTTCATCCTTGAGACGCCCCTTTTCCGCGTGCGCAACAACACCAAATCGTTCTATTGTTATGACGACGCCGAGCGTGAGGCCGCCATCAAGGCCTGCGGCGCCAAGGCCGAGATCACCCGGTTCAAGGGGCTCGGCGAGATCAACGACCAAGAGTTCAAGGACTTCATCGGCGAGGGGATCCGTCTCACCCCCGTGAACGTCCACGCCGACACCCGGGTGTGGGACACTGTGCAGTTCCTCATGGGCGCCAACACCCCCGAGCGCCGCAAGTACATCTTCCAGAACCTTTTCGTGGACAACACGGACGTCTGAGGCTTACGCCTTCACGAAGCCGTCGCGGACGTAATCCATGAAGCGTTCGCGTAGCTCGGGGAGTCCCTCCGCCGCGCGCTCCATCGCCCACAGCGCGAACGCCCACTTGGCGCGGAAGCCGTAGACCTTGCGCAGGGCGGGGTCGAACCCATCGAAGTGCGCGCGCGAACGGTTGTAGGCCCAATGCATGGTCTCGATCTTGCGCTCGAACCCGTCGAAGAAGGCCGTCGCGCACTCGTTGAGCGTGCAGGCCTCCTTGTGGTCGTTCCAGTAACGGCCGAGCGCCGCGGCGTAACTGCGCAGGTAGAAGCGATGGGCGTCGCGCAGGTTGGCCTCCGTGCGTGAGAGGTTGGGCCATCCCATCGTGCCGCGGATGGAGCAGACCTGCACGTGCGCGGGCATCAGGCGGTGCATGGCGGAATCATAGGCGAACTCGAAGATCTCCTTGCCGATGCCGAAGCGACACGTGGGCGGCGGGCCGGCGAGGTATTTCTTGGCCACCATGTTTTGCGCGGCGGCCGAGCCATAGAGCCCGGCAAGCGCCAGGACCACGGCGGGTTCCTCGGGGCTCTCCGGGTTGGAGGGGTTGCAGCGGAACCGCTCCGGCGCGATCGCGGGCAAGGGGTCTCCCGGCGCGCGCGTTCGCAGAAAGAAGGGGCTTTGCGCGCGCATCCGCCCATGCGCGATGACCGTGAGCAACTGGAAGGCGGGATAATCCGCGCCCAACGCGCGGAAAGCGTTGGCACGCGTGAGCAGGTAATCGGCGTAGCCGGCGCGCACGCTGCCCAACCGTTTCTGGATATAGGAGATCGGCGTGGGCGTGCGGTTGGTTTTGAGGACAATCTCGCGTGTGAGCGCCGAGGCGGTGGTCATCGTCTTGGTCGACCGCAGGTCGTAGACGTTGAGGTACTCGGCGCGTTCGTTGACGCTCAGGCGGCGGGTCAGGAAGTCGACGACCGCCAAGACCTGGCGGTCGACGCCGGGGTGCGGGATGGGCAGGCCCGCGCGGAAGGTCACGCCCGGCAAGGCCACGCGCCGTGCGTCGAAGTCCGTCCGGGCCAGCCCATCCTCCGGCGTGTCATCGGAAATCCGCGCGTGCAGGAGGTCAATCGTCCGCGCGTCGTCGAGGTCGGCATAGCACGCGTCCTCCAAGCGTCTGCGGAAGAGGATGGCGATGCCCGCCAACGTGTCCGCCATGTCCATGGCATCCATGCGCCCGAGGGTGACCCCTTCGAGCAGACGTTCCAGGGCGGGGATCAGGAGGGTTTCCGCGTCGGCGTGGGCGATGCCGAAGAACTCGATGGCGCATCGCCCCCCGCTTTTGGGGCGGCGCAGGGCGGAGGCGGTCTCGCCGGGGGGCAGGGCGGCCCATTCGCGCAGGCACGCCACGGTTTCCGCGGGGCTTGTCCGCGCGAGGGCTGCCACCCGCGCGAAATCAGGATAGGTGAGCCAATGGACCCCCCGCACGCTGACAAAATAATGGGCGTATGTGTCGAGTCGCAGGCGCGCCCGCGCCACGGCTTCCCGTCGTTCGGCCTCGGTGTGCACCTGTGGGCGGGCGCGCCAGAGCTGCCCCCGGCATTCCAGATAGTTCAGGGCCTCCGGCGTGCGCTCGCCGAAGACGATCTCCTCGATCCCCAGCCGTTGCGCCTGCAACCAACGATCCGCCTCGACCAACAGCGAGAAATCCGTCTCGCGCTGGAGCAAGGTCACACCCTGTTCCGAGACGCTCGCGAGCACCACCCGCCGTGCGATCGTCTCCGAACGCCTGTCATGCGGCACGCGGCAGAGGTCTTGGCCGAGCGCGCCGGAGAAGAGGGGCGTCAGGATCGTGCCGAAATAACCCGTCCCCCCCGCGCACAGCCATCCCGTCCGCCCCAAACGCAGATCCGCGCGGCGGATCAGCACCATCGACCGCCGGCGCTCCCGCCCGTCCGAGCCGGAACGGTCGAAAAGGAAGAGATCCCGGTCATGCTCGTAGATATCGAAGATGCGCCGCTCCGCCGAGGATTCCGCCAGCGCGGTGCCGCGCCGCCGCGCCATCGCGCGGACCCGCCGAACCAATCTGTCATAAGCGCTTCGTGCCATCTCGCCCTCCTTCTGCGCGTAGTCTACCAAAATCCCCTCGGGCGGGCAAACGCAATCCTTCGCGTCGGCATGGCGACGGGGCCGGCGCGGCCGACGGTCAGCGCAGGTCGGGCGGGAGGGTGGCGAGAAGCGCTTTGAGGTTTTGCGCGGCGGCTTTCGTGGCCACGAGGGTGGCCTTGGCGGTATGGACGACGATAAGCCCTTCGACGCCGAGGAGCGCGGTCACGCGGGCGTCGCCTTCGGCGGCGACGATGTTGCCGGTGGCGTCGAGGGCATAGGTGGGGGCGATGGCGACGTTGCCTTGGGCGTCGGCGGGGAACTGACGGCCCAGGGCGGGCAGGTTGCCCACGTCGTCCCACCCGAAGTCGCCCCGTGCGACGACGAGGTTGTCGCTCTTTTCCATGACCGCATAGTCGATGGACTTTTTGGGCAGGGTGGGGTAAAGCGCGTCGCGGGCGTCCGGGTCGGCGACGAGGGGGAGCCATTCGGGGGCGTGGCGGCGGAGTGCCTCGGCCATCACGGCGGGGCGGAAGACGAAGATTCCGGCATTCCAGACGAACGCGCCGGTCCGCAGGTAGCGTTGCGCGGTGGGCAGGTCGGGTTTCTCGACGAAGCGGCGGACGGCACAGAGGGCAGGTTCACCGGGAAGCGGGTCGCCGCATTCGATGTAGCCGTAGCCGGTGGCGGGGAAGGTGGGGGCGATGCCGACCGTGGCGATGACGTCCGCCCGCGCGGCTTGGCGGGCCGCAAGGGCCAAGGTGGCGCGGAAGGCCGCCGCGTCGCCGATCACGGGGTCGGCGGGAAGGATGATGGCCGGCGCCTCGGGTGCGGTCCGCGCGAGGAGCCCGGCGGCGAGGGCGACGGCGGCCGCGGTGTCACGCCCCATCGGCTCGCCGATGATCTGCCCCGGTGGAACCCCTGGGAGCGCGGCACACGTGGCAGGGATCAGATCGGCGGAGGTGATGACGTGGACGCGTTCCGGGGGGACGAGCCCCGTGAGGCGGTCGACGGCGTGCGCTATGAGCGGTTTCCCCCCGAAAAGGGTGACGAATTGCTTGGGGCGATCATGCGTGGAGAGCGGCCAAAAGCGTTCGCCGCGGCCACCGGCGAGAATGAAGGCGTGCGGGGCGTGATCCATGGCAAGTCCTCACAGGATGAGCATGCAGTCGCCGTAGGAGAAGAAACGATAGCGGAGGCGGACGGCCTCACGGTAGGCTTCCAGGACACGTTCGCGCCCGGCCAACGCGGCGACCATCATGATCAGGGTGGATTGGGGAAGGTGGAAGTTGGTGAGCATGGCATCCACGGCGCGGAAGCGGTAGGGCGGGTGGATGAACGCCGTGCTGCTCCCCGCGCAGGGGACGATCTCGCCGTCATGCTCGGCGGCGACCGTCTCAAGCGTGCGCACGGAGGTGGAGCCAACGGCGACGACGCGGCCCCCGGCTGCGCGGGTCTCGGCGATGAGCCGTGCCGTGGCCTCCGGCACGCGGTAACGCTCGGCGTCCATGCGGTGATCCTCCACGCGTTCGGCCTTCACGGGGCGGAAGGTGCCGGGGCCGACATGAAGCGTGACGAACGCCCGGCGGATCCCGCGGGTCTCCAACGCATCGAGCAGGGCCTGGGTGAAATGAAGCCCGGCCGTTGGCGCGGCCACGGCGCCCACCTCACGGGCGTAGACGGTCTGGTAGCGCTCGCGGTCGAGGCGCGCCATCGCTGGGTCGTCGCGATCGCGACGGATGTAGGGGGGGACGGGGGTGAGGCCGTAGGTCTCCAAAACGTCCATCAGCGGGGCGTCGGAGCGAAGGCGCAGACGGGTGCGTCCCTCGGGCGCGGCGTCGAGGATGTCCGCCAGCAGATGGCCGTGCGCGGCGACGACGGTGTGCCCTTGGCGGGCCTTGCGGCCACTGCCGCACAGCGCCTGCCATTCGCTGACGTAATCGCCGCCATCCTCGCGGGTCTCGGGGTCAAGGGCGTCGGTGAGGAGAATCTCCGCGCCGCCGCCCGTATCCTGCCACACTCCGAGGAACCGCGCGGGGAAGACGCGCGTGTCATTGAGGACGAGCAGATCGCCTGGGCGGAGGTAGTCGCCGATATCGCCGATGTGGCGATGGGCAAGCGTGCCTGCCGCACGGTCGAGCACCATCATGCGGGAGGTGCCGCGTGTCTCAGGAGGAGTTTGCGCGATGAGTTCGGGGGGGAGCGCGTAGTCGAAGTCGGCGGTGAGCATGGCGTTTTCAGAGCGTTCTCAGATAGCGGTCGGCGGCTTCGTCGCCGGCCTGGCGGCGGAGCGCCTCGGCGAAGAGCCGGGTGGCGACGGGGTGGGTGGGGTAACGCGCCAGGCACTGCCGCATCTCATCCTCGGTGGCCTCGGGAAGGGTGAGGAGGCATTCCCAGAGGCCGGGTTGGGCCGGGTCGGCGGTGAGCCACTCGCGCAGGAACGCGAGCGCGCGTGCGGGGTCTTGCGCGAGCAGGCGGTCGATGACGCGCAACCGCAGACTTTCCAGGAGGACGGGTGCGTCGGCCAGTCGGTCGGCGACGATGAAGTCGGAGACGAAGTCGAGCGCGTCGTCGAGCTTCCCCTCGGCGAGCAGGTGCGTGAGGTGGAAATACGCGTAAGCGAAGTGGCCGTCGCGGGCGAAGAAGGAGCCCACGCGATCGATCTGCTGGCGGCGGGTGTTGCGGCCATGGTTCAGGTAAAGCATCCCCAGGCAATCGTTTTGGGCCAGTCGCGTCGCGTGTTTCGCGAAAAGCGCGTTGGCCGCGTCGGTCCAGGGATAGGCGCACAGGAAAAACGTCAGCTCCTCCGTGGAAGGGGCGTCGCGGGCGAGAAGCGAGGCCGCGGCCTCCGCCTCGGGCAGATGGAGCAGCGCGATGATGCGCTCCTGCGCGCCGAGCGTCTCAGGGGCCTCGCGGTAGGCGGCGAGGATCTGCCGGAGCACCGAGGCGCGATCACCGAGGTGTAACGCGCCGAGCCGGCCTGCGGCACGGAAGCCCGCGGTGAGAACCGGGCCGTAAAGCCGCTCATACGCGGCGGCACGGTCGGGCGAGGGATCGCGAAGCCATGGATCCGCCTCGGCCACGGCCACGCCGCGGAGCCGCTCCTCCTTGGAGAGAGGGACTTTGCCGTCGAGCGCGGCGAGGCTCAGGCGCAGGCCGGGGTTTTCGGGATCGATGGCGATGGCGTGCCGCAGGATTCGCGCGGCCGCCTCCGGGTCGCCAGACGCTGTGCCGCACGCCTGCGCGGCAAGCAGCCTGGCGGCGAGCGCGTGCAACTTCCGCGTCGCGCGTTCGCCGATGGGGGTGCGCCCGAAGCGCGTGGCGGCGACATGGTCGGCCACGCTTTCGACGGTGGCCGCGGCATCTGGCGGCAGGGGGCCTTCACGGAACGCGTGGGCGGTGTCGGTGGCCAAAAGGTAGCGTCGGGTCGGCAGGGGGCCGGCGGCGTCGAGCGCGGCGAGCACGGGATCCTCCGACAAGCGTGTGTCGTAGGGGTGGCCATCAAGGGTGAGCAGGGCGTGCGCCCGCGTGAGGTCGGCCACGGGGATCAGAGGCGTGCCGTGCTCGGCCCGGTTGATGAGGAAGGGGGCCAAGCCGGGCTCCGGGTCGAACCACGCCGTGAGCGTCACGGGCAGAACCGAGGCCAAGGGGTCCCAAGCGCCTGCGAGCGCACGCCGGGCCATGAGGCCGGGGCCATCATTGACGTTGAGGAGGCCCTGCCAGAGCACCAACCCGCCCAGCGTCACCGCCATCGCGATATTGGCCGTGAGATGGGTGAGGGAAGCGGACCAGGCGGTGTGGGCGTCGAACCACGCAAGGAGCCACGCCCCCGCCAAGAGGGCGACGTTCAGCGCCACCAAGGCCATCCCCAGCGCGGCCAACGGGGAGGGCTCGGCCATCATCGCCCAGAGCTCCTCCGGCCAACGGCACAGGCACGTCACGAAAAGCGCCACGATGACCAGTTGCCCGAAAAACGTCGCACGGCGATTGAAAAAGATCCGGGGGAAGCATCCGAGGAGCAGCACGAATGCCAGCGCGAAGAAAGCGAAAGGCGCCGCGCCCTCGAAACGCGACACAAGCCCCATCAGCTGCGGAACGGTCTGCGACTCCAGGCGCATCGCCCATTGCGCAAGGAGCGGTGTCTCGCCGGACGTCCCCATCGCGATGTTCCACAGCCCGAGCGTCCCCACCGAGGCCAGCGCCCCCACGATCAACCCCAGCAGAATCCACGGCAGGTAGGTCAGGCGGCGTTCCACCCCTTGGCGGACGAGGATGCCCCCGCCCAGCAGGATCCCCGCCAACGACACCGGCAGGAGGCCAGGCCGCCCGCAGAAAACATAGGTGGCCAAGGCGAAGAGCACGCCCATCGCCACACGCCGCCGCGTCGAGGGGGGGAGCAGCTCCTCGTAATCCTCCGCGCACCGCCTCCGCAGGCTCATCGCCAAGGCCACCATCACCGCCCCCAAGGCCGTCATCGCGCCGCCTGGCAGAGGCCGCGTCGCGATGGCCCACACAGGCAGGGCCAACGCGCCCAAAGCCGCCGCGCCAAAGCCCGTCAGCAGGACCGTCGCCGCCAGATCCAGGCGGGTGCGCGGGCGTTCCGCCGCAGGCACGTCTCGCAAATCGAGCGTCGAATGGCGCACCCCCTCCGCGGCCGCCACGAAGAGCGCCGCCACGATCGTCGCGCCGAGGGCCGCCGAAAGCGCCGTCATCCAGAACGCCGCCTGGGTCGGCACCGCGCGGATCGCCAAGGCCGTCAAGACCGTGCCCAAAGGCTCCGAGACGTCACCCGCGACTTGCATGGGCCACGCGATCGCCGCCAAAAAGTCCGCCGAATCCCCGGGATAGGGCACATACGCCCCCGTCAGCAGGTAAAACGCGAACGCCCCCAGAAAGACCAACAACGCCCAAGGCACACGAAGCAAATGGATATTCATAATGGGTATTCCTTAGAAAACGGGCCGCATTATACCACAAAGGGGCTCAGAATGCCGACGCGAAAACGAGCCACGTGCGCACGTCCGTCATCCGCGGTGCGGACGGCGCTTCCCCTTCCCGAAGGCTCGCGGTTCGCGCGCGGCCTAACCGCGGTATTCGCGGGCGACGCGCGAGCCGATGGAGCAGATGATGTCGTAGGCGTGGGTGCCTTTGAGGTTGGCCCAGTCCTGGACGGGAATCTCGGCGTCGCCGTCGCGGCCGAGCAGGGTGACGACATCGCCGACGCGCGCCTCCGGGACGTCGTCGAGATTGACCGTGAGATAATCCATGGAGAGGCGGCCGACGATGGGCACGGCCACGCCGCGGACGAGGACGCTGCCGCGGTTGGAGAGCGCCAGGGGGAGCCCATCCGCGTAACCGGCGCAGACCGTGCCCTCACGCATGGGGCGGCGGGTACGATAGGTGTGGCCGTAGCCGATGGGCGTTCCCGCCGGGAGGTCGCGGATCTGCGCGAGCCGGGTGGTCATCGTGAGGACGGGGCGGAGGGGCACGCGCAGGGAACCTGCGGCGTCGAAGGCGCCATGGAGGTTGATGCCGCACCGCACGAGGTTGAACGGCGGGGCGCACGCCTCGGGCGCGTTGTTGATGGCGTCGGAGTTGGCGGCATGAATCCACTTGAGGCGGAGGCCGAGGGCATGGGCGGCATCGAGGACGAGGCGGAAGCGCCGGAGTTGCTCACGGGTGAACGCGGAGGCGCCCTCGTAGGCGAGGGGGAAGTGGGTGAAGAGCCCCTCGATGGCGAGGTGGGGAAACGAGACGAGCGTCCGGAGGGCGGCGGGGGCGTCCTGCCAGAGGAAACCGGCGCGTCCCATGCCCGTGTCGAGGGCGACGTGACAGACGGCGGTGCGCCCAAGCCGCCTCGCTGTCTCCGAGATTGCCTTGGCGCTTGAGACGGAAACGAGCGGGAGCGTGACGCCGGCCTCGATCATCGGGGCGATTTCGTCGGGAAGGATCCCGGAGAGGATTTGAATGGGCACGCCGGCCTCCGCGAGCGCGAGCGCCTCGAAAGGCTCCGCCACGGCGATGCGTGGCGCGCCGGCCGCGACGAGCGCATGGGCGATGGGCCCCACGCCGAGACCGTAGGCATTGGCCTTGAGCACGGGCATGACGGCGCAGGGCGCGACGATCGTCCGCACGGCACGATAATTCGACGCCAAGGTTGGCAAGTCAACGGTCAGAATGACACGATGTTGCATGGTAGTGCATAGGACACGGAATGAAGTGAACAGGGAAGACGGCGCAAAGGATACTAGCGGCTGGCACAGATTGTACGATTATTGTTCGGCTATCGCTGAGGGGGCTGCCAGTGTGTCTAGAGGTAACGGCTTGGGCCTTATGGACCTTAGTTGAAGAGGCCTTCGAGAATGCCGGAGAGAGGAGACTCTTTGTCAGAGGCTTCATCCGTTGAAGGGATTTCGTCTTTCACCCCTTCTTCTGTGTCTCTTTTGTTTTCCTCTTGCTCAACGGAACCAAACAGGATTGGAAAAATGCCACACTCTTTGCCCCATTGAACTTGGAAGGCTCCACCATCGATTGTGTCAAGCAGGATGAAGGTCCAGAGATTTTTTGTGGGATAGAGCTTATAACGTCCATTTATTTGTTTCTTGCCTAGCAATTTGGTAATGTCAAACGCATTTAGCGTGTATTCGAAGCGCTCTTCCGGCTTCATTCCATATTGGACATGGCTGATTTGCCCAGTCATGGTGTCGAGCTTCAGGAAAGTCCACATATTTTGAGTTGGGTGGAGTGTATACCGCTCTTGCTCCTCGCCATACAAGACGAACGATAAAAAAGCAATTGTCGCCAACAAGATATAACTTTTCATCCAAACACCTTTCGGGTGATTCAGGCGTTGATGGCGGTACCACCAACGCGGGGGACGGCCGCGATGAGTCGCTGGGTGTAGGGTTCCTTGGGGTGGAGGAGGACTTGCTCGGCGGGGCCGCGCTCGACGATTTGGCCCTTGTACATCACGATGATGTTGTCGGCGATGTGCTCGACGACCCCGATGTCGTGCGTGATGAAAAGATAGGCCAGATGGTACTTGTCCTTGAGCTCCATGAGCAGGTTGAGGACCTGTGCGCGGATGGAGAGGTCAAGGGCGGAGACGGCCTCGTCGCAGATGATCATCTTGGGCGTGAGGGCGAGGGCCCTGGCGATGCAGATGCGTTGCCGTTGCCCGCCGGAGAAGGCGTGCGGGTAACGGTGCATCGCGTCGGGCTGGAGCCCGACGTCGCGCAACAGCCGCGCGGCGACGTCCTCGGCTTCCTTGGACTTGATGAGGCCATGCACGAGCATCCCCTCGGTGAGGATGTCGAGGACGGAGTGGCGCGGGTTGAGCGTGGCGTGCGGATCTTGGAAGACAACCTGCATGTCGCGGCGGTATTGCTGCAGGTCGCGCCCGCGCAGGCTCAGCACATCCCTTCCCAAAAAGCGGATTTTCCCGCTGTGGGGCTTCTCCAGACGCAGGATGGTGCGGCTGAGCGTGCTCTTGCCGCATCCGGATTCGCCCACCACGCCAAGCGTCTCGCCGGGGCGCATGGAGAAGGAGACGCCATTGACCGCCTTGACATAGCCCGCGGTGCGCGCGAAGACCCCTTTCTTGATCGGAAACCACGTGTTCAGGTCCTCGACCTCAAGCAAAGGCGCTTCCGCGGGTTTCCCCGCGGGGCGGGGAGCCGGCGCCACCGGCTCCTTGAGCGTGATGACACGCGGGTCGCGCTGCCCGAAGGGGTTGCTTTCTTGGACGGCCATTGACGCCTCCCTCCTGACTCACGAACGGTAGTTCGGCGCTTCTTTGGTGATGGTGACGTCGTGCGGGTGGGCCTCGCGCACGCCGTTTGCGGTGACGCGGTAGAACTTGCCGCGCTCCTGGAGCTCCTGGATCGTGCGGCACCCGCAATAACCGAGCGTGCTGCGCAGGCCGCCGCAGAATTGCGTCATGATGCGATGGACGGGGCCGGAGTAGGGGACCATACCCTCGATGCCTTGGGGCACGAGCTCGTCGTCGGTCTCGTTGTCTTGGAAGTAACGGGCGCGGGAGCCCTTGCCGTTTTTGAGTGCGGCGAGGGAGCCCATACCACGATAAACCACGTATTGGCGGCCGCCGTTGAGGATTTTTTCGCCGGGGGATTCCTCGCACCCGGCCAAGACGGAGCCGAGCATGACGCTGTCGGCGCCGGCGGTGATGGCTTTGGGCACGTCGCCGGAGAGCTTGATGCCGCCGTCGCCGATGACGGGGATGGAGCCCTCAAGCGCCTTGCGGGCGTTGTAGATGGCCGTCAGCTGGGGGATGCCCACGCCGCAGACCACGCGCGTGGTGCAGATGGAGCCCGGGCCGATGCCGACCTTGACGGCATGGGCGCCGGCGTCGCGCAGGGCGATCGCCGCCTCGGAGGTCGCGATGTTGCCGGCGATGATGTCGATGTCTGGGTAGTGCTTGGCGATCCAACGCACCATGTCCATGATGCCTTTGGTGTGGCCGTGGGCAGAATCGACGACCACCACGTCCACCTCTTCCTGCGCCAGACGCTCCATGCGCCGGTAATCGCCCGTACCCCCGGAGACGGAGGCTGACACGCGCAGACGATGCTTCGCGTCGCGGTTGTAGGCTGGGTTCTGGTTTTCGATCAGTTGTTGCACGTCGGTGAAGGAGTAAAGCCCCGCCAGGCGCCCTTCCTGATCCACCAGCGGCAACTTGCCGATCTTGTGCTCACGCATGATTTTGTAGGCCTCCTCCAGCGAGGTCCCGGGCGCGGCCGTCACCGTCGCCTTCGTCATCACCGAGGCCAACGCCTCCGACCCTCGGTCGGAATAGCGCAGATCCTTGCCCGAGACCATGCCGACCAAGCGGTCTTGGTCGTCCAGGATCGGGAAGCCGCCGAACTTCAACCCACGGCGTTTCTTCTCCGCCAACAGGTAGGCCACGGATTCGTTCGCATGGAAGCAGATCGGCTTTTCGATAAGGCCGTTCAGGTAATGTTTCACGCGTGCCACCTGAGCGGCCTGTTCCTCCTCGTCGAGATTCTTGTGGATGCACCCGATGCCGCCGGCCAACGCCATCGCGATGGCCATCGGAGCCTCCGTCACCGTGTCCATCGCCGCGGACATGAAGGGGATGTTCATCTCCTGTCGGCTCGTCAGGCGTGTCTTCAGGCTCGCGTCGTCAGGCAGGAAGTCCGCATACTGCGTCACCAACGTCACGTCGTCGTAGGTCAACCCCTCAAAGGGGAATTGCGCCATGAACCGATCCAAGTACTCATTCCTCATGCTAAAGGCTCCTTAGTCTATCGCTTTCCCCTCAGTATATAGCAAATCCCCCATCCAAACGCAAGCCGCGCCGCGAAGGCGAAGGGTTCCTTCCCGCGCATCAGCGGTCCTGGTCTGGGGCGATGAGCGTGATGGGCGTCCACAACGTGCCATAGGCGTCGCCGATATCCAACGAGAGCCAAATCTCGCCGGAGACATAGGGTAGGGAGTCGCCGAGGGTCCCGGTGACTGCCGCGCTTGGCGTCTTCGGGAAAACGATGCCCACAAGCGGCGAGGGCATGGGCTGGACGCGGCCGGGATCCGCGGTCTCCTCCACGGTGACGGACGCGACGGCGAGCGGTTGCGGCGCATCGGGGTGGCGCGCCGCCTCATCGACGAGCAGGCAAAGGTAGAACGGCCGCCGCCGAAACGTTCCCGGCACAGGCAGGGTGTGGACCCCCGACGTCCGGAAGCGGCCAAGCGCCGTCGCTCGGCCGGTCACCGCGTCCAACGCGAAGAGATGAAGCGGCGCGACGGGGGCCTCGCCGACAGGGGCGGCCAGATTGTCGCGCCATTGTCGCAGGTCAAGCACAATCTGCCCGCCGCCCACGAAAAGCTCCCGGAGGCGCACGCCCGTGCGTCCCGGTACCCCCTCCAACCGGAGCATCCCCCGCCGCCATGCGCCTGGCGCCCACAGATCGGCGGAGGCACGCAAATCCGCGGACAACGAGACCGTCGCGTCCGTGTCGTAGAGAAGGCAACTGATCTCGCGTTTGGCCGTCGGAAGCGTCCTCGACCATTTCGGCGCCTCCACCCACCGCACCTGCGTGGGCATCGCCCCGCGTTTCGGCAAGCCCTCGAAAACGCCGCACGGGAGCGGCTCCCCGGCCGCCGTCAGCAATCGCAGGCTTTCGGCCTCCCGCGCCAAATCCATCGCGCCGACACGCCACGCACACATCACCGCCATCGCCAAGACAACCGCGCTCATCAACCCTTTCATCACAAAGTCTCCTTGCTTGCTGGTACGCGGACAGTATAGCAAATCGGCAAGGGGGTGGCTTGGTGGCTCTCCATCTAGGCCTTCGCGAAACTCATCGGGGAGGCGGAGTCGACCGTGAGACACATCCTCAACAAGGGGACGACCGCCGGTCGGCTCACGCATTGGCTCCCCGGCCAAAAGGTGCGGGGCTATTTCGACCTAAGCCCGACCTTCGCCGCGGAGGAGACCCGCAGGCGTGCCTCGAACAAAGGCCCTCTGACCCATGCGCATCCTACAAGCCATCCCCCTCCCCCTGCGCAATTCCATTGACATTCTACATTACCGCGACAGAACCTACTCTCGTTGGCAAAAGGGTGGGGGAGGTGTGAGCAAACATGGCGCATTGGTTACGCCCATCGCGATGGACAACGAGGGGAAAAAACAGGCTGGCAACCCTTGTGAGGGTTGCCAGCCTGTTGTCATGCGGCAAAGTGAAGATCAGAGATCGTCAATGCCTTCGAGGGTGACCTCACCGGCGGCTCCGCCGGTCTCTTCCTTGACCTCGACCGCGGTCTCGGCCTCGATGGAGGTAAGCGCGCCTTTGGCCAAGGGGCTGTTACGGTAATAGACCATCAGCTGAAGCGCGGTGAAACAGTTGGCCACGACTGCGCTCGGAGTCCAGTCATGCGCGGCGGAGTCGACGTTGACCAAGTCCGCGATAGGATAACCGTTGCGCGTGCCATTCCTGGTGCCAGGTTGGGCTTCCAAGCGCTTGTCATCGGGAATGGCGGCGTTCTCGCCGGCGTACTTGCTCTTACCGCCTTTTTGCGGCCAGAAGGTGATGTACTGCGGCTTGCCTTCGTGATCCTTGTAGCCGGATTTTTCGGCGGGGATATTGATGGCGGCGGCCAAATAAAGGCGCTTCTGCTGATTGCTCCAACGCAACCACGCGGGATGTTTCTCGCCAAGGTTGAAGCGGACTTGGGAGAGGTAGTAGCAATAGTACTGCGGCGAGGCACCGGCCATGGGGATGGCGCTGCTGGTCGAGGCCTTGAAGTTTTTCTTGAAGGCCGGCTCCCAGGAGTCCATGTAGGCGATTGCCTTGCGGCAAATGTCCGTGTCGCTCTCGTCAAGCATCTGAAGGATCAGCGCGCAGGCGGAGGTGAGGCCCGGATATTGCCGCTTGGAGCCGCCACTCTGGGTGGTGTAACCGAAGAACCCGACGTTACCTTGGTCGTTCCAGCAGGTTTTGATGCCACGGGCGGCTTTTTTGAGCGCGGTGACGACCTTGGCTTGGTCACCCGCATGGGCGAGTTTCGCGGCCTTGAGCCCTTGGACGGCCCAACTGGTGAAGGAGGTGTCGGTGATGGGGCAGGCGGCGTACATGTTGTAGTACCACCCGCCATCGGCATTCTGGCCGTCGGTGATGTGCGGGATGGCGAGGTCGAGGGCATCCTTGATGTCAGGGATGCGCGTCATCGCATAGGCCTCGGAAAGGGCGTAGACGGCAACGAGATGGGCGTAATTGTGGCTGTCACGTCCCTTGAAGTAACCGATTTTGTCCTTGCGGCGCGATTCGAACTGCGTGGGATTCTCGGCCCCGCCCGGCTTGCACTCGGCTTGAGTCTTGATCTGATCGTTCAGAAGCCCTTGGATGGCTTTCTGGACGGTGTCACCGAATTCGGGGGAAGACCCGGGCAACTCGCCATGCGCCAGGAAGCAGAGCAACGCGAGAGAGGTAGCCCCCGTGGAGGCTCCGCCATTATCCCACATGCCATTGGGCTTTTGGTTCTTCTTGAGCCACCGCAGGAAACCGTAGACAAGCTTTTCGGTGCCCTGCAGACCGTAAGAGCCGATTTTCGCACCGCGCAACCCCGTGGAACGACTGGCATAGACACCCTTCATGACGACGGGCGAAGGGGTGATGGCGACGGCATCAACGGGCGAGGGCGCAGGCGACTGCTCGGCGGAAGGACTTGGCGGCGCATCGATGTCGACGACCACTTCCGTGTCAACGACCTCATCAAGCTCCGGCGGCTCCTCCGGCGGGGGCGGCGGCTCCTCCGGCGGCTCCTCGAGCTGTTCGGCTTCCTCGGGCTCGACCATGATCGTCTCGATCGGCGGCGGCTTCTCATCGACGGTGATCTTGATGACACTCATGATCGTGATGACCGAGACCATCAGCAACACCGCCGCGATCGGCGCGCCAAGGCGCTGAAGCTCGATCATCGCCTTCTTGAAATCGAGGGAGTCCTTGGGCTGTTTCAAGCCCTTGCACATATCGATGATACGGCGCAGATAGGAGCGCTCCTCTTCGTCGATAAGCTTGATGAGCTCATCCCTGGAAAGAGTCGCGGGATCCGGGGGCGGGATCATCTCGTCATTATCAGCCATCGCTGTTCCTCCAGTGTTGCTCCGCGCCACGTCAAATGGTGAAAATGGCCAAGTTCGTCATGCCGTGCTTGTTGCACAGGTCAAGCGCCTTGACGAGCAGGGAGTGCGGGGAGTCCTTGGTGCATCGCAACAGCACCGTGGATCCTTTGTTGTTGCGCGCGGCACGGCGGATCTCGTTGTCCAGCTGCGCATATTTGACGGGGGTCTTGTTGAAGAGAAAACCCTCGCCGCCCTGTTTCGGATTGTAAATGTCGATGGTGACGAGTTCGAGCTTTTCCTGCGGGTTCGCGGAGGTATCACCCGAAGGCGCCATCGCGTCAAGGTGCGACAGGATATCCTCCTGGCGCATGGTCACCACGAAGAAGATGATGAGCTGGAAGACGACATCGATCATCGGCGTCATGTCGAGCGCGGCGCCATCGCCAGAGCTGGTACGCTTTTTCTTTGCCATGTTCGCCCCTCCCTTACCGCTTGTTGGCGGAATCGCCTTCCTTCACCATCGCGACGAACGAGATCTTCCAGAGCCCGAGGCCGCCGCACACGTCCATGACGCGCCGGACATCCTCATGGCGCGCATCCTTGTCGGCACGGATGAGCAGGGGGAAGTTCGTGCCACGCTGCGAGATAATGTTGCGAAGCATCCCTCGCAATTGCGCCTCGGTGAGGATACCGCCGTTGACGGAGATGACGCAACCCGTTCGAACGGGTTCGCCCCTGCTCTTGAAGGCGTTGCGCAGGAAGTCCGTGACGGTGGTGTAACGGCGCACCTCGATGGTGACGGGCGGTGTGGCCTGGTTCTCCTTGAGCATGTCTTGGAGGTTGGGGCCGTTCTTGCCGTATTCGAGGACGATGTCGGGATTGATGGTGTCGGCGGTCTTCAGCGTCACCACGAAGAAGATGATGAGCTGGAAGACGACATCGATCATCGGCGTCATGTCGAGCGACGCCCCGTCGTTCTCGCGTGAGTTTTTCTTCTTTTTGGCCATGGGAGTGCCTCCGGTTCAGGATGCTTGGAGCGAGGGTGCCGCGCGGCGGTGCGCGGCACCCGGTGCATCCTCCGTTTACTCCTCAACGACCTCGACGTTGCGCAGGTTCTTGATCAGATCGCTCGTCACCACCTGCATACGGAGCACGAGGCGGTTGGCGTTGTTGCGCAGCGCATAGAAGAAGGTGATGGCGGGGATGGCAACGGCCAAGCCGCCAGCGGTCGTGTAAAGCGCCTGAGAAATCGTCAGAGAGAGGGACGAGATCTCGACGCCCGTGATGGCGATGGTGGCGAAGGTCAGGATCATGCCCTGCACCGTGCCGAGCAGGCCGAGCATCGGGGCAAGCGCGGAGCAGACGGAGATCCAGTTGAGCCGTTGCATCATCTGCTCGATCTCGATGTCGCCGGCGGCACTGATGGCCTCATCGATGACGTCGAAGCCTTCCTCGACATGGGCGAAGCCGGCCTTCAGGATCTTGGCCATGGAGGAGGGGTCGTTGTCGCAGATTTCGATGGCCTTCATCACATCGCCCTGATCCATCGCGGCCTTCACTTGGTCGATCAAGGCCTGCGGCATGATCTTGGAGGGACGGACCAGGATGAATCCGTCGAAGATGAAGTATGCGGCGAAACCGCCGGAGGCAAAGAGGGCGAGCCACAGGATGACACCCATCCAGCCAGACCCGAAGACGACTTGCCAGAAGGTCGTTTCCTTCGGCGCTTCGGATTCCTGGGACTGACCGTTCTGCTGGACCACCTGGCCCTGTTGGTCCGCGGCCGCTTCCTGGGCGCAGACGTTCCCTGCGGTGAAAACCGCACCGAACATGAGGGCGGAGACCGCCACAGCCATCATCGTTTTCTTCATTTCTGAACTTCCTTGGGGTTGTTGGGAGAATGATCAAAGTGTCACTTGCGGGCCCACTCGGAGGTGGGGCATTCGGCTTTCAGCTTTTCGCGGAGGGTGTTGGCGCGGGAGCCTTGCCCCATACCGTCGAAGGCTTGGGCGCCTTTGTAGAGCGCCGCGGGATAAGCGGGAAGCGCGGGGTCGGCATAGAGCAGAATCACGCGCAGGTAACCATCGCGAAGTGCTTCCTCGGCGTTGGCGCGGGAGGCTCCGCGGGCCATGATGGAATCGCCACGGGCGACCAAGGCCTCGGCGGCCGCGGTCTTGTCCCCGGAGGCGATGGCTTTTTCCAAGAGACGGTTAAGGCTGGAGGCCTTGTTGTCCTTGATGAGCGCCTGCCAATATTGGACGGCCATCTCACCCATGTAGGCGGCCTCGGGTTTGTCGCGGATGACCGTTTCGGCGGCTCGCACGGCATCGCCGGCCTTGCCCTGCGCGAGATAGGCCGCAATGAGCCAACGGGTGGCCTCGACGTCGTAGGTCAGGTTACGATATTCCTTGGCGATTTCCTGCAGGGTGGGGATGGCTGCGGCGGCGGAACCGGCTTGGACGCGCTTGACGGCGGCGGCGAGCTCGGCGGGCGGATTGACCTCCACGCGTTCGACTTGGTCGGCGGGGAAGGTGAATTGGCCGCGATCGGTGGTAACGACGTATTCCTTGGCGGCGTTGCGCCACTGGATTTTGCCACGGGATTGTCCCCCGTTGACGTTATAGACCGTGCCGGTGGGTTGGATGGCGGCCTGCAAGGTCGCGCCCAACACAACCGCGCACAGCGCACCGAGAGACTTGCGAAGCGTATTCATGGCATCTGCTCCTTAGTGTATCAAATCCGTGAGAAACGTGTTATGCCCCAATTTCGACCTTGGCCTGGGTGACGGCGTTGGTGATCTCGGTGCGGTAGTCGCCATTCGGGAAGGCTTGGAGGTACTCGCCGCCGATGTCGACGATGTCGCGCAGGAAATCCGTGCGCTCTGCCGAGTCCGTCGCCAAATCGGCGCGTTCGCGGGCGACTTGGACATATCCGAGGAAGGCCTTTTGGATGTTGGCGGAGACGGACGGGTCGGTACGCTCGGTCTGCCCGGAGAACATGGCGGAACGGTAGGCGTTGAGGGCCGAGCCGGCGGCCGTGGCGGCATCCTCCTTAGACGCGGTGCCTTTGGTGGATTCGTAAGCCTTGCGGGCGACCTCGGCGACGGCAAGATTCAGCCGAACGGCCGTGGCATCGTCCTTGCGCTGGGAGGTGACGAACGTGACGGCGTCTTTGGCCTCTTTAATCAGCGCATTGCGCTCCTCAAGATCCTTCGCGTTGAGGATCTGCTCGCCGATGACATCGACCAACAGCAGGTTGGTGTCGATGGCGACGGTCGTGCGACCATAGCGCTCCTTGAGCTCCTCGACCTGTTTGTAGGCCTCGGCGGCTTTCTTTTGGGCGAGCAGGGCACGTGTGCGCAGGAGCATGGCTTGCGGGCGGTAGGCCGCGCCGCCTTTCGCCGCGAGCACGGCATCGCAGGCCTCGACCGTGAGCTCGCCCTCGCCGACCTCGTAGAGGGCGGTCGCGGCGTCCATGTATTGGGCGGGCGTGTATTTGCCGCCGGCGGCGAACATTTGCTTGTATTGGTTGATGGCCTCGGAACGCATCCCCATCCGGAAGAGCGAGTCGGCCAACATCGGGATCGAGTTTTTGGCCTCATCGGAGTCTGGGAAGGTCTTGGCCAAGTTGTCCAAGGTGACGCGCGAGGCCTCCACATCACCGGAGGTGATTTGGAGCGTGCCGATCTGCAACATGGCACGGGAGGCGAGGCGGCCCTTCGGGAAACGCTCCAGATAATCCTGGAAATAATTGAGCGCCAGTTTCTTGATGCCCTCGTCGCGCTTCGCGTTCCCGGTGGCGGGAAGGCGCTGCATACAGACACCGCGTTGGTAAAGGGCGACCTCCATGAAATCCTTGGCACGTTCACGTTCCGTGCCGGCAGAGACATAGATGTTGTCGGCCTTCGAGAGCTCCTCGATCAGGTCGGAGTAGAGTTTGGTGGCGCGGGCGTAGTCGGTGGGGATGGTCTTGGCCGCGGCCTCGTCTTTCGACAGCCGGTTGGCGTCGGCGCGATGCTGGTAGGCACCGGCGAGATAGTACTGCGCGGCGGCGCCGTTGATGCCGGGGCGGTCAATGCCCTTAAAGTGGTCGGCGAAGGTCTGTGCGGCCTTGAGCTCGGCCTCGGGGTCGGGCTTGGCGCCGCCGGGGCTGTAAATGGTGATAAGGCCACTGAGCGCGGCGGTGCGGATATCGCGCTGTGCGGCATCTGTGGCGTTGGCGGCGACCTGTTCGTAAAGTGCCGCGGCACCCTCGGCGTCTCCGGCCTCGTTGCGCTCCTTGGCGATGGCGAGCTGACGTGAGACGGCATTCGGGTGGCCGGGATAGAAGCGGAAGAACGCCTCGTTGAGCTCACCCTGCAGACTCTTCAGGCCGCTTTCGCCGAAAAAGTCGGCGATTCGGCTGACCGTCGTACCGGCACGATTGCGCAGGTTGGCGTCCGGCACGCCGGAGAAACCCTCGGCGACCGTGAGGGCGACGGTCTGCGCGTACAACGAGGCCATCGGGTCGAGCTTGCCGTCTTTGACGCCGCCGCGGATATAGCATTCGACCATCTTGCGCAGACGATCAAGTGCCTCCTCATTCAGACCGTAGCGGGAGATCGTCTTGGAGAAAGCCTCCGCCGCGGCGTCCCACTCCTGGGAGTCAAACTTCACGTCGGCCTCGACGAACTGGGCCTGGCGCACCTTGGCGTCCTGCTCGGGAGAGGTGGAGAACTTGACGGCGGTGTTATAGCGTTCTTGGATGGTCCGAACGATCTCGTTGGCCATCTCACCGGCGGCGGCGGCGGATTGGCTCTCCGGGTAGTTGATGTAGACGTTGATGAGGTGGTTGAGCGCGCCTTGGCCGTTGCGTTTTTTCGTTTTGGGGTCGCGCTCGCCGAGGAAAAGGCTCTTGATGGCTTCCTCGTTGGGGGTCGCCTTGGCGATTTCGGCTTTGGCCTGGTTGTAGAGCATGGAGCCGATGAGGTAGCGGCATTGCGGCAGGGGGCTCATGCGCAGGACGCCTTTGGAGCCATCGGGATCCAGCTCCTTGTAGCTTTCGTGAATACCCATGAGCGTGTCGAGGTATTCCCGGATCATCTCTTGGGCGCCCTTCGTGTCGCCACGGAGCATCTTGACATGGGCGAGGCCGTTGATGGCATCGCCGAAATACCCATCCTGACGCCAAACCATCTGTTTGGCGATGGCCTCGGCCGTCTTGAGGTTGTCCTCACGGGCTTTGCCCTCGCTCGTCTCGGCCTGTGCCAAGAGTGCTTGGAGGTACTGGGCGCGGGCGTAATACCGCATGTCCTCGTTGGGGCTCTGCTCCATCGCCAGTTTGTAGTACGGCAACGCATCGCCTTTGCGGCCGATTTTGCCGAGCATGTCGATGTAGGTGAAGGCGGCCTCGAAGTAGGACTGCCTGGCGGCGGCCGGCACTTTGGGGAAGCGCTTGAAGAAGTCCGCGTATAGCTTGTCCGCGTCGGAATACTTCTGGTAGAGCGCGTAACTTTGCGCGAGGGCAAGCTTGAGCAACCACGTGTCAAGGCTGTTTTGGTCGGGTCTGGCGGCGATTTCCTTGGCCACCTCATCCTGCTTGCCGCCGGCCAATTGGGCTTTGATTTGCGCGGCCTTGAGCACGCCGCCGGCGGACGGCCATTTTCGCTGGGCGGCCTTGATCACCTCGTCGGTGAAGTCCACGTAGCCGCCTCGGGACAGCGCCTCGATGTAACGGATTTCCTCCGCCAACGCGGGATCCACGGCCGCTTCCTGTGCCTCTTGGGCCAACGCCATGGCGGGCGCGAGCATCCACGCGGCCACACCCAGAGGCAACGTCCACGCAATCTTGCGGCCTTTTTGGTCAGAGCTCATAAGGGTCCTTTCGCACTCGCCCACGCCGTAAAACGGCATTCAGGCGTTTCAACAGCACAAGAATAGCGCAAACGCGTCACCCCGTCAAGCAGGAACTTCGTGTTCGGCGCGTTTTTCGAGCCTTTTTTCGAGGGCAAACGCTGATACGGCGCACGC
>CALXMV010000010.1 GCA_944389565.1 uncultured Kiritimatiellota bacterium
ATATGGTCGCGCAGATTCCGCTCGAACTCCCCGAAGCTCCCCTCCGAGCCAATCTGCGAGAAATCGAAACGCAGGACGGGATACGGCTCGAAGTCGTAGCCCTCCTTGGCGATGGCCAGCCCCTCGAAGAGTTCCCTGCGCCCGCGGAAGATCGCGTCGAGCGTGGAGATCATGAGCGACTTGCCGAACCGCCGCGGCCGTGAGACAAAGAAGAGCCGCGCGCCCGGTCTGCGGATGAGCGTGTGCAACGGGGACGTCTTGTCCACGTAAATCGTCCCCTCCCGGCGCATGGTCGGGAAGTCGTAGGTGTCCAGACAGATCGGTTGCAGCATGGCGCGGCCCTCCTTCCTCGCCGGCATTATAACAAAAAAACGGCGGGAGGCGCGGAACCGCGCCTCCCGTGTGCGTGAAGCGAAGGGTGTTCGCTCAGGCGACCTTGCGGCGGAGCGCCAAGCCCGCCGCGCCGAGGGCGAGAAGCGCCAACGCCGTCGGCTCCGGCGCCGCATCCCGATACCCCCACGAAATCCACGTGGGATCCGCATAGAGAATACCAGAAGGCGAATCGTCAGGACCAGCAGAAGTTCCCGTGATGGTCACCTGTCCATCTGCACCAACGGTGGCGGTGACACCAGACCCGCTGACGGAACCAGCCAATGCCACGGAATAGTCAGCATCCGCCGTACCGTCGGGCTTGGAGTTGAAGACGACCAGATAATAGTACCCCGTGCCCAACGAGCCGTCGAAGCTAACGCGATTCGGATTTGTCCAGTTCTCAGTGCCACCAACACTCGTCGTGGCGGACCAAGAACCTGGGTGGACGATTGTCGTACCAGCCCCCCCGTTCAAAGCGGTATTGGCAGCACTGGCGGCAATCTCTTGGTTCGTTGACCCCGAGAGCGCGGTCTCGGAATAGACGAGATAGAATGAGGTATCTGTCGTGGAAGGATTGATATTACCGTAGGAATCCCAATTCCACTGAACATTGAGCGCGGAAGCAAAACCTGCCACCAAAACGCCAAAGCAAGTAAACAAGCCCTTTTTCATTGTCATGTTCCTTTTCACAACCACGCTCAATCAATTCGCACGGAAATAGTAGAAGGCCTCGCCCGGCGCGATGGTGCGCTCCGCGTTGGAGGAATCCTTACCCGCTTCTGCGAACGTTACGACTTCCGTTCCGATATTGTTTCCATTCTGGTAAGACTTATAGTACTCCCAAACACCGCCGATGAAGAGGTATTGCGCGTAGGCGGAGGAACCTTCTTTGATGCGCAGAAGCTGATCCCCCGTCTGAGGTGTGGAAATCTCAAAGAGATCGAGGGGCTTAGAGGTGGCGTTGCCGTATGCGACCATTTTTCCGGCTTCGGTGTCGTCGGGGACGATGGTGCCCTTAACGGTGTGCTGTTCGCCCATGAAGCGGATGGCGGGGGCGGACGTGGTGGCAGTGGGCGTAGCGGACACCCCAAAAAGCGAGGCGAAAGCGTTGTTCGCCTGTTGCGCGGGGACTTGGAGCCAGACGATGGCACCAGGAGCAATCAACTTGGAGGCGGAATCCGCCGGAGTCCAAGCGCCACCAGAAATCGTGTAAGTCCCGTTGTCAAGATACCCCTCTTCGGCCTTGTTTCCCTTGATTTGGACTTGAGAACCTGCGGCAAGCCCTTCGGTGGTGGGGGGGATGAGCTCGTTCAGGGTGAGGGAGGCCTTGCCCTGGCCGGTGATGTCGAAGCCGCGGACGGGGACGCAGAGGAACTGCCAGCCCGTCTCGCTGACGACGGGGGCCTTGTCGATGACGACGGCGACGTTGTTGCCCTCGACCTGGGCGGCCTGGGCAAAGCCGGCGACCATTGCGCAACCGAGCGCGAAGAGGATTTTCTGCTTCATGGCCATTCCTTCGTTCAATTCTCTCAAATCCTACCTTTTGTCTCAGCGTTTCTCCGCGGGGGAGACGTCATTTGCCGTATCGCACCGGAGGCGGTAGAAGCGGGCGCTTTCTCCTGGGAAGCGCGGGAGCTCGACCTGGTTCTCCTTAGAGATACGCCACATAGTATAGCGGAACGTGCCCGGGTTTGCAAGTCCCTTTTCCTGGAGGAGGGTATCGAGGGGTTTCCAGTCGCCGTCGAGGTCGGTGGCGGTGTAGAGGGTGTAGGTGGCGGCGGGGCCGGCGGCGGGGGGCGTGAGGGTGAGGGAGAGGGCATCGTCGGCGACGGTGAGGCCGGAGATGGCGGGCTTGAGGGCGGCCTCGATGGCGGCGGGGTCGGTGAGCGTCTCGCCGGCGACGACGAGGGTGGAGAAATCGGCGGGACGCGTAGGGCCAGCGAGGGTCGCGAACCGTTTCGTGACCGAGCCGACAATCTCCTTACCTTCTTCCGGGACGTTAAGCGCGACCACTGGGCCTGTGCCGGCACCCGTAAGGCTCCCCACGTAACAACACACGGCACCCCAAGCCCGGATTCCGGCCGGACCGTGGTCTCCCGTAGCCGCGGAAGGGGCGACGGCTGTCTTACCCGTCGCGGGGTCGTTCGCACGCGTGTCGAAGGTCACGAGCCACAGGCTGACCGGGCGGTCCTCGGGAAACTCACCACCATCCATCGGCCAATAGCACGACAAGGTGATGGTGGAGGGGAGAAACCCCACCCATCCGACCTCGGTAATCGGGAGCCCCGCGTATTCGCCCTCGCCGATGAGTGCGCCATGTTCCTCGCGGTCAATTGCGGGGATGGCCGCCCAAACGATGCGCTCCGCGTCCGCGGTGGGATGCGCCAGACCTTCGGCGGTGAAGGTGAAGGGCGGCTCGACGGGCGCGGAGGGGTCAATCTGCGTGCCGGCGGGATGGACGACAAAGAGTGCCGCGACCTCCTCGCCGGGAAGGAGCGTGGTGCCATCCGCGTAAACGAACGGCGTGTAAAAATTGATGATTTCCCCGCCCACCCCGTTCTGCGCACGGAAGAACTGGAGGGTGACGGGGGTGAGCTCCGACGGATCCGCCGCCCAGGCAGGGGCGGCGAGGAGGGCGAGGGCGAGACACAGCAGGGTTTGTTTCATGGCGGGATAGAATAGCATAAGCGGTGGGGGGTAAGCAAGTGGGGGACGTCAGGCGGTGCGGATCTGAATCGTCCGCAATGTGACTGCGTAGGCGCGAAAAGGAAAACAGGAGGACGCTGGGACCGGCACAGGCGCTCCGCCCCGCGCAAATCCATCGACATCCCACACGCCAATCAGCCAATATGCCATTATGCTATAATGGGGGCAACCAACCCCAAGGAAACCGATTATGATGACGATCACGGAAAAGATTCTGGCCCGCGCGGCGGGGAAAGACCAAGTGGCGCCCGGAGAGAGCGTCTGGGTGAAGGCCGACATCCTGCTGACGCACGATGTCTGCGGGCCGGGGACCATCGGCGTCTTCAAGCGCGAGTTCGGCGAGGACGCGAAGGTCTTCGACCGGCGCGGCATCGTCATCATGCCCGACCACTATATCCACACCAAGGACGAGAAGGCACACCGGAACATCGACATCGACCGCGCCTTCGTGCGCGAGCAGGCGCTGCCCTACTTCTACGACCCCGGCACGCCCGACTACGTGGGCGTCTGCCACGTGGGTCTGCCCGAGAAGGGGCACGTCAGGCCCGGGCAGGTCATCTTCGGCACCGACTCGCACACCTGCACCCACGGGGCGCTCGGGGCCTTCGCCACCGGCATCGGCAACACGGACGCCGGCTTCGTCATGGGCACCGGCAAGCTCCTCGTCAAGGTCCCCCACACGCTGCGCTTCGTGCTCGACGGCGAGCTGCCGCCCTTCGTCACGGCCAAGGACGTGATCCTGCGCATCATCGGCGACATCGGCGTGGACGGCGCCACCTACTGCGCCATGGAGTTCACCGGCCCGGCCGTCGCGGCCATGAGCGTCGAGGAGCGCATGACCCTCTGCAACATGGCCGTCGAGGCCGGCGCCAAGAGCGGCATCGTCCCCCCCGACGCGAAGACCCTCGAATACGTCCGCGCCCATTCCGGCGAGCAGGACGTGGAGCCCATCCTCGGGGATCCCGACGCGCCCGTCCTGGCCACCTACGCCTACGACGTCTCCACCTTCGTCCCCTGCGTGGCCAAGCCCCACCTCCCCGGCAACTACGCCCCCGCCTCCGCCTGCCGCGACGTCAAGGTCGACCAGGTCTACATCGGCTCCTGCACCGGCGGCAAGACCGAGGACTTCCTCTGGGCGGCCAAGGTCCTCAAGGGCCGCAAGGTCGCCATCCGCACCTGCCTCGTCCCCGCCACCTGCCAGGTGATGCGCGATCTCACCACGCTGACCATCGACGGCCAGACCCTCGAGCAGATTTTCGTGAACGCCGGCTGCGAACCCATCCAGCGCCCCAGCTGCGGCGCCTGCCTCGGCGGCCCCGTCGACACCTACGCCCGCACCAAGGGCACCGAGGTCGTCGTCTCCACCACCAACCGCAACTTCATCGGCCGCATGGGCTCCAAGGAGGCCCCCATCTACCTGGCCTCCCCCGCCACCGCCGCGGCCACCGCCATCGCCGGGCACATCGAGAGCCCGTGGGCCATCCTGGGCATCGACCGCCCCGAGCCCCCGCGCACGCCCCCCGCCAAGACCGAGGGCCACCCCGCCCACCCCGCCACGGCGCACGCCGCGGGCCCCGTCTCCGACCTCAGGATCACCGGCAAGGTCTACGTCCTGGGCGACAACATCGACACCGACCTCATCATCCCCACCATGTACCTCAACCTCGTGCCCACCATCCCCGAGGAATACCGCAAGCTCGGCTCCCACGCCCTCGCCGGCCTCCCCGACTCCTACCCCGTCTTCGCCTCCAACCCCGACGGCACCACCCCCTACGCCATCATCGTCGCCGGCAAGAACTTCGGCTGCGGCTCCTCCCGCGAGCACGCCCCCATCGCCATCGGCGCGGCCGGATGCAAGGCCGTCGTCGCCGAAAGCTACGCCCGCATCTACTTCCGCAACGCCGTCGCCTCCGGCGAGGTCTTCCCCCTCGAGACCCCCGCCTCCCTCCAGGACGCCTTCAAGACCGGCGACGAAGCCACCCTGGACCTTGCCGCCGGCACCCTCACCCGCCTCTCCGACGGCAAGGCCTTCCCCCTCGCCGCCGCCGACACCGTCGCCCCCGTCATCGCCGCTGGAGGCCTCTTCGCCTACGCCCGCCAGACCGGCATGGCCAAGTGATGAAAACCCACCCGCCCCGGGGCCGCGACGCCCCGGGGCGCGTTTTATCCCCAAAAATGGCCCCCTTTCTCATCGCCTTCGCCCTCACCCTCATGGCCGGCCTCTCCACCGGCCTGGGCGCCGCCATCGCCTTCTTCGCCCCGCGCGCCAACACCCGCTTCCTCTCCGTCTGCACCGGACTCTCCGCCGGCGTCATGCTCTACGTCTCCTTCATGGAGATCCTTCCCGAGGCCTTCGCCCAGATCATGGACGCCGGCTTCGCCGAACGCCCCGCCACCGCCCTCGGCACCCTCGGCTTCTTCGCCGGCATCGCCCTCATCTTCCTCATCGACCGCCTCGTCCCCGACGCCGAGAACCCCCACGAGACCCACCCCACCCAGGACTACGCCCAGATCCGCGCCCCAGAGCCCGACGCCACCCCCGCCCAACGCCGCGCCTACCGCAAAGCCACCCGCCAGACCCGCCGCCACCTCCTGCGCATGGGCGCCTTCACCGCGCTGGCCATCACCATCCACAACTTCCCCGAAGGCCTCTCCACCTTCCTCTCCGCCCTCGTCGACCCCCACCTCGGCATCATCATCGCCATCGCCATCGCCCTCCACAACATCCCCGAGGGCATCTCCGTCTCCGTCCCCATCTACTACGCCACCGGCGACCGCCGCCGCGCCTTCGTCTGGAGCTGCCTCGCCGGCCTCGCCGAGCCCATCGGCGCCCTCGCCCTCTGGGCCGTCCTGGCCCTCGCCAACGGCGCCCTCTTCTTCGACCCCCCGCCTCTCCTCCTCGGCTGCGTCTCCGGCGCCGTCGCCGGCATCATGGTCTTCATCTCCCTCGACGAGCTCCTCCCCGCCTCCCGCGCCTACGGCAAGGGGCACGACTCCCTCTACGGCCTCGTCGCCGGCATGGCCGTCATGGCGCTCTCCCTCCTCCTCCTCTGAGCGCCCCACCCCACCAAACCCTCCCGACCCTCGCCCCAGCCCCCTTAGGCTTTCACCCCAAACCCTAGGAGGTTTCGCCCCGACCCCTCCCGGCTTTCGCATCCGGAGGGAACCGCCGATTTCGCCGATTGGGGCCGATTAGGGGCGTGCTCCCGCACGCTGGCTCCCCCAAACCCTAGGAGGTTTCGCCCCGAACCCTTAGGGTTTGAGCACCCATCCGCCACAAGCGGGTGCCGGCCACGCCAACGGCGCAAAGCACAAAAAAGCCCCCGACCGTGAGGTCGGGGGCGTTTTCCGGAAGATCCCATCCGGGACGACCGTCAGTCGTCGTCGGAGGTGAGGGCGTCGTCGATGGGGCGGTCGTCGGGCGTGAGGCCGGTGGGCTTCTCGTCGGTCTTGGCCGCGGCATCGGGGCTGACGGTGAAGTCGGCGCCGTTGAGGTCCTTGGCGTCCTGCTTGGCGTTTTTGGAGCCGCGGGGGACGTAGGTGCTGGTGGCGTAGCCGTAGCGGGTGCCGTAGTTGCCGAAGCCGCCCCAGCGGCCGAAGTCGACGTTGTTGACGACGACGCCGAGGATCTTGGCGCCGACCTCGGTGAGGCGGCGGGCGGCGAACTGGATGGGCCCGAAGCGGGTCTTGTCGGGGGTGGCGACGAGGAGGACGGAATCGACGAGGTTGGCCAAGACGATGACGTCGCCGACGAGGCCGTAGGGCGGGGAGTCGATGATGACGTGGTCGTAGTTCTTGCGGGCCCAGGCGAAGAAGTCGGTGATGATGTTGGTGCCCATGAGGACGGAGGGGCTGATGGAGCCGCTGGCGCGGGAGAGGATGACGTCGAGGTTGGGGACCTGGGTCTTCTGCGGGAGCTGGCCGAAGAGGGCGGCGTCGTTGCGGGCGAGGGTGTGGGGGAGGGAGGGGAAGTCCTCACCGGAGCGGCCGAAGATGCCGGCCAGGCGCGGGCGGCGCATGTCGAAGTCGACGACCAAGGTCTTCTGGCCGGACTGGGCGTAGGCGATGGCGAGGTTGGTGGAGGTGCAGGTCTTGCCCTCGGCCGGCTGGGTGGACATGCAGAGGATGACCTTGGTGAGGCCGTGGTAGCGCGGGGAGTCGAGGAGGTTGCGCAGGCCGGCCATGGACTCGGCGTATTGGGAGAAGGGCTCGTCGTGCATGATGAGGGCCACCTGGTTGCGCTGCTTGCGGCGGAGGTGGGGGAAGACGACGAGCGCCTTGAGGCGGAGGCGCTGCTCGATGTCGGCCACGCCGATGAGCTTGTCTTCCATCTTGTCGAGCAGGAGCACGAAGAGGGTGCCGAGGGAGAGGCCGATGAAGATGCCGGCGATGAAGACGACGTAGGGGTTGGGGCTGGCGGGCTTCTCGGGGGGCTGGGCGGCGCGGACGGGCTCGATGGTGGCGGCGTTCTCGTCGGCCTTCAGGCGGGCGACGCGGGAGCGCTCGCGCAGGTCGGCGGCCTTCTCGACCTCGATGGCGCGGGCGCGCTCGAGTTGCTGGAGGGCCATGTCGGCGGCCAGCACGTCGGTGTCCAGGGCGATGAGGCGGGCGCGCAGGTCGGAGGCCTCCTCGACGACGGGCTGGCGCTGGCGCTCCAGGAAGCCGAGCTGGGCCTTGCCCGTCTCGAAGGCGCGCTGGGCGGTCTCGACGAACTGGTCGCGGTAGACCTCCTCCTCGCGGGCCTTGAGCTTCACGTCGGGGTGGTTCTCGGTGAGGCGGGTGAGGAGGGTGCGCTTGTCCATCGAGGCGGTCTGCCAGCGCTGGAAGGCCTCGACGATCTCGGAGGAGCGCGGGATGCTCTCGGGCAGGGTGCCGAACTTGGTGGGGTCGTCCTTGATCACGGCCAAGGCGGCCTGAAGCTCCTTGGCCACGGAAATCTGGGTCTCCAGCTCGATGGCGCGGGCGTCCAGGGCGGAAAGGCGGTTCTGGATGTTCTCGCGCTCGCGGTTGAGGCTCTCGACCTTGCGGGACTTGCGCAGGTTGAGAAGCTCCTCCTCCATCTGCATGAGGACGTGCTCCTCGTTGTCGAGCATGGTGGTGAGCCAGGCGACGGCCTGCTCGGAGGTGGACTTGTTCTGGTCGCCCATGAAGGTGACGCAGGTGGAGACGTAGGCGTTGGCCAGGTCGGCGGCGAGCTCGGGGTCGCCCGCCACGACGGTGACGGTGACCAGGCGCGAGCGCGGCACCAGCTCCATCTCCGTGTCCTCGCGCAGGATGCGGAGCAACTCCTCGGTGGAGACGGCGCTGCTACTGTGCTCCGTGCGGTAAAGGTCGATGACGCGCTTCTGGACGCCTGGGGTGTTGAACTGCTCGCGGCGGGTGTTGAAGACCTCCTCGAGCGGCGAGGCCGCGCTGGAGCCGCCCATCTCGGAATAGACCTGCCCCGCGACGAGCGACCGCCCCTGCACCGACATGGCGTAATAGGCGACCGCCTCGTATTTCTGCGGGAGCAGCTGGTAGATGACGAACGAGGTGAGCAACCCCAGGATGAGGAAGATGAAGATCGTCATCCAGTGGGTGGAGCAGATGCGGATGATGCGCCCCACGCTGAAGGCGCCGCCGCCCACCTCGTCGCTGCCGTCGGCGGCGCCGTAGGCCGCGCCGTACGCGGCGCCGTAGGCCGCCCCGTAAGGCGGGGTGGCATAGGCCGGCGCGGCATAGGCCGGGCCGCCCGCGGACGCTTGGCCAGGGTTGAAACGCTGGTAATAGAGGCTACGGCCCTTGTTGTCTTTATCGTCGGACATCGTTCGGCTATCCTTCCTCGGCAAAAATCCTCACATCGGCCTCAGCGCGGCCGCGGCATCCATCCGCCCATGCAGGCGCACACCATCACAAACGCGGCGAGCGTGGCCGGCCCATGGAGCGGCGTGCCCACCCATGCGGCCAACAACGTCAGCGCCACCCCGGTCAGCGAGCCCCCGAGCACGAAGACATACCGGAGGCTGTAACGCCGCACCCGGTTCTGGCGATACTCGGTCCAACGCATGAGGCATCGCCCCAAGAACACGCCACCGGGGAGCAACAGAAAGACCGCGCCCATCATACCACGTTCGGCGAGCAGGCGCAACAGATCGCACGGCAGGGCGGAGCCGCCGGCCTTCCACAGCGCCCACGCCTGGGCGCCCTTGACATGGAACGGCGCGAGGTGCCCGAAGCCCCCCGGCCCCGCGCCCAACATCGGATCCGCCCCGACGACCTCCAGCGCGAGCCCCGCCCGGAAAGGCCACTGGTCGGCAAAGGCCTGCCACGCGGCGGCCAAGGCATCGGGCGCCAAAGCCGCCCGGCACGCCGCGGCGCCCGGCAGGGTCAGCCCAAGCGCCACCCCGAAGAGCGGCGGCAGGAGGAGGACGCAATTCCAGAGCATCGCGCGCCCGCGCCCCGCACCCCGCACCAAAAAGCCCACGAAGACCAACCACACCGCCACCACGAGGATCCCACAGGCGGCGGCGAAGGGCGTGGCGTAGGCCGCCAACCCCATAAGGTTCAGCGCGGCGCCCGCCAACGCCGCCGCGCACGTGGGCATCCGCGCCTCCAAGAACTGCTCCGAGGCGACGCCCAGCCCCACGCACGCCATGAGCAGCCACAGCACGCAGACGGCGAAGCGCCCGCCCAGCCACGCGAAGGCCGGCGCCTCGCCGGCGATCCCTGCGACGGCCGCGCCCACGACGGCCAACGCCCCGGAGAGGAGGCCCAGCCCGATGAGCGCGAAGAGCCGCTGCCCGCGCGGGACCACCGTGCGCAGGGTCACCGCGCCGGCCAGCCCGCCCAGGAGCCCCACGAAGAAGGGCACACCCTCGGCGGGGTCGATGGAGGAGGGCAGGAAGGGCAGACGGGGCGTCGCGAAGACCCAGCGGCGCAATTCGGCGGCGTAGGTGAGGTCGCGCGGGCCGTTGAGCAGGCCGATGCCGACCCAGAGGACGGCGAGCGCCGAGGCCCAAAAGGCGATGTCCGTGCGGAAGGCCTCGGCCGCGCGGTTGCGCGCCAGCCAGAAGCTCTCGCCCTTGAGCACCGGCGGCAGGAAGCGCGCCATGAGCAGGAGCGAGGCGGCGAGCCAGATCCCCCCGAAGGCGGGGAGCCCCGGCACAAAACAGAGGGTGCCCGCCGTCACCAACAGGTGGGCAAGCACCCAGTATTTGGTCAGCAGAATCCGGAACACGGAAGAGCCACCAAGCGCCTAGGCGCCTTAGAAGGTGAAGGTCAGGCCGATATCCGCGCGCAGGTTGTCGGTCGTCTCGCCGTCATCGTAGTCATCCGTCTTCCAGGAGACGGAGCCGGTGAGGGAGAGGTAGCGGTTGAACTTGTACGCGGAGCTGAAGGCGATCTGGTAGTAGGTGCGGCTGGTGTCGCCGAAGCCGGAATCGCCGCCGTCGATGTGCTCCTCGTAGAAGGCGGAGAGGCGGAGGGAGGAACTGAGGGTGTCGGTCCACTGGGCGTTGATGGCGCCGGTGAGGTTGTGGGACCAGACGTAGTAGCAATCGGCGTACCCGTTGTACTCGGCCTCGTAGCGGGAGTTGAGCGAGAGGGCGAGGGCGAAGGTGCGGTTGATCTTGTAGGAGAGGCTGGCGCTGTAGGAGGGGCCGTACTCCGTGTCGCTCCGATAGCCGTCGGCGCCCTCGAAGTCGTAGATGCCCAGACCGACGAGGGTGGTGTAGGAGAGCTTCTCGGAGAGCTGGCCGGAGATACCGGTCATGATGTAGTAGGCGACGGACTTGTCGCCATCGTCCGGGTCGTCGATCGAGCCGGAGAGGGAGACGTTCCAGTAGGTGTGCGGGCCGAGGGCGCGCCCGACCAGGGCGGAGAGGTTGTAGGAGGTGGTGTCGTTGTCGTAGTCGTCGTACTCGGAGTGGGAGAAGCCGGCGCCGAGGTTGCCCTGCCACTTCTGGGAGGCGGAGACCCAGCCGAGGGCGGCGTTCACGTTGTAGCTGTCGGTCTCGTCGGAGCTGATGCGGCCGAGGTCGGGGTTGTTCCAGTCCCAGCCCACGCCGTAGTACTCGTCCTCGTCGGTGTGGGAGTAGGAGGCGGAGAAGGAGAGGTTGAGGCGCTGGGTGAGCTCGCGCACGAGGCCGATGCTCACGCCGTAGGAGTCGCTGTCCTCGCCGTCGGCGTTGTCGAAGCCGCGCTCGAGGGTGTAGAAGGCGTTGATGCCGAGTCGGGTGCGCGCGGCGGTGTAGTTCAGGGAGAGGGTGGGCTGAACGCGCCAGCCGCCGCCGGACTCCTCGTTGTGGGCAGTGTCATGGACGTTGCTTTCCCAGTAGACGCCGGCGGAGACGACGGGGGTGAGGGTCCAGCCGTTGGCGAAGCGGAAGCCGGGCTCCTTGCCGGCGGCCAAGAGGGCCGAGGAGGCGAAGATCCCGCAAAGGAGGGCGGCGAGTTGAAGGGGCTTTTTCATTGTGTTGTTCTCCACAGACCTCGGTTAGCGGCCGTACCATTCACGGTCGCGGTTGCCCAGGATGACACGGTTGATCTCTTGGTTGCCGTAGCTCGGGCTGGGGTTCCAGATGGGCCGCGGGCGGGGGAAGTTCTCGGGGATTTGCTGGCCGATGCCGGCGATGGGGTCGGGCGTGCCGAGGCCGGGAAGGGTGGCGGGGAGAGGGGCGCCGGTGTCCCAGTCGTACATGGCGGCGCTCATGGCGTCGAGGGTGAGGCCGAGGACGTCGGTGCTGAAGCGGGAGAGGAGAGGCACCTGGACCTCGACGGTGGGCTCGCCGGAATCGGCGGCGGCGCCGTCCTCGCCGAGGATGGCGGGGCGATCCTCAAGGTAGGCGCTCTCGGCCTTCATGGTGGTGACGGTGCCGTCGGGCGTCTCGGGGGCGGGCTGCGCGGCGGGCTGGGCCTCTGGGGCGGGCTGGGCGGGGGATTGCGCGGTGGCGGCGGCGGCCTGGGCCTGGGCGGCCTGGACGACGTTGTCGGAGTCGGGGTCGGCGGGGACGTCCGCGATTTCGTCGACGCCGGTGGCGGCGGCGAGCACCTCGGTGTTTTTGTCGAGGGTGGCGTTGGCGGCGAGCGTGACGGCGGCGCGGAGGGACTCGGGCACCTGGGCGAGGAGGGCGGGCGCGGTGCGCTTGGCGTCGGAGGAGGCCTTGGCGAAGGAGGCGACGAGGACGCCGACGCGGGCGGTGGGCGAGTCGGTGCCGGAGGCCTCGATGTACTCGGAGGCGCCCTTGACGAGCTTGGAGCAGAAGGCGTCGAACTGCTCGTCGGAGAAGCCGTTGACGGCCTGGCCGAAGTTGGCGGTGGCGAGGAGGTCGGCGACGGCGGGGAGATTCTCCATGGAGATGGAGTTGTAGATCTCGGCGATAATGGCGATGCCCTGGTCGGCGCCGGCGCCGGCGATGAGGGCGCGGGAGGCGGAGGTGAGGGCCTGGGTCTTCGCGGCGGCATCGGCGGGGGAGGCGGCGATGGCTTGGAGGACTTCGCGGGCGTAGGCCTGGCGCTGGGCGGCGGGCTGGGCGGCGATGTTCGTGCGGATGGCCTCAGGCGCGAGGTCCGCGGGGGTGAGCGCCGCGCCCACACTTCCAAACCCCAGAAGGAGGACCGCGGCCAATGCGAGGGATTGCTTCATGTCGTTCACTCTCTTTCGTTTCAAGACCAACAACGGATAATGTCACCAATTGCTTTCGGGGACGTAGATGACGTCTCCCGGCATGAGGAGGACGTTGTTTTCGGTGGCGCCGCGCTCACCGATGCTTTCGAGGTCCAGGAGGACCTGCTGGCGGGTGCCGTCGGCCTGCTCCCGGGTGAGGCGCACGGCGCCCGCGTTGGCCCACGGGCCGATGCCGCCGGCAAGCTGGATGGCCTGGAAGACGGTGAGGTCGCGCGTGGGCGGGATGCTGACGATGCCGGGGGCGCCGACGCTGCCGGAGACGACGACCGAGCCGTAGGGCGAGGTGCCGCCCGCGTTCATCGGCTCGTAGTCGGCGGCGACCTGCGGGTCGATGTAGAACTCCGCGTAGCGCTCGACGAGGGCTTTGCGGAAGGCCTCGATGGTCATGCCCTCGCACTTCACGGAGTCGACGAAGGGGAGGACGATGTCGCCCTCGGCGGAGACTTCCTTGACGGATTCCTCGAAGACGGGCTGGCCGGAGGCGGAGACGGAGATGCGCACTTTGACGCCGGGGCGGAGCTGCGGCACGATGACGCCGGGCTTGAGCTCGCTCACCCCCACGCGGGTGGTTCCCTCGGGGGCGAAAAGCTCACAGCCCGCCAAGAGCGGGAGCAGGATCAGCGCGATGGCCTTCAGACGTAGCATGGGTTCTCCGAATAACAACGGGGCATACTATAGCACATACCCTCCACGGAGCGCAAGCCCCTTTTGTGTAGGGGGTATGCGGTCGGGGGGGCGGTCGGGGGAGGCCGTCATTCCCATTCGATGGTGCCCGGCGGCTTGGAGGTGACGTCGAGGACAACGCGGTTGACGCCGCGGACCTCGTTGACGATGCGGGCGGAGATGCGGCGGAGGAGGGGGTCGGGGAGGGCGACCCAATCGGCGGTCATGCCGTCGGTGGAGGCGACGATGCGCAGGGCGATGACGTAATCGTAGGTGCGCTGGTCGCCCATGACGCCGACGGAGCGGACGGGCAGAAAGACGGCGAAGGCCTGCCAGAGTTTGTGGTAGTAGCCGGCGGCCTTGATCTCTTGGACGAGGATGTCGTCGGCCTCGCGGAGGATGTCAAGCTTCGCGCGGTCGAGGGCGCCGAGGCAACGGACGCCGAGGCCGGGGCCGGGGAAGGGCTGGCGCATGACGACGTCCTCGGGCAGGCCGAGGAGGCGGCCGACCTCGCGCACCTCGTCCTTGAAGAGGCGGGCGAGGGGTTCGAGGAGGGTGAAGGCCAGGTCCGGGGGGAGGCCACCGACGTTGTGGTGGCTCTTGATCATGGCGGCGGGGTTGCCGTTGATGGGGACGGACTCGATGACGTCGGGATAGGTGGTGCCTTGGGCGAGGAAGGTGACGTTGGGGATGGCGCGGGCGGCGTCGGCGAAGACGTCGATGAAGGTGTGGCCGATGATTTTGCGCTTGGCCTCGGGCTCGTCGACGCCGGCGAGTTTGGCGAGGAAGGTCTCGGAGGCGTCGACGAAGCGCAGATCCATGTCGAAGACGCCGGCGAAGAGCTGGCGGACGCGCGCGGCCTCGTTTTTGCGGAGGAGGCCGTTGTCGACGAAGATGCAGGTGAGCTGCTTGCCGATGGCGCGGTGGATGAGGGCGGCGGCGACGGAGCTGTCCACGCCGCCGGAGAGGCCGAGGATGACGTGCGCGTCGCCGACGCGTTCGCGGATGGCGGCGGTCTGGGTTTCGATGAAGGAGGCCATCGACCAGTCGCCGTGGCAGCGGCAGATGGCGTGGCAGAAGTTGCGAAGGAGGCGGGCGCCGTGGTCGGAGTGGACGACCTCGGGATGGAACTGGATGCCGAAGAGGTCGTCGCGGAAGGCGACGGCGGCGTATTCCGTGTTGTCGGTGACGGCGAGGGTGCGCATCCCGGCGGGGGTGGAGAGGACCTTGTCGCCGTGGCTCATCCACATGACCGAGCGCTCGGGGATGCCCTCGAAGAGCGGGGAGGCGGGGTCGGTCACGCGCACCTCCGCGCGGCCGTACTCGCGCGCCGTGCCAGGCCCCACGCGCCCGCCGAGGGTCTGCGCCATGAGCTGCATCCCATAGCAGATGCCCAGGACGGGCACGCCGAGATCCAGGATCGCGGGGTCGATCTGCGGCGCGCCGGCCTCGTAGACGCTGCATGGGCCGCCGGAGAGGATGATCCCCTTGGGCGCGAGGGCGCGGAGGGCATCGGGCGTGGTGGTGTAAGGGAGCACCTGGCTGTAGACGTGGCATTCGCGCACCCGCCGAGCGATCAGCTGGCTGTATTGCGAGCCGAAGTCCAAAACGACAATCTGTTCTTGCGCTTCCATG
Organism: uncultured Kiritimatiellota bacterium; assembly: GCA_944389565.1. Taxonomy (GTDB): domain Bacteria; phylum Verrucomicrobiota; class Kiritimatiellia; order RFP12; family DVOR01; genus Spyradenecus. The sequence goes on from CALXMV010000010.1 coordinate 15,041, forward strand.
CGGCGTATTATAGCAAACTGGCCGAGCGGCGGGCGACGCGGGTGAGCCGCCGCCCCGCGCGGGGCGCTCAGTCCGCGTCGTCCTCCTCCTCGGGCGGCAGGGCGCGGCGCCCCAGGAAGACCTCCGCGGCCACGCAGAGGGCCTGCGCGGCGGCGCAGGCGAAGAGGACGTCCAGCACCCGCTGGAGGGAGCCCCCCGCCCAGAGCCACAGCGCCCCCGAGCCGAGGGCGACGCAGGGGGCGAGGTAGAGGAGGTAGCGGAAGTCGTTGCGCGCCTGCTGGTAGGTGAAATGGGTGGCGCAGGCGACGTTGAGCGTGGTGGTGAGGGCGAGGTAGGCGGCGAGCGGGGCGTGCGGGACGTACGGGGCGTAGAGGGGGATGAGGCGGAAGAAGGGCGGGAGCGCCAGCCAGAGCAGGAGCGCCAGGAGGCACCCGCCGACGACGATCGTGACGATCGCGCCATCGTGCAGGCGCCGGGCGTTCTTGCCGCGCACGTAGGCCACCGTCGCGAAGGGGAAGAGCACGAACGCGACGGTGGAGCCGCAGTAGGTGGCGATCTCCGCGAAGCGCGAGACGATGTAGTAACCGGCCGAGTCGCCGAAGGAGAGACGCGTGCGGATCAGGAAGGCGGCCAGGAGCGTCTGGCACGAGGTGAGGGCGACGCCCACGGCGACCTTGGCGGCGTAGCGCAGCATCGGGCGGGCCTCCGCGTGCCAGCAGAAGGTCGCGGGCGGCCCCCCCAGCAACCGCCGAAGCGCCCAGACCGCCACGCCGGCGGTGACGAGCAACGGCACGATCTGCCCCAGGAAATATCCGGTCAGCCCCAGCAGCGGCAGGAGGACGAGCTGCGCGACCAGCCGCGCGGGCGCCGCCAGCACGGAGGCCAGGGACATCGCGCCGAACTTGCAGAACGCCTGGAGCGCCGCGGTCGTCATCGGCACGAAGGCCGCGGTCAGCCCATAGGAGACGGCCAGGTAGCCGGCGGGCGAATGGGGCACGCGGAGCGTCTCGCAGATCCATGGCATGACGGCGGAGACGAGCGTCAGCGCGCCGGCCAGGCAGACGCCCGTCGCGGCCAGCACGTCGCGCAGGAGGGCCTGCGCGCAGACACCCTCGTCGTCGTGCGCGGCGCAGGCGCAGAGATGCCGGGAGAAGACGGTGGTGAGCACGCTGACGGGGAAGGCGAGCACGGCCCCGAGCTGGGTGAGCGGGGCCACGGCCCCGAGCGCCTCCCCGCCCAGCCACCGCGGCACGACGAAGAGCCCGGTGACGGCGTTGATCGCGTCGGCCAGGCGCATGGCCACGAAGACCAGCGCGAGATTCAGCCAGAAGTTCCGCACCAAGGCCATGGCGGGCTCACCCGCGCAGGGCGTCGACGAGCCGCTCCAGGCGCATCCCGCGCGACCCCTTCAGCAGGACCGTCTCGCCGGGGCGCACGAGCAGGGGGAGCGCCTCGGCGGCCTCGGCGGTGGTGGCGAACCAGGCCGTCCGCGAGGGCGGGTAACCGGCGGCCACGGCGCCCTCGACCAACGCGCGGGAGGCCGGGCCCACGGCCGCGAGCAGGCGCCACGGGCCGTTGCCCGAGGCCTCGCCGACGGCGCGGTGCTGGGCGTCCGACGCGTCGCCGAGCTCGAGCATGTCGCCCACGCAGACGATCTTCCCGCCGGGGGTCTCCATCCCCGCGAAGGTCTCCAGCGCCGCGCGCATGGAGAGGGGGTTGGCGTTGTAGGCGTCGTTGACGACGCGCACGGGGCCGGCCTGGACGCTCTCCCAGCGCATGGGCGGGGGCTGGAAGCGGGCGAGCCCGGCGAGGGCCTCGGCGGCGGAGGCGCCGGCCTCGCGGGCGGTGGCGTAGGCCAGGAGGGCGTTCGAGGCGTTGTGCTCGCCGCAGAGCCCCGTCTCCAGGAGCACGGCGGGCTCGCCGGCGTGGCGCACGCGCACGACGCCCTTGGCCAGGGGCTCGCCCACGTAGTCGGCCTCGGCGGGGGCGAGTGCGGCGGTGACGACGCGGCAGCGGCAGGCGGCGCGGAGCGTCGCCTCGCCCGCCACGCCGGCGGGGATCACGGCGAAGCCCTTGGCGCGGGTGGCGGCCAGGAGCTTGGCCTTCTCGGCGGCGATGGCCCCGACGGTGCCGAAGAACTCGATGTGCGCGGGGCCGAGGCAGGTGACGGCCGCCGCGTCGGGGCGCAGGGCGTCGGCCAGGGGGTCCATGTCGCCGGGGTGGCTGATGCCGGCCTCGATGACGGCGAAGCGGGCGTCGTCGGGGATGTTGAGGAGGGAGAGGGGCAGGCCGATTTCGTTGTTGCGGTTGCCGGGGGTGGCGGCGGTCTTGCCGGCGCCCGAGAGCATGGCGGCGGCGAGCTCCTTGAAGGTGGTCTTGCCGGCGCTGCCCGTGACGCCGACGACGCGCGCCCGGAGCGTGGCGCGGTACCCTTTGGCGCAGGCGACGAGCGCGGCCGCCGGGTCGTCCACGCGCAGGAGCGGCAGCCCCGCCACCTCCGCCGGCGGCGCCCAGTCGGGCCGGACCATCGCGGCGGTGGCGCCCGCGCGGAAGGCGGCGGCGACGAAGTCGTGGCCGTCGTGGCGGGGGCCGCGGAGGGCCACGTAGAGCGCGCCGAGGCAGGCGGCGCGGCTGTCCTGGGTGACGGCGGTGATGGGGAAGGTGGGCGGCACGCTCCACGTGCCGCCGGCCCAATGGGAGAGTTGCTCGGGTCTGATCATGGCGCGACCCCTTTCGCGAAGGCTTCGATCATCGTGGCGGTGAGGGAGAGGGGGCCGGCGGCGTCGGGCGGCGGGGGGAGCGCCTCGGGCGCGAGCCATTCGGCGGAGGCGAGCTCGCCGTCGGCCAGGGCCAGGCGGCCGGGGTCGGCGACCTCGGCGAAGAAGCCGAGCAGGAGCGCCCCGCTGAGCCCCCAGGGCTGGGAGGCGAAGTAGCGCGGCGGGGTCCGGATCTCGAGGCCCGTCTCCTCGCGCGCCTCGCGGCGGCAGGCGGCCTCGGCCGTCTCGCCCACCTCGCAATAGCCGGCGACGAGCGCGGGGCCCTTGTAGGGGCGGTCGGCGTAGCGGGTGACGAGGAGGCGGCCGCGGTGGGTGAGGCCGAGGATGACGGCCGGGGCGATGGCGGGATAGACCTCGTGCCCGCATTCCGGGCAGCGGAGGCGCGCCCCCACGCGGGCCAGGGGCGCGGCGCAGCGGCCGCAGTGGCGGTGGTCCAGCAGCCAGCGGGCCAGGTGCAGGGCGCAGAAGGCGCCGAAGCGGGCGGAGGCGTCGGGGATCGCGCGGAGGCGCTGGGCGCTCCCCGGCTCCATGCCGGGCGCGGCGCCAAGGAAGAAGCCCCGCCCGCCCACCGCCGCCAGGGGCGCGCCCACCGTCGCGACGGGCGACCATTCGGCGAGGGCGACCTGCCCCCCGCGCAGGGTAAGCAGGAGGTCGCCGGGGCCGGCGGCGCGTTCGGGGAAGAGGGTGACGGGGTCGGGGATGTCCTGGATCATGGGGTTGCCTCCTGCCGGGCCAGCGCGGCCAGGGCCTCCCACTCGGGGAGGGTGAGGGTCTCGGCGCGGCGCGCGGGGTCGATGCCCGCCGCCGCGGGGTCAATCCCGCGCCACGGCTCCGGCGATTTGCGCAGGACGGCGCCGAGCTGTTTGCGCCGCTGCGTGAAGAGATGTTTGGCCAGGGCGCGGAGGGTGGCCTTGGCGGGTTCGCCGAGGGCCGAGCGGCCGTGGCGCGTGAGGGTGACGACCGCGCTCGTGACCTCCGGCGGCGGCCAGAAACAGGTGGGCCTGACGAGCCGCGCGAGGCGCACGTCGTAATCCAGCTGGGCCCAGACCGAGGCGGTGCCGCGCGCGTGGGTGCCCGGCGGCGCGGCCAGGCGGTCGGCGACCTCGCGCTGGACGAGGAGGACGAGGCGGCGCGGGGCGTCGGGCCGCGCCAGGAGCGTCATCAGGATGCGCGTGCCGACCGAGTAGGGGAGGTTCGAGGCGAAGGCGTCGCACCCGCCGGCCAGGAGGGCGCCCCAGTCGGCCTCCAGCGCGTCGCCCTCCACGAGCGTCAGGGCCCCCGGGTGCTCGGCGCAGAGGCTCTCGCGGAGCCAGGCGGCGAGGGCGGGATCCTTCTCCACCGCCGTGACGCGTGCCCCGCGGCGGAGGAGCCCCTCGGTGAGCACGCCGAGCCCGGGGCCGACCTCCAGCGCCCGCGACCCCGGCCCCACGCCGGTCTCCGCCACGATCGCCTCCAGGATGTTGCGGTCGACGAGGAAGTTCTGCCCCAGCGTCCTGTTGGGGTGGAAACCGCGCGCCAGGCACCAGGCGCGCACCTCGCCGAGGGCCGTGCGGTTCATAGGGTCACGTCCACGTTCCGCACGTAGGCGGCCTTGCGCAGGGCGCCGACCCAGGCGTCGTAACGTTGCCGGCCGAGCTCCTCGCGCACGGCACGCGTGGCCTGCTCCCACACCTCGGCCAAGGGCCTGACGCCCTCGCTCCGCACGGCGACCTTGCGGACGATCATGTGCCAGCCGCCGAGATCCAGGATCGGCGAGGTCTCGCCCGGCTTCAGCGCGGCGATGGTGGCGGCGATCGGCGCGGCGAAGGTCTCGTGGGGGTCGACGAACCCCCAGTCGCCGCCGTTGGCCGCCTGGCTGTCGCAGGAGAAGGCCTTCGCCACCTCGGCGAAGGGCTTGCCGGCCTCCAGGTCGGCGGCGGCGCGTTTGGCGGCCGCCTCGCCGCCCTTCGGGTCGATCGTGATGGTCCGCACGTGCACGCCGCCCCGCTCCGCGAAGCGCTCGGGGTGCGCGGCGTAGTAGGCGCGGACCTTCTTGGGGGAGACGGTGATCTTCTGGTCCACCTGCAGTTGGCGCATGGCGGCGACGATCATGTTCGCGCGCAGCTGCTTGACCCACTCCTCATAGGTCATGCGGTTCTCGCGCAGGGCCTCGCGCAGACGCGCCGTGTCGCCGCCGAAGGATTCGGCCACCACCGCCTGGACGCGGGCGTTGACGGCCTCGTTGGGCAATTGGGCGCCGGAGGCCTCGTAGGCCTCGAGGATGAGCAGGCGGTCCACCAGCAGGTCGCGCATCACGGGGTAGAGCTCGCGGATGCGGCCGGGCAGCTGGGCCTGCGGCACGCGCGAGAGGTCGAAGTTCATGCGCATCTCGCGCATCACCGTGTCCACGGTGACGACCTTGTCGTTCACGTAGGCCGCCACGCCGTCGTAGAAGGTGGCCTCGCCCCGCGCGGGGGCGGCGAGGGCCAGCGCCAGGGCGAGGCCGAGCGCGGCGCGGGTCGGGAGGGGGCGTTTCGTCATCGGTGCGTTCTCCTGGGGGGATAGGGTCAGCGGCGGCCGTCGCCCTTGCACGAGCGGCAGAGCGTGGTGTAGGCGGGGCGGTCGCGCGCGGCCGGCACGTCCGTCACCCCCGCGCCGTCGCAGCGGGAACAGATCTTGGCGAGGCCGGAGCCCTCGCAGCGGCGGCAGGGCTGGGAGCCCGAGCCCCCGCATTCGGCGCACGGCAGCGTGTAGGGCTTGATCTGGGTCTCGCCCTCCTCGTCCTCCACGCGCTCGATTTTCTCGATTTTGCCCTGACCCTTGCACTTGCGGCAGTTCTCGATGCCGAGGCCCTGGCAGGTGCGGCAGGGCTTGGGGTAACGCGCGGCCAGGGCGGCGCGCGCCACGGGCTCGAGGGCCTCGGCCGCCGCGCGGTCCATGAAGCCCGCGCCCACGGGCACGCGGCGCCGGGCGCGCTGCTCGCGCTCGTAGGCGTTGCGCGCCTGGCGCTGGAGGGAGACGCGCTCGGCGGCGGAGAGGGGGCGCAGGCAGCGCTTGGCGCCCCTGCAGCGCGGGCAGGGGACGACGAAGGTGGTGCCGTCGGGGCCGGTGTCGATGGCGCGGTTGGCGCTTTCGACGGTGCCCCGGCCCTTGCACTCCGGGCAGATGCCCTCGCCCTGGGTGGGGGCGGCGGCAGGCGGCGGGAAGAAGCCCTCGGGCGGCGGCCCGGCGGGCGCCTCCTCCGCGCGGAGGGGCGCGCCGCAGAGGGCGAGGGCGAACGTAAGGGCGAACGCGAGGCGGCGGCGGGGGCTCATCGGGCGTCCTCCAATCCATAGGTCTTGAGGCGGCGGTAGAAGGTGCGCAGGGGGATACCGAGGCGCCTGGCGGCGGCGGTGCGGTTGCCGCCCTCGGCATGGAGGGCCTCGCGGATGCGGGCGGCCTCGGGGTCGGCGGGGGCGGGGCGCGCGGCGGGGGCGGGGGCGCGCACGTTCGCCGGCACGTCCGCGAGGGTCAGGCGGTCGCCATGGGCCAGGACCATCATGCGCTCGATCACGTTGCGCAGCTCGCGCACGTTCCCCGGCCAGGGATAGGCGGCGAGCGCGGCCATCGCCTCGGGCTCGATGCCCAGGATGCCGCGCCCGAGCAGGGGGTTGAACTCGCGCACGAAAGCGTCGCACAGCTGGGGCAGGTCGCCCTGGCGCTCGCGCAGGGGCGGCAGGGTGATGTCCACCACGTTCAGCCGGAAATAGAGGTCCTCGCGGAACCTCCCCGCGTCCACCCACGCGCGCAGGTCGCGGTTGGTGGCGGCCACCAGGCGGATGTCCACGGGGATGGGGCGCGCGGAGCCCACCGGCTCGACGGTGCGCGTCTCCAGCACGCGCAGCAGCTTCACCTGCGTGGCCAGGTCGATCTCCGAGATCTCGTCGAGGAAAAGCGTCCCCCCGTCGGCGATCTCGAAGCGCCCCTTGCGGTCCTCGTCGGCCCCCGTGAAGGCCCCCTTCACGTGGCCGAAGAGCTCGCTCTCCAGGAGCGAGGGCGAGAGCGCGGCGCAATGGACGGCGACGAAGGGCGCCTCCGCCCTGGGGCTGAGGGCATGGAGCGCCCGCGCCACCAACTCCTTGCCCGTGCCGCTGGGCCCCTGGATGAGGACCGTCGCCGGCGTGGGCGCCACCTGCCCGATCCGCTCGCGCACCGCGGCCATCGCCTCGGAGGAGCCGATCAGGCGGTCGAGCGCCGAGCGGCCGGCGAGCTGGGCGCGCAGACGCGCGTTCTGCCGCTCCAGGTTCTTCTGCCGCAACGCCCGGCGCACCACCAGCTCCAGATGGTCCAGGTTCACCGGCTTGGTCAGGAAATCCACCGCCCCGTCGCGCATGGCCTCCACCGCGCTCTCCACCGACCCATACGCCGAGAGCAGGATCACCGGCACCCCCGGGTGCGACACCGCGATGTCCCGCAGGAGCGACAGCCCGTCCCGCCCCGGCATCCGCAGATCCGTCAGCACCAGATCCACCGACTGCCCCGTCAGCACCCGCAACGCCCCCTCCGCGTCCGCCGCCGTCAGCACGCGATACGCACGCCCCAACGCCAACGCCAGCCCCTCGCGCGTCGCCTTGTCGTCGTCCACAATCAGCACCGTGTTCATGCCGCCATTATAGCATATCGGCATATCGGCTGATTGGGGCGCCCCCTCGGGGCGACGGGCTGCCCCGGATGCCCTAAGGGTGCCGACCCGAAACCCTAAAGGGTCCGGGGCCAAACCCTAAAGGGGTCCGGGGCCAAACCCTAAAGGGTCCGGCCCGGGAGCCCGGAGGGGCGATGCCCCCCGGGGCCACCCGCCGGCACGCCGTCCTTTGACTTTTCCCGCGGGGTTTGCTATATAGAGGGTAACACTTTACTTTCAACGAAAGGTTCGCGATCATGGCTGAGAGCATGGCTGAGCTGCAGAAAAAGATGAAGTCCCAGGGCTTCCTGACCAAGGCGACCCAAGCGGCCGAACGCGGCGCGCTCGACGTGGCGCTCTCGCTGTGCCGCCAGGCCGTGGCCCTCACCCCGCACGACGAACAGGCCCGCCGCCAGTTCCACGAGACGCGCATCCGCCTCTTCAAGACCGCCAAAAAGGGCGGCCTCGGCCAATCCTTCGCCGAGATGGGCGCCCAGCTGAAAATGGGCAAGGCCCAGACCCTCATCAAGCAGGGCAAGCCCGAGGATGCCATGGCCCTCGCCGAGGAAATCCTCGACGTCAACCCCGTCTCCCCCAAGTTCAACGAGTTCTACTTCGACATCGCCCAACGCACCAACCACCCCGAGGCCATGCTCTCGGCGATGGAAGTCCTCTCCTCCGCCTGCCCCGACGACATGGACCTCATGCTCCGCCTGGGCAAGACCTACATGCAGACCGGCGTCTACGGCCGCGCGCGCGACTGCTTCCAGCGCGCCGCCAAGGCCAACCCCACCGACCTGAGCATCCAGAAACTCCTGAAAGACGCCATGGCCCGCGACACCATGGACGCCGGCGGCTGGGAGGCCAACGCCGGCAAACGCGGCGGCTTCCAGGCCCTCATCCGCGACAAAGAGCTCGCCGCCAAGCTCGACCGCGAGGCCAAAGCCCAAGTCACCGGCGACGACGCCGAGGCCGTCATCGCCGAGGCCAAGGAAAAAATCGCCCGCGAACCCAAGAACGTCAACTACTACCGCGCCCTCGCCCGCATCTACATCCAGAACAAACGCTTCGACGAGGCCCTCGACACCTTCGCCGCCGCCCGAAAGGTCAACCCCGCCGACCCCGAGCTCGACCGCAACTGGGCCGACACCAAAATCAAAGCCTACGAGGCCGAGATCGAGGCCCTCAAGGCCCAAGGCAAGGACGACGAGGCCTACGACAAAGAGGTCGAAAAAGCCCAGTTCGCCTTCGACGACCTCCTCCGCCGCGTCGAGGCCTACCCCAACGACCTCGGCCTCCGCTACGAACTCGGCAAGATGTACTACGACAACGAGGCCTACGACGACGCCATCCAGCAATTCCAGCTCGCCCAGAAAAGCCCCAAACACCGCCTCGAGGCACTCTACCACCTCGCCTGCTGCTTCAAGGCCAAAGGCCAGCCCGACATGGCCGTCATGCAGCTCGAGGCCGCCAACAGCCAGCTCCTCACCATGGACGACCTCAAGAAAAACGTCGTCTACACCCTCGGCGTCATCGCCGAGGAAGCCGGCGACCTCGACAAGGCCTTCGACTTCTACAAAGACGTCTACGCCGCGGACATCGGCTTCCGCGACATCGGCGCGCGCATGCAGCGCCTCCACAACCGCAAGGCCTGACGCCCCCCCGGCGCACGCGGCACGGCGCGCCATGCGGGTCTGCGTCCTGGCATCCGGCAGCAGGGGAAACGCCACCTACGTGGAAGGCGGCGGCGTGCGCCTGCTCATCGACGCCGGGCTCTCCTGCCGCGCCCTCGAGAAACGCCTCGCCGAGGCCGGCCTCGCCCCCGACGGCCTCGACGCCATCCTCGTCACCCACGAACACGCCGACCACGTGGCCGGGCTCGACCGCTTCGCCCGCAAACACGCCGTGACGGTCTACGCCAACGAAGGCACCGCCGCCGTCGTCGAGCGCCAATGCCGCCTCGCCCGCCGCGAGCCCCCCGACTTCGCCGTCTTCGAATCCCGCGTCCCCTTCGCCCTCGGCGGCCTCACCGTCACCCCCGTGCGCGTCAGCCACGACACCGCCGAACCCGTCGCCTACACCCTCGCCGAACAGACCGGCCACACCCTCGGCTACTTCACCGACCTCGGCTTCGTCTCCGACGAGGCCGCCGCCGCCCTCGCCGCCTGCGAGGCCCTCGTGCTCGAATCCAACCACGACCCCCGGATGCTCCGCGCCTCCGGCCGCCCCTACCCCCTCATCGCCCGCATCGCCGGCCAATCCGGCCACCTCTCCAACGACCAGGCCTGCGAGGCCCTCGCCACCCTCCGCCCACCCCGCCTCCGCCGCCTCGTCCTCGCCCACCTCTCCCAGGAATGCAACGACCCCGCGGTCGCCCGCGCCCAAATGGCCCGCACCCTCCGCGCCATCGGCCGCGACGACCTCGCCCAAACTCTCGCCGTCGCCGCCCAGGACACCCCCACCCCCCCCTTCGACCTCTGACCCGCCCCGCACGCCGCCATCGGCCCCACGCGGAAAAACGTGTCATTTCCCGCCCCGCGCCACGTATATGACCCATGGAGGCCCCATTGGGCCCTCCCGCGGGATGGGCGCTTGCGCCCCTGGAGACAATGTGATAGCCTATCCTCGGTTGTCGCCTCCGGCGTCGAACGAACCGTGAGAACCTTGGAAAGCCATCGTGGGATTCGTCGGCCCCCGATCGCGGTGCGACCCTCCGCGCACCCCCGCCGTCGCCTCCCACGGACTCCTCCGCCGCCTCCAGCGCAAACGCCTCGCAACCGAAGGCTAACCCCTTGTAATCTCAAAATGGCGTAACCATACGAACTCGATTGTCGGAAAGGAAGGATGCAAGCGTGAATGCAAGAAAAAAAGTAAATAGGAACGGTACGCCTGGGACGACGACAGGGCGGATGGGCGGAATAGCCGAGACCGCGAACAGAACAGGCGCGCAAGAGCGATGGCATGCGCCAAAGGGCGGGCATGGCTTCGCGGCAGAAGATCTGAATACGGCGATCGACCAAGCCTTGGGGCACGATGCCAAGGTCGTCGGCAACGACTACGCGAAAAACGGCCCGGATAGGCTTGTGGATGGCATTTACATTCAAACAAAATATTGTGAGACCGGAAAAGGATGCATTGACGCCTGCTTTGACAAAACCGGAACGTTTCGGTACATGTCTGACGGACACCCCATGCAAATCGAGGTGCCGAAAGATAAATATGCCGAAGCTGTTGCCGCGATGGAGAAGCGCATTCGCGACGGACAGATCCCTGGCGTGACCGACCCAAAACAAGCGAACGATTTGGTGCGCCAAGGGCATTTGACGTACAAACAGGCTCGCAATCTCGCCCGCGCAGGGACAGTGGAATCCCTGACTTATGATGCCGCGACAGGATTGATTTCCGCGGGATTCGCATTTGGACTCACGTCTGTGATTACCTTCGCGACCGCCATCTGGAACGGGAAACCCATGAGCGTCGCCTTGAAAAACGCCGGGTGCGCAGGCCTCCAAGTGGGAGGTGTGGCGTTTGTCACACACCTTGCAGTCGCACAGTTGACCAAAGCCGGATTGAACAGCGCATTGCGATCGAGTTCCACGGCGATTGCCAAGATGATGGGGCCAAAGGCCTACACCGCGCTCGCCAATGCCTTCCACACCGGCAACACTACGCTGTCAGGGGCGGCCGCTATCGCCAAAACCGCCAAGATTTTGCGCAGTAATATTGTCACGTCCGCGGTCACGATCGTGGTTCTCTCCTCGGTCGATGTCTGGAAATTCGCCCGCAATCGCATATCTAGGAAGCAACTCGCCAAAAACATCATCAACACGACCGCATCGGTGGTGGCGGGAACACTTGGCTACGTGGGAGGCGCGGCCGCGGGAACTGCTATCGTGGGGGGGGCGACAACCGCAGGCGTGGCCGCGGGTGCGACTGTGGGCGCGGCCGCCGGAACGGCCGCATGCCCCGTGGTTGGCACCGTAATAGGCTTGGCTTGCGGTGCCGTCGCGGGGTGGATCGGTTATAAAATGTCCGCAAAGGCAACAGGCTGTCTTATCGGCAAGGATGACATCGAGGAAATGGCCGACATCCTACAGCGGAACTTCGTTTCATTGGTCGAGGAGTATCTGTTGACCAAAAGTGAAATGAACGCCTGTGTTGAAGAATTGAAATCCAAATTCAGCGATGGGAGACGTTTTGAGGACATGTTCGCAAGCAAGAACAAGGATGCTTTTGCCGAAAAGATGATCAGGCCCATCATGGAGCGTATCGTCAAACAGCGCAAACACATCCCCATGCCCGATTCAAGGCAAATACTTATCGCGTTGGGCAAATTGGCCTAGCCTTTCACCCAAGGAGAAAAGAGCGATGTGGCCCGCTGTTCCTACAACGGCCATGTGCTGGAGAGGGGCAGCACCTGCCGCCTCCAGCGCAAACGCCTCGCAACCGAAGGCTAACCAGTCTGCCCCATCCTTCGGCGTCTGAGGCTCCTCCGAACACGCGGCGGGCGGCCTTCCGGGGCCGCCCGCCGCGGTGCGAGACTGAAGTCTGAGTCACGCGTCGTCTTCCGGGTCTTCCTCGGCGACACGGTCGATGGTGAGCAGGGGGCGCTCTTTGTCCAAAATGTCCAAGATGGTTTGGCCGAAGACGTCGCAGCGTTTTGCGCCGAGCGCGGATTTGCTTTTGAGGTCTTGGATGGTGCGGATCTCGTCATACCGGGCGATGATGTCGGTGATATGCCCTTTTCTGGGGAGGTCACAGCCGCGGCATTGCTCGGAAGAGATGTTTTCGCAGGCGGCATAAATGCGGTCGCGCAAATCGCGGATGACGTTCTCGTAGACGGCGCCCCAGCGAGGGGGATGGAGGCAATCCCGTTCGTGCGCGAGCGCACGGGCCTCGGTGCTTGGCATCGCGAACAGGGCCTGCTCGACCTCCGTGAAGCCGGCATCCGTTATCTGCCGCAGGATGCGCAGGAGGATATACTCGCGATAGAGTTTGTCCTGCTTGAAGAAGTTGGAGTAATCGTTGCTGGCTTTCCCATAGTCCTTGTAATAGGCCAGATAACCGGGCAGGAGATAATTGCGGAGGCAGTGGTCGAAAAGTCGGTCAAGCTGGCCTTGCGCGAGAGCGTCCGGCTTGAGGAAGGGGAAGGCCACGTCGTCATGGCCGAGCGCGGAGGATTCCTTCTCCTTCAATTCCGGGTGGGTGTGGAGCTTGAGCAATGCGCCGACGCACGCGATCAAGGGGTAGAGGCCGTTTTTGGCCAAACCCTGCAACTCGCGAAACTCCTCGCGGCTGTCGCGAGGCACCTCGGCGACCTTCCGCGCCTTCCAGTGTTTGCAGAAGGCGTCCGCGGCTTTCCAGAGGATGGCGAGGTCGCGCACGAAGGGCGCGGGGGGATAGAGGGCTTTCTTCCCTTTCCGCACGATCCCGAAGATTTGCTTGTAGAGGAGCGTGTCCTCGAAGATCTCTTTCGTGTGCGTGCGCGCGGTGCAGGGATATTGATAGACGAACGCGAGCAAGAGTTTGCCCAAGTCCGCGGTCTTGAGGCGTTGCCACGGCTCGGGGTAGGCTTTTTTGTCGACGGGCTCGTTGACCTTGGTAATGAGGTGGATGGGGTATGCGGGGTCTTTTTTCAACGCGGTGCGCAGGCCGCGGATCTCCGAGAGGTTGGCGACGGCGTCCGCGGCCTTGATGGGCTTCTGGGAGTTGGTGGCGGTGCAGACTTCCGCGATGAAGTCGGACTGCTCGTCTTTGGGGAGCGCGCCAATCTCGATGATCTTGCAGGGGAGGAAAAAGTCACAGGCGAGTTCGGCCGCCGTGCCGATATTATGGGTCGTCTGGCCGCCATTGACGATGGAGAAATCTTGGAGTGTGAGTTTTTCGCCATCGATCTGACAGGATTTGCAGACGATCGTGAGTCCGTTGTTGAGATACCAGAAATTCCTGGGCGCGACGGCCATCGTGCGCAGCATCGCATCGTCGATGCGCGGTTGGCTGACATAATAGCGCAGGTTCTGCGCCAGGAGACCGTACGCGGCTTTCTCCTGCCAGAGGCGGCGCAGCGACAATGCGGAGACATTGACGAAATGCGCCTTGCAGGGCCCTTGGGTGCAATAGTGGCACGCATTATCACCCTGGTCAAGCCTCAGGCTCCCCTCCGGGACGAACGGAAAGGCGCTGGCGACATTCCGCACCTCATAGTCGATATCGCTTCCGAAGAGGAGCTCCAAGACCGGATCCGTCTCCCGCTTGCGCATGGTCTCCACGAAATCAATCAGTGCGGCCTTGGCCTTCGGGGTCGGATTGATGGGTAGCAGGAAGCGGATGGTGAGCGGGACCGCGTCGTCGCCAAACTGCGTGAACCCCAAAGCCCGCAAGCGTTCCTCTTCCGCGCCACACGTACCGTGAAAAACCCCACGGAGCTCGGTGAGGGTCGCGAGGCAACCGTCATAGGCGGTTTTCAGCTCAGTCTTGATCTCCTTGGCCGTTTTTTTGGCGACAGCGTAATCGAAGGCGATGAGGATGTCGATGGGGGTCTTCCCCGCCACGGGATTCCCATCATCGCCTTTCGCCGGGAAAATCCCACTGATCACCCCATACGTGCGCTCCCCCTGTGGCAGGCACCCGGCGCAAAGCTGACTCCTCTCATTGGGATTGCGCTGAAATAATGCGAATACGCATAAAAGAGCGTCAGCACCACGCGCTGAAGGGTGAGATCGCCCAAAAACGCCTCCCGTTGCGCCTCCGCCTCGTTCTCAGAAGGCGGCACGTCAATCTTCAATTCGCCCAACGCCAAAGGGGAACGCACACACTCCTTGCGAAAGTTCTCCAAAACATTCGGATCAAGCGTCGGGAACGGCTTCTTCTTGGGCATGGGGAATCTCCACGAATACACAATGCTTCCATGATTGGCTTGGGAAACATGGCCGAGCTTAAACGTCCCTTTTCCTAAAGCCACCCATAGTATAAACAATGCATTGCTTTTCTGCAAGCGCGGCGGCTCGACAAAAAGGGACGTTTACGTGCGACCAATCACAGACGAGCAAGCGGGGCCCCGGCCGTTCATCAAATGGGTGGGCGGGAAACGTCAGCTCCTGCCGGAGATCCTGAGACGGGCCCCGATGCGGGATCTGACCGCGGGGACATTGGGTTATGCGGAACCGTTCGTCGGCGGGGGGGCGGTCTTTTTCGCGTTGGCGCAGGCCTGCCAAGGGTTGGCCCAGGCGACGCTCAACGATGCGAATCCGCGGCTGATCGGGGCCTACCGCGCCTTGCAGGAGTCGCCAGAGGCCCTCCTCGCGACGTTGCGCGCGTTGGAGGCGGACTACCTCGCCTTGCCAGCGGATGGCCGACGGGCGTTCTATCTGGCACAGCGGAAACGCTTCAACGCGTTGCGCGGGGCGGAGGTCGAATGCGCGGCGCTGCTGATCTTTCTGAACCGGACGGGCTTCAACGGCCTCTACCGCGAGAACGCTCGGGGAGACTTCAACGTCCCCTTCGGGCGGCACGCGAACCCAACGATCTGCGACGCTCCAACGCTCATGGCGGATGCCGCCGCTCTCCGCGGCGTACGCCTCCTGTGCGGGGATTTCGCGCGCCTCCTGGACACCCTCACGCGACCGTCGTTCGTCTATCTGGACCCGCCTTACAAACCCATCAGCGCGACGTCGAGTTTCAACAGCTACACCAAGCGACCTTTCGACGATGCCGAGCAATGCCGCTTGGCCGCTTTCTGCCGGGAACTGGATCGCCGGGGCCATCGCTTTCTGCTCAGCAACTCCGATCCGGGCGACGGCTTCTTCGATCGGCTGTATGCGGGTTTTCGCATCGAGCGCGTCCGCGCGCGGCGCTCCGTCAATGCCAACCCCGCCAAACGAGGCCCCATCGACGAACTGCTCATCAGCAACCAAGGAACGTAAGACACGGAGGTGACAGATGGTCAAAGGAGGTTTCGGTGGAGGAAACACGCGCACGGGGTTGGTCTTTGAGGAGAAAACCGATTTGGCTACCCTGCTCGCCAAACAACCTGGCTATCGCGTGGAAGGCATTCATGTCTTCTACCACGATGAGGAGGTGGCTAAGGTCTTCAAGAAGCACGCTTTCTATGCCTACATCGCGTCCCTCGGGGTGGACTGGAGGCAACATCTTTCCAAACAATTACTTCCGGACAATTGCATCTATGTAATCATTAACAACACGCTGTACATCATCGAGTGCAAGTTTCAGCACGTGGCTGGCTCGGTAGACGAGAAACTGCAGACATGCGATTACAAACGGAAGCGCTATCAGAAACTGTTGGCGGAATTGAATTATGAGGTGGAATATGTCTATGTGCTAAGCGATTGGTTCAGGCAGGCTTGCTATCGTGACACGCTGGAATATATCATCGCGGTGGGATGCCACTATTATTTCAACTATATCCCGCTCCAAAAGCTGGGATTGCCCGTCCCTGTAATGCGTGCCGATGCATCCGACAGCCTTCTATAAATCGGCTTCGCGCGACTTCACGTTGGTGCGGGGGGATTGCGTGGAGGTGTTGCGCGGGTTCGATTTCGCCTTCGACCTCGCCTTCGCCGACCCGCCCTATTTCCTCTCCTCGGGCGGCATCTCCGTCCAAGCCGGCCAACAGGTCTGCGTGGACAAAGGCGATTGGGACAAGCCACGCGGACGCGAGACGGAGCGCCGCTTCACGCGTGCTTGGCTCGCCGCCGTGCGCGACAAGCTGGCCCCCGAAGGCACGCTCTGGGTCAGCGGCACCTTCCACAACATTTTCCTCGTGGCCGAGGAAATGGAAGCGCTCGGATTCCGTCTGCTCAACGCCGTGACATGGCAGAAAACCAATCCCCCGCCCAACCTCTCCTGCCGCGTCCTCACCCATTCGGCCGAAATCGTCCTCTGGGCCCGAAAGTTCCCCAAAGTGCCGCACCGCTACAATTACGAACTCCTGCATGCCATCGCCGGCGGCAAGCAAATGCGCGACGTCTGGGCGCTCCCGGCCATCGCCCCTTGGGAAAAAGTCCGCGGCGTCAAACACCCCACGCAAAAACCGCTTGCGCTCCTGGTGCGGTTGCTCCTCGCGGCGACGGCGCCCAACGCTTGGGTGCTCGACCCTTTCTGCGGAAGCGGCACGACGGGCATCGCCGCGAATCTCTTGGGCCGACGCTTCCTAGGCATCGATCGCGAGACCGAATATCTGGCTCTGGCGCGGACCCGCCGTGAAGCCATCGACGCTCTAGGCGCGGCAACGGCAATGCGTGCGCGAATCCCGGGCTTCACGACCTCCACGATGACGCTTGAGGAACTCCTGGTGCACGAGCGCACGATGACGAAGGGCCCGCGCGTCTGCGAGAAGGGGCCTGACGGAGAGGACTTGCCCTTCTAGACAGGAGTGAGAGCAAAAGCCGCACTTACGTACGCAAAATATCTCACGTTTCTCCGCAAACGCGCCCAAACCGCGCGATGGGGTATCCCCAGGGAAACCGGCGGTTCCGTCCCGCGAGGTCGGGAGGGTCTGACCCGAAACCCTAAGGGGTTGGGGGCGAAAGTCGGGAGGGTTTGGGGAAAATCTTACGGGGATGTAAAAATCGGGGGTTGCGGAGACAGGAATGTAAAAGCGGCTTGTGGGGCGGGGTTTGGGGGGATGTCGCGGGGGACGGTTTACAGGGTTGTAAGAAGGTGACGGGCGTGGGGGGGCTTTTCGGGGGTTGGCACGGTGCTTGCACAAGGAGGTGATTTCATGCACGCAAACCATCCCCGCGGCGGGTGCCGCGGGGATTTCTTTTCGCGCGGGGAGTGGGGCGGCCTCACGGGGAGTGGCGGGCCCCGGAAAGAATGCGAAGAAGAGGGGCCACGGGGAGAGGGGACCGTGGGGCGGCGGCGCGGGGCTTTTTCCGAGGGGGAAAAGAAGGACCCCGGGCGGGGGGCCCGGGGTCTTTCCTTGCCGCGGCGTGGCGGGGTCATTCGGCGGTTTGGGCGGCGGCGGCTTCCTTTTGGGAGACGAGGACGGCGCGGAAGAAGCGGCAGTCGGTGCGGAGGGTGAGGATGCGTTCGCCGTTGAGGTCGCGGGGTTGGAGTTGCTGGACGAAGCGCCAGGCGGGGTCGTCGAGGTTTTCCTTGCCGAGGAGGAGGATGGCGCCGTCGCCGCGGAGGGATTCGATGGGGCGCCCGGCGTCGGTGAGGGCGAGGGAGACGATGGGGAGGGTCTCGGGGTCGGCGGCGACGGCGGCGTCCTCGGTGTAGGATCCGATGAGGGTGAAGCGGAGGGAGAGGTCGGTGGCGTCGTAGTCGGCGGCGTCGAGGCCGAGCCAGTATTTCTCGGCGGCGGTGACGCCGTCGGCGGCGGTCTGGGCGAGGATGGCGTCGGGGTCGGTCCGGAGGAGCCAGTCGAGGAAGCCTTCGTCTTGGGAGTCGAGGTCGCCGTTTTGGGCGAGGCGTTCGGCGGAGGGGGTGTAGCCGAGGGTGAGGACGTAGTCGGCGTCGGCGGTGGCGAGGGTGTCGTCGAGGGTGATCTGGGGGGTGGCGCGGAGTGCGGCGCCGTCGATGGCGTAGCGGGTGGCGGGGGTTGGCGCGAGGGTGATGGGGGCGCCGTTTTTGGTGACGGAGCGGAGGGTGAACCAGTCGGTGTCCCAGAGTTGGTCGACGGCGAGGGTGTAGGGGGTGGCGGGGGCGAGGGTGGCCTGGACGCTGCGGCCGCGGGCGGTGGCGCCATTGGCGTCGAGGGCGAGGGTGCCGGAGGCGCCGAGGATCTGGGCGGTGACGGAGAAGGCGGAGGCGACGGGGACGTAGGCGTATTCGCCGTAGGGCTGGCGGAAGACGCTCCATTGGTTGGGGCCGGGGAAGGTGTTGGCGGAGCGGTCGCCGCCGTGGTCGAGGGTCCAGGTGAGGCGGGAGCCGGTGATGGCGCCGGTGTCGTCGAAGAGGGCTTCGTCGACGAACTGGACGGAGGCGTTGGCGGGGCCTTCGGTGGGGTCGACCTCCGGGTAGAAGAGGGTTCGGACGGGGTTGGCGACGACGTGGGCGTTGTTTTCCATGGCGACGGCGCGGGTGACGCGCTCGGCGACGCTGAGGATGTTGGGGCCGTTGTGCTGGAAGAGGACCTCGTCGGTGACGACGCCGTTGTCGCGGACGAGGGCGACGGCGTAGAGGACGCCGTTGGCGTAGGCGACGTTTTCGCGGATGGCGGCGTCGGTGGCGTCGTCGAGGATTTCCTCGGGGATGGGGAGCCAGGCGAAGGTGTCGAGGGTGTTGGGGTCGCCTTCGAGGTAGGGGGCGTTGGTGAAGTTATAGCCCGGGTTGTTGGCGAAGCCGGCGGAGTTGACGGTGGTGGCGAGGGTGTAGTAGTCGAGGGAGTAGAAGTTGGGGTCGTCGCCGGAGTAGTCGGGGGCGATGCGGCGATAGGGGATCCAGCCCACGAGGTCGAAGGTCTTGGCCTCGACCCAGGTGATGGTGTCGGTCTCGGCGGCGGTGAGGAGGGGGAGGGGTGCGTATTTGACGACGACCTTCCAGCCGTCGAGGCTTTCGCGGGGGAGGCAACGGCCGTCGGTGCGGGTGAGGTCGGCGGGGGCTTTGTAGGTGCCGTCGAGGTCCAGGAGGGGGGAGGCCTTCATGGCGATCTCGAGGGCGGAGGGGATGGCGTTGGTGGCGGCGTCGGTCTGGGCGAAGGGGCGGATCTCGTTGAGCCAGACGTCGTTCCGGCCGAGGGAGTAGATCCAGGCGTAGGGGGAGAAGCCGCGGTTCTCGGCGACGGTGACGGCGTTGATGTTCGCGTCGGCGTCGGGGACGTACCAGGGGCAGTAGCCCTCGAAGGCGTCGGAGGAGAAGTTGGCGATGCCTTGGCAGTCGTAGATGCGGTCGGTGGAGGTGTCGGCGAGGATGATGGCGAAGCGGAGGATGGAGCCGGGCTCCCAGACGGCGCGGTCGGAGGTGTCGATGGCGGAGGCGTAGGGGAGGAGGTCGGCGGCGGTGTTGGCGAGGCCGTAGGCGCCGGAGGCGAGGGCGGCCTCGAGCTCGGCCTGGGTGAAGGTGGTGAAGGCGAGGCGGAGGGCGTCGCCGCGGTCGTCGGGGAGGGCGGTGCCGGCGGGGGCGACGAGGGCGCCGGAGGGGTCGGCGTAGCCTTGGAGGCGCATGGGGATGATGCCGGCGTCGGCGATGAAGGCGGAGCCGCCGGTGGCGGAGGTGAGGTTGTTCTGGAGGGTGCGGCGCAGGCCGGAGAGGCTGGAGGTGAGGCCGTCCTTGACGGAGGGGAGGGTGCCGAGCCAGGAGGCGAGGCGCCAGCGGTCCATGAAGTTGGTGCGGAGGTTGTCGACGCCGCCGGTGGGCTCGAAGAGGGTGTCGGGGACCTGGTCGGCGGGGACGAGGGTCCAGACGAGGAAGGGGCGGAGGGTGGTGTCGGCGTTGGCGAGGTTGGCGTAGAGGGTCTCGAGGGAGTCGCCCATGCCGTCCTTGCCGGTGGCGATGAGGCCGAGCTCGGGATCGATGACGGCGGACATACCGAGGCGGTCGCCGATGACGGGCTGATGGAGCCAGCCGTGGACGTTGGCGTGGTCGCCGGAGGCGGTGCCGAGGGCGTCGGACCAGATGGGGTCGGTGACGACGGAGCCGCCGCGCTCGGGGTCGGGGGCGCCGGCGTCGTCGAGGGCGAAGAGGGTCTGGGTGAGGAGCCAGGCGCCGTTGCCGAGGTCGCTCTGGGTGAAGGCGACGGTGATGGCGTTCTGGGCGGAGGCGGGCTCGTCGACGAAGAGGAGGGTGACGACGTAGTCGTCGAGGTCAGCGAAGACCTGGCCGTCGCCCTCATCGTGGGTGATGTCGAAGGTGATGACGCCGGTGTAGACCTGGGAGACGGTGCCGCCGGGGGCGGTGATGGAGCGGGTCTGGGGGGTGGCGCGGCCGTCGAGGGAGAGCCAGGTGGTGGTGCGGGCGTTGGGGTCGGCCTCGGCGGCGGCGAGGAGTTCCTGCCATTTGGCGGTGACGGCCGCCTGGGTGAGGGCGCCGTTGAAGCCGCCGATGAGCATCACGTGGCCGACAAGGTCGGAGGGGATGGTGATGGAGGAGAAGCAGTAGTTGGTCTTGGGGCGGTAGGAGAGGACGTTCGTGAGGTTGGCGGCGTAGGGCCAGTCGGTGCCGGAGAGGGAGACGGTGACGTCCTCGGAGACGCCGGTGACGGCGGATGTCTCGAAGAAGCCGGGGGCCATCTGGGTGGCGCAGGCGCCGGAGGAGTAGGCCTCGTTGACGAGAGAGGAGACGACGGTGACCTGGTTCCATTCTGGCGTCGGGTCGGGATGGATGGGGCCGTTGCCGTCGTCGTTGGAGTCGGCGTAGGTCTCGGGGGCGAAGGCCCAGACGGTGCGGAGGGTGACGTCGGAGGGGATGTAGGCGAGGCCGCCGTCGTTGATCTGCTGCTGACCGACGAGCTGGACGGAGCCGGGGGTGGCGGAGGAGTCGGTCACGCCGGGGACGACGTAAGATTCCGCCGTCAGGAGCCAACTATTGGTGGAGAGGGTCGCCGGCGGGGTGACGGCGGTGTCGCCGTTGGCGTCGACGCCGGTCCAGACGCCGCCTTCGGCCGCGCCGCAGGGGCGGTGGAGGACGTAGGCCTGGGTGGCCGCGTTTTCGGCGATGGGGAGCATCAGGTAGTCGTAGGCGGAGGAGCGCGAGTCTACGGGCGCGCCGGCGGCGGCGAGGTCGTAGGAGGCGGTTTGGGCGCCGTCCGTGCCGTAGGCGCGCAGGGCCCAGCCGGAGGCCTCGGCGTCGGGGACGCCGGCGGCGGTGATGCCTTCGCGGAGGTGGGGGAAGACGATCTCGGCATAGTTGCCGTTGGTGCCGGTGGCGGCGGCGGGGTTGACCTCGCTGAGCCAAGCGGATTGCGGCGGGGTGCTATAGAGATAGAAGTAGGGGAGGGCCTGGGTCCCGAAGGTGGGCTCGTCGGGAATGGCGGCGTACCACGCGGGCTTGGTGAAGGGCGTGACGGTGGCGGGCTCGCCGGGGAGTGCCTGGCGCATGAGGAAGGAGGCGGTGGCGGAGCCGTCCTCGGTGGGCATGGTGACGGTGTAGACGCCCCAGGCGACGAACGGGATGGCGGGCTCCTTGTTGGCCGCGCCGGCGCCGGTGGCGGGGTCGTAGCCGGCGGCCTGGGCGTAGGCGGTGGAGAGGATACCGACGAGCGAGGAGTCGGCGAAGCGGCCACCGGCGCCGGCGTTCATCTGGACGTAGCGCGCGCCGGAGGCGGAGAGCTCGGCGAGGCGGGCGATGGCGGCGTCGTAGGTGGCGCCCTGGAGGTCATCCAGACCGGCCCAGTCGGTGCCGGTGGCGCCGGGGGCGGGGTAGACGATGAGGACGGAGGAGAGGGAGACGGAGGCCTCATCGGTGGAGAGGTCGGCGAGTTTGTCGGTGTCGTAGGTGACCTGGAAGCCGAAGGCGCTGCCCCACCAGGGCTGGTATTTGGCGCTGCCGGGGAAGGTGTCGCCGCAGTAGGGGGAGACGGAGGTGATGACGTCGCGGGCGTCGGTGTTGTCGGGGTCGAGGACGAAGGTGGCCTCGGCCTCGGCGGTGAGGCGGTCCTCGGTGGCGGAGGGGTCGCCGCTCGCGACGGGGTAGAGGGTGAGGGTGATGGCGAAGGCCGTGGGATCGGTCACATCGAGCGTGGCGAAGGAGGTGTCCGGGTCGAAGGCGAGGACGGCCGCGCCGCCGATCTGGGCCTTGAGCTCGTCCTGGTCGAGGTAGTCGCCGGTCTTGGAGTTGCGCAGGCGGATGCGGACGGAGGAGATGGCGTGGAAGACGAGAGGGGTGTAGGAGAGGCGGGCGTAGGGCTGGGCGTTGACGACCGACCAGGTCTTGGGGGTCTCAGTGCCGCCGCGGGAGGTCTCGAGGACGGCGCCGGCGGGGGCGTCGAGCTGTTCGAGGGTGTGCTGGCCGTTACCCGTGAGGGTGGAGGTGACGGAGCACTGGGTGAGGCCGGTGTAGGGGAGAATGAACTGGTCGGGGTTGACCTGGCGGGGGGTGACCTGGACGTCGTCGGTGGCGTAGTTCACGCCCTCGACCTCGGCGCCGGCGGGACGGGTGGCGACGACGGCGCTGACGCCGGCGATGGGCCAGCCGGCGCCCTCGGTGAGGAGGTGGGTGAGGTCGACGGGGCCGTTCTCGACGGCGGCGGAGAAGGCGTTGGTGCGGGTGACCCAGGTGCCGCCCATATCCACGGTGGCGATGGAGTTGACGAGGGAGTCGCGGCCGTCGGAGTCATTGACCTGGGCCTCGGCGGAGGAGGCGGCGCGGGTGTAGCGGCCGTTCGCGTCGGTACGGAAGACGTCAGCGAGGGCGAGGCGGCGGCTGTGCTGGAGGGGGTCGGTGATGTTGACGTCGGCGTAGGCGTCCATCTCGTTCTCCCACGGGGTCTCGGCGAAGTCCTGGTACCATTCGCCGCCGAAGCCGTGGGTGACGTAGGCGTTCTGGTAGGCTTGGTAGAGGGCGCGGCGGGAGTTCTGGTAGGTGTCGGCGCCGATATTGACGGAGTTGGCGGTGGAGAAGACGACGATGTGCTCGGCGCCGCCGGTGGGGCGATAGAGGAGGATGGAGGCGCCGTTGTTGGTGGAGAGGGTGCGCGGGTCGAAGGTCTTGGCGAGGCCGGCGTTGCGGAAGGGGCCGAAAGCGGGCGAGGTGGCGCCGCCCGCGTCGCGGACGGTCCAGCGGGCGGTCTCGGAGTAGAAGGTGTAGAAGGAGCGGTTGGCGGAGGTGCCGGCCTCGCGGCGGGAGGGGACGACGCCCGCGTCGGGCTCGGTGAGGGCGACGGCGCCGTCGGCGGTGAGGCTGGGGTCGCCCGCCTCGATCACGTATTCGCCGCGGATGTCGGTGGAGGCGGCGTCGGTGGTGCCGACGCGCCAGTTGGCGAGGTCGACGTTGGTGGGGGCGCAGATTTCGACGAAGTGGCGGACGATGGCGTCGGAGTCGATGCCGGAGGCGTCGTTGAAGTCGAACTCGTTGATGAAGACCTCGCCGGGGATGCAGGAGTAGATCCAGAAGTAGGGGCAGAAGAAGTCCTCGCCCACCTGCTGCTCGGGGTCGGCAATTTGATTGTTCTTGTAGGCGCGGAGCTCCTGGTTGAGAGAGCGGGGGAAGTACCAAGGATATTCCTTGTAGGAGGAGGCGTCGATCTGGGTGGAGAACCATTGTTTGTCGGCGGGGTCGACGCCGGCCTCGTCCTCGGAGGATTGGTAGATGGCCCAGACGGTGTAGCGGACGAGGCTGTTGGCGGGGAGGCCGGCGACGCCGAGGGCGGAGAGGTCGCCGAAGAAGTTGACGGAGTTGTCGGCGGTGGCGCGGGTGAGCTCGACGGTGTTGGGCGGGAGGGAGCCGGCGAGGGCCTGCCCGGTGGCGCTCTCGAGGTCGAACCAGGCGGCGACCGGCCATTGGTCGATGGCGCCGGTGTTCCAGCCGAAGATGGGCTGCGTGGAGGAGGCGGTGCGGGTGTTCCCGAGGACGTCCGTGTAGGTGTAGGTGGAGGTGTAGGTCGAGACGTTCGTCTGGGAGGCGTCGACGGTCATGAAGACGCGGAGGGCGTCGTCGTCGATGAGCTGCTTGCGGCCGAGGGTGACCATCGTGCGGAGGATGGAGGCGCCGGCGACGGGCTGGGAGAGCGGGGAGGAGGCGTCGAACTCGGAGGGGGCGTTGGCGCCGGTGACGTTGGAGAAGGCGACGGACTCGATGCGCAGGGTCGGGAGGACGGGGTCGGAGATGGCGAGGCGGTCCATGAGGACGCGGCCGTAGACGATCGCCTTGTTGTCGCTGAAGCCGTCGCTGTTCACGCCGTCGCCCTCCAGGAGGGTGCGGAAGCGGATGCGGCGGACGTTGCGGGCGTCGAAGTCGCCGTCGCCGTCGGTGAGGTCGGCGGGGAGAAGGTCGGGGCCGGGGGCCTGGCTGTATTTGGTGAACTTGGAGAGGTCGAGGTCGTAGATGTTGTAGACGGTGTTGGTGACCTCGACGTAGGTGACGGGGTTGAAGACAGGGTTCTCGGAGTTCTCGTCCTCGGAGGCATAGATGTAGAGGCGGACGGGGTGCGCGGCCTGCTGCTCGGCAAGGCGGGCGGCGAAGGTGATGCGGCCGACGCCGTTGTCGAGGGGCGGAGAGTCGAGGTAGGAGGTGTCGCGGGTGCCGTCGACGTCGTCGCCGAAGCGGACGTCATTGAACTGGAAGGCGCGGGTGAGGCCGCTCTTCTCGGCGAAGGTGGGGTCGGCGGGGTCGACGTTGTCGACGGGCTGGCGGTCCTTCCAGAAGAGCCAGGAGATGGGGGTGTCGGTGAGGAGGACGTTGTCGGCGGTCCAGGAGGCGATGGTGCCCTCCTTGTTGTCGGTCACGGTGAAGTCGTCGATGTAGACGAGGGGGTCGTAGTCGGAGACGGAGGTGCCGACGTACTCATCGGGGATGACGAGGACGAGGCGGAGGGTGCCCTGGACGCCGACGAGCTCGGAGCCGTCGTCGAAGCGGGGGGTGATGGAGGTGGTGGCCCACTCACCGGCGGTGTTGGGGAGGATGACGGGGTCGGAGACGTTCTGCCAGCCGGAGGGCGGGTCGAGGAAGTTGTTGGTGTAGCGGGAGTTGGCGACGTACTGGAGCATGACGTAGGCGGCGGGGTTGGTGTAGCCGGACTCGTCGGTGGAGGGGATGCGGTAGCGGAAGGTGACGGTGCCGAAGCCGTGGTGGTCGCTGAAGGGCGAGTAGAGGGCCAGGGAGGAGCCGGTGGTGGTGATGCCGGCGGTGTCGATCTCGCCGGAGAGGCCAGAGGCGGTGTTCTGGCGGGAGCGCTGGAGGAGGACGCACTGGGAGCCGAGGTAGTCGCGGGGGGCGACGTCGAGCTGGGCGTCGTCGGCGGGGCGGATCCAGATGCCCACGCCGGCGAAGCCGTTGAGGGAGGCGTGGTCGGAGAAGCCGGGGTCGGTGAAGCCGGGCACGCGCTCGTCGCCGTTGCGGTTGGTGTCGGTGCCGCACCAGGAGGAGACGGAGATGTTGTCGATGAAGATGTTGTGGTCGGCGCCGGCGGGGGCGATGTGGAGCCTGGCGTTGGAGAGGCCGACGGTCACCTCGACGGGCGTGTCGGTGGTGTCGGTGCCGATGGTGGTGTCGAAGACGGGGGCCTGGGAGGCGTCGGTGGTGCTTTCGGCCCAGATGCGCACGCGGCCGGCCTCCTGGGCGGGGGGCGACTTGCGGGTGACGCGGAGGAAGCCGGAATCCTGCGGGTCGGCGCCGTAGGTCCAGCTGTTGCCGGCGGCCCAGGTCGGCGCGCCGGTGGTGGTGACGGTGGCGGTGGAGGAGCTGACGGCCGATCCGGCGAAGGTGGTGGCGGGCGAGGAGGTGCGGGCGATGCGGCGGAAGGTGGGGCGGCATTCGGCGGAGCCGAGGGCGGGGGTGATGTTGGCGTTGGCGACGCCGCCGGCGAGGATGCGGTTGTAGGAGGTGAAGCCGGAATTGCTGTTGATGGAGGAGGTGGAGGTCATGCCGGTGGCGGTGCCGGCGCGGAGGTAGCCGTCGGCGTCGAACCAGAGGGCGTAGGAGTTGCCGGCGAGGGAGGAGCCCATGACGGCGTAGGTGGTCTGCCGTTCGTTGGCGGTGGCGATGGGCAGGCGGGTGGCGGTGGAGCCGAGCCATTGATAGAGCTCGCCGATGACGATGTTGGCGGGCTCGGCGGCGTCCGCGCCGGTGCCGGTGGAGTCGGTGCTGAAGTCGAGAATCTGGGTGAGGCGGAGCTCGTAGGTGTAGCGCGTGGTGTTGTTGACGAGGTAGTAGGAGACGGAGAAGCCGGAGGCGGCGTTGTTGGCGGTGTTGGAGATCTGGACGCCGGCGGCGATGCCCGTGCAGGCGACGCCCATCAGGGGGTTCTCGGCGGTGCCGATGTAGGCGATCTGGTTGATGTCGTAGGGGATGGACATGCCGAGGGTGAAGGAGACGGCGCCGATGCCGTTGAGGACGACGGAGGCGGCGGCGTCCTCGCGCGGGGTGATGCCGTCGGACTGGCCGCGCAGGCGGAGCTGGGCGTTGGGGACGGTGTTGTAGTTCTCGCGGGTCCATTCGCGGCGCAGGACGACCTCGGTGCCTTGGGCGAAGCGGACGAACTCGGAGGTGTTGTTGTCCAGCTCGCCCTCGCGGAGGTAGCGCGGGTCGGCGGATTCGCTGCCGGCGCCCCACTGGCGGAAGTAGTCGCCGGCGACGCCCGTGAGGTTGGGCATGGCGAAGACGTAGTCGGAGGCGGTGCTGCCGTAGCCGATGGGGATGATGTCGGTGAAGGAGGAGGTGTCGGCGAGGGGGCCCTCGTCGGGGATCCAGCCGGAGCCGACGGCGTAGCCGGCGGTCTCGGTGCCGACGACCTCGCAGTCGAAGTCGGCGGTCACAGCGTCGACGTCCTCGCGGAACTCCGTCTCCGTGAAGACGCTCGACGGGGCGTACCACGTGTTGAAGTCCTGCCAATAGGTGCCGCAGAGGGCGAGCGTGGGGGAGGTGGCGGAGGTGAGGTCGAGATCGAAGGTGACGTGGGAGTTGGGGACGGCGGCGAGGGGGACGACGATGGGGACGATGCCGGTCTCGGCGTCGGCGCGCTCGAGGGTGTCGGAGGTGGCGGGGACGGCCTCGGTGGCCTCGGGGAGGGCGGTGGCGGTGCCGGTCTTGCCGTACCAGGAGGCGGTGCCGTCGGGGGAGACGGCGCAGAGTTTGACGCTCAGGTAGCCGGTCTGGTAGACGGGGTCGGCGTCGTCGCCCTCGGGGGTGTAGCCCCAGACGTAGGTGGCGGAGTCGTCGCCCTCCACGTCGGGGAGGCGCGGCAGGTCGATGCGCCAGCGGTTGGGGCCGGCGGCGGCGGGCAGGAGCGGGTAGTCGACGGTGTGGAGGGTGTACGGGTCGCCGGCGATGCCGGTGCCGGAGCGGTAGGTGACGCGGGCGAAGACGCTCGACTGGGCGGCGGCGTGGGCGCGGACGTCGGCGACGAAGGGGTGGGTGACGACGTCGGCGTTGGGGTCGGCGGGGTCGAGGGAGACGTCGTAGCCCTCGAGGCGGCCGGTGACGACCTCGCGGCCGTCGATTTCCTCGCGGCCGGCGGCGAAGGAGCCGAAGACGCCGTATTCGAGAGCGAGGTCGTAGACGCCGGGGAGGAGCGCGTCGACGACGCCGTCTTTGAGGAAGAAGGCGCCCTCGGCGGCGTTGGTGGAGCCGTCGGCGTTGGTGGCGAGGCGGTAGCCGCTCTGGTGGAAGTCGGCGGAGAGGGTGGCGCCGCCGGTGGCGTCGAGGGTGACGTCGAGGTCGCGCTCGCGCCAGGTGCGGAGGGTGTCGCCGTCGGCGCGGCGGCGGATGGCGAGGGTGGCCTTGTAGCCGCGGGGCTGGTCGCCGGCGACGGTGCTGGCGTTCTTGGCGGCGAATCGGATGGCGAAGTCGGGGTTCGCGCCGTTGTAGTAGGGCGCGGCGGCGCCGTTGGCGGTGACGAAGGTGGGCGGGTCGAAGGCGGCGGCGGGGGCGGCGGAGCGGACGAGGAGGTTGCGGATGACGATGGAGCGGAGGTTGGCGGTGCCGTCGCCGGCGGGGAAGGAGGCACGGACGATGCGGAAGCGGGCGTTGGAGGAGGCGGGGGCGAGGGCGGCGCCGTCGGCGTCCTTGAAGTCGACGGTGTAGGAGACGAAGTCCTGGGTGAGGCGGAGGGTCGCGACGTCGCGCCAGAGGTAGGTGGCGGTGGCGGTAGGGTCATAGACCTGGACCAGGAGCATGGGGTCGGTGCCGTCGTCGGAGGAGGGGCCGAAGGCCTCGAAGGTGACGGAGGCGATGCCGTCGGGGTAGACGGGGGATTCGAGGCGGGGGCTCGTCTGGTAGCCATCGGTGGGGCCGGCGGCGTCGAAGGTGGAGAGGAGCTGGAGGCCGGCGCGGCCGTTGGCGGAGACGCCGACGGCGCCGCCGTGGATGGACCAGGTGCGCTCGGCGTCGGGCATGGAGCGGAGGGTGTGGACGTAGGTGGGGCCGAAGGTCTGGAGGGAGTCGTTGTCGGTGACGTAGCGGCCCCAGTCGACGGAGACGTTGCCCTCGAAGGATTCGGTGTTGGAGGCGGCGGGCGCCCAGAGGCGGGCGTCGGTGAAGGTCATCTTGCGGCCGTGGTCCTGGATGTCGGAGATGCGGGCGTAGGAGCCGAGGCCGTAGCGGGAGGCGGCGTACCACTCGTAGGTGGCGCTGCCGGCGAGGAGGGATTGGAGCATCCCGAGGGAGCCGTCGGCGTTGGCCTGGATGTCGGCGACGGCGTAGACGGGGGAGAGGAAGGTGGCTTCCCAGCGGTCGGGGTCGGCGGCGGTGGAGGCGTCGTAGAGGTAGGTGTTGTAGTCGACGCCGGCAAGGTTGAGGAGGGAGGTGGCGGAGGAGCGGACGCCGCAGTAGTTCAGCTGCGTGGGGTCGGTCTGGCTGACGGGGATGGTGCCGGTGCCGGCGGCGTTGGGGATCTGGGCCCGCTGGGGCATGGGGTAGTAGCCGGCGAAGGGGGTGGTGCCGGCGGCGTCGGTGTAGGGGGCGTCGCGGGTGAGGCCGATGGAGCCGTCGAAGGCGGTCTCGGGGCCTTTGTGGCGGCGGAACATCAGGCGCGCGGGCGTGGCGGCGGCGGTGATGCCGCCGTAGAGGGAGCTGCCGGCGGTGCGGGGGACGGAGACGGTGACCTTGACGCGGACGTGGGTGGTGGCGGCGGTGACGGGGCCGCCGTTCTTGGTGACGTTGGGGGCGTCGGGGTCGCCGGCGTCGATCAGGGTGAGGGCGTAGGAGACGGCATCCTGCTGGGTGACCTGCGCCCGAGCGGCGGGCCCGAAGAGAAGGCCCGCCGCGAGCGCCCAAAGCGCCAGGAACGACATACGTGGGGAGAGTGTCATGGGGCGTCAATCCAATTTTTCGCCGGAGGCGCTGAGCCCGCCGGAACCATACCATTTCGAGAGCCGCAGGCGTTTGGTCTTGTCCGGGTTCTCGCTGTCTGACGAGGGGTCGCGGATGGCCTCCACGTGGCCGTCGGCGAAGCAGACGTGCGCGTAGCGGAGGCCGTTGTCGTCGTGAATGAAGCCCATGCTCTCGTCGCCCTCGTCCCAGTCCCACACTTGGTCGCCGGCCAGGGAGTTGTCTTGGCGGAGGGCGTCGTTGTCGACGTCGAGCTCCACGAAGAGGGCGGTCTGGCCGGGGGTGGCGGTGCCGCGGTCCTCGGAGTCGATGTAGGGGCGCAGGGCGTTGGGGCCGAGGCGGATGGCGGTGTGGCGGACGCCGGGGTGGCAGTAGGCCTCCTCGTAGCCGCCGGTGATGTAGTGGTCGGTGTCGTAGAGGTCCTCGTCGGCGCCGCAGACGACGTTCATGGCATAGGCGCGGCGGATGTTGTCGCGCGCGACGCCGAGTTTCTCGACGGCGAGTTTCTCGAAGGCGGGGTTGGTGAAGCACTCCAGGTCGCCGACGTAGCTGTAGAGGCAGCCGTTGAGGATGGCGACCTCGGCGGGGGAGCGCACGTCGGAGCGTTTGTCCTGCCAGTTGGCGGGCTTGGAGGACATCCCGCCCTGGTCGCTCTTGGAGTCGAAGCAGAGGCAGCAGCCCTCCTCGTTCACGTATTCGCCGTCGTAGCCGTCGCCGTCGGGCTTGATGCGGCCGATGCCGGCGAGGGGCTCGGAGTCCTGATGGTTGCCGTCGCCGATGTCGTCCTCGGCGGCGAGGTCGCCGGCCTCGCGGGGGCAGTCGTGCTCGAAGTAGACCCAGCCGCGGGCGCGGCCGTAGCGGTCCTGGAGGCCGCCGTTGCTGATGATGGTGAAGTGGGTGAAGTAGCCGCCGCTCGCGGGCCAGTAGTTGCCGTGGTCGACGCGGTAGGTCATCGCCGCCTGCCCCAGGCGGCGCAGGTTGTTGCGGCTGACCGTGTCGTCCCCCGCGCTCAGGAAGCGCGACATCGCCGGGAACATCACCGCCGCGAGGATGCCGATGATCACGACGACGACCATCAGCTCGATCATCGTGAAGCCGGCCCGCAAACTGAAACGTCTCATGAAAACCTCGTACATTGGCAATAGTATAGACGATACCGAGGCCGTTTGCAAAGTCTTTTTTGCGCCGCGCGCGCAAAAAGGCGGGGTCGCGCGGGCCCGCCCCCGCGCGGGGGCGGGGTTCCGCGCCGGGCGGCGCCGCGGGGTCAGTTGCCGGCGGGCGGCGGGTTGCGCTTGACCACGCCCAGCTCCTCGAGCTTCTGCATGATCTGGGTCATGGCCTGGTAGGTGCGCAGGAAGCCCTGGGGGGTGAGGATCACGCGCTCGAAGGGCTTGGGCACGGGCGTCTGGTTCTCCGGGCTGGGCTGCAGGCGCATGAAGTCGAGACGGATGGTGTTCTCGAGCATATGGATCTGGTAGACGCCGTCGGCGTAGGCTTCGTGTTCGATGGCCATGGGGGGTCCTTGTGTGTGGGGTTCAGCCGTGGGTGCGCTCGAAGTCGCGCATGAAGGCGACGAGCGCGTCGACGCCCGCCTCGGGGAGGGCGTTGTAAAGGGAGGCGCGGATGCCGCCGAGGGCGCGGTGGCCGCGCAGGGCCACGAGTCCCTCGGCCTCCGCGGCGGCGAGGAAGTCCTCCTCCAGCCCGGCGGTGGGCAGGCGGAAGGTGACGTTGGTGAGCGAGCGTTCGGCCGGCGGCGCGAGGGGCCGCCAGAAGGCGGAGCGGTCGAGCTCGGCGTAGAGGCGCTCGGCCTTGCGCGCGTTGCGCCGCCAGACGTTCTCGGGGCCTTGGGCCAGGAGCCAGTCGGTCACGTGCGCCAGGGCGTCGACCGCGAAGGCGTTGGGCGTGTGGTAGAGGCCGCCGGCGCGCGCGTGCTCGAGGTAACAGAAGCAAGCGGGCAGGTTGCGCCTGGCGCGGGAGAGGAACTCGTGCTCCGCCACCACGACCGCCAGCCCCGCGACGCCCAGGTTCTTCTGCGCCCCGGCGTAGACAAACGCGTAGCGGCCGTAATCGCGCGGGGCCGCCAGGATGTCGCTGCTCATGTCGGCGCAGAGGGGGGAGGGGGGGAGGGGGAAGGCCTCGGGCAGGCGGGTGCCGGCGATGGTCTCGTTGGTCGTCACATGGGCGTAGGCGGCGCGGGGCGACCAGTCGAGCGGGTCGCGGAGGGTGCGGACGGCGCCCACGCGCGCCGCCTGGCGGGCGGCCTTCTCGCCCCAGTGGCCGCGGACGACGTAATCCGCGCCGGTGCCGGCGCGCAGGAAGTTGTAGGGCAGCATCGCGAATTGGCCGCTCGCCCCACCCTGCAGGAAGAGGATCTCCCGGTCGTCGCCCAGGCGCATCAGGCGCCGGAGGTTGGCCTCGGCGTGCGCCTGGAGCGCCCGATAGGCCTCCGAGCGGTGCGACACCTCCGCCACGCTGCGCCCGAGCCCCCGCCAGTCCGTCAGGTCCGCGCGCAACGCCGCCAGGACCTCGGGCGGCAAGGCCCCCGGGCCGGCGCAGAAGTTATGGATCGCCGCGTTCATGCCGCCCATTATAGCATATATCGGCCGATCGGCGGGGTGGCGGGGCATGAAAAAGCCCCGCCGGGGGCGGGGCTTCCGTGGGGCGCGGGGGGCTCAGGCGGTGGGGAGGCGCAGGGGCATGATGATGTAGAGGAAGGGGACGTTCTCGCATTTGAGGACGGTGGGGGTGTGGCCTTCGCTGAGCTCGAAGATGACTTCGTCGGTGTCGAGGTTGCGCAGGCAGTCGACGAGGAAGGAGGTGTTGTAGGTGACGGCGAGGGGGCGCCCGGAGTATTTGATGGGGAGGACGTCGCTGGCCTCGCCGGCGTCGACGTTGTTCGCCGAGAAGGTGAGCACGCCGTCCTCGAAGGAGAGGCGCACGGCGTGGGAGCGGTCGTTGGCGACGACGGAGACGCGCTGGAGGGCGGTGAGGAGCTCCTCGCGGTTGACGGCGACGCGTTCGTCGCAGGTGGTGGGGATGATGGCCTGGTAGCGGACGAAGACGCCGTCGATGAGCTTGCTGTGGAGGCGGGTGTTGCCGCTGTCGAAGACGATCTGCTTGGGCTGGACGTGGATCTTCATGGGGCCCTCGCCGACGAGGAGGCGGGCGAGCTCGCCGGCGGCCTTGGGCGGGAGGATGGCCTCGCAGGCGCTGTCGGGGGCGAATTCGAGCTCTTGCTCGACGAGGGCCATGCGGCGGCCGTCGGTGGCGACCATGGTGAGCTTGCCGTCGGCGAATTGGAGGAGCACGCCGGTGAGGACGCGGCGGGTCTCGTCGGAGCCTTTGGCGTAGGCGATCTTGCGGAGCATCTCGCGGAAGACGGCGCGGTCGATGGTGAAGGTCTTGGCGTCCTCGCCGGGCTCGGGGATGACGGGATAGTCCTTGGCGTCGGTGCCGATGAGGCGGTAGCGGGCGGCGGGGGTGACGACGCGGGCCATGGCCTCGTCGTTGACGTCGAACTGGATCTCGCCCTCGGGGGCCATGCGCAGGAGGTCGGCGACGCGCTTGGCGGGGAGGGTGGTCTGCCCGGGCTCGTCGACCTTCACGTCGGCCTCCAGGTGGATGCGCACGGTGACCTCGAGGTCGGTGGCCGTGGCCAGGAGGGTGCCGTCCTCGCGGGCGTCGAGGAGGACGTTGGAGACGATTTGGAGGGCGGGGCGGGCGGGGGCCACGCCTTGCAGGTTCGAGAGCAGGTCGAAAAAGCGGCTCCGGATCACCGTGAACTTCATGGGCAAGACTCCTTTTCTGTGAGGGGGGGATTATAGCATAATCGTCAGGGGCGGGTGCGGCCGGAGGCCTCGATCCGGCGGAGGCGTTCGCGGAGCGCCTTGACGATCTCGGGGTGGCGGGCCTGGAGGTTGGTGGTCTCGGCGGGGTCGGCGGCGATGTCGTAGAGCTGGACGGGGGGGAGTTTTTTGGGGTCCTTGCCGCCGTAGCGGTCGACCCAGCCGCCGGTGCCTTTGCAGCATTCGAGCTTCCAACGGCCCTGGGTGATGCCGAGGGAGCCGTCGGCGGAGTGGTGGATGATGACGTCGCGCAGGGGTTTGGCGTAGGGGCGGCCGAGGAGGAGGGGGAGGTTGCTGACGCTGTCCTCGGCGGCGTCGCGCGGGAGTTCGGCGCCGAGGAGCTCGGCGCAGGTGGCGAGGAGGTCGGTGAGGCAGACGCGCTCGTCGGAGACTTGGCCGGGGGCGATGGCGCCGGGCCAGCGCATGACGTAGGGGACGCGGTCGCCGCCCTCGTAGATCTCGGCCTTGTAGCCGCGGAAGCCGCCGCTGACGAGGTGGCCTTGGCGGGCCATGCCTTTGACGTCGATGAGGCGGGAGCAGCCGTTGTCGGCGGCGAAGAGGACCCAGGTGTCGGCGTCGTGCCCGGCGTCGCGGAGGGCGTCGAGGATCTGGCCGACGGTGTCGTCGACCTGGATGCAGAGGTCGCCGTAGGGGCCGAGGGGGCTTTTGCCTCGGTGGGCGGCGTCGGGGGCGAGGGGTTCGTGGGGGGCGGTGAGGGCGACGTAGACGAAGAAGGGGTCGGGGTCGCCCTTGCGGGAGCGAATGTAGGCGGCGGTCTTGTCGGCGATGGTGGGGAGGGCGTCCTCGGCGCGGATGCCCGGCTGCATGGGGCCGACGCATTTGTGGAGGGTGCCGGTGACGGTGCAGGGCTTGACGAAGGCGCGGCCGTCGATCCAGCCGTAGGGGGGGAGGTCGAGGGAGGCGGCGGTGCCGTAGAAGCGGTCGAAGCCGTAATCGAGGGGGGTGTCGCGCAGGGGCTTGGACCAGTCGATGTTGGTGGGGTTGTCGAGGTGGGAGGGTTTCTTGCCGTCGGTGGTGGCGTAGGTCATGCCGAGGTGCCATTTGCCGAACATGGCGGTGGCGTAGCCGTGGGCCTTGAGGAGGGCGGGGAGGGTGAGGCGGCCGCGCTCGACGAGGGGCGGGGAGAAGCCGCGCAGGACGCCCGCGCGCTGGCGGGTGCGCCAGCAGTGGCGGCCGGTCATGAGGCCGTAGCGGGTGGGGGTGCAGGCTGCCGAGCCGGCGTAGGCGGCGGTGAAGCGGATGCCGTCGCGGGCGAGGGCGTCGATGTGGGGGGTGGGGATCTTGCCGGAGGGGTTGTTGCAGGAGACGTCCCCCCAGCCCATGTCGTCGGCGAGGATGTAGACGATGTTGGGGGGGCGCCTGGCGGGCTGGGCGCGGAGGGGGGCGGCGGCGAGGCCGGCGGCGGCGAGGCCGGCCAAACGGAGGAAGTCGCGGCGTTTCATGGGGTCTGCCTCACTGGATGTGGCCAGCCATCTTGAACTGGAAGAGCTGGGTGCGGATCTCGGCGATGAGGTCGGGGTTGAAGGTGAACTTCTCGATCTTCTTGTGGTTGATGTTGGCGCGGACCATGACCTTGGGGTAGATGGGGGTGTCGTCGTCGGGGGCGCCCTCCTCGACGAAGAGCCCGGTGTCGGTGAGGAGCTGGAGGGTCTGGCGGAAGAGCTCGGGGTCCATCTGGTAGTAGTATTTGCGCACGTCGCCGAAGCCGGGCTTGTCGTACTCGATGTTGAAGTCGTCGCCCACGGTGACGGACTGCCCCTCGAGGATGGAGATCTGGCCGTTGTTGCGCATGTCGCAGCGGACGCGGGGGGCGGTCTCGGACTGCTGGTAGTAGATCTGGAGCCAGTTGAGCCGGGAATCCTGGACGACGAACTCGTCGGGGTGCTTGTACCAATAGGGCGAGCAGGCGGCGAGGAGGAGGAGCGGCAGGGTGAGCAGGGCGAGGGTGAGGCGTTTCATGGCAGACTCCACGGGTGGTAGACGAAGAGCGGCGCCTCGCAGCGGACGCGCAGGGTGGGCGCGGCGGCGCGGTTGAGCGTGGCGCGGGCCAGGGTATCGAGCGTGAGGTCGCGCACCGGCCAGACGAGCCCCTCGGCGGTGACCCGCTGCGGGGTGAGGGAGATCAGGGAGAGGGGCGCGCCGGGGTCGAGCGGCCGCTCGTGCGCGCCGGCGGGCAGGAGGTCGAGCCAGCCGTCGGCGCCGTAGACCCGCGCGGGCGCGGGCCCCTGGGCGATCCAGGCCAGGTTGGCGAGGGTGTGGTCCAGGCGGCGGCCCAGCACGGCGAAATAGCCGAGCGCGGCGCCGGGCGCGTGGGCGCGGCACCAGCGCTGGGCCTTGGCCAGGTCGCACGTCTCCTGCTCGGCCTCGAGGGTCAGGCGGTCGGCGGGGAGGGAGCCGGCGACGGCGGCAAGCGTATCGCCGTCGCCGATGATTTGCAGCAGGGGGGGCGCGCCGGGGGGCGGCAGGCGGTCGCAGCAGACGCACGCCTCGCACCGCGCCAGCGCCGCGCGCTCGCCCGGGGTGTCGGGCGGGGCGCCGTTGGCGATGACGGCGAGGCGGGCGGGGGCGGTCATTTCCCGAAGATGCCCTTGAGGCCCTTGATGGCGTCGCCGACGGCCTTGGCGCCATCCTCCACGGCGTCCTTGGCGCCGGTGCCGACATCCTTGGCGCCGGAGCCGAGCGCGTCGAGCGCGCCGCCCACGCCCTCGGCCGTGCCGCGGATGGTCTTGCGGATGGGCTCGACGACGGCGTCGAGCTTGGCCTTGAGGCTGTCGCTGTCGATGTCGCGGAAGGTCATGGGCGGCAGGGGGAGCGGGATGTTGATGAACTTGCGGATGGTGACGGAATTGTCCTCGAAGTGGGCGTAGGCGATGCGGAAGCGCAGGGGCTCCTTGGCCGAGGTGGCGGTCTCGGCGGCGGGCGGGGGCGGCTCCTCGGCGGCGGGGGCCTCACCCTCGGCGGCGGCGGGTTGGGGCTGGATGCCCATCTGCTTCATCAGGGCGTCGACGTTGGTGGTGTCCTGGTCGAAGGCGTAGAGGACGCGCAGGCCGGAGAGCCGGAAGACGTCCACGCCGATCTCGCGGGCGAGGAGCGAGCGCATGGCGACATCGCACTCCAGCAGGCTCACGCGCGCCAGGGGCGTCTGGCCGTAGACGTCGGGCTTGGCGGCGACGAAGGCCTCGGGGTTGCCCACTTCGAGCCCCTCGACACGCACATACCCGCCGAGCGGCAGGATGACGCACCGCTCGATCGTCAGCGGCAGCCCCAGCCCCTTGGCGATGGGCGGGCCCGCGAGGGTGACGATCGGCCCGAGCGCCCCGCACAGCGCGGCCAGCAGCACCCAGAAGACGAAGGTCAGCGCCCCGCCCACGGCCTTGTAGGCCCAGCGCGCCGGGCGCGGCGGGTTCAGGCGGTCGAGCAGGTTGAGCAAGGCCGAGGGCCAGACCAGGAAGACGAGGAGTGCTTTGAGCGCTTTCATGGCGGGGTTCCTTTCCTCAGAGCGTGGTGACGAGTAGGCGCGTGGGCGCGAGGGGATGGAGGTAGATCGTCTGGCTCGGCGGCACGAGCACGCTGTCGCCGGGCAGGAGGGTGAGCGGGTGGGGGCCGTCGTGCTCCAGCGTGGTCTTCCCCGACGCGCAGAAGAGGATCATGAGGCTCTGCCCGGTGGTGTGGAGCGTGCGCTCGCGGTCGAGGCGCAGCGTGGCGAAGGCGAAGTCGGGCGTCGTGAGGCGCGGCACCAGCTCGCGCGCGGTGCGCGGCGCGTGGAGGGTCTCGGCCCGGAGGTCGGGGCGGAGCGCGGCGCGCGCGGCCTCGGGCTGGATGGGCCGGTCGCGCCCCCAGTCGTGCAGGCGGAAGGTCGTGTCGCTCGGCGTCTGCACCTCGTAGATCAGGCACTTGGGGCCGGCGGCGTGCGCCAGGCCGGGCGGGATGTCCAGCACGTCCCCGGGGACGACGGGATGGGCCACGAGCGGCGCCTCGGAGCGTTGCGTCAGGTCGGCCCCCGGGCGCACCCCGGCCCAGACGCGCGCGTCGGGCGAGGCCTCCAGGACGAACCACATCTCGTGCTTGGCCAGGCCGCCGAGGGCCTGGGCGGTCGCGGCGTCGGGGTGGACCTGGACGGAGAGGCGGTCGGCGGCGTCCAGGATCTTCACCAGGAGCGGGAAACGCCCCGGGTCGCGGGCCTTCGCGCCCAGCAGGTCCCGCCCGAAGACCTCCGTCAGCCGCGCCAACCCCACCCCCTCGAAGGGGCCGTTGGTCACGATGCTCTCGGCGCCGGGGAGCGCGGAGATCTCCCAGCTCTCGGAGCAGGGGCGCGGCGTGTTGGCGCGGTTGTAGCGCGTGGCGATGGCCTCGCCGCCCCAGAGGGCGTCGCGGTATTGCGGGCGGAAGGTGAGCGGATAGAGGGGATGGGTCTTCATGGGCTTGCGAAACGGGCGACGATGCTTTCGGCCCGGCGGACGATTGCGTCGAAGGGCGCCGGGCCGGCGGCCAGGCACTCCTCGATGACCGCGGCGATGCGGTCGGCTCTCAGGCGGCCGGCGAGGAAGGCGCGCACCGCCACCTCGTCGGCCAAGGTCAGAATCGGATGGGTCCACGCCCCCTTCGGCAGGGCCTCGAGGACGAGCCGCAGGCAGGGGAAGCGCCCCAGGTCGGGCTCGGCGAAGGTCAGGCCCTGCATGTCGGCCAGGGAGAGGGCGGCCGCCGGGCCGTGGCCCGCGCGGTCGGGCCAGGTGAGCGCGTACTGGATGGGCAGGGCCATGTCGGGCACGGCCAGCTGGGCCAGGAGCGCCCCGTCGCGGAAACGCACCAGCGAATGCACCACGCTCTGCGGGTGCACCCACACGCGCAGCTGGTCGGGCCGCAGGCCGAAGAGGTGGATCGCCTCGATCAGCTCCAGGCCCTTGTTCATCATCGTGGCGGAATCCACGGTCACCTTCGGCCCCATCGCCCAACGCGGGTGCGCGAGCGCCTCGGCCACCGTGACCCTCGCCCAATCCAGATCCCCGCGCCCCAGGAAGGGGCCGCCGCTGGCGGTGAGGATGGCCTCGGCCACCCGCCCCTCCGCCGGCGCCTCGCCGCCCCGCCGCACGCACGCCGGCGCGTAGGCCTCCCCCTGCAGCGCCTGGAAGATCGCCGAATGCTCGGAATCGAGCGGCAGGATGCGCACGCCCTTGGCGGCGCGCCGGCGCATGACCTCCTCGCCGGCCATGACGAGCACCTCCTTGGTGGCGAGCGCCACGTCGTGCCCGGCCTCGATGGCCGCGAGGGTGGGCGCGTAGCCGGCCATCCCCGCGATCGCCATCACCACCAGGTCGGCCTCCGGGTCGGCGGCCAGGTCGGCGAGCGCCGCCTCCCCGTGCGGGATGCCCAGGGCGTTGGGGGCGGCGAGGGCCAGGCGGCGCGCGCCGAAACGCGCGGCGAGGGCCTGAAGCCCCGCCGCGTCGCGGCCGGCGGCGAGCCCCACCACCTCGAAGCGGTCAGGGTGCGCCGCCACCACGCGCAGCGTGCTCGCGCCGATGGAGCCCGTGGCCCCCAGGATGACCAGCCGCCTGCGCATGGGATCAGCCGTAGATGCCGAGGACGGCGCCCAGCGCGATCATGATGATGGCCGTGGCCGGCGCGAAGATGACGCTGTCGAACGTGTCGAAGAAGCCGCCCATCGCCGGGAAGAGCGCCGAGGAATCCTTCACGCCGCACTGCCGCTTGAAGAGCGACTCCAGCAGATCCCCGCAGATGCCCACCGTCACCACCGCCGCCACCGTCAGCAGGAGCCACAGGATGGCGGGCACGGAGGCCGCCAGCGCCCGCACGATGGCCAGGCACCGCGCCTCCGGCCACACGTGCGCGGCGGCGATGACGCACCCCGCCCCCACGAGCGAGAAGAGGTAGCCCCCCGCCGTTCCCTCCCAGCTCTTCCCCGGCGAGAGGCGCGGGCACATCTTGTGCCGCCCGATGGCCGTGCCGACGAAATACCCGCCCGTGTCCGCCAGCTTCGTCACCAACACCAGCGCGAAGGCCGCGAAGATGCCGGCGCCGTGATCGCCCGGATCGGCCCCGAGGGGCTGGACCATCGCGATCGGCAGGAAAAAGGAGAGCATCACCGGGATGTACACGAAGGCCGCCACCGCCAGCGCCGCCGTCTCCATCGGCCGCGGCACCCGCGCGTCCAGCGCCACCGTGAAGAAGAGCGCGATGACGCCCGCCACGAAAACCAGAGGCAGCGCGAGCAACAGCGCGATGGTGGTTCCCATCGTCTCCCCGACCCCCGACAGCCCCAGATACGCCACCGCGAACCACACCACCGTCAGCGCCGCGAGCGCCGGGAAGGGCAGCGCGTACCCCACCTTCCCGAGCATCGCGCGGAGCTCGTAGAGGCAGACGCACGCCGAGAGCATGACCAGCCCCGCCAGCGCCCACACCGGCAGGAGGAAGATCGCGACCAGCCACACCGCCGCCACGCAGAGGCCGCAGATCACACGCTTCGCCTTGGGCGCCTTCGCCGGTTGCTCGCTCATCTCGTTCTCCTTATCCTCAAAGGTCACCCCCATAGCATACCACACGCCCCCCACGCACGCAACCGCGCCCTCAGCGCACGTTCACCTCGATGTCCACCGTGGCGTAACGGTCGAGGAAGCCCGCCGACAGCCCCTCCACCCGCCGCACCTTCCGGCACGCCGCCAGCACCTGCCGGTCGAAGGCCGCGTCCCCGCACGTGCGCTTCAGCGCGATCCGCTCGACGGCTCCATGCCGCCCGAAGGTGACGGTGAGGACGGGGTCGCGCCCCGTGGGCGAGCCCTCGAGCGTGTCGGAGCAGGCCTCGCGGAAGGCGCGGGCGATGACGCCGTAACAGCGCGAGGCCTCGTTCGGGGGCACCTGGTTGCGCGCGCCGGGGCGTGCCCCCGCGGCGAGCAGGCGGCGGATCTCCGCCTCGGAGAGTTTGCGGTCGGTGGCGGCGCGGGCGCGGTCCTTCGGCCCCTCGATCACGGGCCCCACGCGCCGGCCCTTCTTGATGTCCTTCGCCTGCACGTAGCGCGGCTTCTTGGGCGGTTCCGGCGCCTTGGGGGCCTCGGCCTTACGCGGCGGCGCGGGCGGCGCCTTTGGCTCGGGCTTCGGCGGCGGGATCGGATCCGGTTCCGGCGCCTTGGGCGCGGGCTCCGGCTCGGGGGTGGGGGTGGGCTCCGGCTCGGGCTCCTCGGCGGCCTCGTTGGGCGCCTCGGCCAGCACGTCCGCCGCGTTCTCCTCCGTCACCACCAGAAACTCCACGGGGACGATCTCCTCTTTCTTCCCCGAATCCAGGCACCCGCCGAAGGAGACCATCCCCAACGCGAGGAAGATGGCCGCGTTCGCCGCCATCGACCATCCCCAAGCGCCTGCCCGATATCCGTCCATGCCCACCATTATAGCACAAGCGGGCGGGGCAAAGGAAAGGCGGCGCGTGGGGGCACGCGCCGCCTGTGGGGCCGGGAGCGGGGCGCTCAGACGCGCTTCTCGCCGTTGACGAAGACGGCCTTGACGGAGAAGTCCTCGTCGTCGAGCACCGTGATGTCGGCGATGTAGCCGGGCTCGATGCAGCCGAGGACGTCCTCCAGGCCGTGCTCGAGGGCCTGGTTGTAGGAGGTGGTCTTGACGAGGACGTTGAGGGGCATCCCGGTGACCTCCCAGACGTTCTTGAGGGCCACGTTCATGCGGAGGATGGAGCCGGCGAGGGCGCCGTTGGAGGCGAGGCGGGCGGCGCCGTCCTTCACGATCACGTCCAGGCCGCCGAGGGAGGAGGGGCCGTCGGGCATGTGCGAGGCGCGCATGGAGTCGGTGATCAGGAGGATGGACTCGATGTCCTTGGTGTTGAAGGCCAGCTCGATCATGTCGGGGCAGAGGTGGATCTTGTCGCAGATCATCTCGGTGCGCAGGTCGTCGAGCAGGAGCCCGGCGCCCACCAGGCCGATGTCGCGATGGTGGAGCGGGGTCATCTGGTTGCAGAAATGCGTGAGGTGGCGCAGGCCGGCGGCGTAGACGGCCTTGAACTCCTTGTAGGAGCACTTGGTGTGCCCGGCGGAGGGGACGATGCCCATCTCCAGGCACTCGCGGGCGAACTTGGCGCCCTCGCCCACCTCGCTCTCGGGGGCGAAGGAGATCTGGCAGACGGGGGTGATGGCGTTGAGGCGCCTGACCTCCTCGATGTCGGGCTTGCGGAGGAAGGCGGGGTTCTGCGCGCCGCAGCAGGCCGGGTTGATGAACGGCCCCTCCAGGTGCACGCCCAGCACCTTGGCGTACTTCTCGTCCTTGCGGTATTCGGCCACGTGCCCGAGCGCCTTCTCCAGATCCTCGGAGGCGACGGTGAGGGTGGTCGGGCACCAGGAGGTGCACCCCTCCTCCAGCTTCGCCTTCGCGATCTTCGCGATGGCCGTGGGGTCGTCCGCGTCGCAGACGTCCACGCCCGCGGCGCCATGGGTGTGCACGTCGATGAAGCCGGGCATCACCAGGTTGCCCTCGGCGTCGTACACCCAATCCGCGTCCGTCGGGAGCGGCGTGCCCGGCTGGAGCACCTTCGCGATCTTCCCGTCCTCCACGACGATCGCCCCGCCGTCGAACTCATACCCGGGGCTGACGATGTAGGCGTTCTTGATGAGACCTTTTGCCATGATGACTCTCCTTTTTCTGGAAGTGTTGCTGTCGGGGAATAGTGTACGCCATTCCCGCGCGCAATGCAAGACCCTCCCGACTTTAGCCCCCAACCCCTTAGGGTTTCGGGTCAGACCATGGGGGGAATCCGAAGAGGGCGGGGCGAAGCCCCACCCCGAAACCAATCAGCCAATCAGCCAATCAGCCGACATATGCTATAATGGCGGCATGGACGACCTGTTCGAGCGCGAGGAGGAGGAGGGGGCGGCCCGCGAGCCGGGCCGCCTGGGGCCGCTGGCCGCGCGGATGCGCCCGCGCACCCTCGCCGAGATCGAGGGCCAGGAGCACCTCCTCGGCCCCGGCCGGCTCCTGCGGCGCGTGATCGAGAGCGACCGCTTCGCCAACCTCATCCTCTACGGCCCCCCCGGCACCGGCAAGACCTCCCTCGCGGAGGTGATCGCGCGCACGACCCACCGCCGCTTCGAGCGCACCAGCGGCGTGCTGAGCAACGTGGCCCAGCTGCGCGCCGTCTGCGAGCGGGCGCGCGCCCTGCGCGACCGCGCCGGCACCGTGCTCTTCGTCGACGAGATCCACCGCTTCAACAAATCCCAGCAGGACGTGCTCCTGCCCTATGTGGAGGATGGGACCGTCGCCCTCATCGGGGCGACGACCCACAACCCCGGCGTCTTCA
Source organism: uncultured Kiritimatiellota bacterium (assembly GCA_944389565.1). Taxonomy (GTDB): domain Bacteria; phylum Verrucomicrobiota; class Kiritimatiellia; order RFP12; family DVOR01; genus Spyradenecus. The sequence continues at coordinate 57,518 of CALXMV010000010.1, forward strand.
TCAACACCCCCCTCGTCTCACGCTCGCTCGTCTTCGAGCTCAGATCCCTCGACGCCCCCGCCATCAAGCGCGTCCTCGCCCGCGCCCTGGCCGACGAGACGCGCGGCCTGGGCGGGCAGGGCGTGATCCTGGAGCCCGCGGCCGCCGACTTCCTCGCCCAGGTCTGCGAGGGCGACGCCCGCCGCGCCCTCACCGCCCTGGAGATCGCCGTCGGCTCCACCCCCCGCGCGCCCGACGGCGCCATCCGCGTCTCCCCCGAGATCATGGCCGAATGCGTCCAGCGCCGCGTCATCGCCTACGACAAGGACGAGGACCAGCACTACGACACCATCAGCGCCTTCATCAAATCCATCCGCGGCTCCGACCCCGACGCCGCCCTCTACTGGCTGGCCAAGATGCTCGAGGGCGGCGAGGACCCGCGCTTCATCGCCCGGCGCCTCGTCATCGCCGCCTCCGAGGACATCGGCAACGCCGACCCCCGCGGCCTCACCGTCGCCGTCGCCGCCATGGAGGCCGTCAGCTTCGTCGGGATGCCCGAGGCCGCGCTCAACCTCGCCCAGGCCACCACCTACCTCGCCTCCGCCCCGAAGTCCAACGCCTCCTGCGTCGGCATCGCCGAGGCGATGGCCGACGTCCGCTCCGGCCGCGTCCAGCCCGTCCCCGAGCACCTCAAGAACGTCCACGTCAGGGCCGAGGGCAAGGACGCCCCCGCCCCCTACAAATACCCTCACGACTTCCGGGACACCGCCGTCGCCCAGGACTACCTCACCATCCCCAAAACCTACTACCGCCCCAAACCCTCCGGCTACGAGGACACCATCGCCAAGCGCCTCGAATGGCTCCGCCGGCGCAAGAAGGAGAACGGCTCCCCATGAAATGGATCGACGTCCAAGGCATCCGCGAGGCCGAACGCCTCGCCTTCGCCCAGCGCAACCTCCCCTCCTACACCGCCATGTGCCGCGCCGGCGCCGCCGTCGCGCGCCTCGCCGAGGAAATCGCCGCCCGCGCCCGCATCCGCCGCGTCCTCGTCCTCTGCGGCCCCGGCAACAACGGCGGAGACGGCCTCATCGCCGCGCGCTGCCTCCGCCGCGACGGCTTCGACGTGACCGCCTTCCTCACCTGCGTGCCCGCCCACCTGCGCGGCGACGCCGCCCGCGCCTGGAAAGACCTCGCCGCCCTCGGCGTCGAGGCCCGCGTCATGCCCTCGCCCGAGGCCTGGCAGGGCTCCCCCTGGGCCGACCCCGCCGTCGGCCCGCGCAAGGCCCTGATCGTCGACGCCCTCCTGGGCATCGGCGCGAAGGGCCCCCCCACCGGCGCCGTCGCCGCCGCCATCCTCTGGGCCAACGGCACCAACCCCGCCTGCCCCGTCCTCTCCGTCGACGTCCCCAGCGGCCTCGACGCCGACACCGGCGCCGCCCCCGGCGCCGTCATCCGCGCCGACGCCACCCTCACCTTCTCCCGCCCCAAGCTCGGCTTCGCCAACCCCGCCGCCCGCCCCTGCCTCGGCCACCTCACCGTCGCCGAGATCGGCATCCCCAACGACCTCCTCGACGCCCACGCCGCCCTCCCCCCCGACGGCGCCGAGCTCATCGCCGCCCCCGAGATCCGCAACATCCTCCGCCCCGAACGCGCCCCCGACTCCCACAAACGCTCCTACGGCCACGCCCTCATCGTCGGCGGCTGCGAGTGCTACCCCCACGCCCCCATCCTCTCCGCCCTGGCCGCCTACCGCGGCGGCTGCGGCCTCGTCTCCCTGGCCACCCCGCCCTGCGCCCGCCCCGCCGCCGGCCTGCGCGTCCCCGAGGCCGTCTTCGCCCCCGAGGCCATCCTCGTGCCCGGCGCCGACCTCGGCGACTACGACGCCATCGCCATCGGCCCGGGCATGGGCCCGCCCGACGCCGCCCGCCTCGCCCTCCTCAGGCGCCTCGTCAGCGACGCCCAGGCCCCCCGCACCGTCGTCGACGCCGACGCCCTCACCGCCCTGGCCGCCCTCCGCCGCGAGGACGGCTGGGCCCCCGACGGCTCCGCCCTGCGCCTCATCCTCACCCCCCACCCCGGCGAGGCCGCCCGCCTCCTCGGCGTCACCCCAAAGGACGTCCAGAGCGACCGCCCCGCCGCCGCCCGCGCCATCGCCGCCAACTACCACGCCATCGCCGTCCTCAAAGGACACAACACCCTCGTCGCCGAGCCCGGCGGCCGCCTCCGCCTCTGCATGGGCGGCAATCCCGGCATGGCCACCGCCGGCACGGGCGACCTGCTCACCGGCCTCATCGCCGGCCTCCTGGCCCGCGGCCTCGGCACGGAGGACGCCGCCGTCCTCGGCGTCTACCACCACGCCCTCGCCGGCGACGCGGCCGCCTTCGCCCGCGGCGAGGAATCCCTCATCGCCTCCGACCTCTTCGACACCCTCCGCCTCTGACCCGCGCCCTCGGGGAAGGGGACGAAAAAACGGCCCGCCACGTCCGTGGCGGGCCTTTTTTTCGCGCGGTCAGGAGAGAACCACGTGGACCTGGATGAGGCGGGAGACGGGGAGGAGGTAGTCGCGGTAGAGCCAGGCGATGTGGCGGGCGGCGGAGGGGGAGAGGCCCTCGCGCTCGGCGTAGGCCTGGGCGCGGGCGAGGACGCGGGCCTCGACCTCGGCGTTGAGGAGGGCCTGCTCGACGCGCGCGGGGTCGCCGGTGCGGGCGGCATCGCGAAGGGCGGGGGCCTGCTCAACGCGTTTGCGGGCGATGACGCGGGTGGCGAAGCGGAAGCGGCGGGCGAGGGCGGCGATGGCGTCGGTGTCGGCGTGGAGGGCCTGGCGGGGGTCGGCGTCCTCGCCGGGGGCGGCGATGTAGGGGACGACGGTGGTGAGGTAGAAGCGGCGGAGGGCGCGGGTCTGCTCGGTGGCGTCGCCCTTCGCGAAGGCGAGGGCCAGCTCGTCGATGGCGATGGGGGTGACGTGGGCGTAGAGCCCGGGGTTGAGGCGGTAGCGGCGGCGGGCGGCGAAGGCGCGCAGGAGGCCGGAGTCGATGTCGGCGATCATGGCGCGGAGGCTGGAGAGGGCGGTGGTGCCCGAGTCGTCGGGCACGGAGCTCTGGGTGGTGATGGTGTAGGAGCCGAGGGTGCGGACCTCGCGGGCGATGCCTTTGAGGGCGCCGAGGATGGCGGCCAGGGGCATGCCGCTGGCGCCGATGAGGAGCTCGAGGAAAAAGCCGTATTTCCATTTCTCGCCGGGGATGGGGCGGGATTGGATGAAGGTGAGGTCGATGCCGCGCAGGGGGGCGAGGAGGTCGGAGAGGGAGCCGGGGCGGTCCTCGACGGTGGCGTAGAGGAGGGCGTGGGTGGGGGGGAGGGGGTCGGCGGGGCCGCCGTGGGGGTCGCCGGGGCGGCGGCTCTCGAGGCGGAAAAAGCGGGTGGTGTTGCCGGAGACGTCCTGGACGTCGGGGCGGCGGAGGACGAGGCCGTAGCGCTTGGCGGTGGTCTCGCCGGCGACGGCGCCGGCGGCGGGGTCCTCGGCGGCGAGGCGCGCGGCCTCGGCGGTGGAGGCCACGGGGATGAGGGGGAGCCCGGGATAGATGCGGGCCAGGGTGGCGCGGCATTGGGCGAGGGCCTCGGCCTTGGAGAGAATGCGGGCCAGGGGGGTGGTGAGGTCGCGCGAGAGGAGGTGCTGGTGGACGGGCACGGCGCGGCAGGCGACGGCCTGGAGCCCAGGGTGGGCCACGAGCAGGTCCATGACCTCGGTGACGGGGCCCTGGGTGCTGTTCTCGAAGGGGACGACGGCGGCGGTCTGGGGGTCGGCGGCGGCCTTGCGGAAGACCTCGCGCAGGTCGGCGCAGGGGATGGGCCGCTCGCCGGGGAGCGCCATGCGGGTGGCCGCGCGGTGGGAGAAGGTCTCCTCGGGGCCGAGATAATAGAGGTTCATGGTGCGTCTCCCGGTGGGTGGCTTGGGTGGGAGGGGGGCGGGGCGTCGGGGCCGCCGCCCCCCCGGTGGGCCTCAGCGGCGCGCCTGGGCGGCGAGCTCGCGCCAGGGGGCGATGGCCTTGAGGTAATCGCCGAAGCTGGCGGAGGGAATCTGCTGGGCGGCGTCGGAGAAGGCGTGCTTCGGGTCGGGGTGGGTCTCGACGAGGAGGCCGTCGCACCCGGCGCCGAGGGCGGCGCGGGAGAGGGGCACCACGAGCTCGAGCTTGCCGCCGCCATGGGAGGGGTCGGCCACGATGGGCAGGTGGGTGAGGCGCTTGGTGGCGGCCAGGGAGCCGAGGTCCAGGCAGTTGCGGGTGATGGTCTCGTAGGTGCGGATGCCGCGCTCGCAGAGGATGACCTCGCGGCAGCCGTTGGCCATGAGGTACTCGGCGCTCTGGAGCCATTCCTCGACGGTACCGGCGAGGCCGCGCTTGAGGATGACGGGCTTGCCGGCCTTGCCGAGGCGTTCGAGGAGGTCGTAGTTCTGCGAGTTGCGCGCGCCCACCTGGAAGACGTCGGTGACGTCCATCAGCCCCTCGATCTGGGTGGGGCCGGGGACCTCGGTGATGTAGGCGATCTCGGGGAAGTCGCGCTTGACCTCGCGCAGGACGCGGATACCCTCTTCCTTGAGGCCCTGGAAGTCGTAGGTGGAGGTGCGGGGCTTGTAGACCATCGCGCGGATGACGCGGATGCCCAGGCGCACGAGGTCCTCGACCACGGCGTGGAACTGATCGTAGCTCTCGACGGCGCACGGCCCGGCGAGCACGGGGATGTTCCCCCCGCCGATCTTCGTGCCCTTGATGTCGATGACGGTGTCCTCCGGCTTGAAGTCGCGGGAGACGAGTTTGTATTTCTTGCTCACGTGGATGATCTCTTGGACGGTGGGGAGCGCCTCAAGCTGCTCGACGGTCTGCGGGTTGATCTCGCTGCCGATGCAGGCGATGATGGTCTGATCGGAGCCCGTGGTCACGCGCGGCTGATATCGCAGCGAGGTGATCCAGTCGCAGATCGTCTGCACGTCGGCCTGGGTGGCCGTGGGTTTCATGATGATGATCATCGGTGTCGTTCCTTCTGTTTGACGAAAAGCCGCACCCCCTTTCGAGGAGCGCGGCCGTTCGGTAAATCTCCGGTGCTTGGGGCAATCACTTGGAGGGCCGAGCGGCGCGCGGTCCGTAAAAGTAAAACCCAAACTCAAAGATGCGGTTCATGATTGGCTCTTATGATACGCCATCCCCACCCCGCAAGTCAAGCGAAAAAACGCGTCGCGCGTCAGAGGAGCTGCCCGGGGCGGGCGAGGATGCGCGGGAGGTCGTCGGCGAGGTGCGCGGGGAGGAGGTTCGCGGCGCGGAGGGAGGGGGCGTCGAAGGGCACCCAGCGGAAGGCGATCCAGGGCTCCGCGGCGGCGGGGGGCGCGGGGGGAGGGGGGAGGGCGGGGACGGCGAGGCGGAAGAGGAGGTTGATCTCGCAGTGGCGCTCGCCGGCTTGGTCGAAGGCGTCCTCGGAGACGGCCAGGAAGTCGCCGGCCTCGGCCTCGGCGCCGAGCTCCTCGCGGATCTCGCGCACGAGGGCCTGGCGGCCGGTCTCGCCGAACTCGATGTGCCCGCCGGGCAGGTAGGCGCGGCCGCCGCGGGCGGGCTGGCAGAGGAGGAGATGCCCGTCGCGGAGGCAGACGCCGCGGGCGATGGTCTCGATGTTGGCGTTCTCGTAGGCCATGCGCTTATCTGCCGCAGCAATGCTTGTATTTCTTGCCGGAGCCGCAGGGGCAGGGGTCGTTGCGGCCGATCTTGGGGGTCTCGCGGCGGTAGGTCTCGTGGACGATCCGGCCGTCGACGAAGCGCCAGGCGCCGTCGATGCGGCGGAAGAGGGAGCGCTCGTGGTGGGAGAAGTGCTTGCCGCGGGCGGAGTAGTGGGCGACGAACTCGACGGTGCCCTCGTCGTCGTCGGGGCCGCCGCCCTCGGCGGCGAGGATGTCGATGCCCTGCCATTCGGAGTTCTCGGCCCAGGCGCGGGCCTCCTTCTCGCTGAAGTCCTTGCGGATCTCGGGGCCGGAGGATTGGTAGAGGAAGTCGACGGAGACGGTGGCGTAGGCGGCGTAGCGGGCGCGCATGAGGTCGGCGGCGGTGGCGGCGGCGCGCTGGCCGGCGACGATCGGGCCGCAGCAGTCGCCCCAGACTTTGCCGGAGCCGCAGGGGCAGGGGTCGGTGGGTTCGGGGGTCGTCATGGCGTGCTCCTTAGATGAGGCCGCGGCGGATGAGCGTCTCGGCGATCTGGACGGCGTTGAGGGCGGCGCCCTTGCGGATGTTGTCGCCGCAGCACCAGAGGGCGAGGCCGTTCTCCACGGAGGGATCCACGCGGATGCGCCCCACGCCCACGGCGTCCTGCCCGCCGAAGTCGCGCGGCATGGGATAGGCGGCGGCGGCCAGGTCGTCGACCACGCGCACGCCCGGGGCCTGGGCCAGGACGGCGCGCGCCTCCTCGGCCGTGAAGGGCCGCTCGAAGGCCGCGTGCACGGCGATGCTGTGGGCGTAGAAGACGGGCACGCGCACGCAGGTGCAGGCGATCCTGAGGTCGGGCGCGCCGAGGATCTTGCGGCTCTCGAAGGTCAGCTTGGCCTCCTCGGTGGTGAAGCCGGGCATCTCGGGCTTGGGGCCGCCGATCTGGGGGATCACGTTGGCCACGATCGGGTGGGCGAAGGCCTTGGGGGCGAGCGGCTCGCCGGCCGCCGCCTGGCGCGTCTGCAGCTCCAGCTCGTCGATCGCCGCGCGCCCCGCCCCCGAGACGCTCTGGAAGGTCACGGCCGTCATGTGGCGCAGGGGGTTCACGCGGTGCAGGGCGGCGATGCCCATCAGGGTGATGATGGTGGAGCAGTTCGGGTTCGCGATGAAGCGCGCCCCGCCGCGCACCATCTCCTCCATGCGGTCGGCGTTGATCTCGGGGACCACCAGGGGCACGTCGTCATGCATCCGGAAGTCGTCGCCGTTGTCGATCACGATGGCGCCGGCGTCGGTGGCCACCTTGCCCCACATCTTGCTGGCGCCCTTGGCGCCCTCGGTCCCCGCGAAAAGCACCACGTCCAGCCCCTCGAAGGCCTCGGGCGTGGTGGCGCGCACGTGGAAGGTCTCCCCGGCGATCGCCTCGTCGCGGTCGCGCGTGGCGAGGACGCGGATCTCCGAGGCGGGGAAGTTGCGCTGGCGCAAGACCTTGACCATCTCGGTGCCCACGGCCCCGATGCCGACCAAACCGACTTTGTACTGCTTCATCTCGTTCACTCCCGTGAGGGTTTCAACGCCCCCCATGATACCACAAATCGCCGCACGCACGCAAAAAGCGCGGATGTGTATACTGCCCCCGTCCGTGCCGCCGCGCTGTGGCGGCGCGCCAAACGACACCGGAGGAAACGCCATTGCCGGGCGCGCCGACCCTGGAGGCCGACGGCCTCCTCCTGCACGTCCGCCCCCTGGTGGTCGCCGCCGAGAGCCTGACCCTCGGTTTCGTGCCGCGGACGGACGGGGATTATCCCACGCGACTCAGGATCGCGGACTTCTCCCTCGCCAGAAGCGCCGTGGGCGAGCCGCGGACGGTGCGGGACGACGCCGCGGGCGACCTCCCCGTCACCCCGGTCACCTACGTGCCGGAGGCGGGCGGCACGATCGCGATGCGGACGAACGGAGCCTATGGGCTCGGTTTCGAGGGCGGCGCCCCCGGGGCGGCCTCACGCTGGCCGGCGACATCGCCCGCTGGGCGCCGAGCGCCCTGTATCTCGCGTGCGACATGGCGCTCGCCGCCGCCATGCCCGATTGGAGCAAACAAAAGATGAGCCTCACGATCCCCGCGGGGCGGACCTGCCGCCTCAGCGCCGAGGCCGCGCGGTCCCTGCCGCGCCTGACCTTCGCGGCGAGGTCCTCGATCCTGGAGCGCCCCCTGCCCGAGGGTTGGGCCCCCGGCCCCGGCCTGCGGGTGGGCGACCTCCCCGAGGCGCTCCAATCCCTGGCCACGCCCGTCGCGCCCGAGGAGGGCGGCGCCATCGACTATCTCCGCCTCTATCCGGGCACCTCCTCCGACGCGGCCATGCGCGACCTCGCCGACCGCACCCCCGCCGTCCTCAGAAACCACCGCTACATCCGCGACATCAACGGGGAAAACTTCCAATGGGTCGCAAAGGACGCCTGGCTGGACGAGGCCACGGGCGCGCGCGTCGACCAGCCCGCCGAGGGCGCCACCTGCCTCATCCGCCTCGCCGCGGGGGAACACTCCATCCAGGTGAACGTCGAGCGCGACGCCTCCGGCGCCACCAACCCGGACTGGGTGCGCCAAAGCACCTTCTGCGACTGGATCTCCAAAACGGCCGAAATCACCGACGGCAACCGCACGGGCTTCCGCTACGGCCGACTCCGCTTCACCGGCGGCGCCGGCGACCCCGTCCACGGCGACTCCCACGCCGCCGCCACCCTCTTCCCCGGAGGCAACGTCGAGCTCTCAAGGACCTACAGCGGAGACATCGCGTGGGATGAAGACTCGACCGTCGTTTTCCCGGGCCCATACTACGTAAGCACGGACGGAAATCACAAAATCTACAATTGCGCGCAGTTCGGTTATCGCACGTACACGGTCACCTGGGGTCCCGGAAGCGGGGTGGAGGGCATCTTCGACGCGGGGGCCTGCCACTTCTCCCCATCCGCCGAAGTGGTCGTGAAGACCCCAACGGCCGGAAAGCAGACTTTCAAGGAAACCTTTAGGCAATTGGGTGATTACCACGAGATCCGTGAACCAAAACAGGAACATTTTTGGTGGCATGGGGAAGATAACCGTCAGACCACGACGGAATCCCAGTCGGACGGTCGCACGCCCGCCGCGCCGGTCAGCACGTTGCGCCTGGTGGCCGGGCCCTCGCTCACGCGCGGGCGGGGCGGCGAGGCGGCCACGTGCCGCCTGACGGGCCCGGTCGTCGTCGAGAACGTAAGGGCCTCGGGCGGCCGCGATTGCGTGCCCGGAAACGCCACGGACGCCGACCAAGCCGCGCCCGACGTCTGGGTGCCGAGCGCCGGGGCGAACAGCGTGCAACTGCCCTCCTGGGTCTTCAGCGACGCCACCCGCGCCGAGGCCCAAGGCGGCGAGGCCAACGCCGACGGCGCGGCAAACGGCCTCTTCGCCCAATATGCGCCCACCGCGGGCCGCCTCTATCTCGATTGCACCCAGTGGTCCGTCTCGGGCGACTTCCAAAGCCAGGATTGGTACCTCCACGGTTACAAGGGCACCGAGGGCGCGACGCCCGCCACGGCGTACGATTATCTCCACGCGACGGCCTTCCAGATTCGCCTCGCCGCCAACGACAACAACCGAGACGGCGTGACCCTGAACCTGAACCATCTGCCCGACGCGCCGGTCGAGACCTTCGTCGTGGAAGACGCCACCCCGCCCAGCACGGACGCCACGCCCACCCTCACCCTCACCCTGCAAGGCGAGGAGCCCCTGCCCGTCCGCACGATAATCACCGGCGCACGCCTCGACATCTCCAACGCCGGCGGGAAGCCCGCGCTGGACCTCTGCCCGGACGGCATCCCCACCCCCGTCCATGGGAGCACGGGCAGCCGCGGCGCCCTCATCGTCGGCGACGCCACGATCGATTGGGACTTCGGCGCCATCGGCTCCGTGCCGCGGCTGGAGGTGGCCGAGGGCCGCACCCTCACCCTGAAGGGCCCGCAGGACCTCCGGGCCTCCGGCACCGCGCTCGTCGCCCAAGCCGGCGCCACGTTGGCCCAGGTGGGCCCGGATCCCCTGCGCGGCACGGACGTGGAGCTGGGCGAGGGCGCCACCCTCGCCTTCCAGGCCGCCGGCGAGGAGGGCGTGGCGCTGTCGGGCGAACTCCTCCTGAGCGGTTCCGGCGCCACCCTGCGCGGCTCCGCCGCCATCTGCGCGCCCAACGCGACGGCGCGATCTGGGACATCGTGGCCGCCCAACGCGGCGGCCGCACGGAATACGCCGCCCGCCAGGCCTCCATCCCCACGCCCGAGCTGGCGGCGACCCATCCGGACCTCGCGGGGAACCTCTGGGAGACCGCGATCCATGACGGCCTGCTCGACCTCTCCCGCTTCCGGAACGCACCCTACGTCGGCGACAGCCGCGGCCTCACCCGCGCCACCACCCGCACCCTCTCGGCCGCGGAGATCGGCCACGTCCTGACCTGCTTCAGCGGCGTCCTGGCCTTCTCCGACGGCGCCGCCGAGGATGACGTGCGCTACGTCGACGCCCAGGGTCTGCGCGTGGCCTATGAGTTCGGCATCTCGCGCGTGGTCGACGTGGAGGTGGACGGCCAGCCCTTCACGGTGGTCGAAATCGCGCTGCGCCACGCCCTGCCCGAGACCTTCCCCGAACTGGCGGGCCGGACCCTCCCCGAGGCCGACTTCCGCGACGGCGTCCGCGTCGCCCTGGCCACGCACGACGCCACGGGCGCCAAACGCCTCCTCGGCGAGGCCGACGGCGTGGTGGAGGTGACCGACCTCACGGGGCGCGAGCCGGGCGTCTGCCCCACCCCGGGCCGCCGTTTCCTCACACCCTCCAGGCCATCGCCCTCCCACCCGCCGAGGAGTGAGCGCCCCGCCAAAAACAAAAAGGCCGACGACGCGGCCCTGACGGTTTTCTAGCGAAATATGCACAAAAGGACGCGCCCCTCAGCGCGCCCACTCGAAGGCGCGCGCCATCGCCGCCTCCCGCGCGGGATCCACCCGCTCCGGCGCCTCCGCCAGATACGCCGCCCCGCAACGCGCGCAGAAGGCCCCCGCGTTCAGTGGCGCCCCGCACTCCGGGCACGCGCGCTCCAGCACCTCCCCGCACCACGCGCAATGCACCTCGTCGGCCCCCGCCACGTGCCCGCGCGGCACCAACGCCACGCGCCCCTCCCCCAACGCCACCGCCAGGTTCGACGGGCACGCCGCGTTCGGGCAGAAGACGCGCTCCCCCACCGACGGCGACGGCGCCTGGGCCAACTCCCCCTCGCCCGGCGCCACCAGACCCAGCTCCTCGCAGATCCGCGCCACCGCCTGCGCGCCGAGCGCCGTCGTCCGCCCCCCCTCGTACATCGAGAGCGCGGATTGCTTGCACCCCACCAGCCGCGCCAACGCGCTCTGGCTCAGGTGCCGGCGCTGACGCGCCTCGCGGATCTGACTGCCAAGTCCCTTCATTGCGCCACACAGTCTATCAAAACCGACCCACCCGCGAAAGCAAAAGTTATCAACATTCCATCAACACCTGTTGATAACCCTGTCAGACACACATTATCGACATCAAGACCGGATTTATCAACACACTTATCAACACCTGTTGATAACCCCTTCCCCACCCCGGACCCCTAAGGGTTTCGGGTCAGACCCTCCCGACTTCCGCCCCCGACCCTTAAGGGTTTCGGGTCAGACCCCTTAGGGTTTCGACCAAAAAGTCGGGAGGGTTTGCCACAAAACAGGGTGGGGCATCGCCCCACCCCACCAATCGGCCATCAGCCAAAAAGCAATCAGCCGAACAGCCACGTGGAAAGGTAACGGTCGCCGGAATCGGGGATCAGGACCACGATGCGCTTGCCCGCGTAGGCCGCCTCACGCGAGAGTGCCCGCGCCGCGTGCAGCGCCGCCCCGCCCGAGATCCCCGCCAGCAGGCCCTCCCTGCGCGCGCATTCCCGCGCCGCCGCCCCCGCCTCCTCCGCCGAGACGGCCATCACCCGCGAGATGAGCCCCCGGTCAAGCGTCTTGGGCACGAAGCCCGCCCCGATACCCTGCAGTTTGTGCGGCCCCGCGGGCTTGCCCGAGAGCACCGCCGAGGCGTCCGGCTCCACCGCCACCAGCTCCACCGCAGGGTTCGCCCGCCGCAGGGTCCGCCCCACCCCCGTCAGCGTGCCGCCCGTGCCCACCCCCGCCACGAAAACGTCCGGCGCGCCGCCCAACGCCTCCAGGATCTCCGGCCCCGTCGTCGCCTCATGCGCCGCCGGGTTCGCCGGGTTCTCGAACTGCTGCGGGATCACGCTCCCCGGGTTCGCCGCGCGCAACGCCTCCGCCCGCGCGATCGCCCCGGCCATCCCCTCCGCACCCGGCGTCAGCACCAGCTCCGCCCCGAAGGCCGCCAGAAGCTTCCGCCGCTCCACGCTCATCGTCTCGGGCATCGTCAGGATCAGCCGATAACCCTTCACCGCCGCCGCCAAGGCCAGCCCGATGCCCGTGTTCCCGCTCGTCGGCTCGATGATCGTCCCGCCCGGGCGCAACGCCCCCGCGCGCTCGGCCGCCTCCACCATCGCGATCCCCACCCGATCCTTCACGCTCCCGCCCGGATTCCGCCCCTCCACCTTCGCGAGCAACTCCGCGCCGCCGTCGTTGAAACGCGACAGCCGCACCAGCGGCGTCCCGCCCACAGCCTCAAGCACCGAATCGAAAACCGCCATGAAAACCTCCTTTTCGTTGGGATGACCCCCTCATCATACAAAAAACGCTTGCCTTTCTCAAGCACATATGGTATCTTCTAACCCGTTTCAGCCAACTTAGCTCAGCTAGGTAGAGCAGCGCATTCGTAATGCGCAGGTCGTCGGTCCGATTCCGTCAGTTGGCTCCAGTTTCCGAAAGCCCCGTGACCGCCCGTCACGGGGCTTCCTTTTTGGCGCGAAACCCTTCCACAAACCCCTTTTTTAAGATAAACTAACTAATAAACCAATATGTTATTTCATCTCATCGCGCTTCAGCGCGAGGGCGAGGAGCGCCAGGTCGGCCGGGTTCACCCCAGGGATCGAGGCCGCCCGGCGCAGGGTGTCCGGGCGGATGCGCGACAACTTCTCGCAGGCCTCGAACCGAAGGCCGCGCACCGACGCGTAATCGAAACCGTCCGGAATCGCCAGCCGTTCGTCGCGCCTGAGCCGTTCGGCCTGAAGGCGCTCGTGGGCGATGTAACCCTCGTATTTCGCGCGGAGGGAAAGTTCCTCCGTCCAATCCGCGGGAATGCCCTCCCCCACCCCATCCGGACGCCAACGCGCGCCGTCGAGCAACGCCGGGGCGCACCCCGCCGAGGCCTCGGAGAAGGGGACGCCATCCCGTGCGAGCAGCCGCCAACGGTTCAGCCCCTCACCGTTCAGCCAATCGCCGCGAAACGCCGCCTCGGCCGCCGACAGCCAAACCGTCTCCGCCTCGGTGAGCCTGAGCAAGGCAGGGTCGACCACCCCAAGACGTTTGGCCGCGGCATAGAGGCGGATGTGCGCGTCGCCGGGGCGCAGGAGGAGACGGCGCTCGGCGCGTGAGGTGAACATCCGATACGGCTCGTCCGTCCCCTTGGTGATCAGGTCGTCGACCATCACGCCTATGTAGGCCTCGTCGCGGGAGAAGGTGAGGGGGGCCTCGCCGCGCACCGCGAGGGCGGCGTTCGCCCCGGCCAGGAACCCCTGCGCGGCGGCCTCCTCGTAACCGGTCGTGCCATTGACCTGCCCCGCGAAAAAGAGATTCCGGCAACGCTTCAGCGCGAGGGTCGGCCCAAGCGCCCGAGGGTCGATGCAATCGTACTCGATGGCATATCCCGGCGCGGCGAGCACGGCGCGGGAAAGCCCCGGCACGGAACGCACCATCGCCACCTGCACGGCCTCGGGCAGGGAATTGGAGAGACCGTTTGGATAGCACCATGGGCAGCCGCGTCCCTCGGGTTCGAGGATGACGTGATGGCCGCCGCGGTCACCGAACTTCACGATTTTGTCCTCGATGCTCGGACAGTAACGCACCCCCTCGCCCGAAATCTCGCCGCCGTAAAGCGCGGAGTCGCCCAGATGGGCGCGGATGATCGCGTGCGTCTCCGGCGTGGTATGCGTGCGATAGCAGGGAAACTGCCCCTCACGGAGCCACGCCAGCGTCGCCTCGGCCTCGGGCCGTCCCTCCCCCACCCCATCCGCGGCGGCGGTCGGCCGATAGGTCGCGAAACCGTCCACGAGCGCCCATGGGCCGCCCTCCCCCTGGGTGTTCCACGTGGAACACCCCCACATCGGGGCACCTCCCCCCACCCAACCTGTTCCACGTGGAACACCCCGTGCCTGAAGCAAACGCATCGTGCGCGAGAAGAAGGGGATGGGATCCGTCTCGCCCGCCTGCGGCTCCAGGGCATCCCAGTCCACGCTGTCGCAAAGAATGCGCGGGGGCGTCCCGGTCTTGAGCCGCCGCCAAGCAAGTTCGGGGAAGCGTTCGCGAAGGCAGCGTGGCAGGGCGATCGCGGGGCGGGCGTCCCCGCCGCCGTCGCGCCCGGCGTGCCCAACCCAGATCCGCCCGCCCAGGGAGGTTCCCGCCGTGACCACGACCGTCCGCGCACAGAGGCCCCGACCATCGGCAAGCACGCCCCCCGTCACCGAACCGTCCGCGCCGAAGGTCAGATCGACGACCAACCCCTCGACGATCTCCAAGGTCTCCAAGTCGCGCGCGACGCACGCCAACCGCGCGGAATAGGCGGCCTTGTCGCACTGGATGCGCACGGCGCGGACGGCCGGGCCGCGGCTGGCATTGAGCGTACGGCACTGGAGAGCCGTGAGATCGGCGTTCAGCCCCATCTCGCCGCCGAGCGCGTCGAGCTCCGCCACCAGGTGAGACTTCGCCAAACCGCCGACGGCCGGGTTGCACGGCATCAGCCCCAGCGTGTCGCGGCGCGGCGTCACCAGTCCGACGCGACAGCCCATCCGCGCGGCGGCAAAAGCCGCCTCGCATCCGGCGTGCCCCGCGCCGATCACCAAAACATCATACTCGCTCTGCATGGGACGTATGATACCAAAACGGACACCGGCGAGAGGGACTCACCGACAACACCTTCTCAGACACACAATAATGGGGGTGTTCCACGTGGAACACCCCCTGCTTTCTGTGGAAAAACGGCGGTTATCGACAGCTTCCCGAAACAATCTTTCGACAACCTGTTCATAACTTCTCGAAATCAACCATGAAAGCCCGTGAAATCAAGGGTTTGAGGATTTGACAGCCTGTTCAAAACGTGTCGAGAGAATGTGCAGAGAGAAGGCTTGAAATCCGCCCTGCGGGGTGGGATAATGGGAGCGTTTCTGACAGGTTTTCGACAATTTTTTGAGGTTTTCCGATGGATGATGCGGCGACGATTTGGGCACGCGCGAAAGAGGATCTGAAGGCGGTGCTTTCGGAGGTGACGATGTTGCGTTACTTCGGGGAGACGGTCGGGACGTCGCTTGCGGACGGGGTGCTGGAGGTCTCCCTCCCGGAGGGCGGCGACGCGGCCCAGCTGGCGCCGTTCGCGTTTTTCGTGGAGACGGCGGTTCAGCGGTGCGGCGCGCCGGAGGGGACGAAGGTGCATTACGTGGTGCCGTCCTCGGCCTCCGCGGGTCTGGCGGACGCGCCGCAGGGTGGGGTGGGGGAGCGACCCGAGGGCGCCGCGCGGAGGGCCTCCGGCGGGGAGGGCCTCCTGCCGCATCTGACCTTCGACCTCTTCGTGCGCGGGCCGAGCAACGACTTCGCGGTGGTGATGGCGCAGTACGTGGCCCAGCACCCGGGCGACGAGACGAGCCGCACCAACCCCTTCTTCATGCACGGCCCGACGGGCGTCGGCAAGACCCACCTCCTGCACGCGATCGGGAATCTGGCGATCAAGCAGAACCCCTCCCTGCGCGTGCTCTACGTCACCAGCGAGCAGCTGATGAACGAGTATATGCGGCAATGGACGGGCGGCGCGCATTCCGACGCCGCCAAGGCCGCCTTCCGCGAACGCTACCGCACGCCGGACATCCTCTTGGTGGACGACATCCAGTACATGGCCGGGAAGAAGGGCCTGCAGGACGAGTTCTTCAACATCTTCAACGCCCTGAAGGACGCCAAGCGCCAGATCGTGATGACCAGCGACCGCGCGCCGACGGAGATCCCCGAGCTCGTCGACCGCCTCGTGAGCCGCTTCCAGAGCGGCATCATCGCCGACGTGGAGATCCCCACCTACGAGACGCGCCTCAACATCCTCATGCTGAAGCTCCGCGCCTACCCGGACGTCACGCTCGGCCGCAACGTGCTCGAATTCATCGCCCAACGCGTCAGCAGCTCGGTCCGTGCCTTGGAGGGCGCCTTGGCCACCACCGTCAACTACGCGCGTATGTTCCCGGGCGACGCCGGGAGCGCCGTCACCACCGACGTGCTGGAGAAAAGCATCCTGCGCAACTACATCCGCGAGGAGGAGACCCTCGTCCGCCTCACCTGCGCCGACATCCAAAAGGCCGCCTGCGAGCATTTCGGCGTCACCATGGAGGAGCTCTGCGGCAAGGCCCGCGACAAGCGCATCGCCACCCCCCGCCAAATCGCCGTCTTCCTCTGCCGCAAGCTCACCTCCTCCTCCACGGTCGATATCGGGCACGCCTTCAACCGCAACCACACGACCATCCTTTACTCCAGCACCACCGTCCAGAATCTCTACCTCTCCGGCGACCACGAGACCGTCTCCGCCATCAAGGCAATCGTCTCCCTCCTGGGCCGCACCCTCTCCGACCTCGGCTGAGCGCGAGGGCAAGATACCCCTCTTTCGGGCGGGCCGCCAAAAGGCGCCCGCCTTTTTTCGCGTCCTGTGCGCGGACCTGTCCATAACCTGTCGATAAATCCTACGCAATCTCCGGCAAAACGCCGCGAACCATCGCCGAACTCACACGAAAAGACAATGGGTTACGCCACGCGAAAGCCATCCGCAACGACAAATAATAATTTGTAATGTTAAAATGTTTTGCACACTTTCAAGAGTTTTTGCACAACCCCTTTCGACATCCTCCGGAAAGGTACGAAACGCCGCCTAACCGTTCCCTAACGCCCCCTGGGTTGTCTAAAACCATGTCGATAACCTCTTCATTTTTGTCGAAAAACGGCCTCTTTTCGACACCGCGTCCCATGCAGGGAGACGCAATCGGCCGCCGATCGGGTATTCCTCGACATGCCGTGCACAGGGGACTGACAGCCTTTCCGCGTGACAACCCACTGATCCGACAAGCAAAGCGCCGGGTTTTCCGCGTTTTCGACATTCCATCATCATCATCATCTTTTTTATTTGAGGTATTGTTGATGAAACGCCTGGGGTGAGGGATGATGTGATATACTGTGGGCACGCCACGGGGAAGCCGTGGAACTGTCTGCGCTTTTGCGCGAGCAAGTTGCTTCAGTTGGAACCTGAGAAATTTTGACGAGATCAAGCAACGTGTTCGGGTTGGGCGTGCCGTTTCGGCACGCCTTCCCGTGCGTGCCTGATTTCGGGTTTTCTCAGGACCTCAACTGAGGCACGCATGGGAGGGCGTGTTTTTATGTCCGGGAAAGGAATGGTCGGGCCGGTTTCGCCGGAGGTCAGCCGCAAGTTGGCCAACTTGGGGTTGCTGTGCGCATGGCTGGTGGTGGCGTGGCATTGCGCGGTCGACGGTCATGGCGCCGCGGAGGGTGGGCCGGCGTGGTGGGCGAGTCGTTTTTTCTCGGGGTGTTGGGTGCGCTTCTCGGTGCCGTTTTTCTTTGTGGCGTCGGGGTATTTTCTGTGCGGGCATTGCGATGAGCGGGGGCGCCCGCCGTCTGGACGGCGGTGGCGACCTTGCCGGGCTACGTGGCTAAAATCGCGGCCGTGGTGGCGGTGTGCACGGTCGGGACGGTGCTGTTGCGGCGATGGTTCCCGCGGTTGGCCGCGGTGCTTTTCGGCGGGCGCTAGGCGGTCATGCCAAAACGTCGGGCATCCGGATTGCGTCGACGCTCCGCCGCGGTGCCCTTCCTGACCAGGCCGATATGCTATAATGCCGGCGAGGAAGGAGGAACGCGCCATGTTGCGACCCATCAACCAGACGACCTACGATTTCCCGACCTTGCGGAAGTTCGGGTGCGTTTACGTGGACAAGACGGCGTTTTTCCACGCGCTCATCGCCAACCCCGGCGGGAACAACCTCTTCTTCGTCTCGCGGCCGCGGCGGTTCGGCAAGTCGCTCATGATCTCCACGCTCGACGCGATCTTCCGTGGGCGCAGGGAACTCTTCGAGGGGCTGGCCATCGCCAAGGAGGGTTACGATTTCGAGCCGTATCCCGTCCTGCATTTCGACTTGTCGGGGGTCGCCACTGCGGATATGAGGGCCTTCGAGGGCAGTTTCGTCAATCTGGTCCGCCAGACGCTCCTCGCCGAAGGCGTGCCCTACGATGAGACCTGTGGCCCGGCGGCGAACTTCGGGAACGCCATCAACACGCTTGCCGACAGGCACGGCAAACCCGTGGTCGTGCTGATCGACGAGTATGACGCGCCGGTCAGCCGGATGCTTGACGATCTCGACAAGGCCGAGACCGCGCGCAAGTTTCTGAGCGATTTCTACATCCAGCTCAAGGTCAACGTCGGCAAGATTCGCTTCATGATGATGACGGGGGTGACGAAGTTCACGCAGCTCTCCGTCTTCTCGGCGCTCAACAACCTCGTCGACCTCACGCTAAGCGCCGAGACCGCCACGATGCTCGGCTACACCGAGGAGGAGCTGACGCGTTACTTCGAGGGTCACATGCGCGCCCACGCGGAGGTGATGGGGGTCACGTACGAGGCCTACCGTGAGGAGTTCGAGCGGTGGTACGACGGCTACCGCTTCTCGAAGGCTCGCAGGCCGCGCGTCTACAACCCCTACGCCGTCGCCCGCGTCCTCGCCGCCAAGGAACAATGGTTCACCGGCACGTGGACGCAGACGGGCCAACCCTCGGCCCTGCGGAACTTCTTCAAGGACCACCAGATCCCCGAACTCGACTACGAATGCCTCACGGGGCAGGACGAGACGCTCTTCGACACCTACGACCTGCGCGACCTCAA
>CALXMV010000011.1 GCA_944389565.1 uncultured Kiritimatiellota bacterium
CGTCTTCATGTCCCCTCTTTACCATACTTTCCCCCGCGCTTCCACTCCGACCCACTAAAAACTCTGAAGAGCCCGCGGAGCGGCATTTTTTCGCGTGACGGGCGGGCGCAATATGATATACTGTCTGCATTCACAACTCTCTTGGAGTGTACCATGACTGTCGAGCATTGGGATGAGCAGGGTTTCGACGCGGCGGTGGCCGCGGGCGTGACGTTGGTTGATTTCTGGGCGACATGGTGCGGGCCGTGCAAGATGCAGGGCGGCATCCTGGACAAGATGGAGCTGCCGGAGGATTTGGCCGGGAAGGTGCGCGTGGGCAAGGTGGACATCGACCAGACGCCCGCGCTGGCCGTGCGTTTCGGGGTGCAGACGATCCCGACGCTGATCGTGCTCAAGGGCGGCGAGCCGGTGGAGCGGATGGTGGGGGTGACGCCGGCGGCGACCCTCGTCGAGAAACTTCGGCAGGCGGCGCTGTGAGAGGGGCCTGCGCGTTGGCCTTCGCGGCGGCCACGGCGGCGTTGTCGCCGGCGGTCGCCCAGCGTGGCGCCTCGCAGGCGCAGGCGTTCGCCCAACAGCAACAGATCCTGCGCGAGATCCAATACGCCGTGCAGTCGGTGGCCGCCCGGGTCGAGGCGATGGAGCAGCGGCAGGCCGCGCTGGCCGACCGGGTGTCGGCCCTGGAGCGGGCGCCGGGCGGCGCCACGCGCGACGAGCTGGCCGCGCTGCGTTCGGACCTGGCGGCCGTGAAGGCGGCGCAGGGGCGTCTGCGCGGGGAGATCGTGGACGATCTGTCGGCGCGGATCTCGGCGCTGGCGGAGCGGCGGGCGAAGGCCCGCGAGGCGGAACGGCCGCGCGTGACGCGCGGCGCGGGCTACAGCCACACGGTGGAGGCGGGGCAGACGCTCTCGGCGATCGCCCAGGCCTACAAGGTCTCGGTGCGGGCCATCATGGAGGCCAACGGGATCAAGGACCCCACGAAGTTGCAGGTCGGGCAGACGTTGTTCATCCCGGATCCGTGAGTCTTTTTTGGGAAAGGCGTGCGAGCCTTTCCCTTTTTTGTCGTTTCGCGCGGAGCGCGTGTTAGGTTTCGATTAGCGGGAGGTTAGGATGTTTGGTTTTCTGGCGCAGGTGGCGGAACGTTTCGCCGTGGTCTCGACGGAGCTGTCGTCGCTGGCGGTGATCGCGTGCCTGTTGGGCGGGCTGGGGGTCTTTCTGCTGGGGATGAAGCAGATCTCGGAGGGGCTCCAGGCGGTGGCGGGGCCGCGGATGCGCAAGCTGGTGGCGGCGGCGACGACGAACCGCTTCGCGGGGGTGGCCACGGGCACGATCGTCACGGCGATCATCCAGAGTTCGTCGGTGACGACGGTGATGGTGGTGGGGATGGTGACGTCGGGGATCATGACGTTGCTGCAGGCGATCAACGTGATCATCGGCGCGAACATCGGCACGACGGTGACGGCGTGGCTGGTGGCGGCTTTCCCGAAAATCGGCATCACGGCCATCATGTTCCTGATCGGCGGCGCGGCGATCGTCCACCTCTTCGCCACGCGCGAGTTCTGGAAGTACCTGGGGCTGATTTTCCTGGGGCTTGGGCTGATCTTCTTCGGGCTTGAGTTCATGAGCGGCGCGCTCGACCCGATCGCGCAGTCGCAGGGGATGCGCGACGCGATGAGCCTCTTCTCCGCCACGGCCGCGGATGGGTCGTTCTCGGTGATCGGGATGGCCAAGTGCATCTTGGTGGGCGCGGTGGTCACGGGTATCGTGCAGAGCTCCTCGGCCACGACGGGCATCGCCATCATCCTGGTGCAGAAAGGGAGCATCGACTTCTACACGGCGGCCTCGCTGGTGCTGGGCATGAACATCGGCACCACCGTGACCGCCTGGCTGGCGGCCATCGCCGCGCCCACGAACGCCCGCCGCGCGGCCCTCGCCCACTCGCTCTTCAACGTCATCGGCGTGATCATCATGGCGCCGCTCTTCCCCATCCTCCTGCCCTTGGCCGTCAAGGCCTTCGGCATCGGCACGACGATGAGCCAGACGGGCCTGCTCTTCTCCGTCGCCGGCGTGCACACCGCCTTCAACGTGATCAACACCTGCATCTTCCTGCCCTTCGTCAAGCCCTACGCCTGGCTCATCAACCACATCATCCCCGACCCGAAGGTCCGCGAGCTCCCGCGCCTGGCCGTGCTCAACCCGCTCAAGCTCGCGCCGGTCGTGGCCGTGGAGCAGGCCCGCAAGGAGGTCGAGCACATGAGCGCGCAGTGCGAGAAGCTCCTCGACGACTTCCGCGCCGTCCTCCTCGGGAAATCCACCGAGCAGATCGAGAACGACATCTTCCATGCCGAGGAGGAGCTCGACGTGGTCCAGCACGAGGTCTCCTCCTTCCTCGGCCAGGTCATGTCCACCAACCTCCCCTCCGACGTCGCCTTCCGCGCACGGATGCTCCTGCGCGTGGCCGACGAGTACGAGTCCGTCTCCGACGAGGTGGCCGCCCTGCTCAAGCAGTTCATCCGCATCCGCCGCAACGCCATGACGCTCTCCGAGCGCGGCCGCAACGACCTGCTCTCCCTCCACGACCTCTGCCGCGAGTTCGCCGCCACCGTCTCCGAGGCCTTCCGCCAGGGCAAGACCCACGCCGCCGACCTCCTCGCCCACATGCACCCCGACGCCGCGGGCATCTCCGCGCGCGTCAAGGAGATCCGCAAGGCGCAGATGACCCGCCTCGCCGACCACGACCCCACCATCGACCCGCTCTGCGTCGTCGTCGTCCTCGACGTGCTCAACATCTACCGCCGCCTCAAGGAGGACTGCCTCAACATCGGCGAGGCCATGCTTGACGAGGGGCGCTGAGCCGCCACGCCGCGAATGTGCTATAATGCTCTCATGCGACACGGGCAGACGTTGGTCGAGTACATTCTGGTGTTGGTGACGCTTCTGGGCGCGGCCGCCGCCGCGGGCCTGCTCGCCAAGGCCATCCACGCCCAGACGCAACGGACCGACGCCCTGCTCGGCTCCGAGTATCCGTGACCCAGCGAAAGGAACACGCACATGGCTTCCCGCTTCCCCAACCGCCGCAAAGGCCAGACGATGGTCGAGTACATCATCATCGTCGTGCTCATCGCCATCACCCTCTTGGCGCTCGTGGGCCTCTTCGGCCGCGCCATCGGCAAGAAGTTCTCCGGTGCCACCTCCGCCCTCGACGACGAGGTCGGCGCCGAGGCGCAGGACGCCTACCAGAACCTCGACGACGGCACCGAGACGCTCCGCCGCCTCGACGAGTCCGGGAACATGTGATGTCCCGCCGCGGGCAGGCCATCGTCGAAAGCCTGGTCGTCCTGCTCTTCCTCCTCGGGGCGACCTTCTTCTTCTACGACTTCGCCTCCGGCCTGGTGGCGCGCCTGCTCCTCGACAACGCGGCGGCCAACGTGGCCCGCGCCGACGCCGTGGGCTTCAACGACTTCCACCAGGCCAAGGCACTCCGCGTGGGGATGATCCCCATCTCCGGCCGGCGCACCGTGCCCGACGGCGAGCGCGCCGTGGCCGGCGCCGCCGGCGAACGCGCGCTCGTGCGCACCTATCTCCAAGCGGCCGACTGGGCCGAGGCCGACGGCATCCTGGACTACGAACGCTGGGACGGCCTCTCGCACACCGTCCGCCACGGCGACAAGCAGTCGCGCGTGACGGCGACCTTCGAGATCCCCTCGACGCTCCCCTGGCGCCTGGGCGCCCTGCTGGGCGTCGTCCCCGCCGCGGAGACGCGCACGCTCCGCACGGAATGGCCCATCGAGGACCACGCCTCGCTGTGGCTCGTCCGGTAAGGGAACGCCGCCATGCGCACGCCGCCCCACCGTCGTTTCCCCCGGGCCGGTCAGGCCGTGGTGCTCCTCTTGGCGGTGCTGGTGGTGTTGGTGTCGATGGCGCTGTGGGTCACCGACATCCGCGGGCTCTCCCTGCGCCGCCTGCGCATCCGCGACGGCGGCGACGCCGCCGCGCTGGCCGCCGCGCGTTGGCAGGCCGCGGGGCTCAACCTCATCGGCGAGCTCAACCTCATCCAAGCCTACATGCTCGCCGACGACGTCTGGAACGCCGAGGCCGCCGACGCCCTCCACGAGCTGCGCCAGCGCATCCAGCTGACCGCACCCTTCCTCGGCCTCCTCTCCGCCCAGACCCTCGCCGAGCGCAACGGGCTGGAGGAGCTCCCCGAAGCCGCCGACATCCTCCGCGACGTCACCCAAGAGGCCGTCTTCCGCGACTTCTACCCCGAGGCCGAGGAGGACTTCCGCAAGATGGGCGACATTGTCTTCTCCCGCCCCCTCCGCGCCTACCCCTGCAGCCCCCTCCACGAGAACTCCGAGTTCCCGAACCTCCTGGTGACGCAGGATTTCTACGAGGCCATCCTGGCCGACGATTGGTGCTGGTTCTGGTTCTACGCCTACGCCTTCCTGCAGCACTACTCGAACCATCGCGATTTCGGCGCCGTGCCCGATCTCTCCACCGAACCCTTCTTCGGGCTCTCCCTCGGCGCACTCGAGACCTCCCTCGACGAGCTCGTCCGGGCCGAGGGCACCGAGCGCGCCATCGACGGCCAGCTCCGCGACCTGGGCCACCCCCCGCTCCCCCCGCCGCCCGAGGAGCCCGGGGACGGCGAGCCCCCCCAACCCCCGCACGTGGAGCGCCCCCGCGTCATCCGCTGGTCCGTCTACGATTCCGCGCGATGGACGCGCTGGGATCTCTTGGACGACCTGCCGATGGACGGGGACGTCCGCGACCAGTACGACTACTTCGGCGCCTCCGCGACCGTCTCCGTCTCCCTTGACGGCGCCGACTGGCTCTCCTCCGCCAAGGCCTTCGGCGCCCTCGCCGACGGCCGCACGCCGAACGCCGTGAGCCTCGTCCTCGGCGGTTTCGACGACGTGCGCCTCATCCCCGTGGATGCCGCGGAGGGCGGCAACACCGCCTTCAACGCCAAATGGCTCCGCCACCTCCGCGACCATGTGCCCGAGTACGCCCGTCACGGCGCCTACACCCCCGGCTGCCGCTACTGCTCCGCCCTAAGGACCTTCGACAACCACGTCTGGCGGGCGCGCGCCCTCGCCTGGCTGGAACTCCACGGCCACACCTGCCGCCGCCCCAAGACCGGCAACCACTCCAACTCCGGCGGCACCCACTTCGCGCACTGACGACGAAAAAAGCCCGTCCCCCAGAAGGGACGGGCTTTTTTCGTCTCCGCTCATCGCGTCTCGCGGGCGCCGAGCGTCTGACCGGGGAAGGCGGGCTGTGCCTTCCAATGGAGGGTGGAGCCAAGCGGCGCCGTGACGGTCTGCCGCTGCCAGAAGGTGCGCGGCTTGAAGGTGAGCGTGTCGGGCTCGGCCCCCGGGGAGAGGCGCAGGGTGACGGTGTGCCCGGGCCGGCGCCAGAGCGAGAAGGCGTAGCGGCCGTCGCCCAACGGGCGGCAGAAGATGGCGTTGGCGTCGCCGCGCAACAGCCGGAGGCGGAGCATCACGTCGAGCCCCACGTCGATGGCGGCGGTCTCGAACTGGTCGCAATCGGGGGGGAGGACGGCCGCGCCGGTCCACTTGAGGTAAAGCATGGCGGCGCACATGGCAGCGGTGGGGGCCGTGGGGCGGGGACCGTCATAGAGCGGGGTGTCCGGGAGGCGCCGGGCGAGGCGGGCAAGCGCGAGCGGGAAGGGCATCCAGCCGGGCTTGGCGGCGTCGGCGGCCAAGATCTGGGGCAGGTGGGCGAGTTCCTCGCGCCCGGAGTCGTCGTCGAAGGCGGGGCGGGTGTAGAGCGACGCCTCGGGCATGGCCGTGGGGGCGGCGGCGGTGCGGAAGAGCGCGGGCAGACCGGTGCGCAGGGAGGTGTCGGTGGTGTAATGGAGGGTGAGGTCGCGCCCGTCGGCCTTCGCGAGGCGCAGGAGCCAATCGCCGATGGCGTGCTCGAAGGCACCGTCGTAAAGGACGGCCCCGAAGGCGTTCCCGACGCGGATGGGATAGGCCTCCGGCGCAGGGCGGCGCGCGGCGGCGTAACGCACGGAGGCGGTGAGGGCGTAACCCTTGCGGACGGAATCGGCGAGATCCGCGTCCACGGCGGGGTGGATGCCGGCGAGCGGGGGGATCGCGGCGTCGGCGCCGCGCAGGGCCAGGAGCAGGCCGGCGGCGAGGATGTGTGCCTCGGCGCGCGCGCCTTGGGGGACACGCCCGTCGTAGAAGGTGTCGTCGGTGTAGACCTGCTGCCAGACCTTGGGGAGCGCCACGTAGTCCATGCCGGCGGCGTCGGCGAGGGCCGCGGCACGCTGGAGGGCATCGTCGTCGCAGAGGCCGGCCATTTTGTAGACCGGCTTCTGCACGGCCACGAGGATGGGCGGGGGTGACGCGGCGGGGCGTTCGGAGGCGAGCGCGTCGAGCGCGAGCAGGGCGAGCCCCGCGGGCTCGGCGGGCGGCAACGTCACGAGCAGGCGGTCGGCGGCGACAGCCGTCGCGCGGGCGGGCGCGTCGGGCGCCTCCGCCCAAGCGATCAGCGAGGGCAGGTCCTCCACGAGGGCGACCTCCTCGCCCAACATGGCGCCGAGTGCCTGCGCGACGGCAGGCGCATCGATCGGCGCGCCGCGGCCGACGACCCAGACGGTCTTGGCCCAGACGGGGAGGGCCAGCAGGGCGGCGAGGGTGAGGGTCGCGGCACGGGTCATGGCAAGGGATCCTTACTTGAAGGTGGGGAGCGCGGAGAAATCGAGGGTGGCGAAGTAGTCGTCGACCGTCTCGGCGCGGCGGATCTGGACGACGGAGCCATCCTCGCGCAGGAGGAGCTCGGCGGAGCGGAGCTTGCCGTTGTAGTTGAAGCCCATGGCATGGCCGTGGGCGCCGGCGTCGTGGATGACGAGGAGGTCGCCGGGGACGATCTCGGGGAGTGCGCGCCGGACGGCGAACTTGTCGTTGTTCTCGCAGAGGGAACCGGTGACGTCATAGACGTGGTCGTGCGGGAGGGACTCCTTGCCGAGGACGGTGATGTGGTGGTAGGCGCCGTAGATGGCCGGGCGCATGAGGTTGGCCATGCAGGCATCGAGGCCGACGTAGTCGCGATAGGTGTGCTTGAGGTGTCGGACGGCGGAGACGAGGTAGCCCGCGGGGCCGGTGATGCAGCGGCCGCACTCGAAGCAGAGCGGCACGTCGGGCAGGCCTCGGCCGGTGACGCGCTCGGCGTAGGCGCGGCGGATGCCCTCGCCGACGGCCTCGATGTCCACGGCGTCCTGCTCGGGGCGATAGGGGATGCCGATGCCGCCGCCGAGATTGATGAAGTCGAACCAAATGCCAAGGGCGTCGTGGAGTTCGGCGGCGAGGTCGAAGAGCAGGATGGCGGTGTCGACGAAATATTGCGGGTTGAGCTCGTTGCTGGCGACCATCGTGTGGAGGCCGAAGCGCCTGACGCCCTTGGCCCGAAGCATGGCGTAGGCCTCGAAGAGCTGGTCGCGGGTGAGGCCATACTTCGCCTCCTCGGGCTTGCCGATGATGGCGTTTCCGCCCTTGAGGGGGCCGGGGTTGTAGCGCAGGCAGACGCGCTCGGGCAGGCCGGCGACGCGTTCGAGGAAGGGGATGTGAGAGATGTCGTCGAGATTGATGTTGGCACCGAGCGCCTTGGCCTTCACGAACTCCTCGGCGGGGGTGTCGTTGGAGGTGAACATGATGGCCTCGCCCGGCAGACCCACGCGCTCGGAGAGAAGCAGTTCCGGGAGCGACGAGCAGTCCGCGCCGAAGCCCTCCTCCTGCAGGATGCGCATGAGGTAAGGGTTGGGCGCGGCCTTGACGGCGAAGAAGTTGCGGAAGCCCCGGTTCCAGGCGAAGGCCTCGCGCAAACGGCGGGCGGCCGCGCGGATGGCCCGCTCGTCATAGAGGTGGAAGGGCGTAGGGTGGTCGGCGGCGATCGCGCGGAGCGCGGCCTCTGTGCAGGGGAGCGTCTTGGGGGTCATCTCAGGCCTTGGGTTGGAAAGGGATCTCGGCGGCGCCTTTCCAGAGCGCCTCGATGTCGTAATAGGCGCGCGCCTCCGGCGCGAAGATATGCGCCACCACGGTGAAGGCGTCGAGCAGC
Source organism: uncultured Kiritimatiellota bacterium (assembly GCA_944389565.1). GTDB lineage: Bacteria > Verrucomicrobiota > Kiritimatiellia > RFP12 > DVOR01 > Spyradenecus. Next base: position 8,083 of record CALXMV010000011.1, read on the forward strand.
ACCCAGCCGCTGTCGGCCTCGCCGGAGAGCCGGTAACGCGTCTCGCCCTGCTCCTTCAGGTAGGCCATGACGGCCTTTTGGAGGGCCTTCAGGTGCGGGGCGGAGGTGCCGGTGGCCACCACGCAGATGTCCGTGACGGTCGACACGCCGCGCACGTCCAGCACGCGGATGTCCTCGGCCTGCTTGTCATAGAGCGCCTGGGCGATGCCCACGGCCAGCTCCTCGCTGGTTTGCTTCATGGGGAGGTCCCTTCGTAAAGATGCCGGGCGCGGAGATAGCGCGCCTCCAAATCGCCAATAGAATACCGCATTGCGCCGCCTTCCGCAACCTGCCGCCGCACCGCCGTGCTCGACACGTCGCACAGCGGCCCCCGCAGGCGGTGCGCCAGAAGCCTCGGGTCGAAGACCGCCGCCGGCTCGGCCACGCCAGGCCGGTCGAAGACGATCCATTCGCACAGCCCCACCAACACCCCCGGCTCCCGCCAACGCGGGAAGTCCGCCACCGAATCCATCCCCATGACGAACCACAGCCGCGCCCCCGGCAATTCCCGCCGCAACGCCCGCAACGTCTCCACCGTGTACGTCCGCCCCCCCCGGAAGACCTCCCGGCAGTCGAGCGTCAGCCCGCGTTCGCCCGCGAGCGCCAGGCGCAGCATCGCGCACCGATCCTCCGCCCGTGTCGCCGCCCGGGCCTTCAGCGCCTGCTGCGCGCACGGCAGGAGCCGCACCTCGTCGAGCCCGAAGGCCTCCCGCGCGGCGTGCGCCAAGGCCAAGTGCCCCCGGTGCACGGGGTCGAAGCTCCCGCCCAGGATGCCGATCTCCCGCCCCATGCGTGGCTCAGGCCTCCTCGTCCGCCTCGGACCCTTCCGTCCCCGGCTCGGCGGGGAGCAGCGTCACCAGCGCCACGGCCACGCGCTTGTCACGCACCTCGGGGATCTCCACCGAGAGGCGCCCCGCGCGCACCGTCGCGTGCGTGCCGTCGGCCGGGATCGCCCCGATCTGCGCCAGGAGAAACCCGCCGAAGGTGTCGCAGTCCTCCGCGTCGATCGGCACGCCGATCGCCTTCGCGACCTCCTCCAGGGATGCCGAGCCCTGCACGCGCCAGACGTCCGGGCCGACCTTCTCCACGTCAGGCGGCGGTTGGCCGACGGCCGTGTCCTCATCGGGCGTCTCGCCCACCAGGCACTCGATCAGGTCGTTCATCGTGATGACGCCGCTCATCCCGCCGTACTCGTCGCACACCACGGCGAAGGGGTTGTGGCGGCGCTTCATGTCGCGGAAGAGCACGTCGGCCTTCACCCCCTCGGGCACGAAGACCGGCGGGCGCACGCAGGCCTTGAGCACGGCCGCGCGCGACTTGTCGGCCTGGCGGAACCAGTCCTTCGCGATCAGCACCCCCGTCACCTTGTCGATGCTCCCGTCGCAGACCGGGTACCGCTCGTGGCGCGTCTCGTGCAGGGTTCGCGCCCAGGTCGCGTCGTCGTCTTCCAGCCACAGCACCGCCACGTTCGTGCGATGCGTCGCGATCTCGCCCGCCGTCAGGTCGTCGAACTCGAAAACGTTCTGGATGAACGTGCGCTCCTCCGTGTCGATCGCGCCCTTCTCGCACCCCACGTCCACCGTCATGCGGATTTCTTCCTCCGTCACCGCGTTGTCCTCCGCCTGCGGGTCGATCCCCAGCAGGCGCAGCACCGCGTTCGTCGAGACCGTCAGCAGCCAGACAATCGGCGCGCACAGCCGCGCGATCGCGCACACCAGCCCCGACATCCCCAGCGCCAGCTGCTCGGCCCGCCGCATCGCCAGGCGCTTGGGCACCAGCTCGCCGAAGACCAGCGTCACGTACGACAGGATCAGCGTGATGCCCACCACCGACACCGCGTTCAGCGTCCGCGCCGACAGCGGCACCCACTGCCCCAGCCACGCCGCCAGACCGTCCGCGAAGTTCTCCGCCGCGAAGGCGCTCCCCAGAAACCCCGACAGCGTGATCGCCACCTGGATCGTCGCCAGGAATCGCGCCGGCTGCTCCGTCAGGCGTTTCAACCGCCTCGCCCGCCGGTTCCCCGTCTTCGCCAGACGGTCCAACCGCCGGTCGTTCATCGAGATCACCGCGATTTCCAGGCACGCGAAAACCGCGTTCGACAAAATCAACGCTACCTGCAACAAGATCAAAAGGGGCAATGAGCCTTCCATGCGCGTTCCTTCAATCGTCAGAAAGGCACCCTGCCCGCGTGCGCGCCCACCTCAGGCGCCCACCGGGCCATCCGAACACTCGCTTGCGTGGAAACGTGCCGAACGCGTACCTCATCGACAATGGACAATCAATGGCAGTATCCTAGCAAACCCGCCCCGAAAAGTCAAAGCGGCCGTTTGACGGCTTGACGAAGAGGCGGCTCGGGCTCATCCCCGCCAGGGACGGCCAAGGGCGAAAGCCGGGAGGGTTCGCCCCCAAACCCTAAGGGGTTCGCCCCCAACCCCTAAGGGGTTCGCCCCCAAACCCTAAGGGGGTCGGCCCGAGGGTCGGGAGGGTTTGGGGGGTCAGGGGGCGGGCGGGGCGGCGCCCCCGCCCGCGGGGACGCCCCCACCCTGCGGGCGCGTGATGGTCTGGCCGCTGGGGCGGAAGCCCGAGCCGGAGACGGAGACGGCGGTGTTGGATTTGGAGGTCTTGGTGGCGGAGGAGCCGAGAGAGGGATTCTGGGAGAGGGGCGCCATCGGGATCTCGACGATGCGCTTGGTCTCGGTGGGGTCGTCGCCGGCCTCGGGCGGCTCCATGAAAAGGGTGATCTCGATGGCGGTGGGGATCTGGTTGGTCTTGGTCCATTCGTCGACCCAATTGAGCTGGTCGTCGACGGTGCGCTCCTCGTCAGGGTCGAGGACGCGGCAGTTGAGGCCGACGACCTTGGGGGAGATCGCGAGCTCGACGGTGTCCTCCTCGGGGTCGAAATCGTCGGGCTGGAAGCCCTGACGCCAGGCGCGGACGGTGAAGCCCCCGGGGAAACGGCCGTCGGGCTCGGTGACGGAGACGCGGACGCGGTGGGGGGTGTCGGAGAAGGCGGCGTCCTCGCCGACGAGCGCGGGGCCGACCTTGGACCACTCGAAGGAATCGTTCTCGTCGCCGTCGTCGTTGAGGATGAACCCGTATTCCTCGCCCTCGCCGGGGTAATAGGCGGAACGGAGCCCGGCGGCGAGCTGATCCATCAGATAATCGGCGTGGCCCACGGCGTCGATGACGCTCCGCCCGGTCTCCCACGAGCGGTTGATCGCGTAGAAGGAGGTGAAGAGCATGACGGTGAGCACGCCGAGGATGGACAGCGCGACGAGGAGCTCGATGAGGGTGAAGCCGCGGCGCATCGGTCACTCCTTCTGGCGGAGGTAGCGGACGATCTCCTCGCGTTGGCGGCCGTCATCCCACGTGACGACGGAGCGGACGACGTAGAGCCGGTCGTCCTCCACGTCCTCATCCAGGAAATCGTCGCGCTCGTCGACGGTGCGCTCGAAGACGTACCCATCGAGGAGCGAACCGTCGGGGTCGACGGGGGCGTCATCCTCGATGTCCTCGATGTCGCGGAGGGGGTATTGCAGGTCGGCGAGGGAGAAGACGTAGGCGACCTGCTCGCGTTCGCGGGAGAGGGCGATCATGCGCGCGCTGACGATGACGGAACGGTAAAGGACGGTCAGCCCGCCGCCCAGGATGATGACGGCGAGGATGACCTCCAGGAGGGTGAAGCCGGCGCGCGCCCGTCTCATCGATGGCCTTCCTCGACGCGCTGGAGCACTTGGGCGATGGTCATCGCGAACCGGCCGGAGAGCGTCTCCGAAAACCGGCGGTCGATCTCGGAGAGGGGGGAGAACTGCGGGAGCGCCTCGGCCTGGGAGAGGACGGCCTCGCCCTCGGTGTCGTCAAGGCAGGCGTTGATGACATCGACGACGGTGAGGCTCGTGGCGCAACGGCCAAGGACGTAACCGGTCGGCTGGCCGTAGGCGCCCTCGGAGGCGACGGGGAGCAGGATGCCGCAACGCTCCAGGATGGCCGCCACGCGCCGGACATCCCGCTCGGGGAGGCGGAAGTCGTCGGCGAAGCGCTGGACGGGGAGCGCGCCCGTGCCGTTCGCGACGCACCGCGCGGCCCCCAGGACGAGTGCGAGCGCCAGGACGATGGTGTCGCGCTGGGAGGGGTGCGTGAAGGCCGACTCGCGCAGAAGCGCGGCGCGATGCTGGTGCACGTAGCAGATTTCGGCGCCGACGAGGATGATCTGCCAGCTGGAGTAGATCCAGAAGAGCAGGACGGGCAGGGCGACCAGCGAGCCATACAGATTGCTGTAACTGGCGATGCCGATCTGCAGCCACATGCAGACGCGGAAGAAGAGCGTCAGGAAGAGGACGGTGAAGAAGCCGCCCAGGAAGCAACTGGAGACCCGCACCTTCGTGTTCGGCAGGAAGCCGAAGAGGAAGGCGAAGAGCAGCGTGCCGACGCAGAGCGGCAGAAGGCTGTTGAGGACGCCCAGCGCCTCGATGATCCCCCGCAGCCCCCACAGGTCCGGCAGCAGGCGCGTGACGCTCTCCAGCACGGGCAGGGTCGTCGCCGCGAGCACCAGCAACGGGGCGATGATGATCACGCTCAGATAATCGGTGAACTTCCGCCAGATCGGGCGCGCGTTGGTGACGCCCCAGATGGCGTTGAAGGAACTCTCGATCCGCCCCAGCACGCCGATGACCATGAAGATCAGGGCCACCGCGCCAACAATTCCGATCTGCGCGAAGTTGATGGAATCGATCTGGTCGAAGACTGCCTGGCAGACGGCGCGGAGCGCGTCCGCCGCCTGCGCCGCCTGCGAGGGCGTCCGCTCGGCGCCGGCGCCCGCCTCCGCGGCGTCCAGGCTGCCGACGAAGACCTCGATGTTGGCCATGATCTTCTCCTCGGCCAGCTTGCCGGCGCCGAAGGCTTTCAGCGAAGTGAGGCCCAGCGTCAGCACCGGAACAATCGCGAGCATCGCGATGTACGTGAGCGCCGAGGCGTGGAGCATGGTGCCGTCGCGCAGATAGCACCGGAGCGTGAGCAGGCAGAAGCGCAGGGGGCGCACCCACAGGCGCTTCCACAGCGGGAGCGCCGCGACGTCCAGCCGCCAGATCCCCTCTTCGAGGAAAGTCTTGATTTTCTTGAGCATGGCCGTTCAGGAGTTGAGGACGTCCGGCGCGTATTTGCGGATCACGGCCTGGCAGCGGGCCGCGACCTCCGCGGAGGTGGAGGGGTCGTCGCGCCGAAGCGTGTCGACGAGCCGCTGCATGTCGAAATAGGCGATGCGGCAGATGAGCTCCTTGATGCGCGGGATCAGATTGGCCGACATGCTGAGCCGGCGGATGCCCATGCCCACGAGCAGGAGCGCCGCCAACGGGTCCGAGGCCATCTCGCCGCAGACGCAGACGGGGATGTCGCGACGGCGGGCGGCCTGCGTGACGCTCTGGATGAGCCGCAGCACCACGGGGTGGAGCGGCTGGTACAGGTGGGCGACGGACTCGTTGCCGCGGTCGACGGCGAAGGTGTACTGCACCAGGTCGTTCGTCCCCAGCGAGAAGAAGTCGCACTCCGCGGCCAGCTTGTCCGCCTGGAGCGCGGCGGCGGGGATCTCGATCATCACGCCCTCGGCGACGTTCTTGCGGAAGGGGATCCCCTCCTCCTCGAGCTCGCGCTTGCAGGCCTGCACGAAGGCGCGGCAGTCGCGCAGCTCGTCGAGCGTCGTGATCATGGGGTACATCATGGCGCAGTTCCCCATGACCGCCGCGCGGAGGATGGCCCGGACCTGCGCGCGGAAGACGCCTCGGTTGTTCAGCAGGTAACGCACCGAGCGGTTGCCCAGAAAGGGGTTGGGCTCGGTGGGGCCGCGGTGGCCGACCATCTTGTCGCCGCCGATGTCCAGGACGCGGATGGTCACCGGCTTGTCGCCGCACGCGCGGATGACCTCCGAATAGGCACGGAACTGCTCCTCCTCGGAGGGTTCGCGCCCCAACCCGATCCACAGGTATTCCGTGCGGTAGAGGCCGATGCCCTGCGCGCCATGCTCGCCGATACCCTCGAAGCCGACGCTGTGGTCGGCGTTGGCCAAGAGCGTGACCTCCACGCCGTCAGGCGTCCGCGCCAGACGGTCGGCCAAGGTGCGCCGATGCTCCTGCGTGGCGCGTTGGGCCGCCGTGTCGGCCAGCAAGGTCTGCTTGATGGCGTCCGTCGGCAGATGCCACAGCAGCCCGTGGAAGCCGTCGAGCGCCACCTCGTCGCCCGCGCGGATCGCGTCGAGGCTCCGCCCGATGCCGACGACCGCCGGCACGCCGAGCGCGCGTGCCAGGATGGTGACGTGCGCGGTGAGCGAGCCCTGCTCGGTGGCCATGCCGCGGATGTAGCGCCGCGGCAGGGAGACCGCGTCGGAGGGGGAGATGTTGTCGGCCACGATCACCGAGGGGCGGTCGATGACCGGCACGGCGCGCTGGCCGCCGTCGCCAAGCAGATTGCCGATGACGCGGTTGCGCACGTCCAAGAAGTCCGCCTCGCGCTCGCGCAGGTAGGCGTCGCCCATGTTGCGCATCATGGCGATCATGTCGGCGAAGGCCTGGTGGGTGGCCCACTCGGCGTTCTCGTGGCCGTTGCGGATCTCCTTCACCACGCGGTCGATGAGGAAGGTGTCGGCGAGCAGCATGAGGTGCGCGTCGAAAATCCCCGCCTCGGTGGACGAGGCATGGGTCGCGGTGGTCTTGGCCAGCTCGACCAATTGGCGGCGCGCCAGATCGAGCGCCGTGTAGAAACGGGCGATCTCGGCGTTGGCCATCTCGGGCTCCACGCGGTAGCGTGGGGCCTCGCGGACCTTCTGCGCCTCGAAGCGGACGACGGTGGCGAAGACCAGGCCGCCGGATGCCGCCAAGCCGCGATAGAGCGTCGGTTCGCCCCCCGCCATGCGCCACCCCCGCTTATTCGTCGGGCAGGTCGAACTTGCGCTCGACGAGCGCCTCGAGCTCGGCGACGGCCTTCTGGGCCTCCTCGCCGGTGGCATGGATGGTGAGCGCGGTGCCGTTGACGGCCTCGAGGGTCATCAGCGCCATGATGCTCTTGCCGGGGACGACGACGCCGTCCTTCTCCACGGTGACGTCCGCGCGGTAACGCGCGGCGGTCTTGGCGAAGAGCCCGGCGGGGCGCACGTGCATCCCGTACTTGTTCTTCAGAATGACGGTGACTGTGGCTTCATTCATGTTTCTGCTCCACGTTTTGGTAATGGTTCACGACCTGCTCGTCCAAGACCGCCGCGGCGTCCATGCCCGAGCTGCGCATTTTGTAGGTGGCGGCGGCCGTCTCCACCACGTTGACGAAGTCGCGCCCGGCGGCCACCGGGATGACGAGCCGCTGCACCTGGACGCCCAGGATCTCGCAGGTCTTCACGTCGGACCCCACGCGGTCCACGTCGTCCTCCGTGCTCAGGCGGCGCAGCGAGACGATCAGGTCGAGGCGGTTCTCGGGGCGGACCGCCGCGATGCCGAAGAGCGTGGGGATGTGCAGGAGCCCCAGGCCGCGGATCTCCATGAACCCGCGCAGATGGTCCGGCGCCGCGCCCCACAGGCTCCCGTGCGCGTCCAGCGAGAGCAACGCCACGTCGTCCGCCACCAGGGCGCACCCGTGGCGCACGAGCCCCAGCGCGGTCTCGCTCTTGCCGATCCCCGGGGGGCCTTCGAGCAGGACGCCCACGCCGCGCACGTCCACCAGCGTCCCGTGCATGGAGGCGCGCGGCGAGGTGAGCTCATGCAGGATCAGCGCCCCCGCGCGGAAGACCTCATAGGACTTCTGGCGCGTGGCCAGCACGGGCACGCCCATCCGGTCGGCGGTCGCCAGGAGGTCGCCGTCGAGCGGTTCCCGGTCGGCGGCGCACAGGATGATGCAGGGCACGTCGCGCCGGAGCAGCTCCTCCCAGCGCGCATGGCGGCACTCCGAGCCGAGCGTGCGCAGGTAGGCCAGCTCCGACCGGCCGAAGAGCTGCATCTGCCGCCAGGCGAAATACTCGTAGAAGCCCGTGAGCGCCAGCCCAGGCCGGTGCAGCACGGGCTCCAGGATCACGCGCCCCAGGCCCAGGCGCCCCGCCAGCAGCTCGAGCCCCAAAGGCTCGAAGGCCGCGCGCAGGAACCGCCCCACCGTGAGCGGGCCCACGGGGAGGGAATTGACGGTCAGCGTGCGCGGCGCGTCCAACGGCATGGCGGGGCCTGGGCTCAGGGTGCGGTCACTTCGCGGCCTCGGCGGCCTGGGCGGCCTTGCGGGCCGGCTCCACGTAGGCCTTGGCGCGTTTCTTGCGGATCTGGGTCTCGACCTTGGCGGCGGCCATGTCCACGGCCGCGCGCATGGAGGTGTCGGTGCTGGCGGTGCCGACGAACATCTCGTCCTTGCGCTGGGCGATGACCTCGGCCGCGCACAGCTTGTTCTGGAAGTCCATCACCACGCGCACGGACTCGACCATCGGGAAGGCCTCCTCGATCTTCTCGCCGCGCTGCTGGGCGTACTTCCGAAACTCCTCGGAGATGTTTTTGTGACGGGCATTGACTTCGACTGCCATGATGCACCTGCCTTTCGTTGGGTGTTTGCGTTGCTCGGTCCGCGAACTCACATTCGGAAGTTCTCGCCGAGGTAGGAATGTCTGGCCTCCGGGTTCTCGATCAGCTCCCGGCTCGTGCCCTCGCAGAGCACGCGGCCCTCAAAGACGATGTACGCGCGGTCCACGATGTCGAGCGTCTCGCGCACGTTGTGGTCGGTGATGATGACGCCCAGCCCCTGCGCCTTCAGGCCGCGCACGATGTTCTGGATGTCGTCGACCGCCAAGGGGTCGACCCCCGCGAAGGGTTCGTCGAGCATCAGGATCGCCGGCCTGCGCACCAAGGCCCGGGCGATCTCCAGCTTGCGCCGCTCGCCGCCCGAGAGCGTGTAGGCCGGCTGGCGCGCCACCTTGGTGAGGCCGAGCGATTCGAGCAGTTCCTCCAGGCGCGCCCGCATCTCCGCGCGCGTCAGCCCCATCGTCTCCAGGATGGCCAGCACGTTGTCGGCCACGCTCAGCTTGCGGAAGACGCTCGGCTCCTGCGCCAGATAGCCCAGGCCGGCGCGCGCGCGTTTGTAGACCGGCAGACGCGTGATGTCCTGCCCTTGGAAACGCACGCATCCGCCGTCGGGCCGCACCAGGCCGACCACCATGTAGAAGGTCGTCGTCTTCCCGGCGCCGTTCGGCCCCAGGAGCCCCACGCACTCCCCGCAACGCGCGTTGATGGAGATGCCGTTCACCACCGTCCGCGCGCCATAGGTCTTCACCAGGCCCGTGGCCTCCAGATTCGGGGGGCTTTTGCCGTTCGCCGTCGCGTCCGTCATTTCATCATGTCCTTCAGGCCGTCGGTCGAGCCGGCGGGCAGGGTCAGGGTCGGCCGCGGGTAGACCTCCATCCGCTGGTCGTCCGTCCAGATCGTGATCTTGTCGCCCGCCACGCTGCTCTGCTTGCCGTCGGCGGCGAGGTTCGTGAGCTTCGCGTTCCCCACCATCACCAACTTCCCGTCGGCCTTGGTGTAGACCGCGCGGTCGCAGACGGCCCGCCGGTTCTCGTTCGAGACGGCCACGCGCCCCATCACCACCAGCTGGCTCAGCGAGTTCGTGCCGTCCAGGAAGACGAAGAGTCGGTCCGCCGTCAGCCGGAAGCGCGCGTCGTCCACCACCACGTCGTCGGTCATCACCACCACCGCCTCTTTGTAGTTGTACTCCATCGAGGTCGCGGTGATCTTGGTGTCGCGCAGCGTCACCGATTCCGCCGCGGGCTTCGCCGGGCGCTCCAACGCCTCCCGCGCCGCCGCCATCCCGTCGTCGTCCGCCGCCGCGGCAAAGGCCGCCGCAAACACCGTCATCGCAAGCAACATCGTCTTCATGGCCGACTCCTCAAAACATCCCTCGCTCCGTCAGGCGCGCCCCCGCCAGGCGGCGCGTCTCGACCGTCGCCCGCCGGAGCACCTTCACGTACTGCGCGTCCAGATCCGCCAAGGCCCCCACCCCGGCGAGCCTGTCCCCGCCGCGCGTGGCCCGCACCCGCCCCTTGGCCACCGCGAGCATCGACGCGCGATCCATCGCCGCCTCCTCGGCCTCCAACGCGGCCTCCTGCGACCCATCCTCGCGCAACGTCACCACCCGCACGCCACGCCCGCGCAGCCACGCCATGTCCGGCGACACCCAGGCCTCCTCGGCATGGAGCACCACGCGCGCCCGGCCGTCCGGGAAACTCTTCAGGGGCAGACGCAGGTTCCGCGCCGGCGCGCCCAGCTCCTCCGGCGGCGTGCGCAGGCTCTTGATGAGCGGCGCGTAACGCGCCGTCGCCCCCGGCGCCGCGTAACGCGCCACGGCCTCCGGCGAGACCGCCGCCTCCCACGCCTCGGGCGCCGCCCCGGCGTGCGCGCACGCGGCCAACGCCGCGGCCAGAACCAGGAGCCGCTCCCTCACGAACGCACCACCTCATGGATTCTCAGCAGCTTCGCCAGCAGATCCCCGAGCGCGCTGAAGGCGATCGCGTTCGCCGCGTCGGAGAGCGCCTCGGGCGGGTTGAAATGGGTTTCCATGAAGACGCCGTCCACACCCGTGGCCACCGCCGCGCGCGCCAAGGCCGGCGCCCAACGCCCATCGCCGCCGCTCCCCGAGCCCAACCCGCCGGGACGCTGCACGCTGTGCGTCGCGTCGAAGACCACGGGATAGCCCAGCTCGCGCATCACCAGGAGCGAGCGCATATCCGCCACCAGGTTGTGATAGCCGAAGCTCGCCCCCCGCTCGGTGAGGACGATGCGGTTGTTCCCCTCGCTTTCCACCTTGCGCACCACGTTCACCATGTCCTCCGGCGCGAGGAACTGGCCTTTCTTGATATTCACCACCCGGCCCGTCTTCGCCGCCGCCACCACCAGATCCGTCTGCCGGCAGAGGAAGGCGGGGATCTGTAGCACGTCGCACACCTCCGCCACGGGGGCGCACTGCCACGGCTCGTGCACGTCCGTCACGATCGGCACGCCGAAACGCCGCCTCACCTCGGCCAGGATTTCCAGCCCCTTCTCCAACCCCGGCCCGCGATACGCCGAGAGGCTCGTGCGGTTCGCCTTGTCGAACGACGCCTTGAAGATGTACGGGATCCCCAGGCGCCCCGTCAGCCCCACCAAGGCCTCCGCCAACGCCAGGCACGGCTCACGCCCCTCGATGACGCACGGCCCCGCCATCAGCGTCAGCCCACCGTCCCCGAACGCCACGCGCTCATTCACCTTCACAATCGTGCAATCGGCCATAACATTCCTTCCGCGTTACGGGCACAGTCTACCAAATCCCCACGCAAAATGCCAGAGCCGTTTCTGAGGAATTTCGGCGGCCGCGTGCGCGCGCTCGGCCGGCCTTTGCCCAAAGCCCTCCCGGCCTTCGTGCCGCCCCTCCGAGGGTTCGCCCGCGGCGCCCCGGGCGGGACGGGTCGGGAATCCGTGGCGGGAAACGCAAAATAACGCTTGCGCCGCCCCCGGGGGGATGGTATCTTATCCGCAGGTTTGGGAACCAACCCAATCCGTTGCGAAATCGCAAAACACGACGTTTACCGAAACTTCGGAACTTTCGCCTACACGTCCGTTATGCGGTGTAAGTGCATGCGCGCTTACCCCCTTCCGGCGTTTTGTAGGCAGGCTTCCGAAGGCCTCGGTAAGAAACACCGGAAGGGGGTTCTTCTTTCCGCCCAGCCACTTCCGGTGCCTTCGAACGAGGGCGGGAGGAGAAACGACACCCATGAGCAAACCCATTCTCGCGGCCTTCCTCGCCGCGCTGACCCTCGGCACCGCCCAAGCACTGACGGCCGACTGGAAGGGCACGGTCCCCGCAAGCGGCGGTACGGGGGCTTCCCAGACCGTCGGCTTCCATCAAGGCGGCACCGTCTCCCCCGGCACCGTCGTGGCCATCTTCACGACGGGCACGGCCTTCGGCTCGGCCGGATCCGGCGCCACGGCGCACATCCTCGAGTTCTCGGACCTCAGCCCAAACGGTAACGTAGACCCCGCCGGCGCCATCGGCGTCCGCCTCAACGGGCAGGCCGGCACCTTCTCCGTGGACAGCGCCAGTATCGACAACAAGACGGCGTCCCTCGAAGCGGGCACCACGCACAGCCTGGCCGTGACGTACGACTACCAAAACGGCGCGGTCGTGATGGACGTCTACCTGGACGGCAAGAAGTTCAACGAAGATCCGATCAAGTGGACGCGCGACGAAGGGACCCTCGCCTCCTCGCTCACAATCGAGTTCTTCGATTGGAGCGCGTACGACGGCGACGGGCTCTTCGCCCTGGAGGAGATCTCCGGGTACGACTCGGTGCTGACCGGCGATGAGATCGCCCTCCTCGACAAGGTCGGCACCACGGACTGGGCCAACGTCCCCGAGCCGACGGCGCTGGCGTTGCTGGCGCTGGGGGTGGCGGGCATGGCGCTCCGCCGCCGCGCGGCGTGAGCGGACGGCCTCACCGAAAGCAGGCGCCCCGCCGATCGGCGGGGCGCCTCTTTTTTGCCCAAGCGCAGGGGGCGGGCGTCACGCGCGGGTGCGGGAGAGCCGGACGCCGGCGACGACGCCGGGGAGGGCGTGCGGCTTGCGGAGGGTGACGGTGACGGCGGCGATGCGCGGGTCGGTGGCGAAGGCGGCGTCGATGGCCAATTGGGCGGCGCGCTCGACCATGCGGCAGCGGGCCGAGATGAGGGCGCGGCGGATGGCCTCGGCGACGGCCACGTAGTCCACGGTGTCCCCCAGGGCGTCGGTCGACGCGGCGGCGGCGAGGTCGCACCGCAGGGTCAGGTCGAGGAAGAGTTCCTGCGGGAAGGTGCGCTCGTGCGGCAGGTCACCGACGATGCACTCCACGCGGAGGCCTTCGAGGAGGATGGCGTCGTCAGGGATGGGGGGCGGGGTCGTCATCGATGGGCTCCAGTTCGGTTTCCGCGGCTTCCTCCTCGCGGACGGCCTGACGGATGCGGCGGATGCGCCAGCAGAGCCAGACCAGCGACAGGGCGAGGACGGGGATGAGGATGCCGAGGACGACCCCTCGGTGCACGACGGCGAAGGCCTGCGCGCGGAGCAGCCCGTAAGGGATCCAGCGCCCCCAGAGCAGCCAGAGGAGCGCGGCGGCGCCGAGCGCGGGGCCGAAGGGGATGGCGATCGGGGCGTCGTCGGGCGCGGCGCGGCGGCATTTGGCGGCGATCATCGCGCCCAGCCCCATGATCAGGCCGAGGAAGGCCGCGAGCATGAGGATGTAGAGCACGCCGACCCACCCGAAGAGCGCGCCGAAGAGCATGAGCCACTTCACGTCGCCGAAGCCGAAGGCGTCCTGCAAAAAGATCTTCTCGCCGAGCCAGGCGATGGCGAAGCCGATACCGAAACCCGCGGCGGCGCCGACCAGGGAGGCCAGGAGGCCGTGGTGCCACGTCGTGGCGCCGTGGAGCAGGGGGAAGGCCGCGCTCACGGCGAGGGCCAGCGGGGTGCCGAGCAGGGAGATGCGGTCGAGGAGGATGCGGTGGTCCAGGTCGATCATCACGTTGACCACCGTGGAGGCGGCGAAGAGCCAGAAGACGGGGATGAGCTCGGGCTGGGGCAGGCGGTTGAGGCCGAGGAGCCCGGGGTTCCCCCACGACAGGAAGACGAGGAGGAAGAGGAGCGCGGTGAGCGCCTCGACGATCGGGTAGCGGACGGAGATGGGGCTGCCGCAGTTGGCGCATCTGCCGCGCAGGATGACCCAGGAGAGGATGGGGATGTTCAGGTACCACGGGATCGTCTTGCCGCACCCGAAGCAATGCGAGCGCGGGCGGCTGACCGACTGCCCCAGGGGGATCCGGCAGATGCAGACGTTGAGGAAGCTCCCGATGACGGCGCCCAGGCAGACGACGAAGGCGATGGCGACGCGGGCGAGGTGGGTGAGCTGCTCCTCGGGCATGGCGATGAGCCACTCATTCATGGTCGGCGAGCCCTTCCTCGACGGCGCGGAGCATGGCGGCGCGGTCGGCCTCGACGCCCGTCCAGAAGGCGAAGGAGAGCGCGCCCTGCTCCACGAGCATCCGCACGCCGTTGGCCGCGCGCACGCCGGCCTTGGCGGCCTCGCGCATGGTGGGGGTGATGGGGTCGCCGGGGGGGATGACGATGTCGTAGAGCGCCTGCCCGGGGGCGAACTCGCCGGCGCGGACGGCCGGCTCGGGGAAGACCGCCAGGCCGCTGGGGGAGCATTGCGCCACCAGGTCGGCCTCGCGGATCCGCCCGCGCGGGAAGACCTCCGCCCCCAGGCCGGCGGCGCGGATCTCCCCGGCCAGGGCCTCCGCGCGGGCGGCGTCGATGTCGATCAGCCCCACCTGCGCCACGCCGGCGTGGGCCAGGGTGATGGCGACGGCGCGCCCAGCGCCCCCGCAGCCGACCACCACGGCCACCTTGCCCATGGGCTCGAAGCCGAGCGTCGCCTTGGCGGCGGCGAGGAAGCCGGGGCCGTCGGTGTTGTGGCCGGAGAACGTGCCGTCGGGCTCGAAGCGGACGGTGTTGACGGCGCCGAGGCGCTCGGCCTCGGGCGTCAGGGCGTCCATCATCGGCACGGCCAGCTGCTTGTGGGGGATGGTGAGGTTGGCCCCGCGGAAGCCCTCGGCGGCGAGGGCGTCCAACGCGTCGCGCAGCGTCTCGGGCGGGACGTCCAGGCGCACGTACTCGCCGTCGAAGCCGATGCTGCGGAAGCTGGCGGTGTGCATGACGGGCGAGAAGCTGTGGTTGATGGGGTGCCCGAGGACGGCGAAGCGTTGCATGGCGGGGCCTTTCGTCACGATTGGGTCATGGCGACGGAGCCGGAGCGCGAGATGTCCAGCACGTCGAAGGGATGCATGAGCGTGAGGAACTGCTCGACCTGCATCTGCGAGCCCAGCATCTGGATGGTGAGCGCGTCGGGCTGGACGCCGACGACCTTCGCGCCGAAGAGCATGGCCACCTCGATGATGGGTGCGCGGCCGGTGGAGCGGGTGCTCACCTTGATGAGGATGGCCTCGCGATCGATGTGCGGACGGGCCGTCACGTCGTCCACGCTGAAGACGTTGATCTGCTTGGCCAGCTGGGCGACCACCTGGGCGATGACCGCCTCGTCGCCGGGGATGACGATGGTCATCTTGGAGATGGTGGGGTCGTTGGAGGGGCCGACGTTGAGGGTCTCGATGTTGTAGCCGCGGCCGGTGATGAGCCCGACGATCCGGGCGAGCACGCCGGGGCGGTTCTCGACCAGGACGTTGAGGATGTGCTTCTGCATGGCGTGCTCCTTAGTTGTCATGATCCAGGATCATCTCGGAGAGCGCGGCGCCGGGGGCGACCATCGGCAGGACGTTCTCGTCCTCGGCGACGATGCACTCGATGACCCACGGGCGCGGGTCGGCGAAGGCCTCGGCGAAGGCGGCCTCGGCCTCGGCCAGGCTCCTGACGCGCCGGGCCTGGAGGCCGTAGGCCTGCGCCACGCCCACGAAGTCGGGCAGGTAGGTGGGGGCCTCGGGCGGCAGGATGTGCTCGTTGTCGGGACGGCCGTCCTGCGAGAGGACGGTGGCGGAGTAGCGGCCGCCGTAGAAAAGCTGCTGCCACTGGCGCACCATGCCCAGGCGGGCGTTGTTGAGGATGACGAACTTGACGGGCAGGCGGTGCTCCACGGCCACCACCAGCTCCTGGATGTTCATCTGGAAGCCGCCGTCGCCGTTCACCGAGAGGACGAGCGCGTCGGGGCGGCCGAGCTGCGCGCCGATGGCGCTGGGCACGCCGAAGCCCATCGTGCCCATGCCGCCGGAGGAGAGGAAGCCGCGGGGCGTGTCGTGGCGGAAGAACTGCGCGGCCCACATCTGGTTCTGCCCCACGTCGGTGGTGAGGACGGTGGGGCGGCCGGTGGCCGTGGCCGCGCGGTCGAGCGCCTCGACGACGGCCTGCGGCTGGAGCTTGCCGTCCTTGCGCGGGTGGTAGGTCGCGGGCTTGGCCTCGCGCCACTTGGCGATCTGCGCGAGCCAGTCGGAGCGGTCGGCCTTGGTGAGCTGCGGCAGGAGCGCCTCGAGCGTCTGGCGCAGGTCGCCGCAGACGGGGATGTGCGTGGCGACGTTCTTGCCGATGGCCGAGGCGTCGACGTCGATGTGGGCGATCTTGGCGCCCTGCGCGAAGTCGGCGATGCGGCCGGTGACGCGGTCGTCGAAGCGCGCGCCGGCGGCGATCACGAGGTCGGCCTGCTGGATGGCGCTGTTGGCGGCCACCGAGCCGTGCATGCCCACCATCCACAGCGAGAGCGGCGAGCGCTCGGGGAAGGCGCCCAGCCCCATCAGCGTGGTGCAGACGGGGATCGAGTAGGTCTCGGCCAACGTGCGCAGGAGCCCGCAGGAATTGGAGAGGATGGCGCCGCCGCCCACGTAGAGCACGGGGCGGTGGGACTTGTTGATGGCGTCGGCCAGGCGGGCCACCTGCGCCGCGGGCGGGCGGATCGTGGGGTGGTAGGCGCGGATCGCCACGTCCTGCACGTCGGGCTGGAGGGTGATGGCCTGCTGGACGTTCTTGGGGATGTCGATGAGCACGGGGCCGGGCTTGCCCGTGGAGGCGATGAAGAAGGCCTCCGCGATGACGCGCGGGAGCTCGTCCACCGAGCGCACCAGGTAATTGTGCTTGGTGACGCTGCGGGTGATGCCGGTGTTGTCCGCCTCCTGGAAGGCGTCCGTGCCGATCAGCGGCAGGCTCACCTGCCCGGCGATGACCACCAGCGGCACGCCGTCCATCATCGCGGTGGCCAGGCCGGTGACCGTGTTGGTGGCGCCGGGGCCGGAGGTGACGATGGCGCATCCCACGCGCCCGGTGGCGCGCGCGTAGCCATCGGCCATGTGGATGCCGCCCTGCTCGTGGCGCGGCAGCACCAGGCGCAACGGCGCGTCGTACAGCTTGTCGAAAAGGTCGATCGCCTGGCCGCCGGGATAGCCGAAGACGACCTCGACGCCGTTGTTCAGGAGCCCGTCGATGACGCATTGGGCGCCCGTGCGCCCCTGCGGGGGTTGATAAGGGGTCATGCCGATATTCCTCACTTGATCTCGCGGCACCAGCCGTGCGGGTCCGGCGCGCGCCCGAACTGGATGTCCTGGAGCCGGTCGTGCAGCTCCTGCAGGCGGGGCCCGCAGGCGTCCGGCGAGCCGATGCGGATCACCTCGTCCCCGCGCACGATCTCGTAGACCGGCGTGACGACCACCGCCGTGCCGCACGCGCCGACCTCCGTGAACTCCCGCAGCTCCTCGTAAGGCACCGTGCGCACCTCCACCGCGTGCCCCAGATCGCGCGAGAGCTCCTGCAGCGAGAGGTTCGTCACCGAGGGCAGCACCGAGCGCGACTTCACCGTCACGTACGCGCCGCTCTTCGCGATGGCCACGAAGTTCGAGGTCGCGAACTCGTCGACCTTCGTGTGCGTGGCGCTGTCGAGATAGAGCTCCACGGGGAAGCCCATCCCGTGGGCCTTCTCGTGGGCCAGCAGGCTCGCGGCGTAATTGCCGCCGATCTTGATGTCGCCCGTGCCGAAGGGCGCCGCGCGGTCGCAATCGTCGAAGATGATCGCGCGCACGGGCTTGATGCCTCCCTTGTAGTAATCGCCCATCGGCATCACCATCATCAGGAAGTCATACTCATGCGCCGGCGCCACGCCGATCTGCGGCCCCGTGCCGATCAGCAGCGGCCGCACATACATCGTGCACCCCGTGCCGTAGGGCGGCACGTAGTCGATGTTGTCGCGCACCACGCGGTCGATCGCCTCCAGGAACATCTCCGTGGGCACCGGCGGCATCACCGTGCGCACCGCCGTGCGCTGCATCCGCTCCGCGTTCCGGTCCGGCCGGAAGGCCACCACGCGCCCATCCTTCTGGCGGAAGACCTTCAGCCCCTCGAAGGCCTCCTGCCCGTAATGCAGGCACCCCGCCGCGACGGACATCGTGATCGTGTCCTCGTTCACCAGGCGCCCCCCGTCCCAGGCGCCGTCCTTCCAATGATACCGGATGTGGCTCCGCGTGGGCGAATACGCGAAACCGAGCGTCGACCAATCGATGTCAACCATTTTGCTCTCTCACTTTCTCAAGGCACCACAGTGCCGCTTCCAAAGCCTTCCGGACCGTCTGCGCGCGCACCGCGCCGCGATCCCCCGAAAAACGGTTCTCCACCGCCAGCGTCTCCCCCGCGCCCCACGCCACGCCCACGTAGACCAGCCCCACCGGCTTGCCCGCCGTCGCCCCGCCCGGCCCCGCGATGCCCGTCGTCGCGAGCGCCAGATCCGCCCCCAGCGCACGCCGCGCCCCGGCCGCCATCTCCCGCGCGCAATCCGCGCTCACCGCCCCCACCCGCCGCAACATCCCCGGGGACACCCCCAGCAACGCCTCCTTCACCCGGTTCTGGTAGCACACCACGCCCCCCTCGTAGACCGCGCTCGCCCCCGGCACCGCCGTCAGCGCCGCCCCCAGCAGGCCGCCGGTGCACGACTCCGCCGTCGCCAGGCGCACCCCCGCCGCCCGGCACGCCGCGATCAGCCTGCCCGCCAACGCGTGATCGTTCTCTGCCGACATCGCTTCCATATCCCCATAGTTATACCACAAATCACGCCCCCGTGCACACCCCCACCCCGCAAGAGCCGAAAAAAACCCCGACCCCTGCCGCGAAACGGCCGCCCACCGGCAGGCTTCGGGGCCAAACCCTAAGGGGTCGAGGGCCAAACCCTAAGGGGTCGGGGGTCAAACCCTAAGGGGTTCGGCCTCGGCGATGCCCGCCATCGCCCAGGAGCCCCGCCCCACCATCCCTTACCCCAAAAACATCGTTTTCTTCGTGATTCCCGAAAATATGCCATGGGCGAACTCAATTTTTTCTAAAAAACAAAAAATCGCGTAAGAGTCGCCTGTCATGCGGCAAATATCTTGCGTAGAAGGATAATTCTTCTCCGCGAAGAAAGAAACATGACGATGAGACGATCGGACACGACCGGGACGTGGCTCGGCGGCGCACGCGGCTTCCTGCGCGCGGCGTTGCTTTGCCTCGCGGCGCTCGCCGTCCCCGCCTGTGTGCGGGGGGGGTACTGACGACCCCGTAAAGAAACTCGCCGAATTACGGGAGAAAGCCTCAGAGGGGGATATTGTCGCGCAACGGCTATTGGGCGCGCGGTATCTCGACGGGGATGGGGTGCTGCAGAGTTATGACTTGGCGCGCCACTGGCTGAGCAAGGCGGCGGAGAGAGACGATGCCACGGCCCAACTGCTGTTGGCCAAGTTGTGGATGTCGGGGAAGATGGGGGGCGACCAAGGGTCGGCCAACGTGAAGGCCTATTGGTGGCTGCGCAGGGGACTGGTGTGGCGGCGATGGGTAATCACCACTTGGGAGCAATATACGTTGCCGTTCTGGTTGGCATTCTTGGGGCGCTATGAGGTGGCACACTCGTTCCGGAAGGCCCGTGAGGCGACGTGGTGGAATTACCTGCCCATCGCCTACCGCTTCCAGCCGGAGTACTTCGTCCGCGACGAGGGGGATAAGGATAAGGGCCCACGTTTCCGCACGGGGCTGTTCGTGGCGTTCAATGCCCCGCTTGACTATGCCCGGGATGACGCGGCGTTCGATGCGTTGGTGCGGTGCCTGGCCTTGGCGATGGAGGACAAGCCCGATTTGCGCGTGGTGTGGGACTGGGAGCTCTTGTCGGGGGCGGAATCGCAAAAGGAGGAGTCGTTCCTGACGTGGGCGGTCTGGTCGTTGCGCGCGGACATCGCGACGCGGAACCGTCCCTTCACGGAGGCGCGCCTGATCCGACTGCTGCAAGGCTTGGGGAAAGACAATGTGCGGGTCTTGCTGGAGAAGCCGGACACGACGGGGACGTTGCCGCTCTATCTGGCCATCAGCCAGAGACAAAACGCCGTCGCCAAGGAGATGCTGGCGTGCTATTCGAACAAGGGCCTGCGGGAGCTCCGCGGGAAAGACCCGACCGGGAACAAGACGCGACGGATAACCGTGCGGGAGTGCGCGGATCTCGCGGGCAACACGGAAATCTCGGGGTATCTTGAGCGAAGGCTCAACGCGTCTGACCAAGACTCAACGCGTCTGACCAAGGTCAAGCCTCCCCTTCCACGCAAGCCTGGAGGGCAACAACCGGGCAGGACGAGCCGCTTTACATGAAGTTTATCCGGGAACGCAAACGCAAACGATTGGAACGCGAGTCGAGAGAGGAGTGACGCGATGAGACGTTGGAGCATGGTTTTGGCTGTGGCGCTGGGGCTATTGCCTTTGGCGCGACAGGTTTCGGCGGCGGAGCCGGAGCGTGCGACGGTCAACGGGGTGACGCTGGAGCGGCTGGAGGGCACGGAGCCCAACTGGCGGGTGATCGGCGTGGACCGAATGCGCAAGTTCGACGTCCTGGACCTGACGCAGGAGGCGTTGGGGGGGCGACAGGTCGTGGAATTGCCGACGCAAGACTTCAAGGTCTCCTTCTATGACCCGGACAAGCGGGAAGAGGTGGAGGACGACCTGAAACTCTTCGAGGGCGTTTCCGTCAAGACCATTCGCCTGCCGGGGACGATCGAGACGCTCGACACGACCTGCCTGCGCGGGGTGGAGGGGCTGGAGACGCTCGTCTTTGCCGGGCGGGTGCCGCGCTTCCAGGAGAAGGACAGGCGATTTTGGGGCGGCATCAACCGATCGTGGAGAGGGGATCTGAAACAGGTGGTCTTCGAGGACGAGGTGGCACCGGAACGCCTGGGCGGGATTTTCGGCGCCATCGAGACGATCGCCTTCGGCGCGAAGGCCAAGATCCCCACGCGGAAGGAACGGGCGGAGGCGTTGCTCCGGGAGGCATCGAGCCTGAAACGGCTGGTGGTGCCCTTCAGCTTGGCCATCCAAGAGAAAAACCCGTGGTGGTCGATCGTCCAGCATTCGCCGTTGGCCAAGGAGGAGGTCATCTCCGCGCCAAGCACCGACGAGCCCAGGAAGTTCAGGACCTTCAAGGCGTTCTATGCGGAGCGCGGCCTGCCGTACGAGGAAGCCGAGAGCGCGGTTTGCCTGCTGAACTGCGGGGAGGAGGCGGAGATTTCGGACAAGGTGACGGACATCCGCCTGGACGCGCTGGGGGCCATCGGGCGGGACACGCGCATCTACCTGCCAACCTTCTTCCGGCGCTTCCTGACCCCGCCGAGCGACACGTGGGAAAATCGTTTCTGGCTGAAGCAGGACACCGTGCGCTTCTTCCCCGACATCTCCGAACCGCGCAACCAACAGGCGCGCAAGGGCGACCGGATCTTCCCGGACGTCTTCGCCGCCGCGCCGCTGTCCATCTCGTCGCCCTATCACGGGCTCTTCGTCGAGGCGGAGGTGACGGAGGGCGTCCACAACGGGTGGTGCGCGCGCCCACAGGGCTGGGAGCCGGGGGCCCCGACCGAGGCGTGGCAGGACGCGCATGGCTTGGTCTATGGGCAGACGCTCCGCCTGGCGATGGACCACCGTTACCGCCTGCGCCCGCAATTGCTCTTGGCCAACGGGAAGCGGTTGCCGGTCATGATCGACACGGGGCGCACCAACACGACGATCGCGTTCTCGACGCCGCCGCAACGGCACTGGCTGCTGGGCGCAACGCTGTGGCTGCTGGGGGTGCTCGTCGCGTATGTGGCGTTGCTGTGGGGGTGCGCGCGCTTTCTCAAGGGCGGTTGGCTCGACCGCAACCTGGCGCAGCCGTTCCTGGAGGCGGAGTGGTGGCAGCATGCGCTCTTCGCCGGGAGCGTCGCGCTCATCGTGCTGAGCGCCTATGAGGTGCCGAAGAGCCTGGCGCAGGTGTGGCTGTGGGCGGAGGTGGCGAACTACCTCAACGGCTCCTTCCTCTCCTCGCTCCTGATCTCCATCTCCACCACGCTCGTGCAGATCGCGCTGGGATTGCTGAAGGGGGTTTCCTTCTCCATTTATGTGGTTCAGGTGGAGTTGGAGCCCATCATCGCGCCGTGCACGGATGTGCTGGCGCGGGTGGGGTGGTTCAGCTGGCTGTCCACGGTGTGCCTGGCCTTCCTGCGCATTCTCAGCGAGATCCTGCGCGAGTGCGCCACGGAGATTTGGGTGACGCTGGGGTGCCTGACCCTCTTCCACACGTGGCCCACGCGGTTCATGGCGGGGCTTCGCGAGCGGTGCGCGTGGCTGGGCGGCGTGCTGTCGGTGGCGGGGTTCTTGGCCATCGGCTTGCCGCTCTTCCTCTTCTGCTGCTCGTGGTTCTCGCTGCGGATGATGGCGCACGCGGGCAACACCTTCAACGACGCGCTCGCCTCCTTCGCCAGCCTGGCGGACTCCTTCTCCATCCAGACCTTCATCTCGCTGACGGCGCTGAAAGAATGCATGGGGCTGCTGATGGATGCGTTGGCGGAGCTGACGAGCGCCTCCGTCTTCTACATCGTCACCAAATGCTTTGACTGCTTCCTGGTGCCGCTGGGGTTGCTGTGGATGACGCTGACGGCCCTGCGGCGCTTTGGGGTGGTGAAGGGCGTGTCCTTCCGGGACTTCGCGTCTTACGGAAGCTTCCGCGAGCGTTTCCTGCCCGACCGCCCGGTCATATCCATCAAGCGCCCGCAGGCCGCCACGGGCGACCTGGAGGCGGCGAAAACCGACAAAACGCTGGACGCGCCCGCCGCCAAGGCGCGCGACAGACAGGCATGATCCGGAAAGGGACTCTCCATGCAGAACGAATCCCCGCAATTGCCCCCGAGCGCCACGCCCATGGCGCCCAATCCCGCACCGAAACCGCGGCGCCCGTGGCCGCCCTTCCTGCGACTGTTGACGACCTATGCCGTGGCGGTGTTGGTTTTCGCCGCGGTGTGCGCCTGGTTCGCCGGTTTTTGGGGCGCCAAGCTGTGGAAGCCCGAAGGCGAGGGCGTCGACCGTATCCCCGGCGGCATGAAGCGTGGCGCGTTGGCGATGAACGTGAGCGCGGCGCAGGACCACGCCCGGAAAATCGCCCTGCTCATCCAAGCGTACGTCAATGCGCGCCATCCCTCGCAGACGGTGAACATGGAGAATGCGCGGTTCCATGACTTCTGCCAACGCATCCAACCCATCGTCTCGGGCATCAGCGACACCACCGACAGGCCTATCCTGGAAGGCATCGTCCGCGCCTGGGCACGCCAGCCCGAGGAAGACGAGTCCGTGCCAGACTCCGCCCAGTGCTATTGGTGGATCGGCCGCCATCAGCCACAGGGCGGGAACGCCTCCTATCTCATCCTGGCCATCCCCGCGAACGCGGCCGCAATCGGCGCGAAGGAGGATCCCTCCCCATGGATGGCCATTTGCGGCTCCTCGCACGGGATCCAGCGCGCGACGCTCGCGCCACTTGACCCGGAGAAGAAACAGGCGGTGCGCGAGGCGTTGGAACGCGGCGGCGAGACCGACGCGCTCACCGAACGGCTCATCGCGGCCCTAAGCGAGGCAGGCCCAAGCGGCAGGACCGTCGGGTCGCCTCCCAGCCAGGCCACGACGGCCTTGGTCGCCCTGCGCGATGCCGTGAAGGCGGAGACAACGCGCACGAAGCGTCTGCCCGACGCCGCGTGGATGGCGGCTGCCTGGCGAGAGATCGGCGAGCGTTATCCGGAGGTGGCGGAGACGAAGGGCTACACCTTCCATTTCTCCGAGACGGGACGCCTCTGGCTCGTGCAGGTCGTCGAGCAGGAAGGTTCGCGCGTGAACCTGGGGCGGTTCTCCATCGTCTTCCCGGACGGGGAACCACAGCCCGAGGCCCACGACGGCACCCCGCTTGCGCAAGAGACGCGGAAAGTGCCGCCGGCGTGCCTGCTGGAGAGAATCATCCCGAAGAAGGCGCCGCCGGCCGCCTTCGAGGCCGTTTGGCGGGAGGTGCGGAAACTGGCGGAGGCGCCCGCGTACGCGGAGCGGTGGCCGTCGACGGACGCGATTCGCGCGCGGTTGCGCAAGGCGGGGCCGGCGTTCGCCGAGGCGGCGGCGAGGCAGACGTGGGTCATCTGGCAAGACCAGGACGGCACGCCGTGCCTCTGCCGCTACGACGTGCCGAACATGGACTACGACACCGCCGAGGGGAAACGCCCCTCCGCCGTGGCGGCGCTCGACACCGACACCTTCCAGCCGCGCGACCCCAAATTCATGCCGGATTTGGACCCGGAGGTGTGGGACGTGGGCCATCAGGTGCCACGCGAACAATGACACACAGTGAAAGGAAACGACCATGAGACAGACAGGTTTGACGATCGGTCTTGCGATCGTGGGGGGCGTGGCGCTGGCGGCGTCCGCTCTCGCGCAGGGGAACGCGGGGTGGCCCAAGGTCTCCTCGCAAATCACGAAGACGGCGCGCATGAACCAATGGGCGGGCTATTGGCGACCGGGACGGCTTTTTGCCTATAACATGGTCTATGACCTGCAGGGAAAGTTTCTGCTCGACATCGACCGGGCCAAGTTGCCGAAAGCCATCAAAGACCTGAACTGGCTGGAGGACAACGACCTGCCCATGGAGATCCTGTCCACCGGACGTCAGGGGGTGACGATGATGACCCTGGCCTGCGGGCGCGGGGTCGACTTCTGGCAGATGATCGCCTATTCCGACAACGGCACCATGCGTCTGGCCACGGAGTTGCGCCCGGGAGGATTCGGGTGGGGGCGCGAAAAGATCGGCAGCGCGCGCGTGCGCGCCCTGACGACCGCCTATGAAGAGGCGGAGAAAAGTTGGAGCGAGCAGCGGAAGCAAAAGGGTGGCTGGGAGTGGGTGACGCGCCTGAAGCGGTGGTTCAACAACAAGTGGGGCTGTGGCGAACTGGAGCAGACGCGCCGCGAGATAGACCAAGAGAAAATCGCGCGGCTGGACGAGATCTTCAAAGCGCCGCTTAGCGACGATGGATTCTCGAAGACGCTCTCCGTGAGCGTGGACCAACTCCAGGACAGGCTCAAAAACAACCCGATGTACACAAGCCATGCGGCGCTTCGCGGGTTCACGGCGGAGTTCAACGACTCCATCGATGGCCGCCTGCTGTTCCTCCGCACGGCGGCCAACTCGGAGACAAAGCCGCCGAGTTACACGGGCTTCCCGGTGGCGCTCATGGAGGGGCCGTCGCCTTACTATGGGCTCGACGGGGCGCGCCTCTTGGCGGACCGCAAACGGCTGAAGCTGGAGCAGGTCCAGAAAGGAGTCACGGAGTATTATGCCGGCACGGAAGCGAGTGTCAATGCGTGGGAGCAGGCGGTCAAGGACCGGAGGGCCGCGTGGTCGAAGCGCGGCGAAATCATCCGCGACATCGAGCTGGGGCTGCCGGCGGGGCATAACGCCACGGCGGTGTACCGAGCGGTGAAGGCCGAAGAGCGACCGGGGATGTGGAGCCCGCGGCCGCCCAAACAGAAGGTGATGATCGACGACCCCGAGCATTGGCCGAGCGCCGAGGATGCCTTCCTGGAGATGCACTTCACGTCGCTCCCCCACGCCCATGCCCTTTTGTGGGGCGTCGAGCGGCTGACGGACGGGGAGACCCTGGAGTTCGCTCCCGGATGCGAGGGGCGCGAGGTGGGCGCGCAATGGGTCATCGACTCGGCCTTCTTCGACTCCGTGAAGCCGTGGGCGTGGAGCGAGTACGCGTTCGCCGGCGAAGTCGTCGTCGAACGGCAGGCGGACGCGACGGACCCGGTCAGCGGGCGCCCGTGCTACGTGCTGAAGGTGATCGATCAGGGCGACAAGATCGCCAAGTGGGACTACGACCCGCGCACCAAAGCGGTGAGCAAGGCGTCGAGCACGCGCTCGGCGCGGACGGCGTTCGCGTTGGTGCCCAAGCCGGAGGAGACGCGGGGGCGCACCATGCCGACCTTCCAGTGGGACCGCAGCACGTTGGGTCAAACGACGGTGGCGGACGAGGACAACCCTTTGCCCATCAACACGCTGTACGTGGACAAGGAAACGGGGCTGCTCTTGGACTATAACATGCCGCTGGTGGCGAACATCGGGACGGAGCGCACGACGCTGGGCAAACCGATGAACGGGGTGATCATCATGCCCGGATCGCAGGTGTGGCTGAACTTCTCCGCGCAGATGGCAATGCCGGAAGACGGCGACTACTCCGAGAAGATCAAGACCGCCCATCCGCTCCTCACGGGGGAGGGGTTCCTGTGATGCAGGCGTCTTCGACGGGTCGCCCGTTGCTGACGCTCCAAGACCTGGAAGCCGGCGCGGGGAAGGGGGGCGGGGCGTCGCCGACCTTGCGGATCCCGGGGGCACTGGAGGTGCCCCCGGGAATCCACTTGGTGACGGGCAAGAGCGGCCATGGGAAGAGCCTGTTGCTGAGCCTTTTGGCGGGCTATCCCATGGCCGAGGCGACGGTGCGCGTGGCGCGGCTGGCCATCGACGGCGCTTCCTTCCCGGGGCTGACGGGGCACGAGGTGGCGGCCCGGCTTCTGCGCAAGGCCCTGTGCCGGCGTTACCGCACGGTGCCGTGCATCTTCCTGCCGCAGAACCTGCCCATCGTCGCCAAGGGACTGCTGACCGTGGCGGAGCTGTTACGGGAGGTCTCCAACGGCATCTGCGTCACCCTCGGGCGCGAGAACAAGTTCCGAAAACAGGCGATCGAGGCGCAAATCGCGGCGACCTTCGGGAAGACGCCATGGCGCGACCGGCTGATCGGGTTGCTGGCGCATGACGTCGGGACGCTCTCGGGCGGAGAGCGGCGACGGGTGGAGGTCTCCGCGCGGCTGATCGGCCTGCGGGTGCTCGCGGCCAAGGAGATGACGCGGGCATTGATCATCCTGGACGAGCCGACGACGGGACTGGACGACGAGAATGCCGCGGCGTTCTTCGACTTCATCGCGGAGGCGTGCAACGGCAGGACGGCCTTTCTGATCGCCACGCACGTGCCGGGATTGCTCCATGGGCGGGCGTGCTCCGCGCTTCGCCTGGAAAAGACGGAGCAAGCGGGCGCGGCCGTGTGCACGGTGACGCAGACTTGGTTTGAGGACGGGAGGCAGGCGTGATGACGTGGCCATTGACGGGCTTTTGGACGGACTTCGGGCGTGTGTGGCGCACGACCTTCACGCCGGTACGCGACTGGCGGGGGTGGCTGACGTTGCTGAGCGGCATCGTCGCGCCGGCGGTACTGGCGTTCGTGCTGACGTTGATTTTCGTTTTCCGCGGGACGCCGGCGGACACGGTGTCGTCGTTTGTCTTCTTTTCCACCATCTATTTCTTCTGGACGGGGCTCTTCGATTCGTGCCAGACCATCAACGGGAGCATTCAGTCGGGCGAGTGGGCGTATTGGGTGCTGGGGACGCGCCGGAACGCCGGCTCCTATCTGGCGGCGCAAGTGCTGTGCAAGAGCATTCGGATTGTGGTGCTGACGGTGGCGTTCTCGGTGGTGTTGTTGCTGCTGTGCCGCTGGGGGCAGGCCTGGTGGACGGAGGCGCTGGTGTGGCCGTGGCTGGACGGGGTGAAGGATACCGCGCCGACCCTGACGGCCCTCTTTCTGGGGGACGAACTGGCGGCGGGGCCGGCGGAATCCCTGGAATACGTGGCGTGGCCGGTGCTGTGGCGGTTCGTGTGGTATCACGGGCTCGGACTGTTCATGGCGGGCTTCGCGGGCGTGGCGATCGGGCTGACGCTGAGCGGGATTTGCCGCGAGCCGATCCACTCCATCACGGGGGCGATCGTGGTGGTGATGCTGGCCATGCTCCTCTCGTTCGTCTCGCTCAATGCCTCGCGCGTCGAGGATGAGCATGGGATTTCGGCGGAGAACCGCCTGACGCTTTCGGAGAATGTCCGCCCGCCGCTCTTCCTGCCGGTTTACTATTCCTTCCATGAATGGCGAAGCCCGCAGGGGCGGTCGTTGTGGGAGGTCGTATGGCCGGAGGTGACGTATCCGGGGGACGACGTGCGCGACAAGGACAAGCGCAGCGACGCGCGCCGGGCGGTCGGCAATTGGGTCTTCTCGGCGGCGCATCTGGCCTCGTATCTGTTGCCGCAACGGTACTTCTTCAACCTGGCGCACACGACCATCCCGCGCTATGGCTACCTCTCGCGCGGCTCCACCGCCGGCGGCCACGCATGGGACGGCGTGGGGCGGACGTATGCGTTGGGGAAATCCGGGGCGACGGCGGTGTTGCCGTGCGACCGTTGGCGGGCCAAGGGCTTCGCCTGCCCGTGCGTCTATTGCCTGGGGCTGGTGCCGACGACGGTGCCGGAACCTTTCGAGGATTTCTCCGAGGCGGAGCGGCAGGCGCTTGAGAACGCGCTGGCCGTACTCGACCGACACGCGGAGGCGATGCTGGATACCGAACTGCGTGGCCTGCTCGCCTTCTGCCGAGGCAATCTCGAGCGCCGTTCGCGGGAGGGCAAGGGATATCGGCTGTGTTGGCTGGACGAACAGGGGGCATTGCCTTACGAAGACTATTATCAATCGCCGAAGGATGCGGCCCCAACGTGTTTCAGGTCGGCGAACGCGTTGCTGGACGTGGAGGACCCGAAAGACCTGGAGTCGCTGACCGACCCGGACCGGGAGACGCTGGCGCACGCGGTGGAGATCGTGCGGGACCATGTGCGTGCGTGCCGCGAGACAGATTGGGAAACGCTCACCTCGCTGTGGGCCATGACGGCCTTCTGGGAAATCATGGCTCTCCTGGTCGCCGTGGCGGCGTTATGCGCGATTTTGCTGGGGGTGGCGCGGTGTTGTTCGCCGATCCGTTCGGTGCTGCATACGCTTCGTTGAGGGAGGGTCCCCATGCGTTCGATGTTTCTGTTGTCATTGTTGTTGCTTGCCTCGTGCACCACCACGCAGGAATCCGTGAAGAAGACCGCGCAGGAGGTTGGGCAGAAGCCCGCACAGCGGGCACAACGTGCGATTCCCGCCTCGTCATTCGCGGAGCGGCGGGCATATACATTCGAGCAGACGCTACGATTCGACAAGGCCCATCTGACATTTGGGTCTGGGCGCACGGTGAGCGTCAGCTCCGGGGATTATGCCTACACGCGAGCATGGCACCTGCCCTGTGCCTATCGGACGGGGGCATGGAGGATCGCCGCGGAGGCGTTGCGCCCGGAGACGTTGCGGGAACAAAACTTTTCGGTCAGCGGGGCGCTGGATGAGCTACGCCCTTCCCGCCCAGATGGGCACCTGCGCTATCTGTTGCAGTACGCGCTGACGCATGACGACGGCATTGATGCCTTCCGCTCGCCACTGGACCTGCTGCCAAGCCGTCTGGGGACGGCGCTGAGCCGCCTTGAGCTCGGCATCCGGGAGGGGCAATGGGGCTCATGGAATGCGCTCACGCCTTATGGAATCGGGCATAATGGCACGGACGTGGAGCTGGAGACGCTTGACGTCGTCGGCAAAGTGGCCGCGACGCGGACGGTGACAGACGATGGGGCCGTCATCCTTGAGTTGCCGCCCACGGGGTGCGAGAGTTTCGTGGGGGAGACGGTTCTGCGCGCGATTGGATTGCCACGCGTCAACCTCCAATTCGCCTTCCCGCCACTCACGACGGGGGAGGCCATCAATCAGGGATACACGCGGCCACTCAAGGTGGTGTATGACCCCTATCTTGGGCAGGTCGTCGCGTTGGATGCGCTCTTCCGATTGACACCGCAGGATGAGAACGCGTCGCTTGTCTTTCATGACAAGCGACGCACCGACCTGCACATCGACGTGCCGACCGCGCAACTTGCCGTCTCGCTGAAATTGGGGCCGGAGGAGGGAGCCCGCACGCCGGACTCGGTGGCGCATTACTACCTGGATGACGCGGAAATCTTTGCGCTCAATCTGGTGCCGGGGGCGGACGGACGGCACGTCTCATTCTTCCGCAAGGTCTCCAACAAAGGGTGGTTGCTGTGCGAGGAGGGCGACTTGGTGCCAGGCGACGGAGCCTGGCTGGGGCGTGCGCATGACGGCGCCTTGCTGCGCCTGGAAGAGGCGGGCGAGGCGGTCACGCTCTCGTGGGAACCCGCCCAAGGACGCAAGCCCGTCACGCTGACGCGGCTGTGAGCGCGGCGGTCAGTCGACCTCATCGATACGCTTCTGGATGAGGCGCGCGCGGAGGCCGGTGAGGGTGTGGACGCCCTGGCGGTAGCGCGCGACGGCACGGGCGCGGAGGGCTTTGGCGAGGGCGGGGTCGGCCTCGGCGCAGGCGTCCGCGGCCTCCCACCATGCGTCCCCGGCGGCGACGGTGTCGCCGGAGATTTCGGCCTGTGCGGCTTTGGCGAGGGCGGCATCCCCGGAGCGGACGCACGCGTCAAGCGTCGCGGCGTCCCATCGCGCGGCTTTGATCAAGGCGAGGGCAAGGTTTTTGTTGGCGGTCGGCGCGCCGGACTTTGCCTGTTCGCGCAGATCGTCGAGCGCGGCGGCGGCCGCGAGGCGGGCCTCGGCCTTGGCGACGGTCTGACGCCAGGCGCCATAACCTTTGGCCTTGACGAGATGACGGGTGGCGAGGTTGGCGAGGCGGATGGTTTCCCTGGCGGCCTTTGAGCTGTCGCACGCCTGGGCGCAGGCGAGGATGGCCGCGGCGTCGCGGAGGGCGGCGTCCGGCGCCTTGACGGCATTGGCGCGAAGGGCCGTCTGGGCGAGGGTGACGAGCCACGCCTCCTCGAAACTGCCGGGAAAGGCCGCGACACGGGCCTGAAACACGGCCAAGGCCTCGGCAAAGGCCTTGTCGCGGACAAAGGCGTCCTCGGCGAGCCGGAGCGTGACGAGGCGCCCCGCGTCGCTGGCGGCCTCCTTGACGAACGCGAGGATTTCCATGCCGGAAGGCTCGGCGCCGGCGAGAATCTCGGCCATCATCGTTTGTGCGGCCTCCAGCTCCTCGGCGGAAGGCAAGCCCATGCCGGGGGCGAGCGGAGGCAGCGCGGCGCGGACGTCGGCGGAGCCGACCGCGACCGACGCGGACGGTTGCCCGGCGGCGGGCGCACGCTTGCCGGGCACGCACCGGAGCGCGACGGCGCGGCGGGCGATTTCCTGCGGAGAGAGGGCCCGGCCGTAAACCGCGAAGTCGTCCATCACGAAGTGGGGGTCGACAATTTTGGGATCGTAGAAAACCTTCCCGGCCTGGAACCCGAAGAGACTGAGATTACGCGTTTCCCCGAGATACGGGAAACGCTCCGACACGGCGGCCGGAAAGGTGACGAGGCGGGTCTGCCCGACCTGCCGGCCATCGACCCAAAGCGAGAGGATGCCGGCGTCGAAGCGGATGGCATAGCAATGGAAGGCGGTGGCGGCGTCGGCCAAATCGGCGTCGATGGGCGCGCCGGCACCGGGCCAATCGGCGGCGAGGCGGATGGTGCCGTTGGGGCCGGACCGCAGGACGAGACGGTGTGTTCGCCAGTCCGGCGAGTCGCCGACGGCGAGGGAGAACAGCGTGGCCCCGGGCGTGGGCGCGAAACGGCCGACGGCGACGACGGTGGAGGCGGAGCCGACCACGAGCGGATACTTGAAGGCATCGCCGCGCGAGAAGTAGCAGACAGACGAGCCCTCGCCGTTCGGCGTCCCGATATGCTCCCGGGGTGCCCCCTCGGGCGGTCCGTGAAGATTGTGCCCCCAGCTCCACGCCTCGGGTTTCTCGACGCCGAAGGTCCAGTGGAAAGCCGCGCGGGGTTCCGGCAGGGGCAGGGTGGCGCGGCGGACGGGGCGTCTGGCCAACGCCTCGACCGTCAGCTCCCCGCCGAGCGGTTCCCGGAAGACCTGCGTGGGGCCGATGCCCACCCCCTCGCCGCCCAGCGCGAGCCCCGCGAGCGCCCCGACGGCGAACTCGTTGTGGATTTGCCCTTCCGTCGCCCGGCCCGCCACGGCCAACACGCAAGGCGTCAGCAACGGCGTGCCCGACTCGGGCAGGTCCGGCACCGCGAAGACCACATGCGTCCACCGGTTGGCACGGTCTTTCGGGAAAGGCACGCGGAACCCGTCGCGCTGGAGGCGCGACGCGCAACGGGCGACCCGCAGGGCGAAACCGTCGCCGTCCGGAACGATATCGAGTGCCATCGTGTGGAAAACGTTCGCGCCGTCTCCGGGGACGGACGAGAAGCGCGCGACGGGATAGCTCACGCCCGCCTTGAGCGGCACGCGCACCCACGTGGAAAAGACAAACCGTTTCAGCCCGTTCCAGTCGCCATACGCCTGGCGCAGCCGACGCACGCACTCGCGCAGCCCGGGATAGTCGCCCTGGTCGAAGAAGACGGCCCGCGGCAAGGGCCCGTCGTTTTTCCCCGGCCACTCCAGGACCGGTTCGGCGGCCACCGCCGCGAAAGCGAGAAACAGAACCGACACGATGGGCACCGTCATCCTCATCTCAGCGTACTCCTTCCTTAATGCGTTTTCCAATCCAACGCGCCGCGGCTCATCGCGCGTTCCCCTCCTCGATGCGCCGCTCGATCAGGCGCACGCGCAACCCCACCGCAGCCGGTTTGCCACAGGCATAGAGCGTGGCGGCATGGGCACGGAGCGCCTGGGCAAGCCTCGGCTTGTCCCCCGCGACGCGTTCGGCGGCCTCCCACCACCGGTCGGCCAGGGCCAACGCCTCCCTCGCCCCGGGCGCCTCCCCGGCCACGGCCTCCTCGCCCGCGACCGCGGCCAGGTCGGCGTCGCCGCAGCCGA
The DNA here is from genome assembly GCA_944389565.1 of uncultured Kiritimatiellota bacterium. Lineage (GTDB taxonomy): Bacteria > Verrucomicrobiota > Kiritimatiellia > RFP12 > DVOR01 > Spyradenecus. The sequence goes on from CALXMV010000011.1 coordinate 40,698, forward strand.
TGAACGCCGCCAGCGTTTCCTCCCCCCACTCCCCGGACACGGCAAGCCCCTCGGCCAACGCCATCAGATCGGCGGGCTCGCCGCTCTTGGCCTTGGCGCGGAGATCGGCGAGCGCGGCGCGCGCCTGCGCGGAGGATCGCGCGGCGGCAAGCGTTTTCCGCCACGCGGCGTGATCCTTGCCCTTGGTGAGATAACGTTCGATTTGCTTGGTGAGCGTTTCGATTTGCTGGACGAGCCCGGGGCGGTCGTGCCGCTGGGCGAAGGCGAGCGCGGCCTGGGCGTAGGCCAGCGCCGTGTCGGGCTCGCGGATGGCCGAGGAGCGGAGGGCTTCTTTGAGGAGCGTGGCGGACTCGGCGTCGGTGACGGCGCCCGCGAAGGCGGCGGCGCGGAGGTCGGTCACAGCAAAGGCGTCGCCAAAGCGGCGTTCCTTGAGCAAGGCCTGCTCGGCGCGGCGGAGGAGTTCATGGCGCGTGGCATCCTCCTCGGCGTCGCGCAAGAGGGCGATGAGGTCGGCGGCCTGGGGCGTTTCGCCTTCGAGCAACTCATCGAGCACGGCGTTGGCCTCGGCGCGCGCGGCGGCGGTGGGGAGCGGCTGGCCGGCGGGGAGGGAAGGGAGCGCGAGGCTGGCGCCCGCGGGTGCGAACGCACCGCCCGTGCCGCTTGCGCCGCCGGCGGACACGCCGCTCGCGGCGCGCGCCACGCCCGTGAGGCGGAAACGCCCGGCGTCGGCGGCGATTTCCCCATCCGTGAGCGCGCGCGGCCAGAAGGCGAGGTTGTCGAGCGCGTGGCCCTTGGAATAGTAGCCGCCGCCCATGCGCTGACCCGCCTGGAAGCCGCTCAGCGTGCGGACGCGCCGGAAGGGCGCCGCGCCGTCGGAGGGCGGCATAAGGATCTCGCCGGGCGCCGCGCGGCCATCCAGGAAGACGCGCAGCCGCCCTTGCTCGCAGGTGATGGCATAGTGGTGGAAGGCCGAGGCCGCGTCGTCGCAGGCGACGGGCAGCCACAGTTGCCCGCGCACCCGGCCGCGTTCCCGGTCGTGGGGCAGGTAATCCAGCGTGAGGTTGCCCTCCGCGCCACCCTTGCCGCTCTTGACCATCAGCAGCCCGTGGGCCTTCCACGAGGTGTCCAGGAAATTGCGCAACGACAGCAGCGCCGCGCGGTCATGCGGCGCGAGGCGCGCCACGAAGGTTACCGTGAAGTCGTCCGAGGCCACGTCCAGCATATCCCACAGGCAGTAGGGATTGTTCGTCAGCGCCTGGCCGTTGGGCGAAGGCGCGTACTGCTGCTGCGCGCCGAGCAGCCGCGCCACCGTCATCCCCGCGACCATCCCGCCCGGGCGGAAGGTGCCGTCGAAGGCGAAGTCGGCCCACGGCTCTGGCGCGGCGGCGCGGGCTGGGGAGGCCTTGGGCCGGATGCGCGCCAGGTAGGCCGGGTTGTCGCGCATCGCCGGGCTCGGGTCCGTGAGGGCGAAGGTCTGCCCCACCGTCACCCCCGGCGCGCCCAACGCGATGCCCGCGCAGAACGGCGTGCCCATCAAATCGTTCCAAAGCAGTCCCGAGACACACTTCCCGGCCACCGCGAGCCTGGCCTGGGCCTGGGCCTGCTGGAAGAGGTTCCCCTGCGCCAGGGATCCCTCGACGGAGAATGCCACGTGCACCCAGCCGTCGCCCGCCGGGAAGGGCACGCGGAGCGTGTGGTCGTCGGTCTCCCACCTGATGTTCTCGTACTTGGCCAGGACGATCTCGCGGCCGCCACCCGGTGCCGGGCGCACCACGAGCATCATCGCCTGGTTGTCGCGCAGCCCGGGCCCCGCGCCGGTGAGGAACCGCGCCACGCAGCGCGTCCGCCCATCGTCCGGCACCTTCAGATAGGTGGAGAAGGCGCACGGCACGAAACCGTTGGGCTTGCCCACGGAGCGGACCTTGGCGATGAGCGGGCGCATGGCAGGCCAATCGCCCGCGTAGAAATAACGCTCCCGCTCCAAGGGCGCGCGCTCACCCTCCCACGCGAACGCCACCGATTGCGCACGAAGCGACGCCGCTGACGACGCAAGCACGAGCAAGAACAAGACAACAAACGACCGCATGGCTGATTTTCCTTTCATCATCGGGCGAGGAGGCGGAAGAAGGCGTTCGGGAGGGGCGGGTCGGCGAAGCGCAGGGGGATGTCGGCCTCCGTGTCGGAACGGCGCGTCGGCGTGCCGACGGCGACGGGGGCGGTTTCCGCCCAGGAGGCCTCGTCGAGCGACGCGCCGCCGCGCAGGGCGAAGGCCGCCTCGGGCGCGTAGGGGTCGGCGAGGATGCCGGCCTCGGCCACGACGCGGGCGGTGACCCAGAGCGCGCCGTCTGCCGGCAGGATTGCCGCCACGCGCAGGGCCACGCGCACCTCCGCCATCGCGCCGCCGCCCGCCAGGGGCGTGAGGGCGGGGTAGACGCCGAGGACGCGCGCCTGTTCCAGCGTCCCGAGCGTCGTGCCCGGGGCGAGGGAGAGCGGTCCGTCGGCCACGAGGGCGCGGGCGGCAGCCTCGGTGACCCACGCGGCGAGCGCCTCGGAGGGTTGCCCCGCCTCCTCCGGCCAGCCGAGCGCGGGGACGTGCCGGCGGATGGTGACGGCGCAGGTCTTGTCCGCGGCGTCGAGGGCGAGGCCGTCGGCGTTTTCGAGGCCGAGCAGGATGGTCTTGTCGCCGAGGGCGAGCGCGGCGGGGTCGAAGGTCAGATAGAGGGTCTTGGGCGCGGTGTCGCCCTGTGCCCATTCCAGGCGGATGGACTCGGGGAAGAAGAAGTCCTCGCCGAGACGCATCGACCCGCCGACGACACGCAGGTCCACGGCGGTGGCCGCCTCGGCCGAGCCGCCCTGGACGGTGATGGCGACCGCACCGTCGGGCCCCCGCGCCTCGATGGCGGGGGAGGCGAAACGGGCGGCGTCGATGACGTGCGCGACGGTGTTCCACCACGCGGGGTCGGTCTCGATGGGCGCGTTGAGGTCGAAGACGATGGTGGCGGTGGCGTCGATGCGCGCGCCGTCGGGCGCGTCGTCGCGGACCTTGACGCGGTAGGTCACGTGGCCCTCGCCCTCGTGGGCGGCGTTGTTGGGCGGGAGGATGCCCGCATAGGCGTCGGCCGGCCACTTGTCGGGGGTGGAGTCGTCGACGATGCGCAGATACCACTCCGCCAGGCCGGTGGCGAGGTCGAAGGCCGCCTCCGTGCGCACCTTGTAGGGCGTGCCGGCGAGGGCGGATTCCGCCGTGCCGGCGGCCAGGCCGGCCAGCGCGGGCTCGGTCTGGTTGTGGTACGCCACGTCCACCAGCTCGAACGTCGTCCAATCGAGATCCGGGTCGAGGCGATGCGTCACGCGCACCTCCTGCGCCGCGCCGGTGGCCTCGGGCATGTTCTCGAAATAGACGGTGTAGGTGAGCCACTGCCCCGGCCTCACCTTCCGCTCCGGTCCCACCCCCGCGGGCCCGCCCATCTCGTTCGGGTCCCACGACTGCGGCACGGAGGGGTTTCGCAAGGCTAGCGCCGGCCAATAGATCTCCTGCGGCAGGTCGTCCGGCCCGAGGAAGACCAAGGACAACATCGCGTAGGCGTCGACGACGGCTTGGAATTCCGCGATGGCCTCTCGCAATGCGCCGGTGTCCTTCCAGTAGGTGATGGTCCCGGCGGTGGCGTCGCGCATGGCGGTGCCCAGGTCGACGAGCTGGATGATGACGTTGACGATTTTCCCCAGCCCGCCGATGGCGCCGCGGATATTCCCCCGGACGATCTCGATATTCTCCAAAATGTTGTCCAAATATCCCCGCACGACGTTGCCCTCGGGCAGGAAATGGCCGGAGGCTAGCTGCTTGACAATGCGTACGGCCTCTGCGCTCTCCTTGAATAAGCCCATCGCTTGGCTTGACAACCGGAGCGCGGCGTCCGCGTCCGAGAAGGAAAAATCGTACCATGCGCGATCCTCGCGCGCCTGAATGAAAGCGGCGAGGTCTGCGGAGAAGGATTCGGCCGACGCCTCGATCGCTTTCAGCCGCGCGATCAACTCGCCGACGCGCATCGCGGCGGCACCGCCCACCGCGCCCTGGAGCGCAAGCGCGCTTTCCGTGGAATTGACGAAGAACTTGACCATGTCGCTGACGACGCCCCCATCCCCGCCGTGCAGCGTGTAGTAGGTCTCGCCCAATTCCCACACCAGGCGCGCGGCCTGCTTGGTCACGTCCCACCCGCTTGTTTGCGTGTAGCGCTCCAGCGCGAAGTCGTAGACGCGCAGATGGATGCCGAAGACCCGCCGCGCTTGGAGATAATCGGCGCGACGTGCCGCGTTCTCGTCACAGGCATAGGCCGGCTCGGGGATGGGGCGGTCGTAAAGCGTGTGCGCTCGCGCCGAGAGCGCCTTGGCCGCGTCGCGTACTTCCCAGAAGGAAAGATCCCGGGGTTGCGCGGCGGCTGTGACTGTGGTGACGCGCGCGATCCGGCGCGTTTGGACGGCAGGCTCCCAGAAGGTCTCCTCGCCGGCGGAGACCGACGCGACACCCAAATCGACCGTCGTGCCCGCTTGGTCGAGGACCGTCAGCGCGTAGTCGCCGGCGGGGACCGTCTCGAAAGCGAAGGAACCGTCGCGCGGGTCGATTTCCGCGAAGAGCACCCGATCCGCGCCGGAGGCTAGGACGGTTGGCGCGGAAAGCCCCGTCAGGTCGACCCGCCCCGCAAGCGCGCCGAAAGGCTCCATCACGACGGTGGCGACGCGATCGCCGCCCTCACCGGCCCAGGCGAAGCCGGTGCCGACGCACGCGTCGTCGCTCGCCGTGAGGACGTAACCTCCGGCGGGCAGGTTGGTGAGGCGCCACGTGCCAGAGGCGGTGGGGACGGCGCGGTAGATGCGCACCTCGGCGGCCATGTCCGTGTGGCGGACGGTGAGGGTGAGTGCCCCGGCGGGGGTGTAGGGCGCGGCCTCGACATCCGCGAGGGAGACCTCGATCGTGCGGAGCTCGGCCAGGCGCAGGGAGACGTCGAGCGCGTCCACGCCGGGCGCGAGGGAGACGGGGACGGACGCGACCGCGCCCTCGGCCGTGAGCGTCCAGACGCCGGGTTCGAGGTCCGGGGAGAGGAACGCGCCGGTGGCATCGGCCTCGAAGGTCGCGACGTTCCCCGCGGCGTCGGTGGCGGTGAGCGCGACCCATGGCGCGGGCGCGCCGGAAGGGGCGAGGACGCGCCCACGGACGCGTTGGCCCGGTTCGCCGAACGCGGTGTCTCGGGCGAGCGCGAAGACAAGGTCGAAGGCAGTGGCATCCTGCCCACGCAGGGCGACGCGCGTGGCGGCGGCGGCGAGGTCGGCCAGATAAGCCTCGGCATCCGGCCACGGCGCGGGCACGAGAGGCTTGTCCTCGGAGGTGTGCAGGGAGAGCGTGTCGAAGGTGCCGGAGACGTAACGGAAGGCGGCGCGCCCCTCCGCGCCGGGCTGAAGCGTCCCGGCGAGCGGGGCCGCGCCCGCGCCGACGAACTGGAGCAGGGCGAGCCCGGAGGCGCCGTCCTCATAAGCCAGCGAGCCATCACCCGAGAGTGCCACCTGCAGGACGGGCGCGGGGATGGGCCGTTCGCCGGAATTGCCATAGCGCAGAACGCACTCATAGGTGCGCCCCGGACGGACGGCGTCGGGGATCTCCAGCTCGGCCCAGAGTTTGCCGGGCAAAAGTTCGCGCTCCACGGAGAAGGCGTCCGCCAACGCCACCGCGGCATCGGCGGAGGCCACGCGCACGGAATAGGTCGCGCCGGGCTCCAGCAACGAACAATCGAGCGTGGCGGCGAGCGTCTCGCCGGAGAGGCGCTCCACGGCGAGAATCGCCCCGGGGGCGGCGGGCGACAGGTCGAGCGCGACTCCCTCGGGGAAGCCCGCGCCGCTGAGCACAAGCGTCGCCACGCCCTCGTTCGGCAGGCGACTCGGCGAGGCGACGGTGAGCGCAAGCGGCGTGGCCTCGACCGTCGCGGCGCAGGCGTCCCCTTCGTGCCCGCCCGTGACGACGACGTAGAGCGTGCCGCCGCCCTCGGGGATGGCGATGACGCACGCGGGGCCGACGTCCGTCGCGGCGCCTTCCGTGGGAACGGCGCCGAAGCCCCAACGCACGGTGGCGCCCTCGGGCACGGTCAGGCGGAGGACACCCTCGGCGCCCGTCAGGTCAAACGCTTGGGTGAGCGTGCCGTCGGCGGCGAGTTCGTCCGCCCAGCCCCCCTCGGCCGGCGCGGAGACAGGCACCGTGACGGGGAAGGCGACCGACGACGTGAGGGCGTTGTTGGCGGTGAGCGTGCCCTCGAAGACGTCGCGCCAGGCGTTGGACACGACCTTGAGCCGCCATTCGCCCTCAGCCATCGGCGGCACGGCGAGGGGGCGCTCCACGCGCAACGTCCCGCCGGCGGGGATCGTGCCGGAGACGTACGCGACCCCGAGCGAGACCTCCTCGCCGGCGGCGTTCGTCAGCGAGACGGCATCGCGCCAAGCGCCCTCGATGGGCGCCTCGCCGAGATTCACGAGCGTCCAGGCAAAGGTCGCCTTCTGCCCGACCGTCGCGGCGGCGGGTACCTCCACCTCTTGCACCGCGAGGTCCACCGCCGCGGCCACGGATCCCGGCATGAACTCATGGATGCCCGCGTCCGGGACGGCGCCGTTGGCCGCGATCGTCCCGGTGTTCGGCGTGGCGGGGTCGTCCAAGCGCGGTTGTCCATAGAAGTCAGTCTCCGGGGCGACCGCGCCATCGGCCATGTCGATGGCGGCGGAGCCGGCGTTCAGGCGGAAGTCACCGTTCGCCGGGTCGGCGAAGCGCGGGTCGCCCCAGACGTTCCCATTCTTGCCGACCTGCGCCATCGCGTCGTCGCCACCCACCACGCTCTCGCCGTCGCTGTTCCAGAAGAGACAGTGGCGGAAGGAGGCCACCCACCCGAAGGCCTCCCAGCGGTCCGTGACGTCCATGAAGACGCAGTTGCGGAAGTTTTGCACGCCGCCCCCGCCCTGCGTGATCTTGCCCACGTCGTGGAAGACGCAATTGACGATGTCGCCCTGTGCTTGGTGGCGGATGGCGGCACTGGCCCCGGAGATGACGCAGTTCTCCATCCGCACCTGCGCACCGTTGGTCACGCCGATGGCGTCGTTGGCTGTGTCGCGAATGACGCAATCCCGGAGCGCGAGCGTTTTCGTGGGGGCGACCTGGACCATTTGGAGCGCGCCGCCCTGTTGCCGCCCCGCGTAACGAATCTCCACGTGCTCGAAGGCCCCGCCCGCGCGGTAGAAGCGGATACCCTGCCAATCGCCGGGATAGGGGCGCGTGGCGTCGCCGTCGCCGTTCGTGTCGCCGCCCACCGAGTCGTCCTTGACCGAGGTGAAGACGATCGGCCGCGCGGCGGTGCCGACGGCCACCAGATCGAAAAGCGGCGGGATGGACAGGGCGGCGCCCTCCTCGAACTTGACGACCGTCCCGGGCTCGATGGTGAAGGAGAGCGTGTCGTTCTCCATGATCTCGGCCGTCCCCCGCACGACCCAGGCCACGCCGCGCCGCAACACGGGCACGGAGATGCCCCCGGTCAGCACGGTCGACGTCATCGGCAATCCGTTCCAGCGCCCATCCGCGCCCAATGCGGCCTCCCACGCGTCCGCGTGTTTCTCGCTGTACCGGCCGATGATGTCCTCCGCGCCACCCAACCAGCCGTAGGCCGACTCCGGCGGCGGCCCCTTGAAGTAAACCGTCGACAGCACCCCCATCACGCCGCTCGGCCCGGAGTGCGGTCCCTCGATGTATCGCAGGCTCTCGGGCAAGACGAGCGTGCGGGTCATGCTGGCGCCGCCGAAAATGCCCGCGCCCAGGGTCGTCACCCCCTCGGGCACCACAAAGTTGTCATAGTCGTAAACCTCGTCCGGGTCCGGCTGGCCATTTCCCCGCCACACGGTGGCCAAGTGGTAAAGCGTGGTCATCCCGGCATCGAGAAGCATCCCGTCCTTGGAGACAAAGGCTGTGTTGCCCTCCGCCACGTCAATCACGCACATACAACACATGAACGCCGTCTCGTCGATTTCGGTGACGCTCACGGGGATGGTCAGCTGTCGCAGGCCGAAGCAGTTCCCGAAAGCACCCGCGCCGATGGATTCCAGCGACGCCGGCAACTCCAGGTCCGTCAGCCCCTGGTTGTCGGCGAACGCACCCGTCGCGATGCGCCGCAAGGTCGGCGGCAAGGCATCCCGCGGCGGCGTGACGGTTATCGGCACGGCCAGAAGCGTCGTCCGCCCCTTGTCGAAGAGCATCCCGAACTCCACGGTGAAATGCGGGCTCGCCGGGTCCACGGAAATGCTCGCCATGACCCCCGAGAGCACCCCCTCCTGGATGGTGCGCACCGTCGCCGGGATCGCGACGCCGTTCGCCCCCGCGAAGGCCGCCGAAAGCGCCACCACCGACTTCCCATCAATCTCCGCCGGGATGGCCACGTCCATCCCCCACAGCGAGGAGCAGAAGACGATCTCGACCTCCCCCTCGCCGACCTCCTCGTAGCCGAACATCCCGTCCGCGGAGGTCTGCATCCCCCACACGCTCCCGCCCAACACGATGGCGGCGACCAACGCGAAAAACCGTCTCATGGCACCCTCCTTCCCGCTCACTCCTCGCCCAACACGGCCTTCAGGAAACACGTCCCCGCCGCGGGCGGATCAAACCACAACGTCAGGCGGTTCCCCTCCACCTCGCGCGACGTGACGGGCAATTCCCGCGACGACGCGAAATCGGGCGTCTCCGAGGCCAGCACCCGCGCCGGCACGTCCGCCGCGAAGGCCAACGCCCCCTCGCCCCCCGTCAGCGTCAGCGTGAGGCTCCTCACCCCCGCCGACGCCCGCGCCGCCACCCCCAGCGGCACCGCCGGCACCCCCAGCCCGGAGACCGCGATCGACCAATTGAGTCGGAGGATGAGCTCGCCCGTCCCAGTATTGAACGATTGCGGTATCGTGATGTTCGCGTCGTCCACGATTTCGCCAAATGTCGCGTTGATCGCCTTGATGGGGCTTAGCAGCTTCAATTGATCCGACTGCGTTTCCACCGTGACACGGGAAACGTCGATTCCGAATTCCGCCTCGCTCTGCACCACGAGTTGCGCCAACTTGTTCGCGGCCTTGTCCGTCAGTCGCTCCTTCCCCGAGGGATCCACCAATGGCGAAAGTTCCGCGACCCAATCCGTCGGTCCCGGTAAGCGGAGCGTCTGCCAATCCGGGATGGCCTGCTCCAACCCCACGGCCGTGTCTAACCCCGGAAGGCTGAGCGACACCGCGACGATCTCGCCATCCCGCATCGCCTGCAGTTCATCCGCCTGTTTGTCGGAGGTGACCTCCAGCGCGAACCACCCGCCGGCACCCGATTTCGTCCGGACTGTCCCGAACGAGACCGTTGCGCCTTCGACACCCACGCCAGCCGCGGAGAGCACCTGCCCCACGATGGGCACGTAGCGCGTCTCCTGGCCTACCGCCGGCGGCACGATGAGCGTGACGACGCCCTTCAAGGTCGAGTACGTATACGTCTCCTCGGCCGTGACCGTCCCACCCGGGGACGTCTCACTTGTAGCGACCTTGACGGAAAGCGTCTGGCTCAGATCAAACCACCCGTCGCCGATGCCGCCCCATCCCCAATGGAGCGCCGCATAGAAAGCGGCATCCGACGCGGACCACGAAAGCCCCGTCGCGACAATCGCATGGTCTATCTGCGTTCCCGCCTTTGTCGCGGGGACAAATTCGCTCGTCATCGTCGCTTCCCCCCGCAGGGACAGCACGACCGGGCGCCCGGCCATCAGCATGGGGTAGACGAAACGCTTCAGGAACGCCACAGAATCCCCGCCCGCCTCGTTCTCTACGTAACGCGCGTCGCGAAAGCCCAACGTCGTGAGGGCGTCGGCCAAAGGCACCGTGTTCGCGACGCTCCCGTCCGAGCCATACGTCGTTCCCACCAAGAGCCCCGTGTTGAGCGTCGTGCGGTTCGTCAGGTCGCGAATGGCCGCGACCGATTTCTCATTTTTCCAGTCGACCGATTCAAGCGCCCCCCAATTGTTCGACCCCGTCCGCAACGCCATGGAAATCTGACGTTCCTCCTTCGAGACGGTGGTCGATTCGATGACCGTATCAACCACCGTGCACGTGTAACTCTTCCCACCCTCCGTCCACGAAGGGTACCGGCACGCCTGCTGGACGATCGCCCCGGCAACGGCGACGCAACCGGCAACCGCCAGCGACTCTTGCGGGGGCCCCGGGACGGAATCCGGCAGTTTCATCGTAGTCTTCACCACAGGCAAATCGCGCGAATAGAGATTCTTCTCCGGCTCTTGCGCTGAGACCGGATACCAATTGTTGCCACCTTGCTGGTTCCAATGGGACAACGCATCGTTCCAAGCGATCCAAGCCGTTGCATTCAAGGTCGGGTGCAAAATCGTGCCGAAGGCGGAGACCGCGTTGCTCGTTACCGTCGACGCGCGGGTTTGGGCGCGGGAGGCGAGGAGGCTGGCCCAGGCGGCCTCGTTGGCGAGGGTCTCGGGATCAGCGGAGCGGGCGCGGCGGGCGAGCGTCTGGCGCTGGGCGGCGCCCATCCGGCGAAGCACCAGGCGGAGCGGATGGCCGGCGGGAAGGTCCGCCATGTCGCAGGCGGGCAGGTAACCGACGACCGGGGCGAAGGCGGTGTCCGTCGTGATGAGCACCACGCCGCCGCGAACCGTCGGGACACCGTAAGCGACGACCTGCCCCTCCTCGTCCGTCACGGGGGAGGCCTCGTCCGTGGAGACGGTCGCCTCCGCGCCGAGCCAGTTCCGCGCCGCGAGGGCGGCCTGCCCCGGGGTGACGGAGACGGCGCGGCACAACGGGGCGCAACACAACGCGGCGAGCAACGCGATCAAGGGTTGCTTCTTCATGGCAGGATCCTTTCGCTGTAGGTCATCGGGCGAGGAGGCGGAAGAAGGCGTTCGGGACGGGCGGGTCGGCGAAGCGCAGGGGGATGTCGACCTCCGAGTCGGAGCGGCGTGTCGGCGTGCCGACGGCGACGGGGGCGGTTTCCGCCCAGGAGGCCTCGTCGAGCGACGCGCCGCCGCGCAGGGCGAAGGCCGCCTCGGGCGCGTAGGGGTCGGCGAGGATGCCGGCCTCGGCCACGACGCGGGCGGTGACCCAGAGCGCGCCGTCTGCCGGCAGGATTGCCGCCACGCGCAGGGCCACGCGCACCTCCGCCATCGCGCCGCCGCCCGCCAGGGGCGTGAGGGCGGGGTAGACGCCGAGGACGCGCGCCTGTTCCAGCGTCCCGAGCGTCGTGCCCGGGGCGAGGGCGAGCGGGCCATCGGCCACGAGCGCCTGCGCGGCGGCCTCGGTGACCCACGCGGCGAGCGCCTCGGAAGGTTCGGCGCCCTCCGGCCAACTCAGGGCGGGGATGTGGCGGCGCACGGTGATGGCGCACGTCTTGGCCGTGCTGTCGAGATCCAGCCCCTCGGCGTTTTCGAGGCCGAGCAGGATCGTCTTGTCGCCGCGGGCCAGGGCGGCGGAGTCGAAGGTCAGGTAGAGGGTCTTGGGCGCGGTGTCGCCCTTGGCCCATTTCAGACGGATGGACTCGGGGAAGAAATAATCCGTGCCCAACGCCATCGAGCCGCCGACGACCCGCAGGTCCACGGCGGTGGCGGCCTCGGCCGAGCCGCCCTGGACGGTGACGACGACCATGCCGTCGGGCCCCTGCGCCTCGAGGGTCGGCGCCGCGAAGCGCGCCGTGTCGATCGTGTGGGCGACGGTGTTCCACCACGCGGGGTCGGTCTCGATGGGGTCGTTGAGATCGAAGACGATGGTGGCGGTGGCGTCGATCCGCGCGCCGTCGGGGGCGTCGTCGCGCACCTTCACGCGATAGGTCACGTGGCCCTCGCCCTCGTGGGCGGCGTTGTTCGGTGGGAGAATGCCCGCATAGGCGTCGGCCGGCCACTTGTCGGGGGTGGAGTCGTCGACGATGCGCAGATACCATTCCGCCAGGCCGGAGGCGGGGTCGAAGGCCGCCTCCGTGCGCACCTTGTAGGGCGTGCCGGCGAGGGCGGATTCCGCCGTGCCGGCGGCCAGGCCGGCCAGCGCGGGCTCGGTCTGGTTGTGGTACGCCACGTCCACCAGCTCGAACGTCGTCCAATCGAGATCCGGGTCGAGGCGATGCGTCACGCGCACCTCCTGCGCCGCGCCGGTGGCCTCGGGCATGTTCTCGAAATAGACGGTGTAGGTGAGCCACTGCCCCGGCCTCACCTTCCGCTCCGGTCCCACCCCCGCGGGCCCGCCCATCTCGTTCGGGTCGCAGGATTGGGGTACGGCCACGCCCTCGGAATCCATCGGCTGGGTAACGCCATCCTCCACGAAGACGACGATCTTGCGCTCGGCGGCCTTCCAGAGGTTGGCCAGGATGAAGGGTTCGCCCGACTCGGTGCCGACGAAGTGGCGCAGGCCGACGACGCCGACGTGCCAATCGCGCGGCTTCTCGCTCGCCTCCCCGGCCTCGGTGCTGATGATGCTCGGGAGCGCGAGGCGATAGCGCGGGGCGGCCTCGGCGGGGGCCTCGGTCGCGAAGCGCGTGCCGTCGAGGGACCATTCGCGCGCCGTGATGACCCGCCCCGGGGCGACGCTCGCGCCGGGGTAGACCTCGACCTCGCCGGGCTCGCCGCCGGCGGGGATGTTGTAGCGGATGCTCGGCACGGGGGTGGTGCCGCCGGCTTTCAGCCACGGCCAACGCGCGTCGGGCTGCAGGTCGAAGGAGGCCGCGGTGCCCTCGAACCCGAAGAGTTCGGCATGGAGCAGGTTTACGGTCGCGCCCATCTTGACCCCCGCTTCGAGCGACCACGTGTCCGGCTGGGTCTCGTCGTGGACATCGCACGTGAAGTTGGCGTAAAAGCCCGGGGCGATCTCGATATCCGCCAAGGTCACGGTCCAATTTTTCGTGGCCGCGCCTACGCCGATCATCGCGGAAGCGCCGGCCGAGAAATCGAGTGCGATGTGTCCGCCGGAACCCAAACCCTCGCTGACGAGCGGCGTTTCCCCGCGCGAGGCGTCCAACACCGTCATCCCGCGGGTATCCACCAGGAAGCGCCGCCGATCCCACTCCGTCTTCCGAAGCGCGAAGTCGCTCCCAATCGCGATGTGGCCATTGGCGCCCATGTCGAAGGTGAAGCAAATCGGGACGGGCCCGGCCATGAAGGTACGCGTGAAGACGCGCTTGGAGAGATTGAGGCCAAATTTCGCCTCCACGCCCGTGAACGCGGAGGTGCCGGTGCGGCGCAACTCGGCATCCAGGATGAACGTGCCCGTGGGCGACTTGTAGAGCGTCAGGCGGCCCTGCAGGCGTAGCGTGTAGGAATAACCCACGTCGATGCCACCGCCCATGGTGGGGCCGTCCTTGAAGAAGAGGTCCACTTTTTTGCTCTCGCTCATGCCGGCGGAGACCGTGAAGGATTCGTCCAGCTCGCAGGAGCCCACGTAGAGCGGGCTCTTCGTGATGTCCACGCCGGGCGCCTCGGGCTTGAAGACCGCATCGAGCGTGGCCGGCTCGACGGCACAGATGGTCTCGTCGCCTTCCTGGCGGACTTCCGTCACGCGGACGGCCGGGTTTTCCTGCCCCCAGAGCAACAGGTGGTCGCCGGGCGTGAGGGTCTCGTGTTCGGTGGGGTCATCGGTGCGGCGGAGCGTCACCTCGCCTTCGGCCTGCCCCGCGATTTCCCACCCCGAGCCGTCGTAGACGGAGACGGTGCCTTCCGTGACGGTGGCGGACGGGCAGACGACGATCGGTTCGGGCGCCTGCCACGTCTGCTCCGTGCCGCCCTGCTCGTAGGTGACGATGGGGCGATAATCGCCCGCCTGGTCGTAGCCGTGCTCCACGCTCGGGCCGGTGGCGTCGACCTGGCCATCGCCGTCGAAGTCCCACCGCACGTTCGTCGCGTCGGGCACGGTGACGGTATAGGTGGTGCGGCCGCCAACGGGCTGGTAGACCGGCGGGCAGGCGATCGGGCTGGTGCGGGTGAGCGTGAGGGTCAGGCGCGTCTCCTGCCCGGCGCGGATGGTGACCGCGGGGTTCGCGGTGGCGAAGCCGTAGGGGAAGGCGAGCGTGTAGGCGCCGGGCGGCAGGGTGCCCGCGGCAAAGGCGCCATCGGCCCCCACGGCGGCGGTGGCGACCGTCTGCGTGCCCGCGCGGAAGGTGAGCGTGAAGCCCTCGGGCAACGCCCCGCCATCCTCCAGCGCGACGGTCCCGGAGCAGCGCCCCGTGGCTTCGAGCACGATGCGCAACGTGCGCGCCTCGCCGGCCGGCACGGGCTCGACCGCGACCGTCGCCTCGGCGTGGAACCCCGTGCCGTCGCGGACGACGATCTCGCCGCCGGCGGCGCAATCGCCGAGCATCGCCCACGCGCCGGAAGCGTCGCTCGTCGCGTCAAGGAAGGTTTCCCCCAACGTGGCGCGGAGCGTGGCGCCCGCGACAGGCGCGCCGGAGGCATCGACCACGGTGCCATGCAGGCGCCCCAACGGCTCGCAGACGACGGTCAGGCCGGCCACGCAGCCCCGCGCGGGGAGCGTCGCGGGTTGCGCGGCGCGGAGCCAATCGGCGGCGAGGGCATAATCGCCCGGAGCGAGGCCCGCGACGCGGAAGGCACCCGCGGCGTCCGTCGTGATCGAGGCGACGGCCACGCCATCGGCGGAGACGAGGTCGGCCATCACGTTCGCGGCGGGTTGGCCGTCGGGGAAGACGAGTTCGCCGGCGAGGACGGCGTTGGCCGCGCCCTGCGCCGCGTCGGCGGCCCAGTCGAGATAGACCGTGGCGTCGAAGTCGTCCGCCGGGAGGGTCGGGGCCAAGGCGGCGACGGCCTCGGAGAGGGCGCGGGCGAGATCCGGGTAGGAGGGCCAGAGCGAGGCGCGCGCGCCCAGGTCGTCCGTCGCGACGGTGGCGAAGGAGACGGAGAGCGCGGTGCCGTCGGTGGCGACGCGGAAGGGCAGGCGGCCCTGCTCGCCGGGGCGCAGGAGCCCACGGTTGGTGCCGGCGCCGAGCCCCACGCCAAAGAGCGTGTCGGCCCACGGCTTGTCGTCGCCCACGTGGGCGAGGCGCCCGTCGCTTCCCGTCAGGGTGATCTTGAAGAGCGGGACGGGGATGGGCGCGTCGGCGGTGTTCTCGTAGAGGATCGCGCCCTCGTAGACGCGGCCCGGGCGCACGGCGTCGGGGATCTGCAACTCGGCCTTGAGGCCGGAGAGGCTGACCAGCGAGGAGGCCAGGAGCGCCTCGTCCAGCGTGGCCGTGCGGCGGCCGTCGGTGACCGTGAGGGCGTAGACCGCGCCCTCGGGCGCGTCGCCCAGCGCGAAACGCAGACGCAGTTCCGCGGAGGAGACCCGCTCGACGCTTTGCGCGGGGATGGGGTCGCCACCGGCGCGGCGGAGCGTGGCGGCGAGCCCCTCCACGAAGCCCGCGCCGCGCACGGTGAGGGTCACATCCTGCGGGCCGGCGGGGACCAGCCCGGGCGAGACGCCCGCCAAGCTCAGGCGCTCCTCCAGCGTCAGGCGCACGTTGGCCAACTCCGCGTCGCCGCCATTGGCCACGTAGAGCCAGCCGCCCACGGCGCCCACGGCGAAGGAAGCCTCGCGGGTCGCCGCCGTGGCGGCGGGCTCGCCCAGGAAGGGCGTCGCCGCGAAGACCGCCGAGACGGGCACGTTCGCCGAGACGCCCACGGCGAAGCCGTCGCCCGTCTGCGGCGGCACGCGGCAGGCCAGCCATTCGTTCGCCAACAGGAAAGTCTCGGTCACGCCCGCGGGCAACGTCTCGGCGGAGACGGCCAGCGTGTCCGCCGAGGTGGCGGCGTTGTTGGCGGTGAGGGCCCCTTCGAAGACGTCGCGCCAGGCGTTGGCCACGACCTTGAGGCGCCAGGTGCCCTCGGGCATCGGCGGCAGGGTGAGCGTGCGCTCGGTGCGCTTGGTGCCGCCGGGCGCGATGAACCCGGAGACCTGCACGACGCCGAGGGCGACCTCGCGCCCCGCGTCGTCCACCAGCGAAAGCGTGTCGCGCCAGGTGCCCTCCACCGCCTCGGCACCGAGGTTCTGGACTTCCCAGGCGAAGGCGGCGGTGTCGGCGACGGTGCCGGCCGCGGGCACCTCGACCGCCGAGACGGCGAGGTCGACATCGGCCGTCGCGGTGCGCGGCATGAGTTCGTGGATGCCCGCGTCGGGGAAGGCGCCGTTGGCCGCGGCCGTGCCGAGGTTCGGGCTTTCCTCCACGTCCATGCGCGGCTGACCGTAGAAATCGGTCTCCGGCGCGGCGGCGCCGTCGGCCATGTCCACCGCCGCCGAGCCCGGCTGGATGTGGAAGTCGCCGCCCAGCGCGTTCACGAAGAGCGGGTCGCCCCACACGTTGCCGTTCTTGCCGACCTGCGTCATCGCGTCGCTGCCGCCTACCACGCTCGCGCCGTCGCTGTTCCAGAAGACGCAGTGGGAATAGCGCGACGACCATCCGAAGGCCTCCCACGCCGTGTCGATGTCCATGAAGATGCAGTTGCGGAAATCCTGCCCGCCGCCTTGGGTGAGTTTGCCCACGCCGTAAAAGACGCAATTGACGATTGGGCCGCGCGGATAGTGGCGGAAAGCCGTGGCCGCGCCCGAGACGACGCTATTTTCCATGCTGAAGTCGCCGGTTTCCACGCCGACCGCGTCGTAACGGCTTTCGACGATGCTGCCATTGCGGAAGGTGACGGTGCCACCGCGTTGATAAATCGCCCCCTGTTGCGAACGGCAGGCGTAACGGATGTGCGTGTTCTCGAAATGCGCGGTGCCACCATTCACCGCGATACTCTGCCAGCTTCCGGGCTGGGGCTGGGTGGCGGCGCCGTCGCCGTTGGTGTCGCCGCCGACGGAGTCGTCGCGCAGGGAGGTGATGACGATGGGCTCGGCGCGGGTGCCCTCGGCGTGGAGCATGGCGCCGGCGTCGATGCGGATGGAGGCGCCGTCGGCGACCTTGACGATGACGCCGGGCTCGATGGTGAGCGCGGTGCCGTTGGGGAAGGTGACGTCGCGCGAGACGATGTAGACGTTGCCGCTCGTCATCGTGAGGGAGCCCTGCGTGCCGGAGAGGGTCGTTTCCTGGCGGCAACGGAAGTCGGTCTCGGCGTCGGTGACGATATGCGCGCCGGAGACGTCGTAGGCGCCGTATTCGGGCTGGGTGGCGTCGCCATCGAGGTTGGTGTCGCCGCCGACGGTGTCATCGGCGAAGTGGGTGAAGATGCCCCCCTCGGCGATCGTGGTGGCGGTGTAATCCTCGGAATAGAGGCCGGTGCCGTCGCAGAACTTGACGATGGCGCCGGGCTCGATGGTGAGGGTGACGCCGGGCGCGACGATGACGTCGCCGTAGATCAGGTGCACCTTGCCGGCGGGCCACGTCTCGTCGGCCGCGATGCGCCCGGCATGGAGCGCCACGGCGGCGATGTAACGCAGGAGGACGCTCGCCGAGGCGCGCGGCGTGCCGTCGGGCCCGAGCACGCGGTGGGTGACGGTAAAGAGGCCGTCGTCCTGATTGCGCACCTGCCAGCGGAAGTTGCCCTCCGCGCCGGGCTCGCCGCGGAAGAGCGTCCCCGCGTCGGCGCCGTCCACGCGGCGGAAGGCGATTTCGGTGGTGCAGTCGCGCCAATCGGCGGGGTCTTCCTGCCAATAGGGACTGTAACGGAAATCCTGCGCGCCATCGACGATGAGGGAATCCTGGAAGAGGCCGGTGGGCGCGCGGAGCGTGGCGGCGGGCGAGGTGGGCGCGTTGCCCGGCGCGACGTAGGAGGCCGCCAGCGCGGCGCCATCCACCGTGGGCGTGGCGTCGTAGACCGTCACGGTGGCCTCGCGGTCGGAGCAGTTGGCCCCGCGCACGGCGGTGAGGCGCACGGTGAAGGGCTCGTGCCCCTCGATGGCCGCGTCTTGCGCCAGGGGCAGGGTGATGAAGCGCGTGCCGTCCTTCGCGGTCTCCCAGGCGATGGTGCCGGAAGTCGCGCCCGTGAAGTCCGCCGTGTCGCCCACGACTTCCCAATCGACGCTGAAGGGTACCTCGCGCGACCCCGAGACGGTCAGCGGCACCCAGAGCGCGCCTTGGCGTTCCTCGGCGATCGCGTCGTGGAGCGTGACGGCCGCGAAGCCGTCGGCGCGCGTGTGGTAACGCACCTGCCAGAAGCCGTTGTCGGTGACGGTGGCGCCGGGCGCGCGGACGATCCGCCAGTCGTCCCACGGGATGTCCTCGGGCTGCGGGCGGGCGTCGGTGTCGCCGCCCACCGAGTCGTCGGCCAGGTGCGTGAAGATGACGTCCTGCCCCTCGGCGCCCTCGATGACGAGCGCGCCGCCATCCTCCACCCAGATGCCCGCGCCGGGGGCGAACTTCACGATCGACCCCGCCGGCACGGTAAGCGTGACGCCCTGGGGCACGACCACCCAGTGGCGCACCACCGTGAGCACGGGCCCGACGACCACCATGTTCCACGTGGTGTCCTGTTTCAGCCGCCCGCCCTCGACGAGGGTGAACGGGTCGGTGAGCGTGCGCACCTCGGCCTCGCCCTCGGTGCCGGCCAGCGTGTGCCAAGCGTCTTCCAGCCCCGCGAGGCGCCACTCGCCCGCGGTCAAGGCCGTGCCGTCGCAGGTCGCGCCCTCCCACGGGTGCACGCGCTCCACGTCATAGGCCAGGCGCCCCGCGTCGCCCGCGCGGGTATCCACGCGGATGGGCGCCGAGGCCGTCGCGCACGACCCGAAGGGCGCGCCGAGCGTCGTGTCGAGCCCGTTGCGGTAGAGCGTCACGGTCACGGGTTCGGGTGCGGCGTTCATGCCGCAGACGATCTGCGCGCGCACGGTGAAGGTGCGGCGGTCGGTGTTGGCCGGGTTGTCCAGCGTGGGGATGACGATATGCTTCGTGCCTTCGGAGGCCTTTTCCCAGCGCAGTTCGCCGGAGGCCACCGTGTAATCCTCGCCGAGCCGTGCGGTGTCGGGCTCGGCCACCCAGCGCAGGACGAACGGGCTCGCGCGCGACCCCGAGACGGTGACGGGCACGCGCACCTCGCCGGCCGCGGCGGACGCCTGCGCCGCATGGAGCGTCACCCGCCCGAAGGTCGCCACGTCGTGCCAACGCACCGCCAGCCAACCGTTGTCCGTGAAGGTCGCGCCCGGCGCCTTGACGAGGGTATAGGCGTTCATCGCCGGCTCGCCGCCCGCGCCCGCGATCGGCGCGCCGAACGTGTCGTCCGCCGCGTGGGTGAAGACGGCCAATGCCTCTTCCGCGCCTTCCACGCGCAGCGTGCCGCCATCCTCCACCCAGATGCCCGCGCCGGGGGTGAACTTCACCACGGCCCCGGCGGTGACGGTGAGCGTGCGGCCGCTGGGCACCACCACCCAGTTGCGCACGAGGCGCGTCTGCTCCGGCCCCCACGTCAGGTCCTCCGTCAGGCGGCCATAGACGATGTCCACGGCGGGGTCATTGAGCGTCACGACGGTCGCCGAGGCATCGGCCTGCGCCACGGTGTGCGTGCCGTTCGTCACGGTCGCCGTGTCCCAGGCCGCGGGGTCGGCCAGGGGCGCGCCGTCGCAGGTTACCGCCGCGTCGCCCGCGCCGAGGGTCACGATGCCGTGCGCCAACTGCCCGCCCAGCGTGTCGCGGGTATCCGCGCGGACGGGCGCGGAGGTCGCCGTGCCGCAGGCGAAGCCCGCGAAGGGATCGGCGTCTTCCGGCGCGTCGTTGAGCGTCACGGTGGCCTCGCCGCGCGTGACGTTCAGCCCGCACACCGCCGAGAGGCGCACCGTGAAGGTCTCCGTCTCCTCCTCCGCGTCGTCGCGCAGAATGGGGATGACGGCATACTGCGTGGTCGGCTCGCCCTGGGCCCACATCAACGTCCCCGAGGCCGCCGTGTAATCCGTGCCGGCGGTGGCCGTGCCGTCCACCGTTTCCCAATGCACGCTGACCCCGACGCCCTCGCGCAGGCCGCCCACCGTGATGGGCACGCGCACCTCCGCGTACAGTTCGCTGGTCACCGCGTCGCCCGCGCGCACCGTCTGCCACCCCGGCACCGCCGCGCAGTGGCGCACCTCCAGTTGCCCTTCGTCGCTCAACGTCCCCTTGGGCGCGACGACGATCCTGAAATCCTCCGCGCCCGGCGTGGAAGCCGCGCCGTCGCCGTTTGTGTCCCCGCCCGCCGTGTCATCCGCCAAGGCCGTGAAGACCGCCGGTTCGCCGGCGGAGAGCGCCCGCACCGCCACCGTGCCGCCATCCTCCACCCAGATGCCCGCGCCGGGCACGAACTTCACCGTCGTGCCCGTGCCGACGGTCAGCGTCGTCCCATCCGGCACGACCACCCAATCGCGCACCACCACGACCCCTTCCCACCGCGCATCCGCCGCGAGCCGCCCGCCGACGACCCGCGCCCCCGCGTTGAGCGTCAGCACGTCCGTCACGTTCGTCGCCAAGGCCAGACGGTGCACGCCGTCGGCCAGCGCGGCGGTGTCCCACGCCCCGGAGGCCAGAGGCGTACCGTCACAGGTCGCCCCCTTCCACGGGTGCACGCGCGTGATGCCCGTCGCCACGTGCGTCGCCCGCGTATCCACCCGCACGGGCGCGGAGGTCGCCGCGCCCCAGGCGAAACCTTCCGGCGTGTCGCCGCTGTCCGGGTCCTCGGGATCCGGCTCTTCCGGTTCTTCCGTGGCCACCTGCATGGGCAGGCCGCGCCACGTGCCGTCCGCGTCGAGGGCGGCCTCCCAGGCCGCGGCGTGGGCGGCGGGATAGAAGCCCCGCGCGTCCGATGCGCAGTAGAGATACTCGCCGAAACGCACCGTGTAATCGTCGGGCCACTCGGCGGGGGGTGGTCCCAGGAAACGGACGGTCTTGAGGTCCGGCGCTTCCCACGGTTGCTGCGTGCCGAAGCCGGTGCGGATCGTGGTGAAGGAGGCGGGGAAAATGAGCTCCGAGAGCGCGCAATCGCCGGAGAGCGCGGCGGGGCCGAGGGTCGTGAAGCCGTCGGGGATGCGCAGGGTGCCCGTGCGCCCCGCGGGGATGTGGTAGAGGGTCTGTTTTGCCTTGTCGCAGAAGAGCCCGTCGATCGAGGCGTAGTTCGCGTTGCCCTCCGCCACCACGACCCGCGCGGAAGACCCCGAGAGCGCGCTCGCGGCGATGGCGACATCGGTCGCCGGGATGGTCAGGGTCTCAAGCGTGGTGTTCGCGAAGGCCTGCTCCGCCACGAGGGTGACGGAATCCGGGACCGTGAACGTGCGCAGGGCGGTGTTGCCGACGAACGCCCCCGGCAGGATGGTCGTCAGCGTCTCGGGCAACGTGGGCGCGACGGTCGCCGGCACCGCGTAGAGCAAGGTTTGCGCCTTGTCGTAGAGCGCGCCGTCCACCGAGATGAAGGCCGCGCACGTCCCCGGCACCAGAATGAACGATTGGACCCCTTGGAAGGCAAAATAGACGACGCTCTTGAGCGAGGCCGGCAGGGCGACGCCCTCGATCGAGGAACCCGTCGCCAAAAAGACGCCCCCCGCCTCAAGCGCCGTCACGGGCTTCCCGTCGATCGCCTCCGGCACCGTCGCCACCGCGCCCGCGCCCATGGGGCCCAGATAGGCGTAGATCCCGGCCGACCCGTCCCCACGCTCGCTATAGGCGAAGAGACCGTCCTCGGAAATCAGTTGCCCGAACGCCCAGCAACTCCACGTCGCCGCCAACAGGCTCAATACGTGTTTCATCGGCACCGTCCTTTCCGTCCGCCGCGCACGACGCACTCACCCACCCCGCCCCACTCACTTCACCCCAGGCCGGCAAATCACGCGAAAACCAACATCCGCGTTCCTGTACGTTTTCGATTCCCAATCTCGTCTAGCGGAGCGTACGTCGGTAGCTTTGCTATCCGCCCATCCACCGCGCACCACCCGAGCATAATCACCCGGGGAACCCTTCGGATCGGTTTCGGCATCCGTCCCCAAGTGCGTATACGCGGCATCGACGCACCATTCCTCGACATTGCCGTGCATATCGTAGAAACCCCACGCGTTGGGCGCGTAGGAGCCGACGACCTTAGTGTCATAAGGGTCGGCATTGACGATACCGTTGATTTTGCTGGGGTCGTCGCCGGTGGACCATGGGGTGGAGGTGCCCGCGCGGCAGGCGTATTCCCATTGCGCCTCGGTGGGCAGGTCGAAGGTCAGTCCCGTGCGCATCCGCAGTTTGCCCATGAAGGAGCCGTTGTCCACCTGTTCGGTCGAGGGCCACGTCAGCGCGGCCACGGAGCCGCGGATATCTTCCCACGACACATATTGCGCCGGGCCGTTCGCGCGATTGTTGTAAAATTGCTCAGGCAACTTTCCCGTGACTTGGGCCCATTGCTGGCGGGTGCATTCGTAGATGGCCATGTAGAAGGGCTGGGTGAGGGTGACCTGGTGGAGGTCCTCGTTGTCCGTGCGGCCGGCCTCGGTGGAGGGGGAGCCCATCATGAAGGTGCCGGGGATGACGAGCTTGAAGACCATCTTGGTGGTGCGGTAGGCATCGTCGGTGAGATCCGGGCAGGCACTATGGTAGGTGACGGGATAGTGCGTGGCCTCGGCACCGGCGGAGAGATCGAGCACCATATAGGGCGCGGCGCCGGCGTAGGCGTGGATGGTGACGGTGAAGGCCGAGGAATGGAGCCCGGGATTGTCGGCGGCCAGATCCCACGTCATGCGGTGGGTGCCGGCCTTGACGGGCCCCGTGGCGCCCGCGCCGGTCAGCGTCCGCGGGGCGATGGCAATGCGGCGGTCGCCGTCCAGCGCCGTGGGGTAGACGTAGATGTCGGCGTCGGGCGTGTCGCACGTGACGGTGTAATCGATGTCGACGAGGCCGTTCCAGGGCCAACGCTGCTGGATCTTCACGTCGCTCACCGTCACGGCGGCCAAAGCCGGCAGGGCAAACGACAGCGCACAGGCAAACGCGAGGATGGGTCTCATGGTAACTCCTTGGGCGGGCGTTTCACGGGGGGATGCGCGGGCGGCGCTCGCCGCCCGCGCGAGGGGGAGATCATTTCGCCAGGCCGGCCTCTTCCTTGATGCGGATGGCCTTGCCCTTGACGGTGGCGGACTCGACGGAGTAGAAGATGCCGAAGCCGCGGACGGTGCGCAGGACGCGTTTGGGGATGATGAGGTCGGCGCCCTTGGCCTCGGCGGCGGTGAGGGCGGTGTAGTTGGCGCGCTCGACGGGGTCGCCGCCGCCGAAGAAGTGGCCGATCGCGGCGAACATATCGGAGAAGACGCCCTCGGAGACCTCCTCGTATTGATCCTCGAAGGTGCGGTAGCCGAAGATGATCATCTTGGAGGGGTCGTTGTCGATGATGTGGACGAGGCCGCAATAGGAGGTGACCTCGGAGGTCTCCTCGACGTCGCCCATGATCTCGTAGTCGGCGCGGTCGAGGTTCATGTTGATGAGGGGCGTGGCGTCGGGCGCGGAGCGCAGGGCGGTGTTGCAACCGGCGGAGAGAAGGCCGACGGCGAGCGCGAGGGTGAGGAGGTGGAGGGTTTTCATCGGGATGGTTCCTTTGGTTCGGATGATGGCCGGGGCACGCGCCCCGCGCCGAAATCAGCGCAACGCCTCCGGGCAGAGCCCTTCGGGCAGCTTCACGAGCAGCGTGGCGGCGGGTTGGAGGCGGCTGACGCGCGGGGCGTAGCGCCGGCGGAAGACGACGCACCGCGTGCCCTCCCCCGCCCAGACGCGCACATCCTCCATGCCCAAGTGGAGGATGAAGACGGGGTGGAGGTAGGTTTGTTGCCAGACGGCATGCTCGGTGATGAGGGTGGTGAGGTCGTCGAGCGAGGGCACCGTCCCGCCCAGGCCCGCCGCCAGACGCTCCGCGGCCGCGTAGTCGAGCGGCTCGGAGGGCGGGTAGTGCCACACGCAGCGCAGGACGCGGTCGTAGACGAGCGTGCGGCCATCGAGGGCGGGCGTCTCGCCGTCGGCACGGAAGACGACGAAACGGTTGGAGGCGCGGAAGTAAACGGGGTCGCGCGGTTCGGTGGTGGCGGTGTTGAGGAAGGCTCGGGCGATGTAACGGCCGTCGAAGGCCAGGCCGCGCAGGTCGATGAGCGTCTCGCGCGAGGCGAGGTCGAAGTCCGCCCACGCCTGCTCGAAGTCGCCCCACGCCACGTCGCCCTGCGCGCCGGCGGGGACGGTGACGCGCACGCCGCCGCCCTTGCGCACGCGCGTCTGGTAGGCCTGGGTGTCGGCGTCGCCGTGATAGACGCGGGTGCGGCCCTCGGCATGGAGGCGGAGGGTGGCGGCGATGACGGGCCGCCCGCAGCAGGTGAGGCGGAAGGTGCGGGCGATGTGGTCCTCGCCGTCGGCGTCGGGGTAAAGCACGGCGTCGGCGGTCGGGAGCGGCTCGGGAAAGGCGACATCCCGCAAATCCCCATGCCCCGAGGGCGTCGGGAACCACGTGTAGTCGGAGATCCGGAAATACCCCTCCGGGATCTCCGCGCAACCGCCGGCGAGGGCCAGCGCCAGGCACGCGAGAAGCGCGCGGCGGAACAGGCGGCATTCACTACTCATCGCTCCCCTCCTCGTAAAGGGTGACGGCGCCCGTGGCGAGGTCGAGGCGCACGCCGGCGAGCAAGGGCGTGGCGTCGCCGGCCTCGGGCTTGGCCAAGGCCATGTCGAACCGCGCGAGCGGCCGGCCGTCGGCATCGTCGAAACGCAGGGCGAAGCGGCCATCGAGCGCGGCGAAGGCCCGCAGGAACCCCGCCAACTCCTCGGGCGCGCAGGGCCCGAAGACCCGCGGCCCGCCATACTGCAGGAGCGTCCCGCGCACCTCCGCCACGGGCGCACCGCCGGAGACCACCTGGAAGCCCCGCACGCGCACGCGCCGCGCCTCGGCGGGTTCGAGCCCACGGAAGGCGACGTGCCCGGCGGCGACGAGCCCCGAGGCCTCCGCCGCCCGCCACCGCGCCGCGCCTTGGCGCCCGGCCTCGACGCGCAGGTCGAAGCGCGCCCCCGCCGGCAGGTCGGCGACATACGGGGCGCCCGTCAGACGGATGGGGGCGCCCTCCTCGGGGAAGAGCGTCACCGTGGCCTCGTTGATCGCCTCCCCGCCCAGCCACAGGGTCAGCACCATCGGCTTGGGCGCGGGGGCCTCCGCACGCGCCTCGGGCGCGGCGGGAAGGGCCGCCGCCACGGGTTCCCGCTCGGACGGCGTCGGCGGGGGGACGGACGGCGTCGGCGGCGCGGCGGGAGGCGGCGTCTCGGGGGGCGTTTCCGCGGGGGGCGGCCCCAGGACCTTCGCACGGACGGCCGATTCGCGCAGGACGAGCCACCCGAGCACGCACAGCAGCACGCCGGCGATGGAGGCGAGCGTGACGGCGGAGACCGTCTGCCGCGAGAAAATCCTGCTCGTCGCCGAGCGGATGCGCACGGAGCGGGCGGAGGGTGCGGGGCGATCGAGCGGGATGGTGGTGGCCATGCCGGGATTCGAGACCTTCGTCTTCCCCGCGGCGGCGGGGGGCGGGGGCGGCGAGGCGACGGTGCTGGCGACGATGGGCGCGCCGCCGACAGTGCGCGGCGGGGGCTCCGTCTCCGCCGCCGGCGGTTCCCCGCCCAACGCCTCCAGCAGCGCACGCGCCGTCTGCGGCCGCTTGGCGGCGTCGGTGGAGAGCATGGCGTGGATCAGGACGGACGTGCGTTCGGAGACGTCCGGGCGAAGCGTGCGCAGGTCCGGCGGCGGGTTCGTGCAGATCTGCTCCATCACCGCGGGGACGGTGTCGCCGCCGTAGGGCCGCCGCGCCGCCAACATCTCGTAGAAGACGGCGCCGAGGCTGTAGATGTCGGCGCGGGCGTCGACCTTGCCGGAGTCGCGGGCCTGCTCGGGGGAGATGTAGCCGGCGGTGCCGCAGACGATCCGCACCTGCGTCAGCTCCACGTGGTTGCCCAGGTCGGCCTTGGCGATGCCCAAATCGGCGAGTTTCGCCTCGCCGTGCTCGCCGAAAAGGATGTTGTCGGGCTTGATGTCGCGATGGACGAGGTGGAAACGTTCGGCCTGGAAGAGCGCGCCGGCCACTTGGCGGACGATGCGCGTGGCCTCGGCCTCCGGGAGGGCGCCGCGCGCGCGGATGAGCCCCGTCAGCGTGCCGCCGGGGAGGTACTCCATCACCAGGTAGTTCAGCTTGGTGACGGGGTCGCGCCCCACGTCGGAGACCGAGACGAGGTTCGGGTGGTGGATCTGCGCGGCCAGCTGTGCCTCGCGCAGGAAGCGCCTCTCGTACTGCGGGTCGTCCGCGAGCACCTTCGGGTCCAGCACCTTCACCGCCATCCGGCTGTTGAGGCCGATGTGCGTGGCCAGCCAGACGCTCGCCATCCCGCCGCGCCCGAGCAGACTCTCCAAGCGCAATTTCCCGAGGATCATCCCCGGGTGCGGCGTCATCGGCGGCGTCTCATGGCGGGCCATGGGCTCACCTCCTGGGGTCGGGGACGCGCGGCAGACCGGGGAGCTCGTCGTGGATTTTCCCGTTGCGCGGTTTGGCGTAAGCGTTGAGGGCCTTCCGGGCGGCTTTTTTCGCCCTGAGGTTCGCGTCATACCGTGCCTTGGCGGCGGGGTCATGGCGGCGGCGGTTCTGATCCTCGTAGAGCGCCTGCTCCAGAGCGAGGGCAGCGTCGCCCCAGGCCTTCATCTCGGCCTCGGCGGGGCTACCGGCCACGAGGAGCATCGCGCTGCGGTTCTTCCGGCACAACGCCGCCTCGAAGAGGCGCCCCTCACCCACGTCCATCCGGATCCGGTCGGGGTCACGCTGTTGCGCGTTGTTGAGCGCGAGGCTGGCCTCGAAGGGGTCGCCCGCGGCGGCCACGCGCGTGACGGAGCGATAAGCCTCGATCGGCGCCGACAGCCGGCGGTTCGCCGGGTTGCGCACGGAGCGGACGAGGTCGCCCGGCTGCCAGAGGGCCTGGTTGGCCGTCACGCGCAGGCGGTAAAGGTCCGCCCGCTCGGTCGAGACGTGCTCCAACACCTCACAGGCGGTGAGGGTCACGGTCTCGCCGGCGATGGAGAGGCGGCGGTTGATGTCCTTCAGCAGCGCGGCCGTGTCGATCGCCGCGTTCGCCGCCCGCTGCTCCTCCGGGAGCGTGCCGAAGTCCTTGTCCCACGATGCGGGCAGGGTTTCGACGACCTTGCCGTAGTGGCGCCGCAGGACGGTCGCGGCGGCGTTCGGAAGGTCTTTGTCGAGCAGGTAGTGGTTTTCCTCGTAACGGGCCTTGGCCACGGGGTCGTTCCGGGCGGCGGCCTTGTCGGCCGCCAGTTGGCGCACCAGGAGCCCCACGCGGTCGAGGACGTGCCTCAGCGTCCGGTGCGGCGCGGAGCCCTCCACCACGAGCGCGGCATCCTTGAAGCGGCTCGCGAAGCCCGAGGGGAAGGCCGAGTTCTCCACGCCCTCGGCCTGGAGGTCGACGTTGCCGTTGGCCAGCAAGCGCAGGCGGCTGGGCACCGGCGTGCCCGCAGGCGCCACCTCGCGGATGAAACGGATGGCCGCCCCGCCAAATGCGTAGGCCTGGCGCGCCCGCGCGTCCACCACCCAGCGCGTCTGCGCCTCGCCCACCGCGTACAGCGGCTCGGAATAGGCGACCTTCACGCGCCATTCGCCCGGGCTCCCCGCCACCGGGCCGACGATCTCGATGGCCTTCGTGCCCGAGGCCGCCCCCGCGGGAGTCTGCGCGGGGGAAGAAGCCCCCGCGGAAGGCTTGGCGGACGCGGCGGTCTCCCCCGCCAGGCTCACGGCATAGCCGCTCTTGCGCAGGGCGTTGTCCAACGCGACGCGGAGGCCCGCCAGGTCCCGCTCCGAGGGGTTGGACAAGTTGAGCTTGGAGACAACCACGCCGCCGGTGTTGGCATGGTCGGCCAGGCGCTGCAGACGGGCCTCGTCCCTCAGAGCCGCCTCCTGACGCTCGGACCGTTTGACCCATTGCGCGCCGGTGGCGACGAACCAGCCGCCGGCGGCGATTGCCGCCAAGGCCAGGAGCGTCTCCACCCACGGTTGCTTGACGGGGAAGGGCCCGCCCGCGGCGAGCGCCCGAGCCAGCCGCTTGCGGGCGGCCAGCTCATGCGTGTGCAGAAAGAGCGCCGCCAAGCCGACGGCCGAGCCGTAGACCATCACGTCGGCCAGGAGCATCAGGACCGTCCACGACCAAAACTTCAGGATGCACCACGCCAGCCCCGCGCACCCCGCCAGCGTGGCGGCCCGCACCACCCACCACGCGGCCTCGCTCCCGCGGCGCATGGCCATGACCGCCGCCGCGAACGCGGCCTTGTCCGTTTCGTTCTTCATCGCGCACCTCACCGGTAGACCAGGTAATTACGCAGGAAGAGGATTTCCACGCGCACGAACAGGAAGAGCACCGAAATCACCATCAGGAAGAGCCCGAGGGCGTACATGAAGCCCGCGAAAAGGTTCGTCTCGCGCGCCACCACCTCCTTCGTCCAGCGGTTCACGTACACCGTCTCCGTCGATTCGCCGATCGCACCCGCGATTCCGCCCAAGGCGCAACAGGCGCCGAAGGTCTTCGTCATCAGCGCGTCCACGGGATTCGGGTTCAGCGCCACCGCCGTCGGCGTCAGGCTGAAGAGCAGGAACAGCACCATCGGCACCAGGATTGCCACGGCGAGTTGCGGCGCGTAGGCCGAGGCGATCCCCGCGGCGATCAACCCGCCGACGACGATTCCCTTGCCCACGCACCCCGCGTGCCACAGCATGCACACGCGCCGCAGCCCCACCTCCGCGCACGCGGAAAGCGCGTTCAGCCGCCCAGCCAGCGCGGGGTCCGTCGGCAAGTCCTTGCGGCACGCCGCCAACGCCTCACACGCGAAATAGACGTCCGCCTGATGCAGGAAGAGCCCGTCCGCGTCGCGCTCCGCCGCCTCGATCACGGCGCACCGGGCCTCCGCCGCGCGCCGTTCCTCCTCCGTCATCGCCTCGGGCAGGCCGGCCTTGCGCCGCGCCTCCGCGTTGGCCGCCGCGTCGATCGGCCTCAGCGCCCGGCGCTTGAGCGCCTCCATCGCCAACACCGCCAGCGCCCACACGGCCGAAAGGGTATACGTCACGATCAGCGCCAGCTCGAAACGCTCCGCCACCATCGCCATCGGCGAAAACGCCTCCGCGCCCGCCGCGCGCGCCGCGCCGGCCAGCAGGCACGGCACCGCCGCAAACAGAAACTTCCTCATCGCGTCCCCCTCACGGGCAAGACCCCGGCGGCGGGGCGGGCGGAGGTACACGGCCGCGCCGCCCCGCGCCGGGGGAAGGTGTTACTTGACGTACTTGATTGCGTCGCCGCGGATGACGGTGGTCACCGTGTTGACGATGCCCAGGAGGTTCTTGTTGGCGTAATCGACCTCCAGGTTGATGATGTCGTCGGCGTCGACGCCCTGGAGCGCTTGGGCCTTGAGGGTGGCGTAGGAGGCGTCGCCCAGGGAGATGAGCGCCAGGAAGTTCGTGGTCGTGGCCTCGGCCTTGACGGGCTTGACGACGACGTACTTGCGGGCGGAGACGTCCGGGCGAGGCTGGACCTGCGTGCAACCTTGCATCTCGGAGAAGAGGACGCCCGGGGGCACCGTGGCGAACCCTTCCTGGGTGGTGACGACCTTCCCGGCGCAACCGGCAAGGAAGAGACCGGCGATCGCGAGCATCGCGAGGCAGGTGGCATGCTTCATGGGGTGGTTTTCCTTGGTTGGGGTTCCGAGACGCCCGCCACACGGCGGGACGAAGCCTTGGCGGGAGGGCAAAGCGCCGCGGCCCCCGCGGCACGACATCCGCGGGGAGGTCTCGGGGAACCGTCTCTCAAGGTCCATGCCGGGCCGCCCTTCCGTCTCCTTCCACGGAGGCACGCGACAAGAAAAGCGTGCCTCCAACCATTTCCTCATGGGGGCCGACCAAAGCCTTTGCACGGAAATAGTAAGGGAGACACGCCAAGGGGTACCCGGCGCGCTCCGC
>CALXMV010000012.1 GCA_944389565.1 uncultured Kiritimatiellota bacterium
TGCCAACTACCGTATAGCCATCCTCTTCCATTGCGGCGCGCTTCCACACCCGACCCACTAAAAACTCTGAAGAGCCATCCGCCCAATAACCGCTTGACGCCCAGCGATAAATTATGCTACTGTCGCACCATTCCCCAAAGCCGAAAGGCTATTGCGACTCCTTACTTCCCTTACAAAGAGAAAAACCTTCGGGTTGTCGCACCATTCCCCAAAGCCGAAAGGCTATTGCGACCACTCTTTGAGGTCCCAGAAGCGGTGCACGGCGGGGAGCCGTCGCACCATTCCCCAAAGCCGAAAGGCTATTGCGACTCGGCGATTGCCGTGATGATCTCTTTGCGCCGCTGTGTCGCACCATTCCCCAAAGCCGAAAGGCTATTGCGACTCCTTACTTCCCTTACAAAGAGAAAAACCTTCGGGTTGTCGCACCATTCCCCAAAGCCGAAAGGCTATTGCGACGATATCGACAGCCCCGAGACGAGTCAGACGGCTCGCCGGTCGCATCATCCCCCAAAGCCGAAAGGCTATTGCGACATGCTCCACCTCCACGTGTGGTTGGTGGACTCATTGAGTCGCATCATCCTCCAAAGCCGAAAGGCTATTGCGACACAGTCCCATCTTTGCGGGTGTACGCCACGGCGTGCTGGTCGCACCATCCCCCAAAGCCGAAAGGCTATTGTGACGTGTTCAGGAGCCCACAGATGTCCCCCAATTTCTGCGTCGCACCATCCCCCGAAGCCGAAAGGCTTGCTGGGGGTGGTGTGGTGGGTTTTGGGGGCAGGTGTGCGTGGGGGCGGTTTTTGGGGGGGTGCGCGTCGGGAGGGGGTATGCTAGACTGTGGGCGTTGGTTGAATCTGCGAAAGGAGCGATGCATTCATGGCCGGAGTTGGCGATGGCGTGGCGTTGGTCGGGAACACGTTCCCGCTGACGTTGGTGCGTGGTTGGCGCGTGCGTGTGGAGGAGGTGGGGCGGGAGGCTTTCCGCGCGGCGGGGGGCGGGGCGTTGGTGTCGTTTTGGGGGCATGGGGAGACGCGTGCGGCGGCGGAGGCGTGGCTGGGGCTGCCGGCGGGGGCGTTGGAGCCGCGTGAGGCGCGGCCGGCGGTGCGGCTGGACGCGGCGGGCTTGCCGACGCTGGAGGGGCGGAGTTTCCGGGAGTGCTGGGTGCTGTCGCCGGACGTGGCGGGCGGGGGTCGCCCCGCGCCGGGGATGGCGGCGGCGCCGGCGGCAATCACGGCGTGGCATCTGCTGCGCCTGACGTGGGAGGAGGAGGCGCGGGCATGAGCGCGATGGATCTGGCGTTGTTTCAGTTCGGGCCGGTGCAGGGCTTCATCGAGCAGGCGGAGACGCTGGGGATGCTGCGTGCGGGGTCGGCGATGCTGTCGGCCCTGGCGGCGGCGGCGCTCGGGGGGTTGCCGGCGGGGAGCCGGCCGGTCTTCCCGGCGGAGGGGGTGGGCGAGGGCGTGCCGAACCGTTTTCTGGCCTTTGTGCCGCGGGGGGAGGGGCCGGCGGCGATGCGCGCGGCGGAGGGGGCGTTGCGCGCGTGCCTGCGGGGCATGGCGGAGGAGACGCTGGCGGAGCATCCGGAGTGGGCGTGCGGCGGGGCGTTCCTGCGGCAGGCGGAGGCTTTCCCGCAGGTGTCGTGGGCGGTGCTGGAGGATCCGCCGGCGCGCATGGGCGACGCCTATGCGGCGATCTGCCGCCGGATGGCCCTGCGCCGGAACACGCGGGCCTTCGCGGCCTGGCACGAGGAGGCCACGGGGCGGGCGAAGGACATCCCCTCGGGCAGGGAGGCGGCGCTGGACGCGCGGCTGGGCTTCGGCGCGATGAACCTGATCAAGCACGCGCGGGCGGAGCGTCTCGGCCGGGCCGAGGAGATGAGGGGCTATGTGGCCGTCCTGGCGATGGATGGCGACGCCATGGGCAAGCGGATCGGAAAGTTCGCCACGGAGGCGGAGCATCGGGATTTCAGCCGGGCGCTCTCGGCCTTCGCGGGCCCGGTGCGGGAGCGCGTCGCCGAGCACCGCGGCGAATTGGTCTACGTGGGGGGCGACGACGTGCTGGCCGTGCTGCCGGCGGCGGAGGCTGTGGCGTGCGCGCGGGCGTTGGCGGCGGACTTCGCCGAACACGTGGGCGGGTCGGCCTCGGCGGGGATCGCGGTGGGGCATGTGAGCGTGCCGTGGCAGGAGCTGGTGCATCGGGCGCACGCGGCGGAGAGCCGCGCGAAGCTGGTCCATGGCCGGAACGCGCTGGCACTGGCCATCCACAAGCGCACGGGCGAGATCCTGGAGTGGGGGAGCAAATGGGATTCCCCGGCGCTCGGCCTGTTGGCGGGGCTCGCCGCGCGGGAGTCGCTGGGGCGTTTCCCTTACAAACTGGCCGGGCTGCTGCGCCCCTACGCCCTGCGGGGCGCCCTGCCGCAGGGCCTGCGCGACACGGTCCTGGCCGAGGCCTGGCACGCCCTCGCCCAGACGGAGGGCGCGGCGGCGCGGGTGGGGCGGCGGGAGATGGCCGCGGCGCTCGACGCCGTCTGCGCGGAGGACCGCGCGGAGGACTTCCTGGGGCTCTTCCTGTGCGCGGCGTTCCTGACCCGGAAGGCGGAGGAGGTGCGAGATGCGGATTGATTACGCGGTGACGCCGCGCGACGTGCTCTTTTTCCGGGACGCGCGGCCGATGGATTCGGAGAAGGCGCGCCTGCGCGACGTGCGCCTGATCGGCCATGGGGCCGTCTGGCCGCGGCCGGACCTGCTCCACAGCGCCGTCATCCACGCCCTGCTCGGCGGCCCCGACGCGCCGGAGACGGATTACGGCTCGGTGCCCGACCTGCGGGTCGCCGGCCCCTTCCCCGTGCGGGAGGGGCGCCTCTTCCTGCCGCGCCCCCTCGATTGGGACATGACGGTCGAGCCCGTGCCCGCGGGGCTGACCGATCTGCCCGCGCCCCTCACCCATGGTTTCGTCGACCGGGTGCAGGAGAAGAAGCGCCTGCCCGCGTGGGTCGACGCCGGGACCTACGCCCGTTACCTGCGGGGCGAGATCCGCCCCGGGGAGCAGCCGCCCGCCGAGCCGCTCTGGCAGGCCGAGCCGCGCGTGGGCACCACCCTCGACCGGGAGACGGGCTGCTCGCGCCGCACGCGCGGGAAGGTGAGCGGCCAGTGGCAGATGGAGGTGCTGCGCCTGGAGCCCGGCGTCGCCATGCTCTGCGCGGTGGAGCAGGCCCGCGCCGACGCGCTCGACGGGCGCGACGTCCGCCTCGGCGGGCAGGGCGGCACGGTGCGTTTCGCCCGCGTGCCGGAGGCCGAGGGGCTGATGGCGCGCCTGCGCCGCCTGCCGCGGGGCACGCCCACGCGTTGGCTCCGCTGGACGCTGCTCACGCCCGCGCTCTTCATGAAGGGCTGGCTCCCCAATTGGCTCGACGGCGCGGGGCGCGTGATGCTGCCCTTCGAGGCGGTGGAGCGGCGCGTCGGCGAGACGCGCGAGGCCTGGCGCCGCCGGGCGCGCACCGAATGGAAGCCCTTCCCCACGGCGCGGCTCGCCGCCGCGCGCATCGACACGCCCATCGCCTTCTCGGGCTGGGACGCGCTGACCCACGCCAAGCCCACGGAGTTGGCCGTGCCGGCGGGCTCGGCCTACCTCTTCCGCTGCGACACGGCGGAGGAGGCGGCCAGGCTGGCCGAACTTCTGCACCTGCGCACGCGCTCGGACCTGGGCGAGAAGGGCTTCGGCCTGGGCGTGTGCGCGTTCCTTCCGGATTGTGATTGAGAGGAGACCGCCCATGCATCGTTGCACCGTTTCGTTGTTCACCCGCACGCCGCTCCATGTGGGCTGCGGCAGCGCCGTGGGGGTCGTGGACCTGCCGACCCTGCGCGAGCGCGCCACCGGCTTCCCGACCCTCCCCGGCTCCGCGCTCAAAGGCGTCCTGGCCGACCTCTTCCTGGAGGGCGGGCGCCTCTCCGACGAGGGGCTCCGCCTCTTCGGCGAGCAGAGCCGGCGCGGGGCGGCCCTGATCGGCGAGGCGCGCCTGGCGGCCTTCCCCGTGCGTTCGGCCAGGCAGGGCTTCGCGTGGCTGGTCTCGCCCCTCACGCTCGGGCGCCTGGGCGTCGCCTGCCCGCCGGTGGGCGAGGAGGAGACCCTCGCCGCGCCGGATCTCGCGGCCGACGGCCAGGTGGTGCTGGAGGAGTACGCCCTCGCCCGCGCGGGCGACGTGCCACAGACCGTCCTGGAGGCCCTGCGCCCGCTCTGCGACGAGCCCCTCTGGCAAGAGACGCTCCCGCGCCGCCTGGCGGTCGTCTCCGACACGCTCCTGCAGTATTTCGCCCTGAACGCCTGCGAGATCGCCCAGCACAACCGCATCGACGACGAGACGGGCACCGTCGAGGGCGGCGCCCTCTTCGCCCAGGAGAACGTCCCCTCCGAGACGCTCTTCGTGGGCGCGTGGATGGCCGACGCCCCGGACACCCTCGCCACCCTCCGCGCACGCGTGGCCGCCGAGGGCGGCCTCCTCCAGGTCGGCGCGGACGCCACCACCGGCCTGGGCTGGTGCCACCTCACCATCCGGGAGGCCTGAGATGAACGCGACGCTTCAGCGCACCGTGCGCAACCTTGCCCAGATCCGCGGCAAAAACGCCTTCGCCGCCGCGCGCGGCCAAGCCTTCCCCGGCCGGGAGGGCGGCGAGGTGGCCAAGAAGGTCCCCGCCCTCATCGTCTCCGACGGCCTCCTCGCCACCCTCGCCTACGCCATCGAGAAGGGCGGCGGCCATGCGGCCGTCTTCCGCGCCGTCCTGGCCCATCTGCGGGATCCCGGTATCGCCGACCCCACCGCCAAGGGCGTGGGGGAGGGCGACCTCGCCGCGTGGTTCGACGCGCTCGCGGGGGCCTCCGCCGCCGACCTGCGCCGCGCCACCGCCGAGGCGCTGGCCTATCTCGCCTTCCTGCGCCGTTTCGCCAAGAGAGAGAAGGACGATGGACAGGCCGGTGAGTAAGGTGTCGCGCCCCTGCGCGCCGGTGGCCGTCCGGGACGCCCTGGGTGGCGAGGGGTGCCCGCGGTGCGAGAACCCCTCCCTGCTCCTGGGCAAGTTCGCCCGCGTGGGCGGCAACGACAAGGCCGACGCGCTCCGCGCCGTGGCGGCCTGCCACGACAAACACGCCAAGCCCGTCACGCCGGTCGAGCCCCAAGGCGCGGAGTGCGTCTGGGCGCGGCTGCGGAGCCGCCTCCTCGTGAACCTGGCCGGCGGCGTGCTGGAGAACGCGGGCCTCGCGCTCCACCCGCATTTCGGCGTGCCGTATCTGCCCGGGAGCGCCGTCAAGGGCATCGCCCGCCACGCCGCCTGGTGCGAGTGGGAGGGCGCGGGGCGCGACGCGGCCGTCGCCAGACGCCTCGCCGCCGTCTTCGGTTTCCCCACCGGCGACAAAAAGAAAGGGGGGCTGGACGAGCAGCTCCGTGCGCTCGGCGAGCCCGAGCACGCCGGCTGTGTCGCCTTCCTCCCCGCCTACCCGGAGGCGGGCGTCGGCAGGCTGGAGGTGGAGGTCGCGACCTGCCATCACGCCAAGTATTACCAATCGAAGGAGCCTGGGGCGAAGGCCGCCGACGACGAATCGCCCAAGCCCGTCTTCTTCCCCGCGGTCGCCGCGGGGGTGACCTTCCGCTTCACTCTCGTGCCCCTGCGCGGATGCACGCCGGAGCGGCTTGAGGATGCCAGGCGCTGGCTCCTCCGCGCCCTCATCATCAACGGCGCCGGCGCCAAGACCGCCGCCGGCTACGGGTGGTTTGAGGACGTCACCGCGGAGGTCCAGGCGGATCTGGAGCGCCAACGCGCGGAGGCCGAGCGGCGGAAGGCCATGGCGCGCCTCGAAAAGATCCTCGCCGACTTCACGCCCCCCGAGAACGACGCCGACGTGCCGGCGGCCATCGAGGAGGCGAAGCGCCTCAGGATCGAGGCCGAGTCTCTCCGCGCCGACCCCGCCCTCATCCAGCGCTTCACCGACCGTCTCAACACGCTCCGGAAGCGCCTGCCCCAGGAGTCCCCCGTGGAGGTCCTGCGCCGCAGGTGGGCCAGGGAGAGAGACATCGTCAAGGACGCCAAGCGCTTCCCCACGGCGAATGCGGAGATGCGGGAGGCGATGGTCGCGCTCTTCCTGGAGCCGGGCACGCTCCCCCACCGCGTCTATGACGCGATTCTGGGCGGCCTGAAAGGCTTCCCCGGGGACGCGCAGAAGGCCATCTGCGACGCCGTGAAGGACAGGGAAGGAGGCCGCGCATGAGCGGGCGGGAAATCGTCAGAAGCCTTGTCTTCACCACCCCCGCTTTCCTGGCCGGGGCGGACCAGAACGCGCCGGAGATCCGCGCGCCCTCCGTCCGCGGCGCCCTGCGCTGGTGGTTCCGCGTCCTCGGCGGCACGCTCGAGCGGGAACGCGATCTCTTCGGCTCGGTGCACGGCACGCCCGTCGCCTCTCCCATCGTCGTCCGCGTGGAGCCCGGGAAGCCGGGCAACAACGCCAAGGAGCTGCGCTTCGGGCCGACCGCCCCGTTGGGGTATGTCGGCTATTTCGCCGCCGTCTCGGGGAACAAGGTCGGTATCCATCGCACGGCCCCCGGCCACTACCTCGGCGCGGACACGGCCTTCACCCTGCGGATCTGGGAGCGGCGGCCGGTCGCCGACGATCTCTGGGAGGCGTTGGAGGGGGCCGTCACGGCCTTCTGCCGCCTGGGCGCCCTGGGCCTCCGCGCCACGCGCGGCTTCGGCATGGTCGCCGAGGCCGAGCCCCCGACGGCCGCGGCCTTCCGCGCCTGGGCCGCCACCCTCGCCCCGCGCGGCATCCACCTCTGGGAGGGGCCGGCCGCCGACGCGCTCAGGGCCCTCGCCGACGCGCTCAGGGCCCTGCGCCATGAGCGGCACATCAGCGGCAAGGATAAATCGGCCCTCGATTTCTCCGATCGCTCCGACCGCCATGCCTCCGCGCTGCGCCTCTGCCCCGTCCGCGTCGCCGACGGCCTCCTGCCCGTGTTGCTCTACACCGACGCCGCCTCCTCGCAAAAAACCTCCTGCCTCCCTGCCGTCCGCGACTTCCTCCCCCGGCACGGCTTCTCCCCGCTGACCTGAAAAGGAGCCCCTCCCAAGATGCTCATGGCGAAACCGAAGTTTGACACCGTTTTCCACCTGATTGGCGGACAAAGCATCCCGAATGTCTTTGCCATCCACAATATGCCCGCCCGGCATCACGTTCTCTTTGCCACGAAGGAGACGGCGGCCGTGGCCGAGCGGCTCAAGCGGACGCTGAACGACCTCGACCTCGAGACCGTGACGGTCGATGCCTATGACCTGCTTGCCCTCCAGAAGGTGTTTGGCGAGACGTTGGGCAAATATTCCGAGGGGCGGTTGGCGGTCAATCTCACCGGTGGCACCAAGCCGATGGCGCTCATGTTGGCGCGTGTCGCGGAGCCCAACCCGGAAATCGCGCTCTACTACGTCGAGACCACGCCGAAACCATGCGTCATCGATATCCGGACGGCGGCGCGGTCGCCGCTGGTGACCTATCTGCGCTCCGTCCGTGAGTACGTGACCCTCAACTCAAAGGACGATTTCCAGCCGGGTACGACGGCCTGCGAGGCCTCATCGCTCGCATTGGCGCGTGCCATCGTCGATAATGCCGCGCTCCGCAACTTGCTTTCCAAGCACGTCAATAACTTCACGGACAAGAAGCCTCCGCAACATTCCGTCGACTTTGACGAGGCTCGACGGGCGCTGGAGTCGGATTTGCGCGAGCGCGGCGTGCGGGCGGACGATTTCCTGAAAGGGCTTTGTGCGTTGGTCAACGAACAGGGCAAAACGATTGCCCGCCGCTTCCTGGCCGGCGCATGGCTTGAGGACTACGCCTTTGGCGAGTTGCAGGGGCGGGAGGGCCTCTTCGACGTGCAGGAAAACACGGTCACGACCTTTCCCGAGCAGGAAGACCAAAAAAAACAGGAGCTGGACGTCGCGTTCTGCGACAACTATCACTTCTACATCGTGGAATGCAAGAGCGGGAGGGTCGAGGGCGAATACCTCCAAAAACTGCACGATCTCGTCACGCGCTACGGTGGCAGCCATGGGCGAGGCATCCTGTTGGCCTCCGCCGAGAACCTTGGTTATGGACATAAGGATTACGTCAATCCGCGAAACCTGAAAAAGCGGCTCGCGGATTGGGAAAACGTCATGCTTGTGGAGCTCCCCAAGTGCGTCCCCGAGGGCTTCTTGGCTCGGGCCGTCCGCAACTGGGCCCCCGGTATCCACAAGCCGCCCGCGACGCCCTGATGCCTTTGACCCCGATCTTTGACATCGCCCCATCCCCCAAAGCCGAAAGGCTATTGTGGGCGGTGTGGGTTGGGCCCACTGGGCCTGTTGGGAGCGCCCCATACGGGGCGACGGAGCGGACGCGGGTCGTGGGTGGCGATGGCGCGTGGGCGGTGTGGGTTGGGCCCACTGGGCCGGCTAGGCCTACTGGGCCTGCTGGGAGCGCCCCATACGGGGCGACGGAGCGGACGCGGGGCGTGGGTGGCGATGGGGCGTGGGCGGTGGGTTGGGCCCACTGGGCCGGCTAGGCCTGCTGGGCCTGCTGGGAGCGCCCCATACGGGGCGACGGAGCGGACGTGGGGCGTGGGCGTCGCGGAGGGCATGCGCGTGGATGCCTTGGCCCAGGCCCTGCGTGAGGCGCGGGCCGCGCCGGACGCCGAGACGCTTCGCGGGGTCGAGGGGCAGGCCGCCGCCACCCACTTCGCCATGCTCGGGCGGTTCTTCCCGCCCCATCTGCCTTTCGCGGGGCGCAGCCGCCACCCGCCGCGCGACGCCGCCAACGCCCTGCTCTCGTGGCTTTACGCCCTCCTGCTCGGCGAGGTGGTCATGGCGCTCCATGCGCACGGCTTGGATCCCGCCGCCGGCTGCCTCCACCAAAACGGCCATCGCGCCCCCGCCCTGGCGCTCGACCTGATGGAGCCCTTCCGCCCCGTGTGCGGGGATCTCATCGCCTGCGACCTCGCCTCGCATGGCGTCCTGCGTGCGGAGAGGGATTTCCGGGTCTGCCCCGGGCTTGGCGTGCGCCTCGGCGAGTCGGCCCGTGCCCTCGCCCTCGGCGCCTTCGCCCGCGCGATGGAGCGTCCCTTCCGTGCCCGAAGCCCGCGCCCGGGCGTGACCACCCTGCGCGGCGCCATCCAGGCGCTCGCGGCCGACTTCGCCAGAGCCGTCGAGACCGGCGACCCCGCCCTGCGCGTCTTCCTGTTGCCCTGATGGCCCACTACCTGATCGTCTACGACATCGCCTCCCCCAAGCGTCTGCGCCGCATCGCCGGCGCTTGTCTGGACGGGGGCTTCCGCGTCCAACGGAGCGTCTTCGAATGCGCGTTGCCGGAGGTGGACTTCGAGCGCCTGTGGAGCCGCCTGTGCGCCCTCATCGATCCCGGCGAGGACACGCTCCTGGCCTATCCGCTCTGCGGCGCCTGCCGTGCGCGCGTGCGCTCCGCCGGCCGCCCGCGCGGCCTCGGGCCCGGACAGTCGGTCTTCCTTTTCTGAGCCAGCCGCCCAAAATGCGGAGGGAGCCCAAACCCCCGTTTTTGGCCTCGCTTCCTCCGCATTTTGTTTCCCGTTCACATACCAATGTCTTACACGGAAAACGCCCCTCCCGCCCCCTTCCCGCCCCCCTCCCACACCCCCATTTCCCCCGCTCCCTCCGCATCCGCCCAATAACCGCTTGACGCCCAGCGACAAATTATGCTACTGTCGCACCATCTCCCAAAGCCGAAAGGCTATTGCGACCCCGCGTAGACGAGCTGTTGATACGCCCACTCATGGAGTCGCACCATCTCCCAAAGCCGAAAGGCTATTGCGACTGCGCGACAGTCGTAAAAGTCATCGGAGAAGAAGAGGTCGCACCATCTCCCAAAGCCGAAAGGCTATTGCGACCAGCTCCTTCACGACGACAATCATCTCGTCCTCAAGTCGCACCATCTCCCAAAGCCGAAAGGCTATTGCGACGTGGCCCTCCGCGGTGATGGCCGCCGCAAACCGCCGGTCGCACCATCCCCCAAAGCCGAAAGGCTATTGCGACAAGCGCGGGCACGCCAGCGCCGCCGGCCACTTGCTCAGTCGCACCATCTCCCAAAGCCGAAAGGCTATTGCGACCAAGTTCCGCCATGGCGGTGTTCCTTTCCCCAGTACTGTCGCACCATCTCCCAAAGCCGAAAGGCTATTGCGGGCGGTGTGGCTTGGGCCCACTGGGCCGGCTAGGCCTACTGGGCCTACTGAGCGCCCCATACGGGGCGACGGAGCGGGCGTGGGGCGTGGGTGGCGATGGGTCGTGGGCGGTGTGGCTTGGGCGAGGGGTGGGCCTTGGCGTGTGGGGTGGGCGGTCGCGCCGGACGGCGCGGGCTCAGTGGGCCCAGTTGTCCCAGTAGGCCCAGTGGGCCCAGGGTGTTGTGGGCGGTGTGGCTTGGGCGAGGGGTGGGTTTTGTTTTTTTTGCGGAAAGGGGGTTGCTTTTGGGGGTGCGATTTGGTATCGTTTGATGGTTTTCGCCTTAGGGGATTTTTGTCCCTTGGGGTCGGTTTCCGCGGAGCGATACAGCCGTCTACTGTCGCGCGGGGGCCCGGCCGTGAGGTCGGGGCGGAGGCGCTGAGAGCGCGTCTTTGGCCTAAGGATTGAGTTGGCCCGCGGGGGTCCGCGGGTTTGGGTTCAACCCTTTGAGATGAGGTGCATGGGCATGGCCAACGAGCAGGATTATGTCTTCGGGAAGCTGAAGTCGGCGATCGAGCCGCCGAATCTGATCGAGATCCAGACGAAGTCGTTCGCGGATTTCCTGCAGGCGGACGTGAAGCCCGGGAAGCGTGAGCCGAAGGGGCTGCAGGCGATTTTCAGGGAGGTGTTCCCGGTGGTGTCGAAGGACGGCCTCCGGACGCTGGATTTCGTGCAGTACACGCTGGAGCGGCCGAAGAAGACGAAGTTCGAGGCGTTGCGTGACGGGGACACGTATTCGGCGCCGTTGCACGCGACGTTCCGGCTGAAGGACGGCGAGGAGGTGCGCGAGGACGACGTGTATCTGGGCGAGGTGCCGCTGATGACGGAGGATGGGTCGTTCATCATCAACGGTGCGGAGCGGGTGATCGTCTCGCAGCTGCATCGGAGCCCGGGGGTGTGCACGGAGAAGACGGCGCACGCGAACGGGCATGAGCTGTTCTCGGTGCGGATCATCCCGGATCACGGGTCGTGGGTGGAGATCCAGTTCGACGCGTCGGACGTGATGTGGGTGTATCTGGACCGGCGGCGTCGGACGCGGAAGTTTTACGTGACGACGTTCCTGCGGGCGCTG
Organism: uncultured Kiritimatiellota bacterium; assembly: GCA_944389565.1. Lineage (GTDB taxonomy): Bacteria > Verrucomicrobiota > Kiritimatiellia > RFP12 > DVOR01 > Spyradenecus. The sequence continues at coordinate 11,323 of CALXMV010000012.1, forward strand.
GGGTATGAGTCGGACGAGGCGATTCTGGGGCTGTATTACACGTTCCACACGCTGCACACGGCGGACAAGTGGTCGGACGAGGATCTGAAGCATTACGTGCTGAAGGACGACCTGCTGGACCTTTCGGGGGACGGGGAGATCCTGGCGCGGCGGTATGACCCGGTGACGCCGACGTTGGTGGACATGGCGGCGCAGGCGCGGATCCAGATGATCGACGTGGTGGACACGTCGTTCGACAACGGGCTGCTGATGAAGACGCTGAAGCTGGACCCGGCGAAGAACGGGGAGGAGGCGGTGCGTGACATCTACCACCGTCTGCGTCCGGGCGATCAGGCGTCCCCGGCGAACGCGCGGGCGTACATCCATGGGCTGTTCTTCGACCAGCGGCGTTATGACCTGGGGTCGGTGGGGCGCTACAAGGTGAATCAGCGCCTGGGGCTGATGGGCAAGGTGGATCTGGGGCTCCGGGTGCTCTCGAAGGATGACGGGATCGAGGTGGTGGAGGCGCTGCGCCTGCTGCTGCGGATCGCGACGGGCGCGGAGGACGTGGACGACATCGACAATCTGAGCAACCGGCGTCTGCGGACGACGGGGGAGTTGCTGGAGAACACGTGCCGGCAGGGGCTGGTGCGGACGGAGCGGCTGATCCGTGAGCGGATGACGCCTTCGAGCAACGACAAGGGGATCCTCTCGCCGGTGAAGCTGGTGACGTCGAAGAGTCTGTCGGCGATGATCCAGGATTTCTTCGGGCGGAGCCCGCTGAGCCAGTTCATGGACATGACGAACCCGCTCTCGGCGCTGGCGCACAAGCGGCGGCTCTCGGCGTTGGGGCCGGGGGGCCTGTCGCGTGAGCGCGCGGGCTTCGAGGTGCGTGACGTGCATCCGACGCATTATGGGCGCATCTGCCCGATCGAGACGCCGGAAGGGCCGAACATCGGCCTGATCTCGTCGCTGGGCATTTACGCGAAGATCAACCAGTACGGGTTCATCGAGACGCCGTACCGGGTGGTGCGGGACGGCCAGGTGACGGACGAGATCCGCTACATCGACGCGTACGAGGAGGATTTCCACACGATCGCGCAGGCGAACGCGCCGCTGGACGCGGCGGGCCGGTTCGTCAACAAGATCGTGAAGGTGCGCCGGAAGGGCGAGTTCATGACGGCGGCGCCGGACGAGATCGACCTGATGGACGTGAGCCCGATGCAGGTGATCTCGATCGCGGCGGGGCTGATCCCCTTCCTGGAGCATGACGACGCGAACCGCGCGCTGATGGGCGCGAACATGATGCGCCAGGGGGTGCCGCTGATGAAGACCGAGCGGCCGCGCGTGGGCACGGGGCTCGAGGGGATCGCGGCGGCGGACAGCTGCGTGACGGTGTTGGCCAAGGAGGACGGCATCGTGGCGTATGTGTCGGCCACGGAGATCGTGGTGTCGAAGGACGGGAAGTGCCCGGCGAAGGTGCGCGAGGGGGCGCGCGTGCCGGGGTGCCAGCGTTACGAGCTGGAGAAGTTCCGCCGGTCGAACGCGGGCACGTGCGTGAACCAGAAGCCGATCGTGCGGCTGGGCCAGGCGGTGAGGAAGGGCCAGGCGCTGGCCGACGGCCCGGCGACGGACGCCGGGGAGCTGGCGCTGGGCAAGAACCTGCTGGTGGCGTTCATGCCGTGGCGCGGCTTCAACTTCGAGGACGCGATCCTGATCAACGAGCGGTGCGTGCGCGACGACACCTTCACCTCGATCCACATCAAGGATTTCGAGTGCGGGGCGCGCGACACGAAGCTCGGCCCCGAGGAGATCACCCGCGACATCCCGAACCTCGGCGAGGAGGCCCTGCGCAACCTGGGCTCCGACGGCGTGGTGCGCATCGGCGCGGAGGTGAAGCCGGGCGACATCCTGGTGGGCAAGATCACGCCCAAGAGCGAGACGGAGCTGGCGCCCGAGGAGCGGCTGCTGCGCGCGATCTTCGGCGAGAAGGCCGCGGACGTGCGCGACACCTCGCTCAAGGTGCCGCCGGGGACGAAGGGCATCGTGATGGACGTGCGGGTGACGAACGCCGACCCCGGCGCCGCCCTGAAGATCCGCCGCGCGAAGGCCGCCCGCAACGGCGAGGACGACTCGATCGAGGCCTATCTGGGCGAGGAGGCCGCCGAGAGCTCGGCCGAGGCGCGCATCCGCCGCGAGGAGGAGAAGCGCAAGCATCGCGAGGCGCAGCTGATCGACGAGATGGCGAAGGCCTTCAGCGGGCGTTTTCTCAACGAGCGCCTGCCGGTGGACATCGTGGACGCGATCTCCGGCGAGATCATCATCCCCAAGGGCCGCAAGGTCACGAAGAACCTGCTCGCGAAGCTGGCCGACGCGCATGACCGCATCCAGGAGGTGGAGAACGCCACCATCCAGCAGCAGATCGAGGACGTCCAGGCGATGTTCGAGTCGAAGTTCGAGGACCTGAACCTCTATGGGGTGATGGGCGCGGACGACGGCGAGCTGATGGACGAGAACCGCGTGGTGAAGCAGGTGCGTGTCTTCATCGCCGAGAAGAAGAACCTCTCGGTGGGCGACAAGCTGGCCGGCCGCCACGGCAACAAGGGCGTCGTCTCGCGCATCCTGCCGGATTGCGACATGCCCTTCCTGCCCGACGGCCGCTCGGTGGACATCGTGCTGAACCCGCTGGGCGTGCCTTCGCGCATGAACCTGGGGCAGCTCTTCGAGACGGTCCTCGGCTCGGCCTGCTCGGAGCTGGGGATGCACGTGAAGACGCCGGTCTTCGACGGCTGCCAGGAGAGCGAGATCGACGCGCTCCTGGCCAAGGCGCGCGCCCATCAGGAGGCCAACCAGGCGCCCGGCTCGGTGCCGTGGATCAGCCCCGACGGCAAGACGCAGCTCTTCGACGGCCTCACCGGCGAGCCCTTCAGCCAGCGGGTCGTCGTCGGCACGATCTACATGCTCAAGCTCCACCACCTGGTGACGGACAAGATCCATGCCCGCGCCACGGGGCCCTATTCGCTGGTCACGCAGCAGCCGCTGGGCGGTAAGGCCCAGGCCGGCGGCCAGCGCATGGGCGAGATGGAGGTCTGGGCCCTCGAGGCCTACGGCGTGGCCTACGCCCTCCAGGAGCTCCTCACCGTGAAGTCCGACGACGTGGACGGCCGCACGCGGATCTACGAGACGATCGTCAAGGGCACGAACACCCTCGAGGCCGGCACGCCGGAATCCTTCTCGGTGCTCGTGAGCGAGCTCCGCGGGCTGTGCCTGGACATGCGTCTGCTGGGTGGCAAGAAGGCCCAGGAGGAGGCCGCCGAGGCGGCTTCCGCGGAGCCCACGCCCGCGCCCGCCGCCGCCCCGACCACCACCCTGTAAACGTCTTTCGGAGGACCCCCCATGAGCGCCTACGCAGCCACGAAGGATTTCTTCAAGCTTAGCCCCGAGAACCAGTATGACGCCGTGAGCATCACGCTGGCCTCGCCCGACACCATCCGCGAATGGTCGCACGGCGAGGTGAAGAACCCCGAGACGATCAACTACCGTTCCTACCGGCCGGAGCGCGACGGCCTCTTCTGCGAGCGCATCTTCGGCCCGACGAAGGACTGGGAGTGCGCCTGCGGGAAGTACAAGCGCATCAAGCACAAGGGCATCATCTGCGACCGTTGCGGCGTGGAGGTCACCCGGGCGCGCGTGCGCCGCGAGCGTATGGGCCACATCGAGCTGGCCGTGCCCGTCTGCCACATCTGGTTCTTCAAGTGCAATCCCTCCCGCATCGGCGCGATCCTTGACCTCTCCGGCGCCGTGCTCGACCACGTGCTCTATTACGAGGATTACCTGGTCACCGACCCTGGCGACACCCCCCTCAGGAAGTACCAGCTCCTCACCGAGGAGGAGTACGCCGAGGCCGTCGAGAAATACGGCCCCGAGGCCTTCATGGCCGGGATGGGCGCCGAGGCCATCCGCACCTGCCTGAAGAACGTGGACCTCGACGAGCTGATGGCCACGCTCGAGCGTGACATCGAGAACACCCGCTCCAAGCAGACGCGCAAGAAAATCACCAAGCGCATGAAGATCGTCGAGGGCTTTCGCGCCTCCGGCGCCCGCCCCGAGTGGATGATCCTGGAGGCCCTGCCCGTCATCCCGCCGGAGCTCCGCCCCTTGGTGCCCCTCGAGGGCGGCCGCTTCGCCACGAGCGACCTCAACGATCTCTACCGCCGCGTCATCAACCGCAACAACCGCCTGAAGAACCTCCTCTCGCTCAAGACGCCCGACGTCATCATCCGCAACGAGAAGCGGATGCTGCAGGAGGCCGTCGACGCCGTCTTCGACAACGGCCGCCACGGCCGCCCCGTGGCCGGCGCCGGCGGGCGCGCCCTCAAGTCCCTCAGCGACATGCTCAAGGGCAAGACCGGCCGTTTCCGCCAGAACCTGCTGGGCAAGCGCGTGGACTACTCCGGGCGTTCGGTCATCGTGGTGGGGCCCCACCTGAAGCTGCACCAGTGCGGCCTGCCCAAGAAGATGGCCCTCACCCTCTTCGAGCCCTTCATCATCCGCCGCCTCAAGGAGCTCGGCAAGTGCCACACCGTGCGCACCGCCAAGAAGATGATCGAGCAGCAGAAGCCCGAGGTCTGGGACTGCCTGGAGGAGGTCACCCGCGGCAAGACGGTGATGCTCAACCGCGCCCCGACCCTCCACCGCCTCTCCATCCAATCCTTCGAGCCCGTGCTCATCGAGGGCGAGGCCATCCGCCTCCACCCGATGGTCTGCACCCCCTTCAACGCCGACTTCGACGGCGACCAGATGGCCGTCCACGTGCCCCTCTCCGTCGAGGCCCAGCTCGAGAGCCGCCTCCTCATGCTCTCGACCAACTCCATCTTCTCCCCCGCCAGCGGCGACTCGAACAAGACCCCGACGCAGGATATCGCCCTCGGCTGCTACTTCCTGACCGTCCCCTCCCAGCCCGACAAGAACGCCGGCAAGCCCGTGGGCAAGGGCGTCAGGCCCGACCCCGTCAAGGACCGCCTGCCCCTCTTCGGCTCCTCCGACGAGGTCAAGCTCGCCTTCGACGACGGCGCCGTCACCGTCCATGACCGCATCTGGTTCAGGAATCCCGACTTCGGCCACCCCGAGCGCGTCAACGGCGACCCCGAGGCCAAGGTCATCGTCACCCTCGTCGGCCGCGTCATCTTCAACGAGATCTGGCCTGCCGAGATGGGCTTCTGGAACGACAAGGTCACCAAGTCCACCCTCGGCAAGCTCATCCTCGCCTGCCACGACGCCGCCGGCCATGACCGCACCATCGAGACCCTCGACAGGCTCAAGGACCTCGGCTTCGAGTGGGCCTGCCAATCCGGCGCCTCCATGGGCATCAAGGACATGATCCGCCCCGCCGACAAGGACAAGATCATCGAGGCCTCCGAGAAGGAGGTCGCCAAGGTCCAGCGCCAGTTCGCCCAGGGCGTCATCACCGAGGGCGAGCGCCGCGGCAAGATCACCGACGTCTGGTCCTCCGCCACCGAGCGCATCGCCGACTCGCTCTACAAGACCATCGAGCAGAACGTCTCGGCCGACAACGCCAAGCCCACGGACATCAACCCCATCTACATGATGGCCGACTCCAAGGCCCGCGGCTCGCGCACCCAGATCCGCCAGCTCGCCGGCATGCGCGGCCTCATGGCCAAGCCCAACGGCGAGATCATCGAGACGCCCATCACCGCCTCCTTCCGCGAAGGCCTCTCCGTCCTCGAATACTTCATCTCCTCCCACGGCGCCCGCAAGGGCCTCGCCGACACCGCCCTCAAGACCGCCGACGCCGGCTACATGACGCGCAAGCTCGTCGACGTCGCCCAAGACGTCATCATCACCCAGCAGGACTGCAACACCATGTCCGGCATCGAGGTCGAGGCCGTCGTCGAGGGCACCGAGGTCAAGCTCCCCCTCGCCAAGCGCATCGTCGGCCGCACCGCCCTCCACGAGATCCGCGACCCCCGCACCGACGCGGTCATCGTCGAGGCCAACGACGAGATCGACGAGGCCAAGGCCGCCGCCATCGAGGCCGCCGGCATCGAAAAGGTCTGGATCCGCTCCGGCCTCACCTGCGACTGCAAGCACGGCATGTGCGCCAAATGCTACGGCCGCGACCTCTCCACCGGCAAGACCGTCGAGATCGGCACCGCCGTCGGCATCATCGCCGCCCAATCCATCGGCGAGCCCGGCACCCAGCTCACCATGCGCACCTTCCACGTCGGCGGCACCGCCTCCACCGTGGCCGAGAACTCCGAGATCGTCGTCAAACGCCCCGGCTTCCTCCGCTACCGCGACCTCCGCACCGTCGTCAACGCCGCCGGCGAGTTCATCGTCCTCAACAAAAACGGCTCCATCGCCATCACCGACGAAGAGGGCAACGAGTTCGAGAACTACCCCATCCAGACCGGCACCACCCTCTACGTCGCCGACAACGGCAAGGTCGAGAAAGGCACCCGCGTCGCCGTCTGGGACCCCCACTCCATCCCCATCATCGCCGACGTCGCGGGCGTCGTCGTCGAGGAGGACTTCGAGGAGGGCATCACCGTCGACACCCGCCTCGACGAGGCCACCGGCGCGCGCACCCGCGTCGTCACCGAGTCGCGCACCACCCTCCATCCCCAGCTCGTCATCCGCGAGATCCCCGCCGACCTCCTCGCCAAGGCCCAGGACGCCGACGACCCCAAGGCCGCCCTCAAGCGCCTCCTCAAGCGCCGCGACCTCACCAAGTTCCACACCGTCAGCTTCTATCCCATCCCCGCCGGCGCCAGCGTCATGGTCGAGGACGGCGACGTCGTCGAGGTCGGCGAGACCCTCGCCAAGACCCCCCGCGGCGAGAACAAGACGCGCGACATCACCGGCGGCCTCCCCCGCGTCGCCGAGCTCTTCGAGGCACGCACCCCCAAGGACGTCGCCGAGATCTCCCGCATCGACGGCGTCGTCGAGTTCGGCGAGACCGAGCGCGGCAAACGCGTCCTCATCGTCAAGGACGAGGCCACCGGCATCTCCGAGAAGCACCTCATCCCCCTCTCCAAGCAGATCGTCGTCTTCAAGGACGACCACGTCCGCCGCGGCCAGCAGCTCACCGAAGGCTCCATCTCCCCGCAGGAGATCCTCGACGTCTGCGGCCCCCAGGAGCTCCAGAAATACCTCGTCAACGAAGTCCAGCAGGTCTACCGCCTCCAGGAAGTCCAGATCAACGACAAGCACATCGAGATCATCATCCGCCAGATGCTCCGCAAGATCCGCATCGAGAATCCCGGCGACACCGACTTCCTCTACGGCGAGCAGGTCTCCCGCCACATCTTCGAGGAGGTCAACGCCAAGATGGCCGAAGAAGGCAAGCGCGCCGCCGAAGGCAAGCCCGCCCTCCTCGGCATCACCAAAGCCTCCCTCGAGACCGACTCCTTCATCTCCGCCGCCTCCTTCCAGGACACCACCCGCGTCCTCACCGAGGCCTCCACCATGGGCCGCGTCGACGAACTCCGCGGCTTCAAGGAGAACGTCATCCTCGGCCACCTCATCCCCGGCGGCACCGGCTTCCCCATGCACCGCTACATCAAGATGGTCCCCCTCGGCACCCCCATCACCCAAGAGGAAATGGAGGCCATCTACGGCAAGAAGGACAAAGACGGCATCTCCACCGACACCGTCGAAGTCCCCGAGGAGGAGCAGATCGAGGACGAGGACGCCCTCTCCGGCCTCATCAGCGCCCCCCTCGCCCCCGAGTCCGCCGAGGACCTCGTCTACGACGTCAACCCCGACGACTCCGAGCCCGTCTGATCCCCGGCCCCACCCCCAAAAAAGCCCGCGCCCCAGGCGCGGGCTTTTTTTTCGTCCCCACGCGAACGCACGAAAATCCCGCGCGCGCGAAAAACGCTTGACCTTTAGGGGGGGGGGTGGTATCATAGCGCCATCCTCACACCAGATAGGAGAACACGCACATGAATCGCATCATCCTCGCCGCCGCGCTCGTCGGCCTCACCCTCGGCACCGCCCACGCCACGACCATCTCGTGGACGAACACCTGGGATCCCTCTTCCGCGACCGGAAACGAAAGCCTGGGGACGAACATCTTCGCGGGCACGTCCGGCACCATCGTCGCCCGCGTCACCCTCGGCGGCGCCATCGGCTCCGGCGACCTCATCGCCTTCAACAGCGGCGCGAGCAGCAGCAGAAACCGCCTCACCGTGGGCGTTTCCGGCGGGAAATGGTCCATCGGCGGCTTCAATTGGAGCACGAACCCCACCGTCACCTGGGTCGATGGCGAGGCGCCCGCCGTCACCGCCGGCACCTATGTCCTCGGTCTCTCCGTGACCCGCGACGGGAGCAACGCCGTCTCCATCACCCTGACCGTCAACGGCAAGGGCGCCGCCACCCTCACGGCCACCGCGGCCCAAGGCCCCATCGACCACGTCCTCTGGGGGCAGGCCTACGCCGGCGGGGATGGGAGCGGCGTCAACTACGGCTACAAGGGTGACGGCGCCACCGTCTCCTACGACGACCTCTACTACATCGCCGGCGACGCGCTCACCGCCGATGAGATTAAGGACGGCGTGATCGCCGTCCCCGAGCCCACGGCCCTTGCCCTGCTCGCCCTCGGCGTCGCCGGCCTGGCCCTCCGCCGCCGCGCCGCCTGACCGTCCCGCTGGGCGACACACCGCCAAAAAGCCCCCGGCCGCCGCCGGGGGCTTTTTTTTTGCGCCATGCGGCGCGCGGCTCAGAAGAGGTCGCTGTGCGTGCCCGTGCGCATGAGCGTGAGGACGAGCGCGCCGTTGTCGATGGCGTAGACCAGCAGCCAGTCCGATTGGATGTGGAGCTCCCGGAAGCCCGCGTACTTCCCCGAGAGCGCGTGGTCCCGATACCGCTCCGGCAAAGGCTCGCCACGCCGCAGATAATCGAGCGCGGCTTCGGCGAGCGCCCAATCCAGGCCGCGCCGCATGGCACGCTTGTAATCCTTCTTGAAGGCGGCGGTCCAATAAATACGATAGCTCATTTGTCCAACTCCGCGCGAAGCTCTTCCAGGGTAGTGACATATTTCGCGTTCGGGTCGTGGGCGAGGGCGCGGGCTTCGGCGAGGGCTTCGAGGGTGGCGCGGTTCGGGCGCTTGCGGCGTACGGCGAAGGGGAGGCCGCCGGAGGAGATCGCCTGGCGGACGAAGATGTTGATGGCGGTGGTGAGGCTCATGCCCAGCTCGGAGAAGAGGGTCTCGGCCTCTTCCTTGATTTTGGGCTCCATGCGGATGGTGAGGTTGGCGGTGTTCATTGCGTGTTTCTCCTTTCCGCGCACGATTGTAGCACGGACGCACGGCGAAACGCAAGCGTTTTCCGTGCGTCCGTGTGCGTTTGCCTGCCCGCGACGTGATTGCGCGGGCGCGGGATAAGGGAGCAAGGCGGGCTGGCGGCGGTCGGGCCCCTAAGGGGTTTGGCCCGAGGGTCGGGAGGGTTTGGGTCGGGACCCTAAGGGGTTCGAGGCGAGGGTCGGGAGGGTTCGGGGGCGAGGACCCCGCCCTCTCCCGCCCGTGGGCGGGCGGAAAATCGCGGGTCGTTCGCCCGGAGACGGGGTTTTTTGGTACACTACGGCTTTCCGGAGTGAGTTTTTATGGCAGGATTCGACATTGACCGGGTGGCCTTTCTGGCCCGTTTGGCGTTGACCGACGAGGAGCGCGCGACCTTCGGCGCGCAGTTGGAGACGATCGTGGCGTACGTGGACCGCATCGCGGGGCTGGAGACGGCCGGGCTGGACGCGACGCTGCATGGGCATGAGGAGGGGGCGCCTTTCCGTGCGGACGAGCCGCGGGCGGGGCTGCCGCTCGACGCGGTGCTGGGGAACGCGCCGGCGCGGATCGAGGATGAGATCCGGATGCCGCGGGTGGTGGAGTGACCGGAAGGAGGCGGACGATGCTGGACGATCTGGACGCGATGACGTTGTTGGGCGCGCGGGAGGGTCTGCGCGCGGGGCAGTTTTCCTCGGTGGAGCTGACGCGGGCGCTCTTGGGGCGGATGGAGGCCTCGCAGGGGGATATCCATGCCTTCGTGACGATCGACGCGGAGGGGGCGTTGGCGCAGGCGGCCGAGGCGGATCGGCGGCGGGCGGCGGGTGAGGAGGCGCCGTTGCTGGGGGTGCCGGTGGCGATGAAGGACAACATGAACGTGGCCGGGCAGCCGTGCACGGCCTCGAGCCGCATCCTGGAGGGCTACGTGGCGCCTTACGACGCGACGGTCTCGGCCAGGCTGCGCGCGGCGGGGGCGGTCTTCCTGGGGCGCACGAACATGGACGAGTTCGCCCTGGGCTCGACCACGCAGACCTCGGGCTTCGGCCCGACGGAGAACCCGGTGGCGCGCGGGTGCATCCCCGGCGGCTCCTCGGGCGGGAGCGCGGCGGCGGTGGGGGGCAATCTCGCGCTCGCGGCGTTGGGGACGGACACGGGCGGCTCGATCCGCCAGCCGGCGAGCCATTGCGGGATCGTGGGGCTGAAGCCGACGTATGGGCGGGTCTCGCGCTACGGGGTGGTGGCGTGCGCCTCGAGCCTGGACCAGGTGGGGCCGATGACGAAGACGGTGGCGGACGCGGCGCTGCTGATGGACGTGCTCGCGGGGCATGACCCGCTGGACGCGACGAGCCTGGACGTGCCGGTGCCGGGGCATCTGGCGGCGGTGGAGGCGGTGGGCGGCGGCCGGCCGCTCGCGGGGATGACGATCGGCCTGCCCAAGGAGTATTTCGGGGAGGGGCTCGACGGGGAGGTGCGCGCGCTCGTGGAGGCCGCGGCCAAGCGGGCGGAGGCCCTGGGCGCCACGCTCCGCGAGGTGAGCCTGCCGCACGCGGGCTACGGCATCCCCACCTATTACATCTGCATGACGGCGGAGGTCTCGGCGAACCTGGCGCGTTTCGACGGCGTGCGCTACGGCCTGCGCGTGCCGCGCGAGGAGGTGCTGGCGCAGTATCTGGCGACGCGCGCGCAGGGGATGGGCGCGGAGGTGAAGCGGCGCGTGCTGCTGGGGACGTTCGTGCTCTCCTCGGGCTATTACGACGCGTATTACAACCGCGCGCAGAAGGTGCGCACGCTGATCCGGCGCGATTTCGACGCGGCCTTCGCGGGGTGCGACCTCCTGCTCTCGCCGGTGACGCCCGAGCCGGCGTGGCCGCTGGGGGTCTATCAGGACGACCCGATCCGCAACTACCTCTCCGACGTGCTGACGGTGGGGGCGAACCTGGCGGGGTGCTGCGCGCTGTCGCTCCCCGCGGGGGCGACGGCGGCGGGCAAGCCGGTGGGCGTGCAGCTCACGGGGCCGAACTTCGGCGAGCCGGCGCTCCTGCGCGCGGCGCGCGCGCTCGAACTGCGTTAAAGGAGCCGGAAAAAGATGGAATACGAAGTCGTCATCGGCCTGGAGACCCACGTCCAGCTCAAGACCCGCACCAAGATGTTCTGCGCGTGCGGCACCGCCTTCGGCGCCACGCCCAACACGCACGTCTGCCCCGTCTGCCTCGGCTACCCGGGGGCCCTGCCCACAATCAACGGCGAGGCCATCCGCCTGACGGTGCTGGCCGGGCTCATGCTCGGGTGCGCGATCGCCCCGCGCTCGCGCTTCGACCGCAAGAACTATTTCTACCCCGACTCGGCCAAGGATTACCAGATCACGCAGAACGGCCTGCCCCTCTGCCTCGGCGGCCGGGTGGAGCTGCCCGGCGGCCGCGCAATCCGCCTCAACCACATCCATCTGGAGGAGGACGTCGGCAAGCTCACCCACCGCCCCGGCTGCTCGGGCGTGGACTTCAACCGCGCGGGCGTCCCCCTCATGGAGATCGTCTCCGAGCCCGACCTGCGCTCGCCCGACGAGGCCATCGCCTACCTCAACGCCATCCGCGAGTGCATGATCTACGCCGGCGTCAGCGATTGCAACCTCGAAGAGGGCAATATGCGCTCGGACGTGAACATCTCCCTGCGCCCCAAAGGCCAGGAGGCCTACGGCACGAAGGTCGAGATCAAGAACATGAACACCTTCAGCGGCATCCACGACGCCCTGCGCTTCGAGATCGCCCGCCAGGAGGCCGCCCTCCGCGCCGGCGCCCCCATCGTCCAGGAGACCCGCCGCTGGGATCCCGACCTCGGCGAGACCTTCACCATGCGCACCAAGGAGAACGCCGAGGATTACCGTTACTTCCCCGAGCCCGACCTCCCGCCCGTGGTCCTCACCCAGGCGCAGATCGACGCCTGGGCCAAGGTCCTCCCCGAGGCCCCCGCCGCCCGCCGCGCCCGCATGACGCGCGATTACGGCATCCCCGAGTACGACGCCGGCGTCCTCTCCGCCGACCGCGCCCTCGCCGACTTCTTCGAGGCCGCCGCCAAGCGCTGCGCCAACGGCAAGCTCGCCTCCAACTGGGTCATGGCCGAGGTCCTCGCCCTCACCGCCAAGACCGGCCGCCACGTCCGGGACTCCGCCCTCACCCCCGAGGCCCTCGGCGACCTGCTCGGCCTCCTCCAGGCCGGCACCGTCAACGGCCCCACCGCCAAGGCGCTCCTCCCCGAGCTCTTCGAGAAGGGCGGCGACCCCGGCGCCATCGTCCGGGAGCGCGGCCTCGCGCAGGTCTCCGACGCCTCCGCCATCGAGGCCTTCGTCGACGCCGCCCTCGCCGACAACCCGAAGGTCGTCGCAGACTACAAGGCCGGCAAGCAGGCCGCCCTCGGCTTCCTCGTCGGCCAGGTGATGAAGCGCTCCAAGGGCAAGGCCTCGCCCCAGCTCGCCCAGCGCCTCCTCCGCGACAAGCTCGCCTGACATGACCGCGCGTGCCTTGGCCGTGGCGTGCCTGGCGTTGACCGGCGCCGCCCTCTGCCGCGCGTCGGGGGACAGCGGCGACCTGCTCGCCACCCCTTTCCTCAAGGACGGCTCGCCGAATCGGGACGCCGCGACCATCCAGCTCGGCAAGGGCAGCGACCCCAAGACGGCCGCGGAGCGCGACGGCTGGCACAGCGCCGCCGGCGGCACCTGCTACGCCCGCAAGACCGGCGTGGCCCTGGGCCGGAAGGGCGGCGGCATCCTGCGCCGGGATTTCCCCGAGCCCGAGCGCGTCGGCGCGGTGACCGTGACCTGCGGCGCGGAGACGAAAAGCCATCGGGACCAAGAGGCGACGCTCGTCCTGGCCCTGGACGAGACGGGTGCGGCCTGGACGCAGACCTTCCGGACGCCGGCGGAGGCCGCGGGCGAGACGGAGGTCTCCTTCATCCTCGACCCGACGGTCGAGGCCACGAAGATCGAGCTGCGTAGCGGCCCGGACTGCGGCACCATCTTCGAGGTCCGGCGTGTCCGCTGGGACGCCGCGCCCCCGCCCATCACGCCAGACGCGGACGTGCCGGGGATCGTCGCCGCGAACGAGACCTTCACCTGCTCGTTGGTGGGCGCGACGGGCGGCACGGGGCGCTACGTGCGCGCCGAATGGGCCTTCCAGGGCGAGACGCGCGTGGCCGAGGCCGCGCCCGACGCGGAGGGGACGCTCGACCTCGCCGCCCTCAAGGGCCCCGTCTCCTTCGTCGCCCCCCGCTACGTGGGCGACTACCCGCTCACCCTCACCGTGACCGACGACGCCGGCGCCGTCGGCGAACGCGTCTACGTCATCCGCGTCAGCGAGTTCGCCCCGCCCACCGCCATCACCGTCTCCGCGATCACGCGCACCGGCTTCACCGTCTCCTGGGAGGCGGGGCGCACCGGCCTGGCGCCCATCCGCACCGACCTCGCCGTGCGCGACGTCCGCGACGCCCGGCCCGTCTCCGCCGAGATCGCCCTCACCGACTGGACGCAGGAGGACGACGCCCGCTGGGCGCTCACCGGGCCGATCGACCTCATGCCGTGGACGGAGGGGGTGGCCCTCGCCGCGGGCGCGGTGCTGGAGATCCCCGGGTGGGGCGGCTCGGCGGAATACGCCCTCGGCGACGGCGCGTGGCGGCCCCTGCTCACCCTGGGCGGCGGGCTCTTCGGCGGCCTCTCCGTGCGCGCGGGCGAGACGGCCCTGCGCCTGCGCGTCGCCGCCGACGAGGCCGACGGCCCCCCGACGCTCGCCCGCCTCTCCGCCACCCTGAGCGCCCCGCTCGCCACGGTCACCCATTCCGCCGACGGCCAACGCCGCGACCACACCTTCGCCGACCTGCCCGCCGCCGCCACGCTCAGCCTCCAGGTCTCCTTGGTGTACCGCGATTCGGAGGGCACGCTCATCGCCGTCGCCGCCGACCCCGTGGAGATCCGCCTGCTCCCCGTGCCGCCGATCGCCGGCTGGCGCCTGGCCGAGGCCTCGCGCATCCTCACCCTCACTTGGCCCGAGGGGGCGCGCGCCGACGGCCTGACGGTCGCGCTCGATTTCCGCGCCGAGTGCGACGTCGCGCACGACCTGCCGCCCGGCCTCTACCTCACGCGCGTCTGCCACCACGCCGCGAACGCCTCCCGCGGCACCGGCAAGGCCATCGCCCTCACCAACACCTCCGACGCGCCCATCGCCCTCGACGGCAACACCTATTCCCTCCTGCTCACCCGCGCCTCCGGCACCCAGGCCACCTGGGATTTTCATCTCCTGGCCGACGACGGTGACTGGGTCTACCCGCTCGTCGTCCCCGCCCATGGCGAGCGGGTGCTCACCAACCGCTCCTCGCCCATCCTCGACCTGCGCGAGGAGGCCGTGCCCTGTCCCAACGTCGCCCCGCTGAACTTCGCCGCCGGCGCCACCCTCACGCTCCTGCGCGACGGCGCCCCCGTGACCGTCGGCGGTGCCGAGAACGCCATCGTCGCCGCCGGGAACGCCGTCTCCCGCCTCCCCGCCGACGCCCTCGCCGCGCCCCTCACCCTCGCGATCGCCGACGCCGCCACTACCCTCCCCGCCCTCTACGCCCCGTGGGTCGCCTTCCGCGAGACGCGCACCCTCTCCTCCCAGACCCTCCCCTCCCCGGATGCCTCCCGCGTCCGCTACGGCGAGATCCTCGACGCCCTCCCCGCCTCCGCCCGCCGTGCCTGGGTCGAGGTCACCGTCCTCCAGGGCGACGCCCGCTCCGAGCCCGTCGTCATCGACCTCTGGGCCCGGCCCGACGCCGCGCCGCGCCCCGGCTTCCGCCTGCGCCTCCGCTAGCCTGCGCACCGCCCGGCGCACCGTGTGCCAAGCGCGTGGGCGCGGTTGCGCGGGGCGGGGGAAAAGGCTATATTATGGGGCACGGCGCGCCTCGCGCCGGTTTCTCGGAGGATTGCCGATGAAGATTGTGATTCTGGGCGCCGGCAACATGGGCGGCGCGATCGCGAAGGGGCTGGTGCGCGCGGGCGTGCCGGCGGCGGATGTCGTGCTCACGCGGGCCTCGGCGGGGACCCCGGAGGATCTGGCGGCGCTGGGGCTGCGGGTGTCGCGGGACAACGCGGCGGAGGTGCGCGAGGCGGACGTGGTGTTCGTGGCGGTGAAGCCGTGGCTGGTGAGCCAGGTGCTGCAGCCGTTGGCGGGGGCGCTGAAGGCCGGGGCCACGGTGCTCTCGGTGGCGGCGGGGGTGTCGCTGGCCGAGCTGCGCCAGGACCTGGGGCGCGCCAAGGGGGTGCGCCTGGGCCGGATCATGCCGAACACGGCCGTGGCGCTCTGCTGCGGGGTGACGGCCGTGGCCGCGGAGACGCCCGAGGCGTTGGAGGTGGCCCAGGGGCTGGTGGGCAGGCTGGGGCTCACGGTCGTCTGCGGCGAGGACCGTTTCGGGGCGATCACGGCGCTCTCGGGGTGCGGCATCGCCCATGCGCTGAAGTTCCTGCGCGCGGGCCAGGAGGCGGGGCTGGAGATGGGGGTGCCGGCGAAAATGGCCGGGGAGATCTTCGCGCAGGTGATGAAGGGCGCCGCGGAGCTGGTGCTCCATTCCGGGAACCACCCGGAGGCGGAGGTCGACCGCGTGTGCACGCCCGGCGGCCTCACCATCAAGGGCATCAACGCGATGGAGCGCGCGGGCTTCACCGGCGCGGTCGTCGAGGGGCTCTTGGCCTCCCTGCCGGAAAAGTGAGCGGAGGGCGCGGATCATGCGGATCGTCGTCAAAATCGGGTCGAACGTCCTGGCGCGCGCGAACGGCCGCCTGAGCATCGCGCGCATGGCCGAGCTGGCCGACGAGGTGGCCGAGCTCTGCGACCAAGGGCACCAGGTCCTCATCGTCTCCTCCGGCGCCGTCGCCGCCGGCCGCGCGCAGGTCGCCCTGCCCAAGACGGTCGACCGCGTGGCGCGCCGCCAGGTGCTCAGCGCCGTGGGCCAGGCCATCCTCATCGACACCTATCGCACCCTCTTCGCCGCCGACGGCATGGACGTGGGGCAGATCCTCCTCACCAAGAACGACCTGGGCAGCGCCGAGCACGCCGCCAACATCCGCCAGTGCATCCTCGCCTTCTTCGCCTATGGCATCGTCCCCGTGGTGAACGAGAACGACACCGTGAGCGTCGAGGGCCTGATGTTCACCGACAACGACGAGCTCGCCGGCCTCCTCGCCGAGCTCGTCCAGGCCGACCACCTCGTCATCCTCTCCTCCATCGACGGCCTCTACGACGGCGACCCCGCCGCCCCCGGCGCCACCCTCGTCCGCGAGGTGCGCCCCGGCGAGGATCTCTCCGCGTGCGTCTCCAAGCAGCTCACCAGCCATGGCCGCGGCGGGATGCAGACCAAGCTCCGCGTCGCCACCGCCGTCGCCGCCAAGGGCATCGCCACCACCATCGCCTCCGGCCTCCGCCACGGCGTCCTCGCCGCCATCGTCGCCGGCGCGGACATCCCGTGCACCCACTTCGTCCCCGCGCCGCGCGCGTGACTCACTCCATCAGCGGGCGCGCGAGCGCCAGGACATGGACGGCCCGCGCGCCGGCGCGCCGGAGCAACCGCGCGCACGCGTCGCACGTGGCGCCGGTGGTGATCACGTCGTCCACCAGCAGGATGGTCTTCCCCGCCAGGTGGCGGGGGTGCGCCGCGCGATAGGCGGCCTCGGCGTTGCGCAGGCGCTCGGCGCGGCGCAGGCGCGTCTGCGAGACCACCCCCGTGTCCACCCGCCGCAGGTAACGGGCGCGGCAGGGGAGGCCGACGCGCGCGGCCAGCGCCTCGGCGAGCAGGAGGGCCTGGTTGTAGCCGCGGCGCCGCTCCTTCGCGCGGAGCATGGGCACGGGCACGATGGCGTCGAAGGCCACGCCGAGCGGCGCCACGCACGCGAGGTAGTGGGCCGCGAGCAGGTCGCCCAGGTCGTCGCGCAGCCAGAGCCCGCGGTGGTACTTGAAGAGGTGGATGAGGTCGCGCACGGGCCCGGCGTAGCGGGCGACGACGTGCGCGCGGGCGAAGGCGGGCGGGTGGCGCAGGCAGTCGGGGCAGAGGAAGCCGTGCGAGCCGGGGACGGGGCTTTCCGCGCCGCACCGCTCGCAGGCCGGGTTGCGCGCGAGGGGCAGGCGCGCCAGGCACCGCGCGCAGACGTACCCCTCGGGGCCCGCGGGCTCCCCGCAGAAGACGCAGTCCCGGGGGTAGGCCGCGTCGAGCAGGGCCCGCCACGCGCCTACAAGGCGATCCCGAAGCATCGGAGCCCGAGCCCCAGCGCGGCGCCCAGGAGGATGAGCGCCACCGCCCCCAGGCGCACCCATTGCGTGAGGAGGAAGAGCGCCGCCGCCAGCGCCGCGGCGAGCCACTGGAATCCCGCGCCGCCCCCCGGCATCAGCGTGTGCGAGAGCAGGGTGAAGGCCGCCGCGCCGATCAGCCCCACGACCACCGGCTTGGCCCCTTCGAGCGCGGCGCGGACGGCCCAATGGCGCATGGCGTAATGGAAGGCCCCGGCGATGAGCAGGATGATCGCCACCGAGGGCAGCACCACGCCGCCGGTGGAGCAGACGCTCCCCAGGATCGGGTCCGCGCCCTCGGTCTGCGCGGCATGGATGCCCGCGAAGGTGGCGATGTTGATCGCGAAGGGCCCGGGCGTGCTCTCGGCGATGCCCACGAAGTCGGTGAATTGCTCCAGCGACACCCAGCCATGCCGGTCGACCAGCTCCTGCTGGATGAGCGGGATCATCGCGTAGCCCCCGCCGATGGTGAAAAGCCCCACCTTCGCGAACGTCCAGAAAAGCGTCCAGTAGATCATTCCGCCCCCTCCCGCAGGCGCGGCCGCACGCCATACCACGCCACGCCGAAGAGCAGCCCGCCCACGACGATCCACAGCGCGTTGAGGTCCAGCAGCGCCACGGCCACGAAGGCCAGCGTCCCGGCCGCGAGGTTGGCCGCGTTGCGCGGCACGCCGCGGCCCATGCGCAGGAAGGCCCGCGCGATCAGCACGATCGCCGCCACGCGGATCCCCGCCAGCGCCGCCGCCACCCACGTGTTGTCGCGGAAGGCCAGATAGCACGAGCTCACCAGCACGATGACCAGCCACGCGGGGAAGACCAGCGCCAGCGTCGCCACCACCCCGCCCAGCACCCCCGCCAGCCGATAGCCCACGAAGGTCGCCGTGTTCACCGCGATCGGGCCGGGCGTGCTCTCGCCCACGGTGATGATGTTGAGCAGCTCATCCTGCGTGAGCCACCCCTTGCGGCGCACCAGGTCGTCCTCCAGCAACGCGATGATCGCGTAGCCGCCGCCGAAGGTGATGCCGCCGAACTTCCCGAAGGTGAGCGTCAGCGCGAGGAGCCGCCTCCCCAGGGAGGCCTCCCCCGGCGCGTCGCCCGGTTGGCGGGCCTTGCCCGCGTCCTCGCCGCCGGCCATCCTCAGAGCCCGGCCTCAAGCTTCGCCCGCACGGCCGCCAGATCCGTGCCCGCGGGCGCGGCGCCGGAGGCCACGGCGGCCTCGGCCACCGCGTAGGAGACGGTGGCGTAGAGCCGGCGGTCGAAGGCCTTCGGGATGATGTACCCCGGGCCGAAGGCCAGCGTCTCGCCCGGGTAGAGCGCCTGGACGTCCTCCGGCACGGGCTCGCGGGCCAGTTGCGCGAGCGCCTGGCTCGCCGCCACCTTCATGGCGGTGTTGATGGTGCGGGCGCGCACGTCGAGCGCGCCGCGGAAGAGGAAGGGGAAGCCCAGCACGTTGTTGATCTGGTTCGGGTAGTCGGAGCGGCCGGTGGCCATGACGTACGGCTTGCCGGCGAGCGCCTCGGCCACCGCGGCCGGGTCGATTTCCGGGTCCGGGTTGGCCATCGCGAAGATCGCCGGGAAGTCCGCCATCGCCCGCACGTCCTCGCCGGAGAGCACGTTGGCCGCGGAGACGCCGATGAAGACGTGCGCCCCGCGCAGGGCCTCGCGCAGGGTCAGGCGGTCGGTCGCCACGGCATGGCGGCGCTTGTGCTCGGTGAGGTCGGCGCGGTCGGCGCGGATCGTCCCCTTGGAGTCGCACATCGTCAGGTCGCGGACGCCGGCGGCCTTGCACATGTCGGCGATACGGATGCCCGCGGCGCCGGCGCCGTTGATCACCACCCGCAGGTCGCCGAGCGCGCGCCCGGCGATGTGGGCGTAATTGATCAGCCCCGCCACCGTGATGACCGCCGTCCCCCACTGGTCGTCGTGGAAGACGGGGATGTCCAGCTCCTCGTCCAGCACGCGCTCGATCTCGAAGCACGCCGGCGCGGCGATGTCCTCCAGGTTGATGCCGCCATACATCGGCGCGATGGCCCGCACGGCCTCGATCACGCGCGCCGGGTCCGTCCGCCCCGTGTCCGCGCCGCCCTGCCGGCAATGCGCCAGCGGCACCGGCCAGGCGTCCACCCCCGCGAAGGCCTTGAAGAGCGCGGCCTTCCCCTCCATCACGGGAATCGAGGCCGCCGCCCCCAGGTCGCCCAGCCCCAGGATGGCCGTGCCGTCGGAGACCACCGCCACCAGGTTCCGCTTCGCCGAGAGGTCGAAGGCCCGCCCCGGCTCCGCCGCGATGGCCTTCACCGCCTGCGCCACGCCCGGCGTGTACGCCAGGCACAGATCCCGCTGCGTGCGCAGGGGCTTGCTGAGGGAGACGCGGACCTTGCCGCCGTCATGGAACGCGAAGACGTCTTCGGGGGTGATCGCAATGGCCATCGTGGACCTTCCTTTCATGAGAATCACCGGTGATTATACCATAATCCCGGGGACCCTCGTAGCCTTGGCGCGCCCCCCTCCCGGCCTCGCCCCCGGCCCCCTTAGGGTTTCGCCCCGAACCCTCCCGGCCCCGGGCGAAAAAAGACCCCGGGCGGCATCCGCCTCGGGGTCTGGTATGGAGGGATAGGAGAAACGAAGATGAGCGTACGTGCTCATGTTTCGCCCCCATGATAGCGAAAAAAGCGCGGGGCGTGGGCGGATTTTTCGCGCCGCGCCGTGCGCTGTGTACGCCTGTGCGCATTCAGAGCACGTCGGCCTTGTGGGGGGCGCCGGGCAGGTCGGCCACCACGCGCGGGCAGGCCAGGCCGCCGAGGTGCGTGAGCAGGTATTCGCGGAGGGCCCTGGCGTGGGCGGGCGGCGTGCGGAAGTGGGAGATCCCGGCGATAGGGTCGCAGACGAAGACGTAGTAGGGGCGGACGCGGGCGCGCTGGAGGCGCGCGCAGAGCTCGGCCATGACGGCGGGGTCGTCGTTCACCCCGCGCAGGAGGACGGACTGGTTGGAGACGGGGATGCCGTGGGAGACCAGGCGGTCGCAGAGGCCGAGGGCCTCGGGGGTGAGCTCGCGCGGGTGGTTGAACTGCGTCTGCACCCACAGCCGCTTGGAGGCGGCCAGGCGGGCGATGAGCGCGTCGCCCCAGCGCATGGGGAGGGTGACGGGCGTGCGCGTGCAGAGGCGGATGGCGTCGATGCCCGGGCGCGCGGCCAGGGCGTCCACCCAGGCCAGGAGCGCGTCGTCGGCGAGGAGGAGGGGGTCGCCGCCGGAGAGGAGCACCTCGCGGACGGCGGGGCGGGCGTCGAGCGCGGCCAGGAGGTCGGGCAGGGCGGCCGCGCGGGCGCGGCCGAGGAGGCCGCGGCGCGTGCAGTGGCGGCAGTTGGCCGCGCAGGCCAGGGAGACCTGCGCGAGGATGCGGTCGGGGAAACGCTGCTTGATGCCGGGGGCCACGGCGGCGGGGCCGTCCTCGCCGAAGGGGTCGGCGGGGTAACCGTCGTCCAGTCGCTCGCGGGGGTCGGGGGCGACCTGGAGGCGGATGGGGTCGGCCGGGTCGCCCCAATCGGCCAGGGAGGCGTAGTAAGGGGTGACGCGGGTGGGCCAGGCGGGGATTTCCTCGAGGCCGAGCGCGCGGGCGTCGAGGGCGTGGGCGAGCTGCCAGCGCCAGTCGGGCCGGCGGGGGTCGGGGGGGAGGCGGGGGTCAGGCGCGGGGGACATGGTTGAGGAAGGCGGCGAAGTCCTGGAGGCGGCAACGCTTGGCGCCGAGGCGCTCGGCCTCGCGGGCGAACCCGTTGTCGTCGGTCACCACCACGAAGGGCCCGGCCCCGCGGGAGCGGTCGTACTCCAGGCGCTTGAGGATGGCGCGGTCGGCGCGGTGCTCCCCCTCGCCGCCGGAGAAGAGGGCGACCAGGTTGTCGCCGAGATTGCGGAACGCGGTCTCTGAGCCATCCCACATCAGGGTGGCCTGGACGAGCGGGAGGTCGGCGAGGAGGGCGCGGAGGTCCTGTTCGAGCCGCTCGCGGATCTGGGCGTGGGTCTGGGCGTGGCCGCGGGCGACGCCGTAACGCGAGGGGAGGCAGTTGATGATGTTGTGCCCGTCGAGATAGAGGAAGAGGGGCGCCTCGCCGCGCAGGCCGGCGGCGAGCGCCGGGTTGCGCCGGGCGGCCGGGTCGTCGTCGCGGCCGTCCTTGTCCTCGATCGCGCCCAGTGCCGCGGCCCAGTCGGCGGCGTCGGGCTGGATGCGGGCGGCGTCGGTGCGGAGCGCGCGCGTCTCCTGCCCGGAGAGGAGGCGCAGGCGCGAGGCCAGGCCGAGGAACGCGTCGAGGTCCGCCGCCGTCCGCTCGTCGCGCGGGAGGGCGTGGATGGCGCGGGAGAGCGCGTGGGGGAGGTCGCGGTCGGGGAGGTCGACGCCCTGGGCGGCGAGCGTCCCGCGCAGGGCGTCGCACGCGGCGGCCAGGTCGGCCCGCACGGCGATCAGGTCGGCGTGGCGGCAGTGGGCGTGGCGGAGCGTCTCGTCCACCCGCGCCAGCATCGCCTCCAGGTCATGGAGCCGCGCCTCGAGCGCGGCGCGGTCGCGGGAGGCGCGGTCGAGCGCGGCCTGTTTGGCGAGCGCGGCCTCGGCGCGGGCCAGCAGCTCCTGGCGCGGGGCCTCGTCGCGCAGGGCGGCCTCGACCGCCAGGCAGGGCCTGAGCCATCCCTCGAAGGCCTTGGGGAGGATGAGCGCGAGCTCACGGCGGACGCGCTCCTCGCGCGTGGCCTCCTCC
Organism: uncultured Kiritimatiellota bacterium; assembly: GCA_944389565.1. Taxonomy (GTDB): domain Bacteria; phylum Verrucomicrobiota; class Kiritimatiellia; order RFP12; family DVOR01; genus Spyradenecus. Next base: position 33,637 of record CALXMV010000012.1, read on the forward strand.
TTGCGCAGGCGGCTCTCGGCCGTTTCGGCGCGGCGCCTGAACTCGGCGATGGCGAAGTCCTTGGTCGCGGCCTCCTCCTTGGCGGCGCGCCTCTCCTCGGCGGCCTGCGCCTGGGCCTGTTGGCGCTCCTCCTTCGCCTTGCGGGCGAGGCGCACGTTCTCGGCCCGCAGGTCGGCGATCTGCTTGCGCAGCGCGGCGGTCTGCGCGTCGGGCGGGGCGTCGCCGTCGCCCATGGGGAGGATGGCGGCGAAACGGGCGCGCAGGAGGCCGCGGGCGTCCTGGCCCGCCTCCCCGCCCCCGGCCGTCAGTTCGGCGGGGTCCCTGAGCCACCGCGCGGCGGCGTCGCGCACCTGGGCGCGCGGGTCGTTGGCCGCCGCCAGGATGAAGGCCTCCGCCCCGCAATAGGCGGCGAAGGCGGGCGCGCACCCGATCAGCCGCTCCGCGCTGATCCCGGCCATCGCCTCCGGCAACGGCATCCGCTCGAAAAGCGCCCTCAGCTCCAAATGCTTCTCGCCGGTGAGCGCGCCGCGGTAAATCTGCGCGATGCGCGTGCGCAGGGCGGGCACGTTCCCGAGGCGGAAGCCCTGGAAGAGCGCGGGATGCCCCTGCGCGAAGGCCTCGATCGCCTGGTTCGGCACCTTGCCCAGCCACGCCTCGAACGTGGGCGCCAGCTCATCCGTGGTCATATCGGCCTCCTCAGCAACGCCGCCAGCCCCAGTGCCGCGGCCAGGCACAGCGCCCCGCCCGCCGCCAACCACGGCCGCGACCGCGGCAGATGGCGCGTGTAGACCTGCCGCTCCACGCGCGTCGTCTCCAGCTCCGCGACCTCGCGCAGGAAGGCCTCCAGATCCTCGCGCGAGCGGACGTTCGCGTAACGCCCGCCCGTCTCCTGGGCGATCGCGCGCAGGGTCGCCTCGTCGAGCGAGACCTGCCCCTGCGCCTTCACCCGCCGCCCCGTGAAGCGATCCACCCCCCAGAAAGGCGCCACCCCCGTGGAGCCCACGCCGATGGCGTAGACCCGCACGCCCAGCGTCTTCGCCGCCTGCGCCGCCTCCTGCGGCGTCACCGCGCCCACGTTGTTCTCGCCGTCGGAGAGGAGGATCGCGATCTTGGTCTTCGGCTCCGCCTCCCGCAGGCGCAGGAGCGCCACCGAGAGCCCGTCGCCGATCGCCGTGAGCTGCTCATCCTCCGCCTGCGGGATCTCCACCCCCGCGAGCGTGTGCAGCAGGGCGCGATGGTCGGCCGTCAGCGGCGCGCGGCAGCTTGCGTACCCGCCGAAGGTCACCAACCCGATCAGATCGTCCGGCCGCCGGGCCACGAAGTCGCGGAAGGTCGCCTTCACCACCTCCAGGCGCGTGCGGTCGGGCCCGCCCGGCTCCGAGAGATCCAGCGCCGCCATCGACCCCGACACGTCCACCGCCATCATCACCGCCAACGCGTCCGCCGCCCGCACCTCCCGCGCCAACGTCCGCCGCGGCCCCGCCGCCGCCACGATCAGCGCCGCCGCCCCCGCCAGGAAGACGAAAGGCAGCGCCCGCGCCGCCCGGACCCGCCACGACGGCCTCCCGCCCCCCAGCCGCGCCGACGCCCCGGCGAAGACCGCCCCCCGCGTCCGCGCCGCCCGAACCGCCCGCCACGCCGCGAAGCCCCACGGCACCGCCAGCAAAAACGCCCATGGCCACGCGAAGTCCATCACTTGGCCTCCCGGGGCGGGGTGGGGGTTTTGCGGGCGAGGGCGTCGGCGTCGATGAGGGCGCGGGCGGAGTCGGCGGCGGCCTCGGCCTGGGCGGGGGTGGCGTCGGCGCCGGCGTATTTGACGCGGTCGGCGGCGGCGAGGAAGTCGGCGAGGGCGTCGCGGGCGGCGGGGGGGAAGGCGGGGTCGGCGGCGAGGGCGTCGAGGAATTCCTGGGTGGTCTGGCGGGTGGCGCGGGTGGCGCGGGCGCGCTCGAAGTAGCGGCGGAGGAGGGCGGTGAGGGCGTAGTAGAAGGGTTTGAGGCGGCCTTGGGCGACCCAGCCTTGGGCGAGGAGGCGGCCGAGTTCGAGGTGCGCGCGTTCCTCGGGGGAGAGGGCGCGTTCGCGGAGGGTGCGGCGGAGGCGCCTGAGGAGGGGGATCGCGGCGAGGAGGAGGGCGGCGGCGAGGAGGATGGGGAGGGCCCAGAGGGCGAGGGTGCGCCAGCCGGGGGGGATCCAGGCGGGTGCGGGGTCGCATTCGGGGGCGCCGTCGGCGGGGGGGAGGGGCGGGGGGGCGGGGAGGGTGACGGCGTGGGTGAGGGTCTGGGCGAGGGGCTGGCGGGTGCGGGGGTCGCGGATCTCGAGGGGGATGGGCATGAGGCGCCAGGGGCCTTGGGGGGCGGGGGTGAGGCGGAGGCGCCAGGCGTTGTCGCCGGCGGGGAACTCCTCGACGACGGCGAAGCCGCGGAAGCGGTCGCGCAGGTCGGCGGGGAGGATGGCTTGGGCGGGGGTGTCGACGCGGAGGGTGGCGAGGGTGGGGGCCTCGCGGGAGAGGGCGTCGCCTTCGAGGTCGAGAGTGACGGTGGGGTTTTCGAGGAGGGTGAGGGCGGCGGCGAGGAGGGTGAGCGGCGCACGGCGGCGCGCCCTCGCGGGGGGGGGCGCGCTTTCCGTTTTCCGCTTTCCGTGCTCCGTGGGGGTCATTCCAGGCCGAGTCTGCGTTTGGTTTTTGCCTCGAGCTTGTCGAGTTTTGGGGCGAGGGGGGCGGTGTCGATGTTGTCGATGAAGACGTGGCCGCGGAGGTGTTCGAGCTCGTGCTGGACGGCGCGCGCGAGGAGGCCGTGGGCGGTGTGGGTGTGGCGCTGGCCGTTGGGGTCGAGGTAGGTGAAGGTGACGGTCTTGGCGCGGGTGACGGGGGCGTGGATGGAGGGGAACGAGAGGCAGCCTTCCTCGCCGGTCTGGGTGCCTTCGGCGGCGAGGATCTCGGGGTTGAAGAGGATGAGGGGCATGGGGATGTCGGCGTTGAGGGCGAGGCAGTCCTCGTCCTCGGCGTCGGGGGGGACGTCGATGACGCAGAGCATCTCGTCGCGGCCGACCTGGGGGGCGGCGAGGCCGACGCCGTTGGCGCTGTACATGGTCTGGATCATGTCGAGCGCGAGGTCGCGGAGGGGTTTGTCGATGAGGGCGACGGGGCGGCAGGCGACGCGGAGGGCGGGGTCGCCCCAGTAGCGCATGGCGAGGGGGCCGATGGTGCGTTTGGGCATGGCGCTCACCTCACGGGCAGGAGCCGGTCGGCGCCGAAGTAGGGGCGGATGGCCTCGGGGAGGAGGACGGAGCCGTCGGCTTGCTGGCATTGTTCGAGGATGGCGATCATGAGGCGGGGGAGGGCGACGCCGGAGCCGTTGAGGGTGTGGACGAAGTCGGTCTTGCCGTCGGGGCGGCGGTAGCGGATGTTGGCGCGGCGGGCCTGGAAGCTCTCGAAGTTGGAGCAGCTGGAGACCTCGAGCCAGGCTTTCTGGCCGGGGGCCCAGAGCTCGAGGTCGTAGCATTTGGCGGCGGAGAAGGAGATGTCGCCGGAGCAGAGCTCGAGGACGCGGAAGTGGAGGCCGAGGCCGGTGAGGACGTCCTCGGCGTCCTTGACGAGGCTTTCGAGCTCGTCGTAGGAGGTCTCGGGGGCGACGAACTTGACCATCTCGACCTTGTCGAATTGGTGGACGCGGAGGATGCCGCGGGTGTCCTTGCCGGCGGATCCGGCCTCGCGGCGGAAGCAGGGGGTGTAGGCGGTGAGCTTGACGGGGAGGGCGGCGGCGTCGAGGATGTCGTCGCGGTAGTAGTTGGTGACGGGGACCTCGGCGGTGGGGATGAGCCAGAAGTCGTCGACCTCGCAGTGGTACATGTCGTCCTTCATCTTGGGCAGCTGGCCGGTGCCGATCATGGAGGCGGTGTTGACCACGAAGGGGGGGAGCATCTCGGTGTAGCCCTGGCGCTGGGTGTGGAGGTCGAGCATGTATTGGATGAGGGCGCGCTGGAGTTTGGCGCCCTGGCCCAGGAGGATGGGGAAGCCGGTGCCGGTGAGCTTGACGCCGCGGGGGAAGTCGAAGATGCCCAGCTTTTCGCCCAGGGCGATGTGGTCGAGGGGCTCGAAGGCGAAGGCGGGCATCGTGCCGACGTGGCGGACGTCGCGGTTGGCGGAGCTGTCGGGGCCGGTGGCGATGGCCGCGTTGGGCACGTTGGGGATGCGGAGCATGGCCTCGCGGAAGGCGGCCTCCGTCTCGCGGATCTCGGCGTCCTTGGCGGCGATGGCGTCGCCGACGGCGCGCATCTCGGCCTTGACGGTCTCGACGTCCTCGCCGGCCTTGACGCGCGCGCCGATGGATTTGGAGACTTCGTTGCGTTTGGCCTTGAGGGCGTCGGTCTCGGTGACCAGCGCGCGGCGTTTGGCGTCGAGCGCCAGCACGTCGTCGACCAGGGCGGTGTCCATCCACCGCCGTTTCAACCCTTCCCGAACCTCGTCGGGACGCTCACGGATCCGCTTGATGTCGAGCATAGTCTGCCTCTGTCGTTAAAAACAGGGCGTATTATAGCATATTGGCTGATTGGCGGGTTGGCCGATCGGGGGCGCACCATTCGGGCGGGACCCTAAGGGGTTCGGGGCGGGGGTTGGGAGGGTTCGGGGGGAAACCCTTAGGGGTCGGGGCGGTCAGGCGCGCAGGGGGATGCGCTCGAAGAGGGCGCGTGGGAGGAGGCGGAGGAGGGCGGCGACGAGGGCCCAGCGGGGGGTGATGTGGGCGGTGGGGGCGTGGCGCGCCAGGGCGCGGCGGATGTGGCGGGCGGCGGTCTCGGGGGAGCAGCGCCAGAAGGCGGAGGCCTGGCCCATGGCGGTGTCCACGAAGCCGGGGATGAGGGTGAGGTAGCGGCAGGGGTGGCGGCCGTGGCGGGCGAGGCGGCGGTAGCCTTCCATGGCGTTGAGCATGTAGGCCTTCGAGGCGGCGTAGCCGTTGGTGCCCTCCAGGCCGCGGATGCCGGCGACGCTGGCGGTGGCGGCGAAGACGGCGCAGCGGTCGAGCGCCCATTGGGCGAGGCGCTCGAAGGCGACGACGTTCACGGCGAGGGTCTGCCGGGTGAGGGGCCAGTCGGGGGTGGGGGTGCGTTCGCCGAAGCCGGCGTTGTAGACGATGGTCCCGGGGGCGAGGGGGGCGATGGCGTCGAGGGCGTCGGGGGCGGTGACGTCGAGGCGGAGGGTCTCGCCGCCGAGGGTGTCGAGGAGGTCCTGGCGGCGGCCGGCGGCGATGACGCGGCGGCCGTGGGCGCGCAGCTCCAGGGTGAGGGCGCGGCCGATGCCGCTGGTGGCGCCGAGGATGAGGACGGGGTCTTCGGGGGGGCGGGGCGTGGGTGGGATGGGCATGGCGGAAAAAGGGGCGGGGCGTGGGCCCCGCCCGGCTTTCGGGCTCAGAACCAGTCGTCGTCGCGGTCGATGTCGCGCTTGAGGATGGCGCCGGTGGCCGCGTCGATGTCGTATTCGTATTCCATCTTGCCGACGCGGAACTCGACCTCGAAGATGGCGCGGCCGTCGTCGAAGTCGCGCTTGGCGCGGAGGCGCTTGGCGTCGGCCTCGGCGACCTTGGCGTCGGCCAGGGCGATGGCCTTGGCGCGGGCGATGTCGGGCGCGGCGGGGGTGGCGGGCGCGGCGGCGGGGAGGGCGGGGAGGGCCTCGCGCTTCGATTCGAGGACGGCGCCGTCGGCGGGGTCGATCTCGTAGTCGTAGGCGTTCACGCCGTCGTGGAAGCGGACTTCGTAGACCACGCGGCCGTCGTCTCGGTCGGGGGCGACGTAGAGGGCGTGCTCGGCGGGTTTGGCGACGCCGGCGTGGGCGAGGGCGGCCTTCGCGGCGGCGGCGGGGTCGATGGCGGCCGTCGCGAGGCCCGCGGCCAAGGCCGCCCCGAGGAGGAGGGTGTGCTTCATGTCGGTCATCCTTTCGTGGGTTTTTGGAATGGATTCACTGTAGCAAATCGCCGCCTCGCGCGCAAGCGTCGGGGCGGGGGGGGCGCGTTGCGAAAAACTTACAAAAAAAGCGACTTGCCCACTTGCCCGCGGGTCAGTGCGTTTGCTAAAATGGGCGTGATTTTTTGGTACCGGTGCGCCGGTCCGAAAACAACCGCGAAACAGAGGTTCGTCATGATTCAGCAAGGTCTGGTTCTTCTCGTGGCAGGCATGGGCATCGCCATCCTGTTCCTCTTTGTGCTTTCCGTCGTGACGACGGGCATGAGCGCGTTGCTCAAGGCGTTTCCGGCGCTGAACGTGCTCCCGGACCCCGAGCCGAAGAAGAAGGCGGCGCCGCGGCCGGCGGCCGGCGCGGACGACGAGGCGGTGGCGGTGGCCATCGCGGTGGCGCGCAGCCGCCAGTAACCCCTTTCCCCACCCCCCAAGAAAGTCGAAGGTCTCACGATGAGCAAGAAGATCAAGTTCATGTGCACGGCGTTCCGCGACGGCTTCCAGTCGGTCTACGGCGCGCGCGTGCTGTCCAAGGATTTCATGCCTGCGGTCAAGGCGGCGTACGATGCCGGGATCCGTTGGTTCGAGGCGGGTGGCGGCGCGCGTTTCCAGAGCTGCTATTTCTACTGCCGCGAGGATGCGTTCGACGTGATGGACACCTTCCGCAAGACCTGCCCGGAGGCGGATCTGCAGACGCTCTCGCGCGGGGTGAACGTGGTGGGCCTGGACAGCCAGCCCTCGGACATCATCAAGTTGCACGCGGACATGTTCAAGAAGCACGGCATGACCACGATTCGCAACTTCGACGCGCTCAACGACGTGAACAACCTCAAGTGGTCCGGGCAGTGCATCCATGACGCCGGGCTCAAGCACGAGGTCACCGTGACGATGATGGGTCTGCCCCCCGGCGTGGACAACAAGGGCGCCCACACCCCCGAGTTCTACGCCGAGCGCATCAAGCAGATCCTCAAGGCCGAGATCCCCTTCGACCGCGTCTGCTTCAAGGACGCCTCCGGCACCACCCCGCCCCGCGTCGTCTACGAGACCATCAAGCAGGCCCGCAAGCTCCTGCCCAAGGGCACGCACATCCAGTTCCACTCCCATGAGACCGCCGGCAACGGTCTGACCTGCTACCTCGCGGCCCTCGAGGGCGGCGCCGACGGCATCGACCTCTCCATGGCGCCCGTCTCCGGCGGCACCTGCCAGCCCGACATCATCACCATGTGGCACGCCCTGCGCGGCTCCGACTTCGACCTCGACGTGGACATCGAGAAGATCCGCGCCGCCGAGGAGACCTTCAAGGACTGCATGAAGGACTACTTCCTCCCGCCCGAGGCCGTCCACTCCTCGCCCGTCATCATCTGGTCGCCCATGCCTGGCGGCGCCCTCACCGCCAACACCCAGATGCTGCGCGACAACGGGCTGATGGACAAGTACGACCAGATGATCGACGAGATGTACGACTCCGTCCGCTGCGGCGGCTTCGGCACCTCCGTCACCCCCGTCTCCCAGTTCTACTTCCAGCAGGCCTTCAACAACGTCATGTTCGGCAAGTGGAAGAAGATCGCCCCCGGCTACGGCAAGATGGTCCTCGGCTACTTCGGCAAGACCCCCGTCAAGCCCGACCCCGAGGTCGTCAAAATCGCCGCCGAGCAGCTCGGCCTGCAGCCCACCGAGAAGACCGTCCTCGAGAACAACGACGCCGACCCCAAGAAGGGCCGCGCCGCCGCCGAGAAGATGCTCGCCGACGCCGGGCTCCCCGTCACCGACGAGAACGTCTTCATCGCCGCCTCCTGCCTGGAGAAGGGCATCGCCTACCTGAAGGACCCCGCCAAGGCGCCCCTGGGCATCCGCCTCAACGAGAAGCCCGCCGCCAAGGTCTCCGGCCCCTGCACCGTCACCGTCAACGGCAAGCCCTACGGCGTGGAGCTCAAGGACGGCAAGGCCATCGTCAACGGCAAGGCCTATGACTTCACCGTCGCCGACGGCATCGCCGCCGCCCCCGCGGCCGGTGCCCCCGCCTCCGCCGGCGACACCCCCGTCACCGCCCCCGTCCCCGGCCTCATCCTCCGCATCACCGCCCAGCCCGGCACCGCCGTCAAGAAGGACGACGAAATCCTCGTCATGGAGGCCATGAAGATGGAGATGCCCATCAAGGCCCCCAAGGACGGCGTCGTCGCCTCCATCACCGTCGCCACCGGCGACAAGGTGAACACCGGCGACACCCTCGCCACGATGTAAGCGGATCCCAGGAGACCTCCCCATGATGAAGCATATCGCTTTGGGGCTTGCCCTCCTCATGGGTGCCTGCGCCTTCGCGCAGGCGCCCGCCGAGGCCGCCAAGCCCCTCTCCGACACCGGCGACAAATTCGCCGGCATCGAGTCCACCGTCCAGCTCGTCAAGCTCCGCAAGCAACTGCTCCAGGAGAACGACGCGGCCGTCGAGGACCAGAGCAACGATTCCGACAAGCGCCTCCATGGCTCCTACGTCCATGTCACCCAAGGGTACATGACCACCCCCGAGTGGCTCGCCGAGCTCAAGGCCCGCAACGCGGCCGACGCGCTTCGCGTCAAGAACCTCGACCAAGCCATCGCCGCGGCCAAGGACAGGAAGGCCGCCCGCGCCCTGGAGCACGAGAAGGCCACCATCGAGAGGCGCATCGCCCAGACCGAGCAGGATCTCGCCACCGTCACCGAAGACGTCTACGAGCCCTACAACTACTACAAGAATCCGAAGAAGGGCGGGCAGTACCAGCTCTGCTTCCCCGACCTCGTGGGCAAGCAGATCGACCTGCCGCAGGTCACCGGCGTGATCCACTCCCACCAGGTGGGCGACTGGAACCTCACCGCCAGCCGCATCGCCAGCATGTGGAGCACCACCGGCATCATGGGCTTCACCCTCAAGGATCCGGCACCCTCGGCGCCCTCGCCCGAGCCTCTGCCCGGCGCGCACCCCGCCACGATCCTGCCTTTCGGCCTCAGCCAGCTGATCATGATCGTCATCTGCCTGGTGCTGATCTACCTGGCCATCGTCAAGGAGTTCGAGCCCCTGCTGCTCCTGCCCATCGGTTTCGGCGGCCTGCTGGCCAACATCCCCTACGCGGGCATCACCGCCGCGCCCCTCCTGGACACGATGGGCAACGTGGTCGAGCCGGGCGGCTTCCTCTATTACACCTTCGACTTCGGCGTCAATTCCGGCCTCTTCCCCATCCTCATCTTCATGGGCGTGGGCGCGATGACCGACTTCGGCCCGCTGATCGCCAACCCCCGCACGGCCCTTCTCGGCGCCGCCGCCCAGCTGGGCATCTTCACGGCCCTCCTCGGCGCCCTTGCCCTGACGCTCTGCTTCGACAGCATCAACTTCTTCATCACCGACGCCGCCTCCATCGGCATCATCGGCGGTGCCGATGGCCCGACCGCCATCTGGCTGACCACCAAGCTCTCGCCCGACCTTCTCGGCGCGATCGCCGTGGCCGCCTACTCCTATATGGCGCTCGTCCCCGTCATCCAGCCCCCGATCATGAAGCTCTGCACCAACGAGAAGGAGCGCCTCATCAAGATGAAGCAGCTCCGCCCCGTCTCCAAGATGGAGAAGGTGCTCTTCCCGATCACGGTGCTCCTGCTCTGCGCGGCCTTCCTGCCCTCCGCCGCCCCGCTCATCGGCGCGGTCATGCTGGGCAACCTCGCCAAGGAGTGCGGCGTCGTCGACCGCATCTCCGACACGATGGCCAACAGCCTCATCAACATCGTCACCATCCTCCTCGGCCTCTCCGTGGGCTCCAAGCTCGCCGCCGAGAAGTTCCTCACCTTCGAGACCCTCGGCATCCTCGTCCTTGGCGTGATCGCCTTCGGCGTGGGCACCGCCGGCGGCGTCTGGATGGCCAAGCTGATGAACCTCTTCGTCAAGGACAAGATCAACCCGCTCATCGGCTCGGCCGGCGTCTCCGCCGTCCCGATGGCCGCGCGCGTCTCCAACAAGGTCGGCCTGGAGTACGACCCCACCAACTTCCTGCTCATGCACGCCATGGGCCCGAACGTCTCCGGCGTGATCGGCTCGGCCGTCGTCGCCGGCGTGCTCTACTTCTGCTGCCGCTGACCCGGCGCGGAAGCGCCGCACGGCAAAAAAGGCCGCGCCCGATCCGGGCGCGGCCTTTTTTCATGCCCTTCGCGGGCGGCGGGGGCTCAGAAGATCAGCGAGAGCGGCCAGGGGAGGGAGGATTCCCCCGAGGCGCCGCCGGATCGCTGGCTCTTGCGGTAGTCGGCGATGCCGATGCGCGGGGAGCCGGAGAGGTCGGTGATTTCCTCGTAGGGCTTCACGCGGATGAGCTGCTTGGTGTTGTCGATGAGGACGGGCTTGTCCTCCAGCAGCCGCACGCCGGCGATGGTGGCCGGGTAGCCCTGCACGGTGCACTCCACCACCGAGGTGAAGAAGTAGTCGGTGATCTTGTAGGAGTAGGTCACGCCGAGGAGCGCGTCGGCGCCGTTCTTGGCGCAGGCCTCGTAGGTCGCGGCGGCCTTCGCCTTGTGGATGGCGCGGTCGGTCGGGAGGAAGCCGCCGGAGGAGCCGGGGACCTCGGCGTACTTCGGCTCGCCGGAGGTGAAGACCCAGAAGAGGACCTTGGCGGAGCCCTCGGCGGTCGTCTTCGTGTCCGAGACCTTCCAGTCGGTGTGGTACTGCGGGCCGGCGAGGGCGCCGGGGTTGACGAGCGGCTGGGCGCCGCGTTCGGTGTAGTAGGAGGTGCAGCCGGTGAGGGCCGCGAGGGTGGCCAGGGCGCCGAGGCCCAGGGGGATGTGTCGCATGACGGTATCCTTTCCGTTTCGCGGTGGTGCGGCCTTCCGGGCGCGGGCGCCCGCGTGCCCATGGGAAAGCCGGGGCCCACGCGGTCACCCGCATGGGCCCTCATTGGATAGTATGCGGCGGGAGGCCGATTCTTACGCCCCGGCGCCCAGGCCGAGGGCGGCGAGGAGGCAGCGCGGCAGGTCGTCGACGGCGATGGGGGCGGTCTGGGGCTCGCCGAGCGTGGGGGGCTCGGCGGTGGCGGGGGTGAAGGGGATGAGCACGTCCTGCCCGCCGAGCTTGCGGCACTGGAAGCCGAACTTGGCGGCGGGGTGGGCGGTGCAGGAATTGGGGCAGCCGCTGATGCGGACCTCGGTGGTGAGGAGGCGGGCGAGGGCGCGGCGCTCGGGGGTGTTGGCGGGGAGGTAGGCGTCGAGCACGCGGGCGAGGCGTTCGCCGATGCGCGGGGAGTCCGCGGCGCCGATCTTGCAGACGGTGTTGCCGATGCAGGTGGGGATGTGGCCGACGTAGGAGCGGAGGGTGAGGTCGAGGTCGGGGAAGTCGGCGAGCAGGGCGGCGTGGAGGGCGGTGAGGCACTGGGGGTGGACGCGTGGGAGGATGAGGTCCTGCCCCTGGTGGAGCTGCAGGCGGGTGAGGCCGTGGCGCCGCAGGAAGACGCAGAGGCGGCCGAGCTGCTCGGGCGTGAGGTTGCCGAAGGGGACGAAGAGGCGGACGGCGAAGGTGCCGTCTGCCAGCGGGTCGGCGGCGACGGCCTTCCAGTCCTCGAAGCCCTCGGCGGGGGGGACGCCCTCGGGGAGGGCGGTGACGGGGTAGGCCTCCGGGGTCAGGGCCTCCTCGGGGCAGCGCGGGTAGCCCTTGGCGTCGGCCTGGGCGTAATACTCGCGGAAGAGGGCGGTGAGCCGCTCCTCGCCGAGGGAGGCGCGGAGGAAACGGAGGCGCGCGGTGGCGCGGTGGGCGCGGTCGCCATGGTCGTTGAAGAGGTCGGTCACGGCCATCGCCACGCGGATGCACTCCTCGGCGGGGAGGGCGTCGAAGAGGCGGTAGGCCACGCGCGGCCTGTTGCCGATGCCGCCGGCGAACCACACCTCGAAGCACCGCCGGCCATCCTGGGTCTTGGCGACGAACCCGAGGTCCTGGATCGCCGCGAGCAGACGGTCGGCCGCGCGGTCCACGAAGGCGATCTTGATCTTGCGCGGGAGGGCGTAGGCGGCGTCGAAGGAATAGAAGGCGTCGGCGAGGGCGCGGGCGTAGGGGAAGACGTCGAAGGCGGTGTCGGGGTGGAGGCCGCTGTTGGGATTGACCAGCACGTTGCGGAAGGTGTTCCCGCCGCCGCCGCGGAAGCGGAAGCCCGCGGCCTCGCAGTCGGCCAGGCAGGCGTCGACCTGCGTGGGGGCCACGCCGTGCAGCTGGATCGCCTGGCGCGTGGTGATGTGGGCGTAAGGGATGGCATACTTCGCCAAGATCCCGCGGATGGCCTCCAGGTCGCCGAGGGTGACCACGCCGCCCGTGCGGCGGATGCGCATCATCACCGCGTCGTCGCGCTGCTGGTAGATGCCGAAGCCGGAGGAGACGGCCTTGAGCTGCGCCGGGGAGATCGCCCCCGCGTTGAAATCCCGCCACGCGGCCAACAGTTCGTCGTGAATGCCCATTCCGTCACGCTCCTTTCGGTGTTTCCTTGTTCGCCACCCAGTATAGCACAACCCGCCGCCATTTGACGAACGCGGCGAAATGCGCTATAGTAACGTGGTTTGCTGTTTCAAGAGAAAGACGAGTTATCGCCATGTATACCGCCTCCGACCTGAAGAAGGGCCTCAAGATCATGTTCGAGGGCCAGCCCTGGATCATCACCGACTTCGACTTCTCGAAGCCGGGCAAGGGCCAAGCCATCTACAACTGCAAGCTGCGCAACATGCTCAACGGCTCGGGCAAATCCTGCTCCTTCCGCTCCAACGACCGCTTCGAGAAGCCCGACCTCGCCCAGAAGCCCCTCGTCTACTCCTACGAGGACGCCGGCACGTACGTCTTCAACGACGAGGACTACAATGAGATCCGCGTCACCAAGGACATCCTGGGCGACAAGACCTACTTCCTCACCGACGGCCTCGAGGTCGACGCGCTGCTCTACGAGGACGCGGTGATCGACGTGGAGCTGCCCTCCTTCATCGAGCGCAAGGTCATCAAGTGCGACCCCGGCGTGCGCGGCAACACCGCCGCCGGCAAGGTCACCAAGCCCGGCACCGTCGAGGGCGGCTACGAGCTGCCCGTGCCCCTCTTCATCAACGAGGGCGACATCATCCGCATCGACACCCGCACCGGCGAGTACGCCGACCGCGTGAAAGCCTAAAGCCCCGAGGAGCGCCATGGCCAAAAAGGAGATCCCCACCCTCAAAGACGTCGCGCGCGTCCCCGAGGAGTTGCAGCCCGTCGTCGCCTGGTGGCAGGACCATGGGCCCAGGACCCTCGCCTGGGCCGTCGCCGCGCTGGCCGTCTGCGTCGGCCTCTACGTCTGGCACGGCACCGATCAGGCGCAGGACGCCGCTGCCGCCGTGGCGCTCGCCCAAGCCTCCGACGTCGAGGGCTTCGAGGGCGTCGTCGCCATGGGCACCGAGGCCGCGCCCCTCGCCCGCCTCGCCCTCGCCAACGCGCTCTACACCGCCGGCGACGCCGAGGGCGCCCTCGCCGCCTACGACGCCTCCCTCGCCGAGCTCGACGACCCCGCCGTGAGGGACATCGCGGCCGTCGGGCGCGTCTGCGCCCTTGAGGCCCTGGGCCGCCTCGACGAGGCCCTCGCCGAGGCCGGCGCCCTCGAGGCCGCCTTCGGCGCCGACCCCGCCCGCCCCCACTACCTCACCCCCGCCCTGACCCTGGCCAAGGCGCGCCTCCTCTGCCAGAAGGGCGACAAGGCCGCGGGCAAGGCCGCCCTGGCCCCGCTGCTCGACGCCCCCGAGGGCTCCCCCCTCGCCGCCTACAAGGCGCAGGCCGAGCGCACCGTCAAGATGATCGACGCCTACGCCGGCCCGAAGAGCCTCTTCGACCAGGCCGCCGCCGCCGAGGCCGAGGCGAAGCCCGCCCCCGAGGCCCCCGCCGCCCCGGCGAAGTGACGCGTAGCCGCGCGTGAACGGCCGCCGCGCGTGCGCGGCGGCTTTTTTCGTGCCCCGCCGGGGCGTTTGTGGTAAACTATGCGGCCATTTGGAGATTTCATGACGCGGACATTCAAGGATTTGGGTTTGCCCGAGGCGTTGCTCGGGGCGGTCGAGGGTTTGGGCTTCACGGAGCCGATGCCGATCCAGGCGGAGGCGATCCCCCGCCTGCTGGCCGAGCCGACGCCCGACTGCGTGGCGCTGGCGGCGACGGGCACGGGGAAGACCTGCGCCTACGGCCTGCCGCTCCTGGCGAAGGTGGAGGGCGCGCTCGCCGCGCCGCAGGGGCTGATCCTGGCGCCGACGCGCGAGCTCTGCCTGCAGATCGGCGAGGAGCTGGCGCGCTTCTCGAAGAACCTGCCGGAGGTCAAGGTGGCCGCCTGCTACGGCGGCGCGGCGATCGCCGCGCAGATCCACCGCCTGGAGCGCGGGGCGCAGGTGGTCGTGGCCACCCCCGGCCGCCTCTGCGACCTGCTCCGCCGCGAGGCCGTCGACCTCTCCCACGTGCGCGTCTGCGTGCTCGACGAGGCCGACGAGATGCTCGACCTGGGCTTCCGCGAGGAGCTGACCTTCATTTTGGACGCGACCCCCCGCGAGGCCGCGCTCTGGCTCTTCTCCGCCACGATGCCGCCGGAGGTGGAGGCCATCGCCAGGCAGCGTCTCCGCGACCCGCTGGAGATCACCGTCGGCACGCGCAACGTGGCCCAGGCCAACATCGACCACCACGCCTACGCCGTGGCCGAGCGCAACCGCTACGGCGCCCTCCGCCGCATCATCGACTTCGTGCCCGAGATGTACGGCCTCGTCTTCTGCCGCACCCGCGTCGACACCCAGCGCCTCAGCGAAAGCCTCATGCACGACGGCGTCTACGCCGAGGCCCTCCACGGCGACCTCTCCCAGGCCCAGCGCGACGCCGTGATGCGCAAGTTCCGCGAGAAGGCCGTGCGCATCCTCGTGGCGACCGATGTGGCGGCCCGCGGGCTCGACGTGGACGACATCTCGCACGTCATCCACTACCACCTGCCCGACGACCCCGCCGTCTACACCCACCGCAGCGGCCGCACCGCCCGCGCCGGCAAAAGCGGCGTCTCCATCGCCCTCGTCACCCCGCGCGACGCCGCGAAGCTGCGCCTCATCGAGCGCCTCTGCGGCCTACGCTTCGAGCGGCGCGCCATCCCCACGGCCGACGAGGTGCGCCAGAAGCACGTCTTCTGGCTGGCCGGGCAGATCCGCGACGCCGAGACGATCAACCCCGCCATCCGCGAGCTCCTCCCCGCCGTCGCCCCGCTCGTCGCCGGCCTCCCGCCCGAGGAGGTCCTCGCCCGCGTGCTCCAGCTCCGCCTCGCCACCCTCCTGGAGGCCTACGAGGACGCGCAGGACCTCAACCCCGCCGAGCGCCTCAACCCCGCCGAGCGCCCCGACCGCGCCGAGCGCGCCGCTGCCTTCGGCCCGCGCCAGCGGATCTCCATCCATGTGGGCCGGCGCGACGGCCTGCGCGAGGGCGCGGTGGTGCGCCTGGCGTGCGCGGCGGCCGGCATCGCGGCGGCGGATATCGGCGCCATCGCCATCAAGCCCACCTGCGCCTTCTTCGACGTCCGCGCCGAGCTGGGGCGCCGCGTGCTCTCCGCCCTGCGGGAGGCCGACTTCGACGGCCGCCCCCTGGAGCCCGCGCTCGTCGACCCCTCGCGGGACCTGCGCCCGGCGCGCGGCGGCAAGGGCGCGCGCAGGCCCTTCGGCGGGAAGCCGCGCGGCAAGGGCAGGAAGGGCCCGCGCCATGACGCGTGAGCCCGGGGGCGTCTTCGCGCGCCTGCACCCCGACCTGCGCCGCGCGCTCGCGGCGCTGGGCCATCTGACGCCCACGCCCATCCAGGAGGCCGCCATCCCGCCCATCCTCGAGGGGCGCGACCTGATGGGGTGCGCGCAGACCGGCACGGGCAAGACCGGCGCCTTCTGCCTGCCGCTCCTCCATCGCCTGGCGGAGGCGCGGCCGACCCTGCGCCCCGGCCGCCCGCGGGTGTTGGTCCTGGCGCCGACGCGCGAGCTCGCCGCGCAGATCGGCGAGGCGCTCGCGGCCTACGCGCGGTTTCTGGGCCTGCCGAGCGCGGTGGCCTTCGGCGGCGTGAACATCCGCCCGCAGGAGGAGGCGCTCGCCCATGGCCTCGCCGCGCTCGTGGCCACCCCCGGGCGCCTGCTCGACCTGCAGGAACGCCGCGCGCTCGACCTGGCCGACGTGCGCGCCGTGGTGCTCGACGAGGCCGACCGGATGCTCGACATGGGCTTCCTGCCCGACATCCGGCGCATCCTGGGGCGGCTCCCGCGCGAACGCCAGTCGCTCTTTTTCTCGGCCACGCTCGACCCGCCGGTCGCGGCGCTCGCAAGGAGCTTCATCCGCGGCAGGCCGGCCACCGTGCGCGTCGACCCCGGCCGCCCCACCGCCGAGCGCGTCCGCCAGCGCGTCCTCTTCGTGGACAAGGAGAACAAGTTCGCCCTGCTCAAGTGGGTGCTCGACCGGCCGGCGTGCTACCGCGTGATCCTTTTCCCGCGGCTGAAACATGCCGCCGACCGCCTGGCCAGGCAGCTCACGCGCGACGGCTTCCCCGCCGTGGCCCTGCACAGCGACAAGAGCCAGGCCGCGCGTCTGCGCGCGCTCGACGCCTTCCGCCGCGGCGACGCCCAGGTGCTCGTGGCCACGGACATCGCCGC
This sequence comes from uncultured Kiritimatiellota bacterium, assembly GCA_944389565.1. Taxonomy (GTDB): domain Bacteria; phylum Verrucomicrobiota; class Kiritimatiellia; order RFP12; family DVOR01; genus Spyradenecus. The sequence continues at coordinate 50,218 of CALXMV010000012.1, forward strand.
GCGCGGCATCGACGTGGAGGGCGTGACGCACGTGATCAATTACGACCTGCCCGACGAGCCCGAGACCTACATCCACCGCATCGGGCGGACGGCCCGCGCCGGCGCGGGGGGCGAGGCGCTCTCGCTCGTCTGCGCGCACGACCGCCAGGCCCTGCGCGAGATCGAGCGGCGCATCGGCGCGGCCATCCCGCAGGATCTCGACCAACCGCTCCATTCCGAGCGCGCCCGCACCGCCATGGGCGCCGACGCCGTCCGCCCCGGCCGCCGCCCGCGCCCTCCCGCATCACCCAGGAGCCGTCATGCTGTCCATCACCAAGACCGTCACCTTTGACGCCGCCCACCTGCTCACCGGCCACCCCGGCCAGTGCCGCAACCTGCACGGGCACACCTACCGCGTCACCGTCGAGCTCTCCGCCCCCGCGCGCACCGCCGCCATCCCCGGCGACCCGGAGGACATGGTGCTCGACTTCAAACGCCTGAAGGGCATCCTGCGCGAGCTCATCGTGGAGCCCTGCGACCATGCCTTCCTGCACGACCCCGCCTCCCCGGTGGAGGCCGACATCGCGGGCGTCCTGGCGCGGCACGGCCTGCGCGTCTACGCCCTCCCTGGGCGCACGACCTCGGAGAACCTGGCCCAGCATTTCTTCCGCAAGCTCGCGGCCTACCCGCTCCCCGTCACCGCGGTGACGGTGGCCGAGACGCCCGACTCCACCGCCACCTACCGCGAGCCCTGACCCGCGCGGGTGTGCTACAATAGCGGCCGTGACGGAGAACAAGCGCATCTTTCTGAACATTGTGGCGACCTATGGCCGGTCGCTCTACGGCCTGGCGTGCGGGCTCTTCACGGGGCGGTGGGTGCTGATGGCCCTGGGGCAGGTGGATTACGGGCTCTACGGGGTGGTCGGCGGCCTGACGGGCTTCATCGGGTTCTTCAACGGCCTGCTGGCGAGCGCGGTGGGGCGTTTCTACGCCTTCTCGGTGGGGCAGGCGCGGGTGTCGGGCGCGGCGGGGCTGGAGGAGTGCCGCAAGTGGTTCAGCACGGCGGTGGCGATCCACTCGGTGGTGCCGCTGGCCCTGATGGCGGTGGGCTACCCGATCGGCGCGTGGGCGGTGCGCGAGTGGCTGACGATCCCGCCGGACCGGGTGGGGGCGTGCGTGTGGGTCTTCCGCTTCGTCTGCCTGCGGTGCCTGGTGGGGATGATGGCGGTGCCCTTCATGGCGATGTACACGGCCAAGCAGCGCATCGCGGAGCTGACGGTCTACAGCTTCGTCACCACCACGGCGAACGTCTGCTTCCTCGGCTACATCGCCTCGCACCCCGGCGACTGGCTGGTGACCTACGCGGGGTGGACGGTGGCGCTGGGGCTGGCGCCGGAGGCAATCATCCTGGCGCGGGCGTGCTTCGCCTTCCCGGAGTGCCGCCTGCGCCGGGCGTACCTGTGGGATTGGGGGCGCGTGCGGGCGCTGATCAACTTCGCGGGCTGGCAGGCCTTCGGCAGCGGCGGCTCGCTCCTGCGCGGCCAGGGGATCGCCATCCTCGTGAACAAGTATTTCGGGCCGACGGTGAACGCCTCGATGACGGTGGCCCACTCGTTGTGCGGCCAGTGCGACACCCTGGCCGGCAGCATGATCGGCGCCTTCTCCCCCGCGATCACCAACGCCTGCGGCGCGCGCGACCTGGCGCGGATGCGCGACCTCGCCTACCGCACGTGCAAGATCGGCACCCTGCTCACGATGATCTTCGCCCTGCCCCTGGCGCTGGAGGTGGAGGAGGTGCTCCGCCTGTGGCTGCGCGACCCGCCCGAGCACGCGGCCGGCTTCTGCCTCTGCGTCCTGGCGATGGTGGTGGTGGACAAGACGGCCGTGGGGCACATGCTCGCGGTGAACGCGAACGGCCGCATCGCGCGTTACCAGGCTTTCCTGGGCGGGGCGCTGCTGATGACCCTGCCCCTGGCGTGGCTCTTCTGCGCGCTCGGGTGGGGGCCTTACTGGGTGGGCGGAGCGATGATCGCCACGATGGTCGTCTGCGCGTGGGGGCGGGTCTGGTTCGCCCGGGGGCTCGTGGGGATGAGCGCGCGCCATTGGCTGGCGCGCATCCTCGTGCCGCTGGCCCTGCTCGCCGCGCTGACGCTGGGGGTGGGGGCGCTCCCGCGCCTCTGGATGGAGGCGGGGTTCTGGCGGGTGGCGGTGACGACGCTCTTCTGCGAGGCGGCGCTCCTGCCCCTGGCCTGGGGCGTCCTCCTCTCGCCCGACGAACGGGCCTACGTGGTGGGCCAGATCCGCAAACGCCTGCCGTGACGCTCAGTCGAAGTCGCGCACCCGGGCCTGCAGGGCATCGTGGATGGCCTGCGCCAAGGCGGGGGTGATGCCCGGCTGCGCGGCGATCTCCCCCACGGGCGCCTGCGCCAGGCGGCGCAGCGAGCCGAAGGCCGCCAAAAGCTGCCTCTTGCGCGCGGGGCCGATGCCGGGGAGCTCGTCGAGCACGGATTCGCGCAGGGCGCGGAGCCGGAGCGAGCGGTTGAAGGTGATGGCGAAGCGGTGCGCCTCGTCGCGCAGGCGGATGAGGATCCGGAGTGCCGGCGAGTCGCGCGGCAGGATCAGGTTGGGCCGGCCGTCGTCCAGCACGATCTCCTCGAAATGCTCGTTGAGCCCCGCCACGGGGATGGCCTCGAAGAGGCCGAGCCCGCGGAGGACCTCCCGCGTGGCGCGAACCTGGAGGGCGGCGCCGTCGCAGAGGATGAGGTCAGGGTAGGGGGCGCCCTCGTCGCGCAGGCGGGTGTAGCGGCGGCGGATCACCTCGGCCATCGCGTGGGGGTCGTCGTTGGTGACGGTGCGGATGCGGAAACGGCGGTAGCGCCGCTTGTCCGGCACGCCGTCGGTGGCCACGACCATCGAGGCGACGGTGTGCGTGCCCATGAGGTGGGAGATGTCGAAGCACTCGATGACGCGCGGCGGGCGCGGGAGCCCCAGCAGCGTGGCGAGCGCCTCGAGGCCCTCCCGGGCGTCGGGGCGGCGGAGGGCGGGGATCAGGCGGGCGCGCGCCCGTTCGCGGGTGAGTTCCCTGAGGGCGAGCCAGGTGTCGCGCAGGCGGGCGGCCCGCTCGTAATCCTCGGCGGCGGAGGCCTCGGCCATCCGTTGGCGGACCTCCTCGATCACGTCGGGCCGCTCGCCGCGCAGGAAGGCGCACGCCTCGTCGAAGCGCGCCCGGTAATCGGCCTCCGAGATCTTGCCGAGGCAGGGCGCGGAGCAGAAGCGGATCACGTCGGCCAGGCAGTGGGTGTGGTCGTCGGGGCACGGCGTGAGCGAGGCGCACCTGCGCAGGCCGAAACGCTTCTCCGTGAAGTCCAGCGCGGCGCGCACCACGGTGGAGGAGGGGAAGGGGCCGAAATAGCGCGCCCCGTCGTCGCGCACGATGCGGCAGGTGACGATCCGCGGGAAGGGGCGCTCCGGGTCGGCCTTGAGGCTCAGGTAGCGCTTGTCGTCGCGCAGGAGGATGTTGAAGCGCGGCCGGTAGGTCTTGATGAGGTGCGATTCGGTCAGCAGCGCCTCCGCCTCCGTGCGCACCACCCGCAGCTCCAGGTCCTCCACATGGTGCACCAAGGCGCGGAGCTTCGGCGGCGCCGTGCGCAGCGTGCTCGCGCGGAAATACGACTGCACGCGCCGGCGCAGGTTCACCGCCTTGCCCACGTAGATGATCCGCCCCGCCCGGTCGCGGTAGAGATAGCACCCCGGCTTCTCCGGCAGATGCCTGAGCTTCTCGCGCAACACGTCGTTCATGGCTCTTCCCGTTGGGGCGCGCCCCGCGCGCGCCTATCAGCCGAAATGGATCCGGGGGTCGATGAGCATGTAGCAGAAGTCGGAAATCAGGTTGCCGAAGAGCTGGATGGAGGCGGTCATCACCAGCATCGCCATGAAGACGGCGTAATCGTGGCCGACGAGCGCGTTGAGCGAGAGCTGCCCCATGCCCGGGATCTCGAAGAGCGTCTCGATGATCATCGAGCCGGCGAAGAGCGCGCCGAGGATGGAGCCGAAGCCCGTTGCGATGGGGATGAGCGCGTTGCGCAGGGCGTGGCACCAGATGGCCCGCGTGCGCGTCGCGCCCTTGGCCAGCACGGTGCGCACGTAATCCGCGCTCATCTGCTCCATCAGCGAGTTCTTCATCATGATGGTGAGCAGCGCGAAGGAGGTCATCACATAGGCCGTCACGGGGAGCACCATGTGGTAGGCGCGGTCCCAGAAGAGCGTCCAGCCCCCCGCCGCCACCGCCGCGTCGCTCTCGAAGCCGCCGATTGGGAAGATATCCCACAGCCCGTCCACCGTCCCGCTCAGGCACATCTTCAGGATCATGCCGATGGCGAAGGGCGGCACCGAGTAGGCCGAGAAGACGATCACCGACGTGAGGAAGTCGAAGGGCGCCCCATGCCTCAGCGCCTTGGCGATGCCCAGCGGGATACACACCAGATAGCTCAGGATGAACGACACCACCCCGAACCACACCGAGACCGGCAACCGCCGCCGGATCAGCTCCCACGCCGTCCGGTCCGGGTACTCATAGCTCCGCATCGTCATCCCCAGCCGATCCCGGAACGCCCAGTTGAAATACTGCTTCCACATCGGCTGGTCGAAGCCGAACTGCCGCGTGAGCTCCTTCTTCATGTCCTCGCTCACCAGCGCCGCGTTCGCCCCGCCCCCGGCCTCGCCCCCGCCCCCGAAGCCACGCATCTGCGCCATCTTCATCTCCACCGGCCCCCCCGGCAACAGACGCGTGAGCAGGAAGCACACGATCGTGATCCCGAAAAAGGTCGGCACCAACAACAACAGACGGCGGACGAGATACTGCAACCGATTCATGCCAACACCTTACCATATTCCCGAAAAGAAAAAAAGACTTGTCTTTCCCCCCTCCGCTATGCTATACTACACCCGTTCTTTTCAAGGCGCGATAGCCAAGCGGCCAGGCAGAGGACTGCAAATCCTTTTAGATCGGTTCAACTCCGATTCGCGCCTCCATCCCACGAAAAAAAGCGACCCCCTCCGGGTCGCTTTTTTCGTCCCCCCGCACCCCTCGCCCCCGACCCTGCGCAGGGTCGGGGGCGAGGGGTGCGCAGGGTCGGGGTGAGACCCTGCCGTCCCCCGTGCGCCTTGCCCCTTCGCGAGAGGTCTTGTTTGGGGGGCTTTGTTTTGCCCCTTGCCCGCTCACCTTCCCTTCTTTCCCGCGATCGCGTCGTGGGCGATTCATCCCCGTATATATTTTTTGCGTTCCCCGCATTGACGGAGCCCTGTTTTATGGTATGATAGGGGCACATAGTTCGAGTTGGGGCGGAGTCCCGTTTGGGTCATCCCGCCACGCCTCGGACGCAGAAGATGCGTTTACGCATACTTTCGTTTGTCAGAAACTACCACTCTTCTTGAAGGAACGAACGTATTGCGGAGGCGCGTCGGGGTTATCCCCTGGCGTGTACTCTCCCGTACAGTTTCCCTTCAAGGCTGTGGTAGGCCTCTGGCAGAAATTGAACGGACAGAGGCACGCCTTTTTTCGTGTCTCCATCCGAACAACAACCAAGGAGACACGCAATGGCCCCGCCAATTGTCCTGAAAGTCGGAGAAACGGAGACGAAGCACACCCATGTGGAGGTGCTCAATTCCTTTTTCGGTGCACACCTCGCGCCCGGAGGGCACCAAAGGGTCTTTTATCCCTTGGAGACCGACGCGGCCCAAGTCTGGTTCCCCGTCTTCTGCGAGGGGGATCCCGCCGATGCGCGCGTGATGGCACAGTTCAACGACAAGAACAAGGATTGGGCGAATGTCCTCTCCGAAAACGGCACGCGCCTGACGGAAACCTGGCTGGCGCGCGCGGGCGCCACGTGCGACACGGCGCGGAAGTTGGAGACGCTGGAGAAGTATCCGAACCTCATCGTCTTCGGCACCGACATTGCCGAGAAGACGACGCGCTATCGTTTTTTGGGCCGTTTCCGCCTCGTCCGCGAATCCGGCGCAAAAGGTGGCGCGAAATCCTTTACGCTTGTGTATGAGCGCGTGAGCGACACTTACGAGGTCAAGGCCTAACCCATCGGCATGGTCGCCGCGCGGCCGTTGTGTGGCCGTGAATCGAGTGAACACCGAGGCCTCGCCCGGCGATGGCCTCAACAATGGAAAGAAGGTTAAGATGAACGTGAAAAACACCGTTCCACTCTGCCTCCTGGCAGGCATGGTGGCTTTGACCAGCGGGTGTGCCGTAATGAACTTGAGCAGCGAGGATCCCACTACGCGCATGGAAGCCGTGCGGAAGTTCACGGAGCCTGACGATTTGGCTGCCATCGTCTGCATGACCTACCCGGACGATGTGCGCTTTGAGGCGTTCAACGAATTGGTGGCGAACAAGGATCAGGCAAGTATCGATGCTGTCGCGGGCGCCCTCTATTGTGGGCATTACGAGAGTATTAGAGCAACCGATTTCCTGCTAAGGAGCCAATATGATCAAAGCCCCGACAGTCGTGCATCTTTTGAGGAAACAGAGAAGGAGTTGCGGACTGCGATTGCCAAGAACATCTCGAAAGATGCCTTAAGTTATTTTTTAAGGCCAGTAACGACGAGGTCTTAAAAGAACTCGTGAACGAGTCTCCCCACGTTCTTGCTGCGTTAAAACTGCGGGCGGAGAACAAGAACAATGATGTTGTAGCACGTGTCGCTCCGCTACTAAGCGGTGAAACCCTCAAGGCTGCGGCAAAAGACCCAGCGATTGTGCAAGCCCTTTCCCCAGAGACGCTTTTCGCGTGGTATGAGGAAACGAAGGAAGAGGCATTGTTCAGTCGCCTTTTAAGTTGTACAGATGGATTTTGGAGTATTAGTAGGAGAGAAGAGCATTATATCAAAATCCTAAAACAGTATCCGGATAGGTTTCTCGAAGTTTGCGCTGCCGCAGGGATTACAGACGATCCTACTAATTTGGGTCGCAAGATTAGCCTTGAAAAGCAAAAAGAGTTACTCAAAACCCTTGCAAAAGAGTATCCGGAGAGTGAGCTTGCTTTGGATTGTTTCTTCACCAGAGTCGATTTTGACAAACCCCTCTTTGACGAGGAAGATCGGAGCCGAGTGCTGATTGAGGTAAATGCGCAAAAAATCTTTGAACGTCTGCAGAAACGGGCGGAGGATAAGGCTCGCGCCAAGAATGGTGCGAAGTTGTTCGCGACAATTGACTTGTTGAATGCGTGCCCCGAATTTGCCCAAAAGGTCGATCCAAAGGCGGCAGCATCATTGCTTCGTGTTGAGCATGCGTGCGCAGCGGGAAAATATTCGACGTTACCCCCTCGTATCGCACAGGCGTTTATTGAGACGTATGGGGGTCTAACGCATACGGATTGGTTGGATAGGAGTTCGCCCTGCGAAATGTCTGATGCGATCCTGAAGCGCCTGTCTGTCCCAGACGCCTATGCGATACTGAAAAAGATGGTTGATAGCGGGAAGATCAAGCCTAGCGTGTTCAGGGAGGACATGCAGAAGGTCATCAGTGCCTGCGAACTGAACGATGCGACGGTCGAAACGTTGCTGAAGGCCGATTTCGCGCCATCCGCCATGGGGTATCGCCGGTTGCAGGCCGCGCTCAAGGTGGATACCGTCTCCGAGGCGTCGAAGGCAAAGATTCAGGCGTACATGGAGAAGGTGCGCGCCGAAGCGCTCGCGAATGAGGCCAAGGCCAAGGAGGAGCGCCTCGTGATCGACCATTGTTACGTCCCGATGCGCGAAATCGACCATCTGGCGCTGCCTCCGCAAAAGAGCCTCCAATATGGCGAGAAGGACGGTACCATCACGCGCTTCGTCTGGACGGTCAAGCAGTGCTATGACTGGTTCGAGCTTGAGAATGATGAATTCCAGTGGAAGTTCGCGCAGAAGTTCGGCTTGGCCGACTTCAAGTTTGACATGGACGTGAGGGTAGAGGAAGCGCAGATGAGTTTCAGCCCCGGCCTTGCCATGCTTGACATAATGGGCGGGGACGGAACGCCTGTCATGCCTGAGCCGCCCAAAATCTCCGTCAACCATTGGTGGCTTTCCACGACGCGTGCACGCGGCAAGAACGTGGAGTTCTTGTACAACGACGAGGACAAGAACAATACGCTCATCATGCGTGAGATCCAGTAATCATATCCTTCCCTGCCCACGTTCGCGCGTGGGCAGGGAAGTTTCAGTGGATGTCTCAGAAGCGTGTGAAAGGAGACAGAGTCATGGCTGCGGATGGATCGATTCATAAATTGCCGTTTGAGCGACAGGCGAAGATCATTTGCGGGAAGTTCGCGCTGGGCGACACGAAACTGAGCACGAAATACTCGTTGGCCGGCGTCGCGGATCGGCCAGTTCATCGTTATGTTTCCGAGGCGGCGTTTAAGGTGCTGTCGAAGGAAGCCAAGGACTTGTTTCAAGACAACGGGGTTGCGTACAAGGGTTCTTACGGCAAACTTGGGATAAGGATCGAGCATATGATCCCGACGGAAGTGGTCTATTGTCACTTGGAGGTGCTTCATCATCCCCTTAAGGCACTCTGTCGCCAAGATAAGGAAGCGTTTGATGGACAAAAGAAACAGATGGAGGCCTATATCGCCAAGTTGATTAAGGAGAAACTCTTTTGCGCCTTGATCACGAAGGAGGAGGACGCCCTTTTGTCAAAAGCGGGACTTCGCAACAAGATGCCGGCGGGGTGGTCGTTCGAGACCGGGGACATGTTGGCCCGCTATCGCGTCGTCGGGATCAAGATGCATACCTTCTGATTGTGCGCGACGTGCCTGATGGGAATGCGGTGTGTCAATGAACCCGCTCGGCGTGCGGCGGGGTGGCGGGAATGTGCTTGTTCATTGGTTCTTCACACCCTTCCGGTGACCGTCCTATTTGTCCGACTTCACTTTCTGGCATCAGCCCACCGCTTTTCACGCTCTTCCAGCGCCTCCTCCACTTTGTCCCGTTCGTGTGTGCAACAAGCGGAGATTCGAAGGCCGTGGGCAATCGATTGGATTTTGGGCCTAAAACTGGTATCATGGAGGTTGTTGAAGGAGAAGTCGATGAAAGTCGGAGCGGTGTTGTCTTCGTTTCTCCTGGCGTCGTGTGCCCTCGCCGGGGGGATCAAGTGGGAGTATGAGCAGTTTTGCGAGCGTCGGCCGGCTTATCCCTCGGAGGTGGATTCGCCGGTCGCGACGTTTCGCGTTTCCGCCATGAGGCCGACGTTGCCGGCGGAACTCGCCGATCAGCAGGCGTCGTTGGAACGTTTCATCTCCAGTTGCCTTACGATTCCCTATTACGAAGTGGGCTGGGGCAAGGATCCGTTCCGGCATGGCTCGGCCGTCCCCGAGGCCGTTCGGTCACTGTGCGACGCGTGGTATGAGGCGTATGACGAGGCGGCCCAAGAAGCCCTGGAGGGTGGGCCGTTGCCGATTTTCCTTTCCGGGTGGTACCGCCGCGTGGAGGGACGGGTTGAGTATCTTGACGAGCGCTATCTCGTTTACAGGGTTAAGTTGGACGAGTATGAAGGCGGCGTTCATCCTGCTGTGTGGTATCGCTATCTGGTGTGGAGCTTTGGGAGGAAACGCCCGCTTTGGATCGACGATTTCCTCGACATGAGGCACCAGGACGCCATCCTTGAGCTCGTGCGCGAACATGCGGCCGTCTCCGCGGGCTATTCCGATTACCAGCGGTTTTGCGAAGAGGAGCTTGTCTTCATCAATAGGATGCCTGACAATTTCGCCCTCAACGATGACGGCCTCGCCTTCATTTACAACGACTACGAGGCGAGCGGTTATCGCGGTGCGCCCGTTGAGATCTGTGTGGGGTGGGAGGCGTTGCGTCCCTTCCTGAAAGACCCCAACATGATTCCAAGATTGCCCATCCACAAACAAGCCGTGGAGAACCGGCCGCTGGTTATCCAGAATCCCGTCCAAATCGGGGGCTTGGTCTTTGGCGAGCTCGAAGACGCGCGAGCGAAACGTGGGGAAGCGAAATAAGGTGTGGTTTAGGGGCGCGTTTTCTGTGCGGCTGGGGGAGGGAGGCGTCGCGGCCGGTTTTGGTGGTGTTGTGGGATCAATGGGTTATGGGGGATGTGAAAAATTACGAAAAAAAGACTTGCGCGCGGGGCGGGGATTTGGTTTAATACATCCCGTTTTCGCGACACGAAAGGCGCGACGCCGGACGCGGAACGGAAACGACGATCTTTGAGAAC
>CALXMV010000013.1 GCA_944389565.1 uncultured Kiritimatiellota bacterium
TCGCCAACTACCGCTTCGCCATCCTCTTTCACTGTGGTCGTCTTCCGCTTCCCACCCATTCACTTTGACGAAGAACCTCTTTTTGTTTTCCTCGCTTGACTAATAGGGGGGGGGTGGTATATTTATGCCATTCTATTCATCAAGAAGGAGAACACCCACAATGAAAATCACCCTTGCGCTTGCCTGCGCGCTTTGCTCCATCGGCCTCGCCCAAGCCGTCACCATCGACTGGGCCCCGTCCAAAGACTGGACGGACGTCGACGATGGGCACACGATGACCGCCGATCCGGCCTTTGGCCTCGACGGCAACCATTACGGCACCTTCGTCGTCGCCGGAACGCTGACGTCGACGGCGGCCTACAATTGGGTCGCCGAGATTTGGGGAAATCACTCCAACGACGGCGGCAACATGGAAAATTACCTGGCCATCGGCATCGACGGCAACGGCAATTGGACGGTCGCGGTGAATCACGGTTGGGAAAAGTCCTCCGTCTCCGCGAACACCGTCGCGGCGGAGACCGGCGACTTCATCATCGGCTTCTCGGCGGCGGACGTGGATGACACGGCCACGATCACCATCTCCGTGAACGGGGCCGAGATCGCCACGTTCTCCGGCGGGCTGACGGGGAGCAACGGCATCGACACCGTGAAATGGTCTGACAGCCATGTCGAGGCGAGCGTGGTGGGCTCCGCGATCGGCAGGACGGCGGATTACGCGCTTTCCACGGAGCAGATCGCCCAGCTTCCCGAGCCGACGGCTTTGGCGTTGCTGGCGCTTGGCGCGGCGGGTTTGGCGTTGCGCCGGCGGGCGCGCTGACGTTCGCATGAAAGAAGCCCTCGGCCTCGCGGCCGGGGGCTCTTTTTTTTCGCGTGCGTGCCTTCGCGGGGTCAGGCCTTGGGCTCGGCGGCGGGGGCCGGGTCGGCGGCCTTCGGGGCGGGCTCCTTGGCGGGGCGGGCGGGGGCCTTGCCGGCCTCGATGTCGTCGGCCATCCTGAGGAGGCGTTGGGCGCGGGCGCGGAGGGCCTTGGCGCGTTCCTCCTTGGTGAGGCGCTGGCGTTCGGCGCGGGGCTGGCGGCCTTCGCGGGCGGCCTGCGGGGCGTCGCCGCGGCGGGCGGCGCGCAGGTGGTGGGGCGGGCGGGGGCGGCAGGCGCAGTCGCGGCCGCAGGCGCATTCCGCGGGCCGGGGTTTGGCGGGGGGCGGGTTGGCCGCGCAGGCGCCGCCGGGGCAGGTGGCCTCTTGGGCGAGGGCGGTCGCGCCGATGAGGAGGGCGGCGATGGCGGTGGCTAGGGTTTTCATCATGGGGGTGTCTCCTTTCCGTTGTCTCTCGATACCCACAAGGTTAGCAAAAGCCGCGCCCCCGTTTCAAGCGCGGGGGCGCGGGGGTGCGCACGGCGGTGCGCGGGTCAGCGGGTCTTGACGGAGCCGGAGTGGGGCTTGCGGTTCTCGTGGAGGCGCTCGACGGTGTCGTGGTCGGGCTTTTCCTTTTGGGCGTCGGCGCGCTGGATGAGGGAGTCGAGGTCGCCGCGCAGGCCGTTGAGGCGGGCGGCATCGGCGGTGGCGGGGTCGAGGAGGTCTTGGGTGGAGCGGCGGACGAATTCGCCGGGGAGGGACCAGAAGACGTTGCGGACGTAGTAGTCGGGGGTGGCGCGGTGGAGGAGGACGATCTCGCCGTTGGGGGCGATGTTGAGCTTGGGTTTGACGAGGGGGAGGTAGGCGCCGAGCATGACGGTGGGGAAGCGGCGGCCGTCGGGGGTGTCCTCGACGCGGAGGAAGAGGCGGTCGATATGGCCGCGGGGCCAGCGCACGAGGGTGAGGTGGCGCTGGCGCTTGGGGTCGTTGGCGAAGAGCTGGGTGCCTTCGAGGATGACGCCGCCGGGGACGATGTCGATGGCTTTGAGCTGGGTGTCGTAGCGGATGCCGTTGACGATGGCGCCGAAGGCGACGAAGTATTTGCCCTGTTCGCGGAGGTTGGCGGCGACGGTGAGGTTGAGGTCGAAGACGCGCTCCTCGCCGGGCTTGAGGGTGAGGGGGCGGGGGAGGCAGCCGCGGGGGTCGCGGGCGAGGTTGCGGCGCTGGGTGTCGTTGGCGCGGGTGACCTCGAAGACGCCGGAGGGTTGGTCGCCCTTGCCGAGGGTGAGGGGCTGGGGGGTGTTGTTGCGCACGAGGACGCGGACGTTGATGTTCTCGCCGAGGACGTAGCTGGAGGCGTCGAGGGCGAGGCCGACGGAGACGGGGCCGAGGCGCTTCTCCGCCGCCGCCCCGGCGATTTGCGCGGGGGCGAGGGCGGGGAGGAGCGCGGCGGCGAGGAGGAGGGTGCGGAGGAGGGTGCGCATGGGGTCATTCGCCTTTCGGGCGGGAGAAGTGGGTAAGGCCCTCGGTGGGCTTGGCGTTGGGGAAGACGAAGGAGAGGATCCAGGCGAGGAGGACGCAGACCGCCAGGCCGATGCCGCCGTAGGTGAAGGGGTGGAGGCCGGAGAAGACGACGCCGATGCCCAGGCTGATGACGTAGTTGGCGACGAGGGCGACCATGGCGGCGAAGCCCCCGACGCGCGGCATGAAGATGCCGATGAGGAAGAGCGCGGAGAGGCCGCCGGTGAGCGTGCCGATGAAGTTCTGGAAGACGTCGAAGAGCGAGCGGCTCGGCAGCACCGAGAGGATGAGCGCGGCGGCGACGCCCAGCCCGCCCACGACGACGACGAGGTGGCGGCCCCAGCGCACCTGCGCGTCGCCGTCCATCCCGCCCTTGCGGAAGCGGGCGATGAAGTCGGTGACCAGCGAGGTGGCCGAGCTGTTGAGGTTGGTGGCCAGGGTGGAGATGGTGGCCGCGAAGATGGAGGCGACGATGAGGCCGGCGACGACGGGGTGGAGCTCGATGGCCATGAAGGTGGGGAAGATGGAGTCGCTCTTGGGCATCGTCACGTCCATCAGCTCGGGGTGCTTGGCGTAGTGGGTGTAGAGGGCGGTGCCGATGAGGTAGAAGATGACCGAGGAGATGACCGAGAGGATGCCGTTGAACCAGATGGAGCGGGCGGCGGCCTTCTCGTCGGGGGTGGTGATGTAGCGCTGGACGACACACTGGTCGGCGGTGTAGCTGTTGAGGTTGCTCACTAGGCCCATGATGAGGACGACCCAGAAGACCGGCTCGCCGAAGAGGAAGCGGAAGTCCCACATCCGGAACTTGTCGGCGTCCCACGCCACGGCGGCGAACTCGACGGGGCCGCCCGAGCCGATGACCAGCGCCACGAGCACGACGATCGCGCCCACCAGCAGGATGAGCCCCTGCACGAAGTCGCACCAGATCACGGCGTCGACGCCGCCGTAGAAGCAGTAGATGATGGTGGCCACGCCGCAGAGCAGGATTGCCGCCCAAATCGGGATGTTGGTGACCGCGCCCAGGGCGATCGCCGGCAGGAGCGTCACCACCGCCACGCGGCAGACCATGAAGATGTTGAAGACCGCCGCGCCGAAGAGGCGGATGCCCACGTTGAAGCGCCGCTCCAGGTACTCGTAGGCGCTGGTGATGTTCAGCCGGCAGAAGAAGGGGAGGTAGAAGAAGATCGCGATCGGCGCCATCGCCAGGATGCAGAGCGCCATCGTGAAATAGCGCCAGTCGGAGATGTAGGTCATCGTGGGGATGGAGATGAAGGTGATGGAGCTGAGCATCGTGGCGTAGATCGAGACGCCCGCCACATACCACGGGATGCTCTTGCCGCCGCGGAAGTAGGTGTCCGCCGTCTTGGGCTTCAGCGCGAAGTAGACGCCCATGCCGATCATCGAGGCGAAGAAGAGGCCGATGACCACCCAGCTCTCCCAGTCGAAGCGCCACCCCTGCCGCACGAAGGCGACCTGGCAGGCCTCGGCCGTGCGGGCCTGCGGCTTCACCTCGCCGCCGACGATCAGGAGCCGCTGGGCCTCGCCGCCCACCGTCGCGGCCGCGGCGCCGCACCGCGGCGCCACGCCCTCGGGCAACGCGCCGTACTCGGCCCATTTGCCGGTCACCGCGTGCCACGACCAGACCTTGCGGTTCCAGCCGAAGGCCTCCGGCGGCTCCTCGAGCATCCGCTTCCAATCGGCGGGGAGCATCCGGTTCGCGCGGTCCCACATCGTGCCGTCGTAGCCGCCGATGAGGAGGGCGTGCTGGTCGCCCACCGGCAGGAAGGCCGCGCCAATCGCGCACACGGGGGCCTTCCCCAGCGCCTTCCAGCCCCACGTGCCGTCGAAGCCCTTGGTGTAGCCATAGCCGTCATAGGCGGCGGTGGGCTTGCCGTCGCCCCCCGTCACCGACCCGCCGAAGACCGCCAGCACGGGGCTCTTCTGGTCGCCGTTCTGCACGGCCGCCACCGCCTGCGAGCGCGCGGGCCCGGGGAGGGGGGGCAGCTCCCCCCATTCCCAGGCCCCGCCCACGCGCCGGAGGGTGAGGACGCGATTCGTCGGCTTCCCGTCCAGCAGGCCACCCACCAGGGCGATGCCCCCCTCCCAGGGGGCCGCGGCCGCCATCGAGAGCGTCCCCCACGGGCAGGCCGGCAGGGGCTCCGTGCGCCCGGAGGCGTCGAGCAGGAAGGCCTCCGCGCTCGCGCCCTGCGCCGAGACGCCGCCCACGCAGAGCAGGCGCATATCCGGCGCCAGGGCCGTCCCCACGTTCACGGGCACCGCCGCGCCCTCGGCCAGGCCGCGGGGGAGGGTCCCCACCTCGTGCCAGGCGCCCGTCGCCACGTCGTAAGTCGCGATCGCCGCCGAATAGCCTTTCTGGCCGTCCGCAAAGGTGGAGCCGCCGGCCAGGAGCAGGGTGGAATCGCCCACCATGCCCGCGAAGGGGCGGGCCACCGCCTCGGGCGCGGGGGCCGTCCCCGCCCACTCCAGCCGCATCGGCGCGGCGCACGCCATCCCGGCCGCGACCGTCACCGCGACGGCCGCGAGAAGACCAACAACACGTTCTCTCATCGCTCTCTGCCCTGCCTGATTTCCGTTTCGTCCTTAGAACGCCGCGAACCTCCGTGCGCGACGGCCTTAGTATACAAAAAACCGCCCGCCCCGCAAAGCCTTTTTCGGCGTTTTCGCGGGGCGGGGGCGGTGCGCGGGAGGCCTCAGGCCTGGGGGGCGCGGAAGGCCTTTTCGATGCCGTGGCGCATGGCGGAGGCGGAGGTGACCTGGAAGGCGGAGAGGCCGAACTCGGGCATGATGGCCAGGAGGTGGTCGAAGAGGTCGGACTGGATGGCCTCGTAGTTCTCCCAGCGGGTGTCGGCGGAGAAGCAGTAGATCTCGAGGGGGAGGCCGCGGTCGGTGGGGTCCATCTGGCGGACGATGATGGTCATGTCCTGCCGGATGTTGGGGTTGGCGCGGAGGTAGGCGTGGCAGTAGGCGCGGAAGGTGCCGATGTTGGTGAGCTTGCGGGCGTTGGCCACGGAGACCTTGGAGGAGGGGTGGGCGGCGTTGTAGTCACGGACCTCGTGGATGAGCTTGGCGAAGTAGTCGCGGATGAGGTCGATCTCCTTCCAGCGCTCGGCGTCCTCGGCGGTGGCGAAGCGGACGGAGTCGAGGTCGAGGAGGATGGCGCGCTTGATGCGGCGGCCGCCGCTCTCGGACATGCCGCGCCAGTTCTTGAAGGGCTTGGCGATGAGGTCGTAGGCGGGGATGGTGGTGATGGTGTTGTCCCAGTTGCGGACGCGGACGGTGGTGAGGGCGATGTCGATGACCTCGCCGTCGGCGTCGGCGCCGGGGACCTCGATCCAGTCGCCGATGTGGATCATGCCGTTGCCGGAGAGGGTGATGCCGGCGGTGAGGCCGAGGATGGAATCCTTGAAGACGAGCATGAGGACGGCCGAGAGGGCGGTCATGCCCGAGAGGATGTAGGTGGGGTCGCGCCCAGAGAGGGTGGCGAGGATGGCGACGGCGGCGAAGAGATAGCCGAGGACGGCGAGGACCTGGAAGATGCCCTTCTGGGGGGAGGCGGAGACGTGCCGGCGCCAGTTGATGATGCAGTAGGTGGTGTTGAGGGCGGCGGCGAAGACGTTGGCGCAGATGAAGAAGAAGTAGGCCTTGTTGAGCATCAGCAGGAGGCCGCGGAGGGGGCGCCCCTCGGGGAAGAGGGTGCCGGTGAGTAGCCCCATGACGATGAGGGGGACGACCTGGAGGAGGCGGGGGATGCACTTGGAATTGAGGATGATCGCCCAGAAGCCGGCGAGGCGGCCGTCGCGCAGCAGGAAGTTGCGAAGCCACTTGTAGGCGCATTTGACGACGACGTAGGAAAGCCAGGTGCCGCCGAAGACGAGGGTCAGGCGGATGAGAAGGCGGAGGAAGGGATTGGGAATCTCGTTGAGGAGATGCTGGAGGTGGAGGAGGGCGTCGACGGTGAGCTGCCACATGGCGGGCATCCTTTTTGGGGGGAGGGGTCAGGCGCGGAGGGCGTCGGCGACGAGCGCGGGCAGGTCGGCGGCGTCGATGACGGCGTCGTGGCGCACGGGGGCGTCGCGCAAAGCGAGGAGGCGGGGCTCGAGGCCGGTGTGGGCGGCGAGGGCCTCGGCGGCGGCGAAGTCGTCGGCCGGGGCGGCGCCGGTGAGGGCACGCAGGACGGTGCGGGGGAACTTCCAGGGGGAGGCGGTGGCGGCGATGAGGGTGGGCCGGCCGGTCGCGGGGAGCTCGCGGTGGACCTTCCAGGCGATGGCGGTGTGGGGGTCGAGGAGGACGTGCGCGGCGTCCCACGCGTCGGCGATGGCGGCCTCGGTCTCGCCGGGGTCGGCCCAGCCGGCGGCGAAGGCGGCGTGCAGGTCGTGCAGGGGGTAGCCGTCGATGGCGAAGGTGCCCTCGGCCCGGAGCTGGGCCTGCCAGGTGCGGACCTTCACGTCGTTGCCGTCGGTGAGGAGCCAGAGGAGGCGCTCCAGGTTGGAGGAGACGAGGATGTCCATGGAGGGCGAGTTGGTGACGGCGAAGGGGCGGTGGAGGTCGTAACGCCCGGTGTGGATGAAGTCGCAGACCACGCGGTTGACGTTGGAGGCGACGGCGAGGCGGCCGATGGGCGCGCCGAGGAGCCGGGCGTACCACGCGGCCAGGATGTTGCCGAAGTTGCCCGTCGGGACGATCACGTCGAAGGGGCCGCCCAGGCGGCGCGCGGCGTCGAGGTAATAGGCCACCTGGGGGAAGAGGCGGCCGATGTTGATGGAGTTGGCGGAGGTGAGGGCCACGCCGCGCGCGGCGGCTAGGTCGCGCAGGGCGGGATCGCCGAAAGCGGCCTTCACGGCGGCCTGGGCGGCGTCGAAATTGCCGCGGATGGCGACGGCGCGGACGTTTTCGCCGGGGAGGCAGACCATCTGGCGGCGCTGGATCTCGGAGATGCCCTCCTGCGGGTAGAAGGCGACGAGCCCGGCGCCGGGGACGCCCGCGAAGCCGCTCATCGCCGCGCTGCCGGTGTCGCCGCTCGTGGCCGTGAGCACGAAGGCGCGGTCGATGCCGGCGGTCTGGGCCGCGGCGCGCAGGAGGTGGGGCAGGAGCGTGAGGGCCACGTCCTTGAAGGCGAGGGTCGGGCCGTGGAAGAGCTCGAGGAGCGTGGCGTCGCCACAGGGGGTCAGGGGCACGGGGTCGGCCGGGTCGTCGAAACGCGCGAGCGAGGCCTCCACCGCCGCGACGCGCACGGCCTCGGGCAGGTCGTCGAAGAACCGGCCGAGGAGGGCGAGCATCGTGCCGCGGTAGTCGGCGGCGGGGGCCAGGGGCGCGGGCGGCTCGGCCGGCACGTAGAGCCCGCCGTCGGGTGCCAGCCCGGCGAGGAGCGCATGGAGGGAATCGACGGTCGGCGCGTGGCCGCGGGTGGAGCGGTAAAACATGGTCAGGCCTTTCGTTCGGCGCGGCTGTCCAGCAGGGCCAGGGCGCTTTCGAGCTCGGCGGTGGAGCCCACGAGGATGAGGGAGTCGCCCGCGTTGAGGATGGTGTCGCGCCCCGGCGAGAAGTTCGCCCCGGCGCGGCGCGAGGTCACGGAGATCACGGCCGCGCCCGTCTGCTTGCGCAGATCCACCTCGCCGAGCGTCTTGCCGTCGACGGCCGCGCCCGGGGGGATGACGAAGGTCTCGGTGCGGGCGGCGATGGCATCGAAGGTCACGGGCTCCTCGGGCGGCAGGGCGTTCACGTCAAAGGCCGCGCGCAGCGTGTCATGCGCCTCGCGGGACTGCTCCCGGAAACGCTTGCCGAAGAGGAGCACATACCCGCCCGCCGCGGCGATGAGCAGCGCCAACAACCACGAGACGCTCACGAAGCCGGAGCACAGAATCGCCGCATAGGCCGCCAACGCCAGCCACCCCACCAGCTTCAGCGAGTCGCGGATGAACTTGCGCACGCGCGAGAGCCCATGCACCCGCCCGGCGAACGCCTCCTCCGCCGCGTGCTTCAGGATCTCGCCCCACGAATGCCCCGCCGCCCACAGCCCCGGCGCCGCGAGCAGGAGCGCCGCCACCGCGCAGAGCAGCCCGCCCGGCTCCAGCCACGGCGCCCAAGCGTCGATCTCCCGCACCCACTTCGCCACCGTCGGGACGCTCGCCACCAGGTAGACCACCGCCACGGTCACCAGGATCATCGCCAGCTGCAGCCCCAGGCGTACCACGTGCCCGCGGATGTGCGCCAGCGGCGACTCCTCCCCATCCCCCATCCGCTTCGAGGCCAGGTCGGCGATCCACCGGCGATACCAATGCAGCAGGTCGTGCGAGCGTGCCGGGAAGGCCCGCCCCACCAGCCGGTAGAGCGCGTCGGAATACCGCAGCAGATAAGGGTTGGTGGCCGTGCAGAGCAGCGCCACGCCCACGGCGATCTGATAGAGCGGCCGGTCGCTCATCTCCCCCGCCATCGCGATCCCCGCGATGATGAAGGAGAACTCCGCCACCTGCCCCATCCCGATGCCCACCTTGAACGCGTCGTGCGGGTCCTCGCCCGCCAAGAGGCACGCCACCGTGTTGTTCACCAGCTTCAGCACGATCATCGCCGCCGTGATGAAAAGGATCGTCCCCAGGTTCGCCCAGATCACCGCCGGCTCCACCATCAGCCCCACGGAGACGAAGAAGACCGCGCCGAAGAGGTTCGCCACCGGATCCACCACCGCCGCGATCCGCGTGCGGCTCCGCGCCTCCGCCAGGATCGCCCCCGCCAGGAAGGCCCCCACCACCAGCGACAGCCCCAGGCCGTTCTGCGCCAGGCACGAGATGCCGAAGCAGATCCCCAGCGCCGTCATCAGCACGATCTCGTCCCCGAACCCCTTCGTCACCTTATTCATCAGCCACGGCGCCAACAGGATCCCGAAGACCACCACCCCCAGCAGGAAGAGCGCCAGCACCCCCAGCTGCTTGCCGATATCCAGCATCAGCGCCCCCCAGCCGCCCGAGTCGCCGCCCATCCCCCCGGCCACCCCGTGCAGCACCGCGATCAGCAAAATCGCCAGCACATCCTCGATCAGCGCGATCGCGAAGGTGTTGTCCGCGAAACGCCGCCCCAGCCACCCCAGCTGCTTCAGCGTCTTCGCCGCGATCGACGTGGAGCTGTCGCACAGGATCAGCCCCAGCAGGAAACACTCCAAGCTCCCCCACCCCAGCATCTTCCCCACGCAGAACCCGCCGATCACCATGAACGCCACGTCCCACACCGCCGGGAAGACCACCGCGCCCCCCATCCGCCGCACCTTGCGGAAACTGAAGCCCAGCCCGATCGAGAACATCAGGAACATCACACCCAGATCCGACAGCATCTGGATGTTGTGCGGGTTCGCGATCAGCCGCGGCCCCATATGCGGCCCCACGATCACCCCTGCCAGAATGTACCCCACCGTCAGCGGCAGATTCCACCGAGAAAACAGCAACCCCACCACCGCGGCCACCACCACCGCGATGCTCAAATCCGTGAAGAAAGACGAAATCTCTGCCATAACAATGCCCTATTCTACCACATTTCACCCCCCGGCACACCCCAAAAAGCCAACCCCGCGCCCCATGCCGCCCACCGCCCACGGCCATGCCCCTCGGCTGACGAGGCCCATGGCACACCACGGGAAGAAACCGCCGATTGGGGCCGACTGCCGCCGGCTGGGCGGCATAGGGGAAAACGCTCCGCGAAGTTGGTTTCCGGCGTGCGGGAGCACGCCCCCAATCCATCCCGATCGGCGGAATCGGCGGTCCCCCTTGGCGTGCGATTGCTCCCCTGGTGCGCCACAGCCTCCATCCAGCCGGCGGCAGCCGGCCCCTAATCGGCCCCAATCGACGGAATCGGCGGTTCCCCAAACGCCTCCCATTCGCCCCAAAGTCGGGAGGGGGTGGGGCGAAACCCTAAAGGGTTGGGGCGGAAGTCGGGAGGGTTTGGGGCAAAACCCTTAGGGGTTCGCCCCGAGGGGCGGGAGGGGCGGGCGCGAAAAAAAGGGCCGCACCTCGCGGTGCGGCCTTTTTGGGGATCGGCGGGGGGCTCAGTCCGCCAAGGTCTTCGCGGCCTTCTTGGAGGAGAGGATGACCTTGAAGAACTGGGCGGGCTTGCCGTCGATGGTGAGGGTGGCGGCGTCCAAGGTGGCGTTGGGCGACTGGGTGCCGGTCACGGAGATCTCGCCGAGTTTGGTCCAGGCGGCGTCGCCGAGGTCCGCCTTGCCGTAGACGGCGTAGATGGCGGAGGAGGACATGGCGCCGGAGAAGAAGTCGGTGAGGTTCGCGACGGTGCCATCGGTCTTGGTGGCGGCGGCGACATCCCAGGTGAGGGTGACCTGGCCGTCGACGAGGTTGATGCCGGTGACGGTGAGGCCGTAGGTGTCGTAGCCATCCTTGTAGAGCTTGATGGCGGTCTCGTAGCCGAGGATGTCGATGATCTCGCGGGCCTCCTCGAGGTTTTCGGGGAGCTCGGCGGTCTTGACGGAGCCGTCGGCGTTGACCTCGGTGACGGTGAGGCCGTAGAGCTGTGCGCCGTAGGCGGTGAGGGCGAGCTTGCCCTGGGCGTCGACGGTCCAGATGGAGGTGCCGATGTGGTTTTCGGTGCTGCCCTTGAAGTTGTTGCACCAGTCGCCGAAGTCCTTGGAGACGTCCTTGCCGAGGGCCTTGGCCTGCTTCCACTCCCAGGCGTCGGCGAGCTTGTCGTTATCGGTGTCGACATCCTGGATGTAGAAGTCGAACTGGTAATCGACGCCGCCATTGACGGGCGTTGCGGAGGCCGGGTCGAAGTAGTAGCCGGTGGTGGACTCGAGGCCTTGGGCGGCGTAGCCCCAGGGCTCCCAGGCGTCGCGCTTGCCGTTGCGGTTGAGGTCGAGGTAGGCCATCAGGTAGACGGGCTCGTTGGTGGGCAGACCGCGGACCTCGACGTCGAACCGGGTGGAGAAGAAGGCGTCGAACTCCGTCCGGCCGTCGGTGTAGGTGCGCTTGTAGACGCTGTCCTTGTTCATGGTGATGGTGCGGTTGAAGCCGGCGGCCTCCCCGTCCTCCGCGTCGTAGACGAGGAGGTCGGAGTTGGCGGCGATGGGATCGCCGTTGAAGGAGCCGGAGCGGTGCGCCTCGACCACGAGCCTGCCGCCGCCGAAGTCGTCGGTCGTCATCAGCACGCCGTTGTAGCGGACGTGGGCGCGGACGTAGTAGGAGTCCTGGCCGGTGAAGGAAACGGACTTGTCGGCGTCTTGGTACTCGGAGAGGCCGCCATCCTTGCCGGAATCGCGGAGCTGGATCCGGAAGGAGCTGCTGAGGGTGCGGCTGTCGCCGTTGTACGGGTTGAGCGTCAGGGTGTAGTCGTAGAGGCCGTTGCCGAAGAGGGCGTTGCTCTCGTTGAGCTCGCCGATGCCGCGGGAGAGGACGTAGCGGTAGCGGAATTGCTCCTTCCCACCGGTGCCGAGGTCGGTGGCGCTGGCGGTGACGCCGCGGATCGTCTTGTCGAAGACGACTTCGCTGACCGGGTTGCCGAGGGCGTCCTCGACCTTGGTGATGGTGAGGTTGAAGGTGGGCACCTGGACGTTGCTCTTCCACTCGAAGGTGAGCTCGGTGTTGGAGCGGACGTCACCGCCGACGGGCGCGACGATCGCGGTGCTTTCGGCATCGATGGCGTCGACGTAGTTGGTCACGACGCCGATGTTGTAGTTCTGCCAACGGTCGCGCTGGTAGTTCTGCAACTCGATGGGCACCAGGTAGACCTTGTAGGAGGCCTTGACGGTGGTGGTGCCGCCCATGCAGGGGAGACCGGCGGGATTGGCGGCGAAGATCTCGTCTTCGGTGAGGTAGGGCTTCTTGAGGTTGTATTCCTTCTTGAAGACGGGGTTGGCCTCCAGGACGGTGGTACCATCGTCGCCATCGGCGTGGCCGAAGACCTTGTAGGGGGTCAGGGCGAGGAGGAAGGTGGAGCCGTCGTTCAACCCGGTGAAGTAGGTGGGGTTGAGGTTGGTGCCGGTGGACTCGTTGGGGATCGTGGAGGAGGGGGTGCCTTCCTCGTCGGTGATCTGGCCGGCCTCGGCCTGAAGGGTCGTGATGATGGAGCCGACGTCGAAGCGGACGGAGCCGGGAGGCGCCTTCTCGGTGAGGGCGACGTGGAGCGTGCGGTTCACCTGGTCGAAGCCGATGTCGACGTCGTGCTGGTCGGGCGTGCCGCCGGGCTCACCGTTGTCCCACTTGCCGTCGCCATCGAGGTCGGCGAAGACATAGAAGTTGTTGATGCCTTCGCGCAGCCAGCCGCTGTCAGGGCGCACCAAGGTGAAGGTGTTGCTCTGGCCGGGGGAGATGGTGTAGCGGTAGGAGGCCGTGCCGAGGAACTCGTCCTGGGCGTAGCGCTCCAGCACGCCGGTGTCCGGGTTCTGGTAGACGAACTCGCCGTCGGACCAGAAGGAGTCGTCCGTCGCGAAGGTCATCTCGTAGTAGCCCGTGCGGTAGTTCACGGTGCCGAGATCGATCTCCTCCTCGGTGGTCGTGTAGGAGACCGCGCCGGTCGCCTCGTCGACGGTCGGGACGTAGAGGTACTGCTTGGTGTAGAGGCGGGCGACGTCGCCGGAGGTGACGGTGTCGGCGAGGACCTCCCAGAAGACGTACTCCTGGTTGGTCGAGGAGCCGCCCTCGGTCTCGGTGGCAGTGTTGTTGGTGTACCGCTGGAAGGTGAACTTCAGGGAGCCGGGGACGATGTTGCCCATGTGCAGGTAACCGGAGAGGGTGCCGAAGCGCCAGTTTCCGATCTCCTGGGAGAGGGTCGCACCCTGGGCGGCCTCGGACGCGGAGGTCGCGAGCGGGAGGAAGAAGGTCGCGTCCGGCGCGGAGTTGTTGTTCGTGGCGGTGTAGGAGTGGACCACGAGCTGGGCGCCTTCCGTCGCGTTGGTGTAGACATCCTGGTTGCCGAAGAAATCGATCGTAAGGCGGAGCGCGGGGGTCGGGTGCTCGGGCGCCAGGTTGCCGGCCTGCGAGATGCTCTCGCGGTAGTTGGGGTTGGTGGAGTGGTTGCCGGTGCGGAAGTTGGCGCGCACCTCGGCCCAGTTGCTCCAGCCGTCGCCGTCAGGGTCCTTCTCGGCGTCGTGGACGTCGACGCTGAGGTACTCGGAACGGTTGGCGGCCTCCCAATGATCCTCCATGAAGTCATTGTCGGTGTAGAGGAGGCCGAAGGTCGGGCGGCCGCGACGGGCCCAGATCGGGATCTGGTAGTCGGGGATGCCGTTGCCGGCGGTGGAGTACATGCCGGGGTCGGAGCTGGCGAGGTACTCGGCGTAGTTCGTCAGGAAGTCGCCGTCGGGGTCGCCGTGCGGGCCGTTGTCGCCCTCGGGGTCGTTCGGGTCGAGGCCGTAGTAGCTTTCCCACCAGTTGGGCATCAGGTCGCCGTCGCTGTCGACGGTGGAGCCGCCGGAGACGTGGTCCTGGAGCCACTTGCCGCCCTCGGAGTATTCCTGGTCGGCGAGGTTGTCGGCGGCGTCGCCGGTGTGCTCGAACCAGCCCATGCCCTCGCCTTCGCCGGTGCCGGGCTTCTCGTCGTCCTCCTCGGCGCCGGAGGGGTCGGTGCTCGGGCCGGTCCACCAGCCGTTGGTGGAGTACTTCGCGAAGGCGTCGCCGTAGAGCATCAGGTCGGGGGCGACCCAGGTGCTGTAGGCGCCGCGGACGCGGTAGGCGGGCTGGTCGAACCTCGCCGTGGCGAAGTAGGCGTAGCCGTAGGGGTTGCCCTCGGTCTTGACGTTGTAGGTGGGGGTGGCGGAGACGTTCGTGCCGGCGGCGTAGGGCGTCCAGTACTCGGAGTCCGCGGCCTTGAGGTTGCGCACGTTGCCGGAGGGGGCGCGGAGGCGCGGCTCGCCGGCGTCGCTGCTCAGCGGGACGAGGAGGTTGGAGTAGGCGCGCTCGACGTCGGCCACCGGCAGATGGCTGACGGTGCTGTGCGCCATCGGGACGTACTCGGCCTCGGTGTACTTGGTGCTGAGGAGCTTCTCAGGCATCGTGAGGGCGTAGTAGGAGGTGTAGATCTCCTCGGCGGTGGGCATGGTGTGCGCGTTGATGAGCGGCGTGCCGGGGGCGGCGAGGGTCTCCTGCAGGCCTTTGCGGCGGTAGAGGAAGGAGCCGGGGGTGGTGTCGCCGCCGATGAGCTTCTCGCCGGGATAGGTCTCCCAAGGCGTGTCCTCGGCGACGAGCGTGCCTTCATCGCCTTCCTCGCGGGTGGAGCCGGAGAGGAGGTCGTTGAAGGTGTACATGGCCACGAGCTCGGCGGGGACGTTGCTGGCGTAGTGGCCGCCGCCGCTGTAACGGGCCAGGAAGGCGTTGTAGCGCTGCTCGAGGAGGTCGGTCTGGGTGAAGGTCTTCGAGCGGTTGGAGGAGATCTGGGCGGCGGAGCGGGCGCCGTTCCAGATGCGGACCTCGTCGATGAAGCCCTTGTAGGCGTTGGCGTAGATGTCGTCGAAGCCCTGCTCCAGGTCGAAGTCGCCCAGCTCGGGGTCCCAATCGGGGATCCACGCCTCGGTGGTCGGGCCGGCGCCGACCAGGATGGGGGCCTGGCGGTAGGTGTAGCGCTGGACGCCGCCGGAGAGGTCGTTCTTCACGGAGATGACGCCGTTGGCGGGGATGAGGCCGGAGGCCAGGGCGGCGATTTCCGTGCCGTTGATGTAAATCGCCAGGCGGGAACCGTCGTAGGTGGCGGCCAGATGGCTCCACTCGCCGGCCTTGATGGTGGCGCCGGCGGTGACGGTGGGCTCGCCGGCGGGCGTGTCGGCGGAGCCGGGCGCGGAGGTGCCCATGCCGGTGTAGCTGGCGAAGGGCGCGAAGGTGCCGTCCTCCTTGACCTTGAGGCCGAGGCGGAAGTTGTGGCGGATGGCGCCCAGGGTGTCGCCCAGCACGTTGAAGCGCCACGGACGATCCACGAGGATCACGGTGTCGGCGGTCTGGTCGGCATCGGGATTGACCCAGCACTCGATGGTGAAGGTCTCGAGGGAGGTGGGCCCAAACTGCGTGTCGGCATGGCTCTGCATCACGCCGGCGCCGCCGAAGTAGGCCGCCTGCTGACGGTCAGGCGTGCGGAGCGTCTGCGGGTCGCCGCGGGCGCTGGTGGTGGAGACGAGCTCCACGCGGTCGCTGATGCCGTCGCCGTCGGTGTCGAAGCCCTCGTTGATCTCGTAGGGGAGGACGGAGGCCGTGCTGCCGGCGGGCGCGGAGGCGGGGATGATCCGCACGACGTAGTCGAAGCCCGTGGTCGGCATGTAGAGGGTCGGGAAGACCGTCGTCTCGCCGCCGCCGAGCGCGCCTTCGAGGACGACCGGCGTGGAGACGTTGGCGTTCAGACGGGTGTAGAAACGGGTGACGAAGGAGTTGGCGTTGTCCGGGTCGGTCATCCACAGCGACGAGGGATCCGTGCCGTAGCGGGAGACGGCGCCGGTGGGATTGACGGACTCCTCGACGTTGGTGAGGCCGTCGCCGTCGGGGTCGGCGAAGGGCACGCCGGCCAGCCACGGGTAGCTGTAGTAGTCATAGCCCGTGACGCTCCCGAGCTCGAGGGCGGGGTTGTTGAAGGAGTTGACACCCGTGGGCGAGGGCAGCTGCACGACCGCGGAATCGAAGGAGCGGAAGGCGCCGCCGGAGCCGTCGGTGTTGCCGAGCGTGTAGATGACGCCGACCTTGTCGATGACGAAGCTGCCGCGGCCGGTGGTGTCGGTGCCCGCGCTGGAGGAGCTGTTGGCGTAGTCGCCCAGCAACGGGTTGAGGCCGTGGAAGACTTCCCAGTAATCGTCCAGACCGTCGGCGTCGGTGTCGGCCACGAGCGGGCTGGTGGTCATGAAGAAGTCGCGGAGCGTGGAGACCTGCGGCAGGTAGGTGCCGAGGGTGCGGACATCCTGGACGGGGGCGCCGAGGGCAAGGAAATTCCTGCGGAGGGCGCCGAAGGGCTGGAGCGGCAGGTGATAGCCGATGTTCGCGAGGTAGGTCTCGTTGCCCTCGACCCAGACACCGCCGTTGTAGCCGCGGATCGCCGCGCGATACTGCGAGGCCAGGAGCGGGTTGAGCGGGGTGTCCGCGTCGGAGAGGGCCGTGTAGAGGGTCTCCTCGTAGGCGGAGGCATCGGTCTCCCCGTCGAAGGTCAGGCCGCTCGTGCCGGAGTAGGCGGGGGTCTCATCGGCCATCGCGGTGTAGGCGGGGTCCTCGTCGATAGCGAGGGCGTCGGCCATGTAGGCGAGGATCTGGGCCTTGCGGGCCTCCCAGAGGGTCTTGCCCTGACCGGTGAGGATCTCCTTGAGGACGGTCTGGTCGGTGGCGGCATCGCCATCGGTGAGGCGCTCGATCAGCTGGTCGATGCGCCAGATGAGGGCCAGGACCTGCCGCTGGCTACGCGCGGTGTCGCCGGCGTAGGCGCTGTTGAGGAGGAGCGGGTTGTCGCCGAGGCCGGCCTGGAGGCGCTGGTAGGCGACGTCGAGCTCGCCGATGGCGCGCTGGAGGTTCTGAACGGCCAGGTAGGTGAGGTACTGGCGGGAGTAGCCGATCGTGCCATCATCATCGTTCGCCGACATGAGGGTGGCGGGGAGCGGGTTGAGGGCGTAGTTGGCGGTCTGCGCCTCGGTGGGGAAGAAGATGGAGACGTTCCAGATCCGGTTGAAGGCGGCGACGATGGCCGGCTTGAGGTACTCGGCCTGGGAGGCCTCAAGGTCCCCGACGGGACCGCCGATGATGGCGGCGTCCATGTGGCCGGAGGCGATGGACTGGAGGAGCGGGTGCACCATCACGCGCTCTTCCGCGGCGTCCATGTAGTAATCGACGGAGGGGACGGAGGAGGGGTTGGCCAAATCCTCGAGGATGTTGTAGACATCGGGGATCTGCTTCCACATATACGCCATCCCGGCGCCTTCGCCGGCGGCCTGGAGGATGCCGGGGATGTCCTTGTAGAGGCGGGCGGCATCGGGACCGAGATCGTAGCGGAGGTGGCGCAGGATGCCGGTGAGGTACTCCTGATAGTTGGGCAGACCGTCCTGGTCGTAGTCACGGCCCCAGTCGGAGGCGGTGGTGGGATCGGGCGCACCGGTGGGGATGACGTAGGTGCCGTCGGCGGTCTCGTAGTTGGGCTGCTCGTCGGGATCGAGGTTGGCGTCCTCCTCGGGCATGGTGGTCCCGAGGGTAGAGGCGAGGCCGTAGCGGTACTCCCAGCCATCGGGCATGCCGTCGCTGTCGGTGTCCATGCTGTTGGGGTTGCAGCCGCCGCCGACCCAAGAGGCGTCGGTGGGCGTGCCGTAGAGGTAGGAGGCGGAGCCCTCGGAACCGTCGAAGATGCCGTCGAGGTCGGTGTCGACGTTCCACGGGTCGGTGGGCAGGATCTTGTTGGCCCAGCCGCCCTGGACGAGGTCGTAGCGGGCGTTGATGAGCGAGTCGGGGAAGCCCAGGCCGTTGGGCGCGGCCGCGGCGAGGAGGTTGGCGACGCGGCACTGGAACTCCTCGGCGGCGGTCAGGCCGTCGGCGTCCCAGTCACGGGTGCCGTCCTGCGGGATGTTCGGCACCTGGTACGGGCGCATACCGACATAGGCGGCCCAACCGTCGGGGATGCCGTCGTCGTTGGTGTCGGCCTTCTGCGGGTCGGAGGAAAGGGCGATGACATTGTTGCCATTGTTGCCATCAATGGGTAAGCCGCCGGCGCGCTTGACGGCGGAGTTGAACTCCTCGAGGTTGGTGAAGGCCGCGGTGTTCACGGCGTCGAGGTTGCCGAACTTCTCGGTGTCGGGGATGATCGGGCGCTTGCCGTCGAACCAGCCGGTGAGCGGGTTGAAGCCAAGGGCCTGGTAGACGGCGAAGTCGCGGACCCGGACGGGGACCTGCGGGACCTCGACGAAGATGGCGGGCTCGTTCGCCCACGCGGTCACGTCGTCGATGTCGACGTCGTTGGCGACGGTGAGATTCTCCGTCGTGAGCGAGGTGAGGTCAATCTCCTGCATGGTTGGCCGCAGGACGCGATGGAAGGTGCCGGCCTCGTAGTCGTAATAGAGGTTGGTGACGTCGGCGCCGTTCGAGACGGTGCTGACCTTGAAGAGGTGGTGGTAGTCGGAATAGGGCGTCAGCAGGGCAATGGCGAAGAAGTCATTGTCGGGGTTGAGCTGGGCGTCGTTGTTGTCGGGGATGCCGTGCTGGGGATTGAGGTTGAGGGGATCGAGCCCGAAGGCGACCTCCCAGCCATCGACCATCCAGTCGTTGTCGGTGTCGCAGTCGAGCGGGTTGGTGCCGGCGGCGATTTCCTCGACGTTGGAGAGGCCGTCGTTGTCGGAGTCGGCGTTGCGGTCACCGGCGACGAGCGGGTTGAAGAGGTCGATGACGTCGGCGGCCTCGAGGACGGTCCAGAAGTTGCCGCGGCCGTGGTCGCCGTTCGCGTCGTTGTAGGAAGAGCGGGTGGCGTCGTCGGGGTCGTAGCCGTTGTTGTAACGGCGGCCGATAGTGAAGGCCTCGCCGCGGTTGTTGGCGGTGCGGTTACGCAGGTCGACGGCGGGCCAGAGGGCGCGGTTGACCTGGGTGTGCTCACCATCGGTGTAGACGGAGGCCCAAGCGAGGCGGGAGGCGTAGTACCAGAAGTAGTACTCGATGCCGTTGGGCAGGCCGTCGCCGTCCTGGTCATTGGAGCTGAGGTTGGGGAAACGGGCGAGCCAGCTGGTGAGGCGGGGCTCCAGCGCGCCGTTGCGGCGGTGGCCGTCGTCGGTGTAGAAGGGCTCGTCGAGGAGGATGCCGTTGGGGACGCGGGCATCGACGAAGTAATAGGTGCCGTTGTACTCAGCGCCGGTCCAAGTGTCGACGTTGCCCGTCATGGCGGCGTCATCGGCGGCGCCGTCGGTGAAGGGGAAGATGGCGTTGTGGACGGTCTCGCCATTGTCGGGGGTCCACGCGTCGTATTCGAGCTTGAACTGCTCGTAGTCGGGGCTCGCCGTGTTGACGTTCACAAGGACGCGGTTGGCGTGGTAGGCGTTGTTGTTGCCGTTGACCACGTTACCGTTGGCGTCGACGACATAGCGCCAATCGCCGGTGCCGGTGGTGGAGTAGGCGATCTTGTGGTTGGCGGTGAACGCGGTGTTGGCGTAGGGCGCGGAGGCCAGACGGATCTGGTTCCAACCCGTGACGGAGACGGCGTAATCGCCGCTCTCCAGGCGCACCTCGGGACGGACGAGGACGACCCAGGCGGGGATGGAGAGCCAGTTGCCCTCGCCGTCGGCGGCGTTGAGGGCGTCGTCGCGGCCGCGGACGCGGAGTTTGTAGCCGAAGGCCGCGCCGGAGGCGGCACCAGGGCCGACGGCGACGTTGGCGTCGGTGTTGTCGCTGTAGGCGAGGTGGTTGTTGCGATTGGCGTTGGTCAGGGCGTAGGCGGTGTCGCCGGAGCCCCAGCCGGCGTTGGCGATGTTGTCGCCTTCGACGGCGGTGTTGGCCTGGGAGCGGCCTTCCATGAGGCCGCGGGCCTCGTCGCCCTCGCCGAGGGCGCTGAGGAGCCAGCCGTCGGGCACGCCGTCCTGGTTGCGGTCGCCGAGATTGCGGAGATAGGGCACGGCGGCGTTGGTGGTGTAGGCGGTCTCGGCGTCGCCGGGGAGGTATTCCGCGGCGAACTGGGCCTCGAGGATGATGTCCTCCCAATCCTCGAAGGACTGGGCCTCGCCGCCGCCGGAGACGAAGGCGCGGTTGATGGTGACGGTGGAGGCGTAGAGGTAGTTGCCCTCGGGGAGGAGGCCGGCGTAGGCTTGGCTGGTGGCGCCCCACTTATAGAAGAAGGAGTCCTTGGTGGCGCTGACGCCGACGTAATTCGCGGGCGTTCCGTCGCCGGCGGCGAAGGGGATGGCGCGGACGGTGACGGTGGAGGAGCCGCCGGTCTTGGGGAGGGCGTTGTAGGTGTAGTTGTAGCCGAAGGACCAGCCGTCCTCGCCGGCGTCGCCGTCATCGGCACCCCAGACGACGTAGCCTGCGGCGGGCGCGGCGGAGTCGAGGTAGGTGTAGAAGGTGAAGGTCTGGGAGGTGGTGAGGGTGAAGGTGCCGCGGGTGTTGGTCTGGGCGTTGTTGGAGTCGATGACGGAGAGGTTCCAGGTGATTTCGCGGCCGTCGGTGTAGGTGTGCTCGAAGTCGACGGTCTCGGAGCCGCCGGGAGTGCGCTCGAAGACATCCTCATCCACGTTGAGGCCGTAGCGGTTGATGAGGGTCTGCAGGCGGGCCTCCCACGTCGCCGTGCCCATGATCTGGCGCATGGCGGGTTGGTCGACGTAGAGCTTGGTGTCGGAGGAGCCGTCGCCGTAGTTGATGGTGACGACGAGCCAGTCGGTGGCGACGTCGGCGACGCCGAAGGTGAAGTGGAGGGCGGTGTTGACGGAGCCGGAGTTGGGCGGGTTGGTGGCGGTGATGGTGGGGGCGCGGTTGCTGACCTGCGGGGCGCAGACCGTGATGCACTCATCGTTGGTGCCGGTGATGTTGCCCTGGCTGTCGGAGGCCTTGGCGATGAAGGTGGGGGTCCTCGGGACGGTGTAGGTCCGGCCGTCGACCTGGAACTGCCCGGAGAGGTAGTTGGAGGGGAAGTCGTTGACCATCGCGACGTAGAAGTTGACGCTGGTCTGGTTGGCAGGGAGGGTGACGGTGAGCTCGGCGCCAGCGGTGGCGAGGGGCTGGCCGCCCTGGGCCTGGAGGGTGGCGTACTGCCTGATGAGGTCGTGGACGCGGGTGCCCGCGTCGTGGGAACCGTCGGAGTAGGTGGCGGTGGAGGGGATGCGGGTCACGCCGTCGGAGGCGACGGGATAGATGGTGAAGTAACGGCGGGTCGGCTCGACGTTCTCGACAGAGAGGGTGTATTTGAGGACGGTGGCGGCGCCGGCGGGAACTTCGTCATTCTCATAGACGGGGACAGGGGTGTAATATTCGGTGCCGGAGGTGACATCGTCCTCGGCAACGATGGTGATGGTCTCACGCTTGGGGGAGGCCTTGACGCGGATGTAGAGGGGCTCGTCGATGGTGAAGGAGTCGGCGGCGGGATCCTCCAACTGCGGGATGACGACGCGGTAATAGGTCTCGGTGTCGGTGTTGACGTTGGCGTTGATGTTGAGGTTCAGCGAGTAATAGTCGCCTTTGGAGGGGTCGAGGGGGATGTAATACTGGCTGAAGGAGCACTTGGAGGAGGCGGAGATCTGCTCGATGGCGGCATAGAGGGTGCCGTAGTCGCCGTAGGCGGAGATGTTGTCCTTGGCGATCTGGACGAGGACCTGCTCGCCGGCGGCGGCGTTGATGGTCACGCCGTTGGTGGCGGAGATGGTCTTGCCGGCGAGGGCAACGTAGGCGCTGGAGAGCTGGGAGGCGTCGGGAAGGGTGAAGCCTTCCACGACGGACTCGCTGGAGGCGAGGGAGTAGCTGCCGATGCCGGGGCGGGTCTGCGCGGGGTTCGCCAGCAGCTTGGTCTGGTAGTAGCCGTAGACGTGGGCGTTGGCGGTGTTGGTGGAGGGGACGCCGTAGCAGAGGCGGACGGTGTCGCCGGCGGCGAGGGCGGTGGAGACGGGGATGTTGACGAAGAAGGTCTGGGCGGTGTAGGTGGCGGCGTTGGGCACGTCGGCGCGGGCGGCGTAGCCTTCGGCGAAGGAGGTCTGGAGGGCGCCGTTGTAGGTGCCTTCCTTGATTTGGGTGTTGGCGCCGCGCATGAGGGTGACGCCGGCGGGGACCTGCTTCCAGGTGCCGTTGTCGAGCTTCTCAACCCAGAGGTAGCAGGAGGTGGCGTTGACGAAGGTGGAGGCGGCGGCGTTGCCCTCGGTGGTGAGGGTGACGGGGACGAGGCCTTGGTAGAGCTGGTTGACGTTGTAGTCACCGGTACCGGCGTCGCCGATGGAGAGAGTGTAGCCGAAGACGGGGAGCGTCAGGTCGTCGTTCGTGGTGATGCCGCCGTCCTTGGCCTGGAGGGCGGCGTTGGAGAGGTTGACCTGGGTGGTGGAGCCCGCGCCGCTCGTCTGGGTGGTGAGCTCGATGGCGTCGATCTTGCCGCCGAAAGCGGGGTTGCCGTCGCCATCGGCGATCCAGGTGATGTCGTCGACCATGTCGCCGGGGCGGACGGTGTAGACGAAGCGGAGGGAGCCGGTGGCGGTGGTGCCCGCGCCGACGTAGTAGGCGACGGCGGTGTCGGTGACCTCGCTGGCGGGCTCGTTGGCGACGAGGCTGGTGCCGACCTTGGAGCTGGTGCCGCGGAGAGGGACGTTCAGCTGGAGGTAGGGGCGGCCTCCGGCGGAGATCTCCGTGCCGATGAGGTTCGAGCCGGTGATGGACCAGCGCTGACTGGTGGTGGCAAAGGTGTCGGTGAAGGTCACGTCGAAGTAAATCTGCGTGCCCGCGGTCGCCGGCGTCTGCGTCGAGTTGCTCACCAGGCCTTTGGTGATGCTGTCGATGCGCAGCGCGTTCATGTGCGTGTCGTTGGAGCTCTGCGACCAGGCCTGTCCCGCGCAGAACAGGCTGAGCGTCGCGGTCAACGCGATCAACGTTTGTTTTGTCTTCATACCGTTTGCCTCGTGGGGAGGGTTCTCAAGGGAGAGGGGTTAGCGGGTCTGGGACCCGGGTTCGGGGGTTGTCGCCACGGGGATCCCCGTGGTCTCGGAGAGTTGCCGGAGGGTCGGCGCCGGCGTTTTCGCGGGCGCCGCGGCGGGGGTCTGGGCCTGGCGCTGGGCGAGGGCGGGCGGGGGGGGGGGGTCGGCGGTGGCCTGGCGGGGCGCTTGGCCGGCGGCCTGTGCGGCGGCGTCGGCCTGCGCCTTCATGGCGTCGTAATCCTTGGCGGCGGCCCACATTTTCTCGCGGATGGCGGCGATGTTGGCGGCGCGGGCGGCGTCGAGGGCGGCCTTGGCGTCGGCCTCGGCTTGGGCGAGTGCGCGATGGTGGGCGTTTTTGGCGAGCTCATGCTCGAGGATCTCGGGGGTGGGCTCCTTGCCCATGCGCTTGGCGAGGGCGGCGCGGATGGTCTCGCGGAAGCGGGCGGTCTTGGCCTGGGCGTCGCGGTAGGCGGCGTCGAGCTTGGCGACGGCGGCGGCGCCTTGGGCGATTTTCTCGCGGTAGGCGGGGTCGTCGAGGCGCTCGGCGGCGGGGGTGATGGCGGGGCGGCCGTCGGGATACTTGGCGTCGAGCGCGGCGTAGGGGTCGGGCTCGCCGTCGCCGCACCCTTGGAAAATCAAGGCGAAAACGCAAGCGCACAGCGCCGCGGCGACTCGCGACGCGGCATGCGGGAATGGGTCGAACCGCATACAAATCCTTTTTGCTAACTCAAGCATACGGGGATAAATTAGCATATTGGGCAGGATGTAGCAAGTCTTTTTGTTGTTTCGCGGCCTGCCCGCCGCAAAAAACGGGGAGGCCGCGGGGCGGCGTGGCCGGCAAAACACAGACGCGCCCCCTGGCCGAAAGGCTCGGGGGCGCGTTCCGTTTTTTGGGGGCGAGCCTCAGAGGGAGGCGAGGATGGGCTTGACCATCCAGGAGCCGCCGACGCAGACGACCTGGGGGATGGCGAGCCAGTCGGGGGCGGTGGCCTCGGTGATGCCGCCGGTGGGCATGACCTGCACGCCGGTGTGGCCGAGGGCGGCGAGGATGCTCTTGAGGGCGGGGATGCCGCCGGCGTCGCGGGCGGGGAAGAACTTGACCATTTCGCAGCCGAGGCGGACGGCGGCCATGAACTCGCTGGCGGTGGCGACGCCGGGGCAGAAGGGGAGGCCGATTTCGGAGGCTTTGTCGAGGATGGCGGGGTCGAGGCCGGGGGCGACGGCGAATTGGGCGCCGGCCTCCTTGGCGCGGAGGAGTTCGTCCTCGGTGAGGACGGTGCCGGCGCCGACGAAGATGTCGGGGACCTCGGCGGCGATGCGGCGGATGCCCTCGGCGGCGGCGGGGGTGCGGAAGGTGACCTCGGCGGCGGTGATGCCTTGGGCGAGGAGGGCCTTGGCGAGGGGGACGGCCTGGTCGGGGGCGTCGAGGACGATGACGGGGACGATCTTGGCGGCGCGGAAGCGTTCGATGGCGTTTTGCATGGCGGGGCTCCTTTAGGCGAAGAGGGCGGCGGCGTTGCCGTGGGCGATGGCTTGGACGAGGGCGCCGGCGGCGGGGAGGTCGTCGGGGAGGGTGCCGTCGCGCAGGTCGCGGCCGAGCATCCGGCAGAGGATGCGGCGGAAGTATTCGTGGCGGGGGACGGAGAGGACGGAGCGGCTGTCGGTGAGCATGCCGGGGAATTGGGCGAGGCAGCCGAGGGCGCTGACGGCGCGGAGGTTCTCCTCGATGCCGTCCATCTGGTCGAGGAACCACCAGGCGGGGCCGAGGTTGACGCGGCCGCCGGGGGTGCCGTCCTGGAAGGAGCCGCAGAGGACGGCGAGCATGACGGTGTCCTTGGGGTTGAGGTTGTAGAGGATGGTGCGGGGGAGGGCGCCGTCGGCGGCGAGGGCGGAGAGGTGGTCGGCGAGGGGCTGGGCGTAGGGGAAGTCGGCGATGGCGTCGAAGCCGGTGTCGGGGCCGAGTGCGGCGAACATGGCGGCGTTGGGGTTTCGCAGGGCGCCGATGTGGAGCTGGCGGACCCATCCGGCCTGGGCGTCGAGGCGCGCGAGCCAGGCGAGCATCCAGGCGGCGTAGGCGGCGCGTTCGTCGGGGGTGGGGGTGTGGCCGGCGCGGGCTTTCTCGTGGATGGCGGCGGCCTGGGCGTCGGAGCAGGGGGGGGCGAAGGATTCGACGGAGTAGTCGGAGAGGCGGCAGCCGTTGGCGTGGAAGTGGCCGTGGCGGGCGCGGAGGTGGGCGAGGGTCTCGTCGAAGGGGCGGGAGAGGTCCTGGAGGGCGAGGTGGCGGCCGGGGCGCCAGGCGGGGCGCATGGTGAGGCCGTCGGCGCGGGCGTTCTGGGCGCGGTGCTCGGCGAGGGCGTCGTCGGGGTCGTCGGTGGTGCAGACGAGCTCGACGCGGAGGCGGCGGAGGATGTCGCGGGGGCCCATGCCGGGCTGGGCGAGGCGTTCGTTGGCGCGGGCCCAGACCTCTTCGGCGGTGTCGGGGGAGAGGAGGAGGTCGTCGATGCCGAAGACGCGGGCGAGCTCGAGGTGGGTCCAGTGGTAGAGGGGGTTGCGGAGGAGTTTGGGGACGGTGGCCGCCCAGGCGAGGAACTTGGCGTGGTCGTCGGCGTCGCCGGTGATGAGGCGCTCGGGGACGCCGACGGTGCGCATGGCGCGCCATTTGTAGTGGTCGCCGCCGAGCCAGGCGCGGGTGATGTTGGCGAAGGGGCGGTTTTCGGCGATCTCCTTGGGGGAGAGGTGGCAGTGGTAGTCGACGATGGGGCAGGGCTCGGCGTAGTCGTGGTAGAGGGCGCGGGCCTGGGGGGTGTCGAGGAGGAAGTCGGGGTGGATGAAGGGGCGCATGGGGCTGGGGGCTTTTTTGGGGGGATGGCGGGTGGCGGGGTGGCCGCCACCCGCGCGCGCGTCAGACGCCGGAGTAGGCGAGGAAGCCGCCGTCGATGGGGAGGACGACGCCGGTGACGAAGGAGGCGTCGTCGGAGAGGAGGTAGCGGACGGCGCCGCAGAGGTCGGCGGGCTGGCCGAACTTGCGCATGGGGGTTTTGGCGATGACCTTGTTGCCGCGGGGGGTGAGGGTCTTGCCGTCGGGCTCGAGCATGAGGAAGCGGTTTTGGTTGGTGATGAAGAAGCCCGGGGCGATGGCGTTGACGCGGATGCCCATGGGGGCGAGGTGGGTGGCGAGCCAGCGGGTGAAGTTGTCGATGGAGGCCTTGGCGGCGGCGTAGGCGGCGACCTTGGTGAGGGGCTGGGTGGCGGCCATGGAGGAGATGTTGAGGATGGCGCCGCCGTCTCGGAGCATGGCCTTGGCGAAGACCTGGGAGGGGAGGAGGGTGCCGATGAAGTTGAGGCGGTTGACGAACTCGAAGCCTTCGATGTCGAGGCCGAAGAAGGTGTCCTCGGGCTTGGCGTCGGGGGTCATCTGCTCGGCGGGGCAGGTGCCTTTGGGGTGGTTGCCGCCGGCGCCGTTGATGAGGATGTCGATGCGGCCCCATTTGGCGAGGATGGCGTCGCGCGCGGCCTCGAGGGAGGCGCGGTCGAGGACGTTGGCGGCGAGGGGGAGGGTGTCGGCGAGGCCTTTGGCGGCGAGCTCCCGGGCGAAGGCGGAGGCCTTGTCGCCGTGGAGGTCGAGGAGGGCGACCTTGGCGCCGTGGCGGAGGAGGTCCTCGGTCATGACGGAGCAGAGGACGCCCGCCGCGCCGGTGACGACGCAGACCTTGCCGTCGAGGTCGGAGCCGTGGATGAGGCCGTATTCGAGGCCGCGGAGCTCGGCGAGGCCGACGAGGCGCCCGCCGTAGGAGTAGCCGCTGTAGCAGGTGCGGCCCTTGTCGATCTCCATGAGGCGGCCGTGGTCGGGGCGGACGACGATCGGCTCGCCGCGGCGGGCCTCCTCGTCGAGGAGCAGGCGCATGAGGCGGGGCATGTCGACCTTGCCGGTGAGGTGGCAGCCGGATTCGTGGAAGGTGCCGCCCTCGGCGTAGACGACGTTTCGGAAGTGGACGAAGTGGACGCGGTGGGCGAACTCGCGGAAGATGGCGACCTCGTCGTTGGCGCGGTTGCCGCCGAGGGAGCCGGTGCAGAGGGTGAGGCCGATGCAGTCGTAGGGGACGGCCTGGCACATCTGGCGAATGTCGGCGGCGGTGGAGAGGATGCGCGGCAGGCCGAAGAGGGGGCGTGGGGGGTCGTCGGGGTGGATGGCCATGCGCACGCCGAGCTCCTGGCAGGTGGGGGCAATGGCGTTGAGGAAGGCGTAGAGGTTGGCGCGGAGCGTGGCGTCGTCGATGGCGGCGTAGCCGCGCAGGAGGTCGCGGAAGCCCTCGACGGTGAGGTCGTCGACGGTGCCGGGGAGGCCCAGGAGGATGCCCTTGGCCGCGGCGTCGCGCGCGGCGGGGGTGGCGGCGTCGTACCACGCCTTGGCCTTGGCGCAGAGCGCGGGGCCGTAGGTGGCCTCGGCGCCGGGGCGGCGGAGCATGAAGAGGTCGAAGGCGGCGACCTGCGTCTCGTCGAAGTTCAGCACGGTCGAGCCGTCGGGCAGGGGGTAGTCCAGCTGGCTGCGCGTCCAGTCGAGGATGGGCATGAAGTTGTAGCAGACGACCTTGATGCCGCATTCGGCGAGGTTGCGGAGGGTCTGCCTGTAGTTCTCCACGTAGGTCTCGAAGCCGGGGGCGCGGAGCTTGACGCTCTCGTGCACGGGCACGCTTTCGACGACGCTCCATTCCATGCCGGCGGCACGGACCTCGGCCTGGCGCGCGCGGATTTCGCCGACGGGCCAGACCTCGCCGCACTTGCGCTCGTAGAGGGCGGTCACCACGTCGGTGACGCCCGCCTGTCGGATTTCCCTGAGGGAGATGGCATCCTGCGTGCCGAACCAACGCCAACCTTGCTTCATGGGGGGCCTTCCTTTCGCGATGCTCAGCGGTCGACGCGGGCGGAGCCGCCGCCGACCAGTTTCTCGACCTCGGCGAGGGTGGCCATCGAGGTGTCGCCGGGGGTGGTCATGGCGAGGGCGCCGTGGGCCGCGCCGTATTCCACGGCGGCCTGGGCGGAGCCTTTCTCCATGAGGCCGTAGATGAGGCCGGAGGCGAAGCTGTCGCCGCCGCCCACGCGGTCGAGGATCTCGAGGCCGGGGCGGTGGGTGGCCTCATGGAAGCGGCCGTCGGCCCAGCAGATGGCGCCCCAGTCGTTGACGGTGGCGGTCTTGACGGCGCGCAGGGTGGTGGCGACGACCTTGAAGTTGGGGTAGGCCTTGACGGCCTCGCCGATCATACGCTTGAAGCCCTCGATGGGCAGGGCGGTGAGGTTCTTGTCCACGCCGGGCACCTCGAGGCCGAGGGCGGCGGTGAAGTCCTCCTCGTTGCCGATCATGACGTCCACGTACTGGGCGATCTCCTGGTTGACGGCACGGGCGTGCTCCTGGCCGCCGTTGCTCTTCCAGAGGGAGGGGCGGTAGTTGAGGTCGTAGGAGGTGACGACGCCGTGGCGCTTGGCGGCCTTGAGGGCCTCGATGGTGACCTCGGGGGTGGTGCCCGAGAGGCCCGCGAAGATGCCGCCGGTGTGGAACCAGCGCACGCCCTCGCCGCCGAAGAGCGCGTCCCAGTCGACGTCGCCGGCGTGGAGGGCGGCGACGGCGGTGTGGCCGCGGTCGGAGCAGCCGCGGGCGCCGCGCACGCCGAAGCCGCGCTCGGTGAAGTTGAGGCCGTTGCGGACGTTCCAGCCGATGCCGTCATAGGGCATCCAGCGGATGTGCGAGGCGTCGACGCCGCCCTGGAGGATGAAGTCCTCCACCAGTCGGCCGACGGGGTTGTCGGCCAGGGCGGTGACGACGGAGGCGCGCTTGCCGAAGCAGCGGCGCAGGCCGCGGGCGACGTTGTACTCGCCGCCGCCCTCCCAGACGGCGAACTGGCGCGTGGTGTGGATGCGCCCCTCGCCCGGATCCAGGCGGAGCATGACCTCGCCCAGCGAAACGATGTCCCAGCGGCACGCGGAGGCCGGCTTCACGTCAACGATCGGCATAACGATGTCCTTTCAGAAAGGGGAAAACACGGTATCAGGGAGTATAGCGCAATGCCTCGGCCCCGCGCAAGCCTCCCCCACCCCGGCGCGCCCCTGCGTCCCGCCGTAGGCATCGGGCGGGCCGGACCCTAGGGGGTCTGACCCCGGACCCCCTAGGGTTTCGCCCCGAACCCTCCCGACTTCGGGAGCGGCCCCCTTAGGGTTTGGGGTCAGAGGGTGAGGAGGAGGCCGTCGTGGGCGGGGGCGAAGGAGGGGTCGGCCTGGGCGAGGTGGGCGGCGAGCTGGGCGTGGGGGATGTCGTGCGAGAGGTGGGTGAAGCGCGTGCGCGCCGCGCCGATGGCCTTGGCGTAGGCGACGGCGCGGGAGAGGGTGAGGTGGGTGGGGTGGTCGCGCTCACGCAGGAGGTTGAGGACGAGCAGGTCGAGGCCGCGCAGGCGGGCGAGGGTGGCCTCGGGGATCTCGTGGACGTCGGGGATGTAGGCGAGGGAGCGGCCTTGGAAGTCGACGCGCAGGCCGTTGGTCTCGATGCCGCCATGGATGACGGGCAGGGGGGTGAGGCGCGCGCCGAGGGCCTCGAAGGGGCCGGTGGCGGGGACGAAGTCGATGAGCGGGCGGTAGAGGCCCTGGGCGTTCCGGGTGTTGGAGATGTAGGGGAAGACGCGCCGCATCCCGGCGAGGGTCTCGGGGCCCGCGTGGCAGGGGATGACGGCGTTGTGCTGGAGGGTGTTGAAGCGGCGGATGTCGTCGAAGCCGAAGATGTGGTCGGCGTGCAGGTGGGTGATGAAGACGGCGTCCACGCGCGAGACGCCCCACGCCAGGCACTGCGCCCGGAAGTCGGGCCCCGTGTCGAGGATCAGCGTGCGCCCGCCGAGGGTGACGGCCGCGGAGGCGCGCAGACGCCTGTCGCGCGGGTCGTCGCTCCGGCAGGTGTCGCACACGCATCCGATGAGCGGCACGCCCGTGGAGGTGCCGGTGCCGAGGAAACGGATCGCGAAGGGCTCCGCCCCGGCCGGGCGGGGGGCGTGGCCCGGCGCCATCGAGGGGTGTGGCCCGCGATGGATGGGGGGCGTCGGGAGGGGGGTGGTCATGGGGACGGTTCCGCAAGGCTTTCGCAGACGCGTTTTTCCCAATCGGCGAAGCCTGCGCGGGTGCCGACCCAGCGGAGGCCGACGGGGAGGTCGCCGCGCCAGAGGACGGATTTCCAGACGCGGGGGTCGGCGCCATCGTCCACGCGGCGTTCCTGCAGGTCTGCGGAGCGGAGGTCGCCGAGGGTGTGGAGCTCCACGTCGCCGACTTTCATGAGTTGGGGGAGGATGGGTTCGGACCAGCGGAGGGTGCCGTGGCCGGCGTGGGCGGAGAGGAGGCTCTCGCCGAGCAGCCTGCCCATGAGCTGGGCGCGGCGGACGGAGCGGGGGGGCGTGTAGGGCTGGGCGTTTTCGGCGCGTGGGGTCAGGGCGACGTCCCCGGCGGCGTAGACGGCGGGGATGGGGGCGACGTTCAGGTCCCCGCGGGTGACGAGATAGTCTTCGTGCCCGGGGATGCCGTTGGGGCGGGCTCCGGCGGAGCAGAGGAGGAGGTCGTCGGCGATTGTCCGGCCGTCGGCGAGGCGGATGCCGTCGGGCAGGATTTCCGCGACGCCGCTGCCGGTGTGGATGGCGATGCCTTTGGCCTCGATGGCGCGGCGCAGGGTGGCCTCGGCGGCGCCGAGGGAGCCGGAGGCCAGCCCGGCGGCGGCTTCGACGATGGTGGCGCGGAGGCCGGCCTCGGCGGCGCGGAGGGCGGCCTCGATGCCGAGGACGCCGCCGCCGATGACGGTCAGCGCCTTGCCAGGGGCATGGAGGCCGCGGAGCCTGAGCGCGTCGGCGAGGGTCCAGAGGGTGTGGACGCGGGCGGCATGGCCTTGGAAGGGGGGGACGAAGGCATGGGAGCCGGTGGCGAGGACGAGGGCGTCGTAGGCGCGGCCGTTGACCGTGCGGGCGGCGGGGTCGAGGGCGGTGGCGGCCTCGTGGCGGAGGTCGATGCCGGCCTCGGCGTAGGCCTTTCGGGGCTTGATGGCGATGGCGTCGGGCTCGGCCTGGCCGAAGGCGACGGCGATGAGGCGGGGGCGGAAGTAGGGCAGGCAGGGCTCGTCGGAGAAGAGGGTGACCTTGGCGCCGCCCTTGGCGAGGGCGAAGGCGGCCTCGACGCCGGCGTGCCCGGCGCCGACGACGGCGATGGCGGGGTGGTTGCTCATGGGGCTGTGCTCCTGTATTGGCGGCGGGTCAGGGCGCGTGGCGGAGGCGGATGGCGCGCCCGCCCGCGGCAAGGCCTTCCAGGATGGGATCGCCTTGGCCGAAGGCGTCCTCGGTGATGAGTTGCCCGACGTCGCGATCGTGCCCGCCGCGGGGGAGGCTCCCCACAATCTGGGCGTCGAAGCAGAGGCCGATAGCCCGCGACATGGGGTTGGCCTCCCCCAGGCGCGCGAGGAGGCGGTCGTAGACGCCGCCGCCGTGGCCCAGGCGCGCGAAGCGGGAGCCGTCGGGGAGGGGGGCGAAGGCCAGCCCGGGGACGAGCGCGATCGCGATCCCGGCCTCGTCGGCCGGGGCGGGGTCGCGGGGCTGGGGGATGCCGTGGGGGCCGGGGATGAGGGCGTCCGTCAGCCCGCCCCAGAAGTAGGCCTCGCGCGCGGGGTCCCAGCAGGGGACGCGGAGCGGGATGCCCTCGGCCCGGAGCCGGGCGTTCAGCAGGCCGGTGGGGAACTCCGCGCCCACGCTGAGATAGGTGGCGATGGCGCCGCCGCTGCACGCCTCCAAGCTCGCCCGCAGATAGGCGCAGACGGTCTCGGCGTGGCCGGCGAAGGCCTTGGCGTCGAACGCGACGGCGGCCCGCGCGCGGGCGGCCCTCATGGTGGCGCGGAGGGCGGCCTTGCGCGCGGCCAGCTCGGCGGCCTGGGGGGGCCTGGGGCCGCTCATGGGCGGAGGGCTCCCTGGCTGTCGATGAGCCACTTGTGGGTGGTGAGGGCGTCGAGGCCCATGGGGCCGCGGGCGTGGAGCTTCTGGGTGGAGATGCCGATCTCCGCGCCGAGGCCGAACTCGCCGCCGTCGGTGAAGGAGGTGGGGGTGTTCACGTAGACGCACGCGGCGTCGACCTCGCGCCGGAAGCGCTCGGCGGCCTCGGGGCTCCGCGTCACGATCGCCTCGCTGTGGCCGGAGCCGTAGCGGGCGATGTGCGCGAGCGCGGCGTCGAGCCCGTCGACCACGCGCACGGAGAGGTTCATCGAGAGCCACTCGCGCCCCCAGTCGCCCGGCTCCCCGTGGATGCCCACGCCCTTGGCGCGGCAGGGGGCGAGGAGCTCCTCCAGCCGGTCCCGCAAGGCGCGGTGGACGAGGAGGCAGTCGAGGGCGTTGCAGACGGAGACGCGGCGGGTCTTGGCGTTGGCGACGACCCGCGCGGCGAGGGCGAGGTCGGCGTCGGCGTGGACGTAGACGTGGCAGACGCCGGCGCCGGTCTCGATGACGGGCACGCGGGCCTTCTCGCGGACGGCGCGGATGAGGCGCGCGGAGCCGCGCGGGATGAGCACGTCCACCAGGCCCTCGGCGGCCATGAGCGCGTCGGCGGCCTCGTGCGTGGGGGGCAGGAGGGTGACGGCCGCCTCGGGGAGCCCCGCGTCGCGGAGGCAGGCGGCGAGGAGGGCGCCGAGGGCGGCGTTGGTGCGGGCGGCCTCCTTGCCGCCTTTGAGGAGGGCGGCGTTGCCGGTGCGCAGGCAGAGGCACGCCACGTCCACCGTCACGTTGGGGCGGGCCTCGTAGATGCAGGCCACGACGCCGAGGGGCACGCGCACGCGGCGCAGGTGGATGCCGCTGGGCATCGTCCGCTCCTCGAGGGTCTGCCAGAGGTTGTCGGGCAGGGCGGCGACGGCCTCGGCGCCGGCGGCCATGGCCTCGACGCGGTCGGGGGTGAGGAGGAGGCGGTCGCGGAAGGCGTCGCCCGCGGGGAGTGCGGCGACGTCCTCGGCGTTGGCGGCCAGGAGGGCGGGGGCCTGGGCGCGGAGGGCCGCGGCGACGGCGCGGAGCAGGGCGCGGCGCGCGGCGTCGCCCAGCAGGCCGATGGCGCGCGAGGCCTCCTTGGCGGCGCGGAGGTCAGTCATGGCGGAAGACCTCGCCCTCGATGACCTTCCAGGGGAGGCCGTATTTCGGGAGGTCCTCCATGAAGGGGTCGGGGTCGAACTGCTCCATGTTGAAGACGCCCTGTCCGCGCCATTTGCCGGTGAGCATCATCTTGGCGCCGATCATGGCGGGCACGCCGGTGGTGTAGCTGATGGCCTGAGATCGGACCTCGCGGTAGCACGCCTGGTGGTCGCAGATGTTGTAGACGTAGACGGTCTTGGGCTTGCCGTCGAAGCCCAGGCCGCGCACCTGGCAGCCGATGCAGGTCTTGCCCACGGTCACGGGGCCGAGGGTGGCGGGGTCGGGCAGGAGGGCCTTGAGGAACTGGATGGGGACGATCTCGCGGCCCTGGAACGTCACCGGGTCGATGCGCGTCATGCCCACGTTTTTCAGGACCTCCAGGTGCTTGAGGTAATTGTCGGAGAAGCTCATCCAGAAGCGCGCGCGCTCCAGGCCGGGGATGTGCCTGGCCAGCGACTCCAGCTCCTCGTGGTACATGAGGTAGGTGTTCAGCGTGCCCAGGCCCTCGGGCATCGCGAAGGGCTCGCGCACCGCCAGCGGCTCCGTCTCCACGAAGCCCCGGCCCCTGACCCAGTAGCGGCCCTTGGCGGAGACCTCGCGGATGTTGATCTCGGGGTTGAAGTTGGTGGCGAAGGGGTGGCCGTTGCTGCCCGCGTTGCAGTCGATGATGTCGATCTCCCGCACCTCGGGGATGTAATGCTTGCGGACGTACGTGCAGAAGACCGAGCTCACGCCCGGGTCGAAGCCCGAGCCCAGGAGCGCCATCAGCCCCTTCTCGCGGAAGCGCCCGTCATACGCCCACTGCCACTTGTACTCGAACTTCGCCACCTCCGGCGGCTCGTAGTTCGCCGTGTCCAGATAGTCGCACCCCGCCTCCAGGCACGCGTCCATGATGTGCAGGTCCTGATAGGGCAGGGCGATGTTCATCACCAGATCCGGCCGGAAGCCGCGGATCAGCGCCGTCAGCGCCGGCACGTCGTCCGCGTCCACCTGCGCCGTCTCCACCGGCCGCGGCAGCTCCGCCGCCAACGCGTCCACCCGCGCCTTCGTCCGCGAGGCCAACAGGATGTCCGTGAAAACCTCCGGCACCTGCGCCAGCTTGTGGGCCACCACTCCGCCGACGCCGCCGGCTCCGATCATCAGAACGCGCATTCTCGACTCCTTTCCTGGAAGTGCTTGCCCCCCCATTATAGCACATCGGCCGATCGGCCGATATTTGCTATAATGGCGGCATGAAACGACACGCCCTCGCGTTGGCCGCCGCGCTGTGCGCCGCCCTGGCCGGCGCCCAGTACCAGGATTACTCGCGCTTCGGCCAGACGCCCGCCGAGCTGCGCTTCTACGACGAGGTCACCGACGTGGACCTCAAGAAGCCCTCGTGGTTCTGGCACAACCCCGCCTGCGACACGCCCCAGGAGCAGCTGCTCCACGCCGCGCGCCTCGAGCGCGAGGGCAAGCGCGACGACGCGGTGGAGGCCTACGACGATCTGGTGCACGAATGGCACGCGACGCCCGAGGCGCTCACCGCCCAGCTGGCGATCGCGCGCCTGGAGTCGGCCGCCGGCAACGCCCGCCAGGCCTACGACGCGGACGTCTACCTCCTGGCGCATTTCGCGGGGCGCTTCGAGCTCGAGCCGGTGCTGGAGGACGCCCTGGCCCAGGCGG
This sequence comes from uncultured Kiritimatiellota bacterium, assembly GCA_944389565.1. Lineage (GTDB taxonomy): Bacteria > Verrucomicrobiota > Kiritimatiellia > RFP12 > DVOR01 > Spyradenecus. The sequence goes on from CALXMV010000013.1 coordinate 34,750, forward strand.
ACTACCTGGCCGGGCGCGACCGGGACCGGACCTTCCGCTTCCACTCGGGCGACGCCCTACGCCTGAATTACGGCCGCCTCATCCACTTCGCCCCCCGCTGGGCCCGCGTGCCCGAGCTGCTCCAGCGCATCGCCGACCTCCATCTGGCCGACGGCGAGTACGCCTCGGCCATCACCGTGTGCGACCGCCTGGTGACCGACTGGCCCAACTACAAGGACCTCGACGCCGTGGTGACGCTCTACTGCACGGCCTGCCGCCGCCAGGCGGACGTGTGGCGCAACGACCTGGGGCGCCTGCGCCAGCTCGAACGCCTGATTGCCGGCGCCCAGACCTTCCGCCCCGACCACCCCGAGGCCGCGCGCTTCGCCGCCTGGCAGGCGGAGATCCACGCCCTGCGCCGCGACCGCGCCCACGCCAACGCCTCCTTCTACGACAACCCCGCCGCCTACTCCGCCGAGGCGGCCATCCGCGCCTACCAAGCCTTCCTGCGCGAATACCCTGACGCCCCCCAGGCCGACGCCGTCGCCAAACGCGTCCAAGCGCTCACCGCGCAGACCCCCCAGGACCACGCCCCCCAATCCCGCGCCGCCGACCCCGCCCCCGCGAAGGAGACCCCATGAAGCACCGCACCCTCGCCACCCTCGCCGCCGCCCTCGCCTGCGCCGCCCTCGCCGGATGCGCCGCCTACCACCGCGGCTCGCCCGTGCCGCGGACGCTCCGCGCCATCCACGTGCCCGCCTTCGAGAACCAGACGCTCTACCCCATGGCCGGCGCCGTCGCCGCCCAGCAGCTCCTCGACGCGATCATCGAGGACGGCACCTTCACCCCCACCGCCTACGAGGACGCCCGCCTGCGCACCCAGATCGTCCTCTCCGGCCTCGACGCCGACCCCGTGCGCTACGACCGCAACCACGCCATCCTCCCCGACGAGTACCGCCTCACCCTCACCGCCACCCTCTACGCCTTCGACGCCGAGACCGGCGAGACCCTCATCAACGGCAAGCGCGTCTCCGCCTCCGAGACGGCCCTCACGCGCGGCGACTTCCAGACCGGCGTCCTCGACGCCCTCCCCCGCCTCGCCCGCCGCCTCGCCCAGAACCTCCTGGCCACCCTGCAGACCGTCGGCGAGCGGCCCGCGCCCTGACGTTGCGGGCGGCCCCGAAATCCGCTATACTACCGGCACACATTCAACCCTATGGAGCAAGGAACGATGGCAGGAGAGGAACCGATCGTGGTCGAGATCTGCATGGGCACGACCTGTTACGTGATGGGCAGCGCGCAGCTGGCGGGCATCGCCGAGCGCCTGCCCGAGGCGTGGCGCCCCCGCGTGAGCGTCAAAGGGATGCGGTGCGAGGGCTCGTGCCAGCAGGAAGACCGCCTGGGCCGGGCGCCCTTCGTCCGGGTGGCCGGCAAACTGATCGCCGAGGCGGACGAGGGCAAGGTGCTCTCGGCCATCCGCGAGGCTTTGGGCGAAACGCGTTGAGACGAGGTGCGACATGGCGATTCCGATGATCAGCGAGGCGGACCGGCTGCGCCGCGAGGTGTTGGCCTATGTGATCAAGGCCGTCAAGGCCGGCACGTATGAGGACATCGACCGCATCCCCATCAAGATGCGGCCGAAGGGCAAACCCTTCTCGCGCTGCTGCATCTACAAGGACCGCGCGGCCCTGCGCTACCGCTGCATGTCGGCCCTCGGCTTCCGCGTGGAGGACGAGACCGACGAGCTCAAGACCCTGAAGAGCTACGCGGAGGACACCGAGACCCACCCGCCGGCCTCCGACCCCTTCCTGACCATCTTCCCCGACGCCTGCTCGGCGTGCATGGAATCGCAGATCATGGTCACCAACATGTGCCGCGGCTGCCTGGCGCGCCCCTGCACGAACATCTGCCCGCGCCACGCCATCCAGGTGCGCAACGGCCGGGCCATGATCGCCCACGACCTCTGCGTCAACTGCGGCAAATGCGCCGAGGTCTGCCGCTACCACGCCATCATCCAGGTGCCCCTGGCCTGCGCCGACGCCTGCCCCGTGGGCGCCATCGGCAAGACCGACGACGGCCGCGTGACCGTGGACCACGAGAAATGCATCCGCTGCGGCAAATGCATCAAGGCCTGCCCCTTCGCCGCCATCATGCAGAGCAACCAGGTGGCCCACGTCGTCCGCGCCATCGCCAAAGGCAAGCCCGTCATCGCCCTCGTCGCCCCCGCCATCAACGGCTTCTTCCCCACCGAGCCCGGCAAACTCTACGCCGCCCTCAAGCAAATCGGCTTCGCCGAGGTCCACGAGGTCGCCAAGGGCGGCGACGACACCGCCATCCACGAGGCCGCCGAATGGGCCGAGCGCAAAGCCCACGGCGCCCCCTTCATGACCACCAGCTGCTGCCCCGCCTGGATCGAATGCGTCGAGCGCCACCTGCCCGAGATGAAGCCCTACGTCTCCGACACGCCCACCCCCATGGGCTACGCCGAGATGCGCGCCAAAAAGGCCCGCCCCGACGCCCTCACCGTCTTCATCGGCCCCTGCATGGCCAAACGCACCGAGGCCCACAAACACGGCGGCCCCGACTACGTCATCACCGCCGAGGAGCTCGGCGCCTGGCTCATGGCCGAGAACATCCAGCTCGACGACCTCCAGCCCATCGCGCCCGAGGTCGCCGGCACCCACTACGGCGCCGAGTTCGCCGTCAGCGGCGGCGTCGCCAACGCCGTCGCCCACTACCTCCCCGAAGGCACCCCCAAACCCACCGTCTTCAAGATCAACGGCCTCAACAAAAAGAACGTCGCCCTCCTGCGCGTCTTCGCCAAGACCAAAAAGGCCCCCGCCGACATCATCGAGGTCATGGTCTGCCCCGGCGGCTGCGTCGGCGGCCCCTGCGCCATCGCCCCCGCCGAGGACGCCGCCAAGGTCATCCAGAAGCGCCGCCCCGAAGGATTCGAGGCATGAGCGCGCCCGAGGCGGAGCCCCCCCACCCCGCCCCCACCACGCACGGCGCCCGCGCCGTGCGTGCCTTCTGCGAAGGCTGCACCTGCGCCCAGGCCGTCCTCGCCACCTGCGCCCCCGACTGCCCCGGCGGCATCGGCCGCGCCGCCGCCATGCGCCTGGCCTCCGGCCTCGGCGCCGGCCTCGGCGGCCTGCGCGAGACCTGCGGCGCCGTCCTGGCCATGGCCGCCATCATCGGCCTGCGCCACGGCCCCGGCGAGCCCATGGACGACGCCGCCAAGGCCGCCCTCTACGCGGCGACCCAGGCCGCGGTGGCCGACTTCGACGCCGCCTTCGGCACCCACTCCTGCCAGGCGCTCCTCGCCGCCGCCGGCATCGCCAAGACCCCCGGCGACCGCCCCGAGCCCCGCACCCCAGACTACTACGCCAAGCGCCCCTGCGCCGCCTTCGTCCGCTTCTGCGCCGACCGCGCCATGCGGGCGTGACCCCCATGAAAGGCGCCAGGAAGACGAACGTCGAGCGCATCCTCGAGGCCGCCGGCGTGCCCCACGCGCCGCACGCCTTCGACGGGCGCGGCGGCCAGGCCGAGGCCGGCGAGATCGCCGCGCAGCTCGGCCTCCCGCCACACGTCGTCTTCAAGACCCTCGTCACCGAGACCGAACGCCACGAGCCCTACGTCTTTGTCATCCCCGCGGACGGCCGGCTCGACCTCAAGAAAGCCGCCAAGGCCGCCGGCGTCAAGGCCCTGGCCATGCTGCCCCTGGCCAAACTCTTCCCGCTCACCGGCTACCGCCACGGCGGCTGCTCGCCCCTGGGCATGAAGCGCCGCCTGCCCACCTTCATCGACGCCTCCGCCGAGGCCCTCCCGGAGATCTACGTCAGCGCCGGGCAGATCGGCCTCAACGTCTCCGTGCCCCCCCACCCCCTCGCCGCCCTCATCCCCGCCCCCTTCGTCCCCCTCACCCAGTGACGGGGCTGGCAAGCCGCCCCGAACGGATCGACGATGCCAAGGCATATTGGCGAAATGGAGCGTTACGTGGAAGTGGCACGGTGGAAGCTCGGCCTGACGCCCGGTTTGCCCAAAAAAGAGATTTTGGAAACCGTCGGCGAACGCCTCGGTCTCACAGACGAACGGGTCCGGCAGAAAGAGGAGGAGTTGCTCAGCGCGTTGCGGCACGCGTTGGCGCTACGGGGCTCGATGGTGGGGCGGTGCGGCGAACGCGTCCGGGCGTGGCTGACGAGCGGGGCCGAGGCGATTCCCACGGCGGCGGGTTTGTGCGAGGCGTTGCGGGGCGACTATCCGTGGATGCGGAGCGAGGGGGACGTCCTGCCGCTTCTGCGATTGCTGCGCATCTGGGAGCCCGCGTGGCCGCTGGGTTGGGGGGCGGACGCGAAGGGGTGCTTCCATGTGTGGTGGGATCTGCGCGCGACCTTCGGCACGGCGTGGGAGCGGCTTGGGGGGTTCGTGCGGGAGCTCATCGATGGCAAGGCGAAAACGGACACGACACGCCGCCGCCCGGATATCGCCCGATGGTGCATCGAACAGGAGAAAACCCCCGAGTGGCCACGCATCCGCCTGTTGGCCGAAGTCCTCGGAGGCCTTCCCGGAATGTCGGCGGAGGATCACGCGGAGGCGTGGGAGACGTTGCGCCTTGACAATCCGGGCCCCAAAAACGACTTCAAGCTGACCTTGCAAAGAATCGGCAAGAAGTTGGGCAACAACGAGCGAACGGCCGCACGGCGAAAGATGCAAGTCGTGGAGGCGCTGCGCACGTCCGGCGCGATGAACGCCGACGAAATCGCCCAAGCGACCGGCATCGAGCCCAATCTGGTTCGGAGCACGCTTTATGCCTTGGAGCGGGAAAAAACGATCCAAATGGTCGGCAACACACGCTACGCGCTGGCCATGCGGTTGCCCCCAGGGCTTGTGCGCGAAGTCACGGCGTTCCTGCGGCAGCAGTTCGCACGTGGCGGGGTGCGATGCGGGTTCATCCATCAAGCCTATCTGGCTTTCCGGGGCCAATTGCCGGAGGGTTGCACCCCGAAGCGGTTTTTCGCCGCATTGCGCCACGATCCGGCATTCGAGCTATGCGCAAGCGTCTATCCCTGCGTCTCCACGTGTTCGGATCTGAGGTCCCGCGGTGACAAGGAGTACGGCGCTCCCTTTTGGAAGCACCTCAACGCCCGCCTGTCCCGGGAACTCCCGATCCCCTCCGAGCGGATGTCGGAGATCTGGGATTCGTGGTTTGGCGGCGACCCCGTGCAGATGCCCGACAAGTTGACGAAGGCCTTCGGGCTCAGGACCTACAAGTCCGAGGGCAAGCGCTGGTACGATCGGCCTTCCGAGGTCTCGGGAAGTTTCACGGACGGGGATATGGAGGCCGCGCGGTCTTTCGAGGAGGCGCTCGGCGCGAGGCCGTTGGATTTCCGCGAGGGGGCCACGCAGATCCCGCTCTTGGAAGGCATGGTCGGCAAGGCGTTCACCCCTGCGGTGCGGGCGGCCCTGCAAACGCGGATGTTCGAGCGCAGGGACGGATTGTGGCAGACCCTCGCGAGCGTCATGCCGGAGGACGATCAGCGGGCGTTGGCGCGGCAATGCGCGGCATGGCTCGATGAGTGGCCGATCGTCACCGTGGCGCGGCTCGCGGAAGGCCATCCCGGGATGGACGCGCGTTGCCTGCGGCGCGTGTTCGAGCGGCACGCGCCCGGCCGGATCGACGTGCGGGAGGAGCTGTGCATCCGCCCCGGCCGGCCGATGTATGAATCCGAGGAGCAAATGGCGCGAAGCGTGGTGGAGGAACTGCGACGCTCCGGCGGCGCACAGGCCATCGCGAAACTGACCGCGCGCTTCCCGAACGTCGACGCGGAGTGGCTGACCATCCGTTTCCCGGAACTGTGCGGAAAGCTTGGGGTCGCATGCGTCACCGAGGGCAACGCCGTCCTGATCCCGCCCGACGAGGTGCCCGGGGACGTGGCGGGGGCCCTCGGGGAGGACCCGGCCGAACGTCACTTCGCGGACGTGGCGGCGGCCGTGGCCGAAAGCTGCGGCGAACGCTCCCCGGAGGCCTTCCTGAACATCTATTTCCAGGACAGCGCGGCGTTGTTCCGGCGCTTTGCGGAATTGGAGGACCCCCATGAACGCACGTGGCGCGGGGAGGTGCTCGGGGCATCCAACCTCTCGCTGTCGGATCTGGCGGCCAAGTTGCGGCAACCTTTCACCTTCGAGGAGTTTGGCGCGGCCGGACGGCGCCTGTGCGGGTGGACGCGCGATGGCAACCGCACCGCCCTCGCACGGGTGTGCCTGCGCCTGGACGAGGATCTTTGGATGACGCCGGCGGCCTTCCGCGCGGCCGTGGGGTGGGACGACGGGCTGGCCGCGCGAATCGCCGCGCGCCTCCGTATGTTCCATCGAGGGTGCGCTGGATTTCATCGTCGACGGGGTGCGCGTGCGCATGATGCGCACGGAGGCGCTCCGCAAGCGCGTGGCCGCCTGTTTCGGTAAAAACAACCCACCAGGGACATAAAAGATGTACGCGTACGAATGGGACACGGGTACAGGCGGTTACGCGTTGGGCACGGACACGGCCGAGTTCGTGGCCGCCGAGATCCGCCCGGTTTACGCGGAGGAGATGACCGCGCTGGGGTTCGACCGCCATTTCGTCTTCGACGCGGCGGAACGGCGGCCGCTCTGCTGGGCGCGCCAAACCGTTTATCTGGCGCAGGGGCGGGAGATCGCGCGCCTGGCGGAGGCGGCCTACGGCAAACCGATCCGCGTGGCCTTCGTGGCGCCGGAGGGCATGGCCCTCCGGCCGGTTGATATCGGGGCGATGGCGGCCGACCCTCGGAACATAAGGCAGATGGACGCGCTCGTCGCCTCCACGCAACGCCGGCTGAAAGCCATCTACGACGCTTACGCCGCACGGTGCGACCTCGCCTACATCGCCTTCTCCGGCGGGAAGGACTCCGCGGCGCTCCTGGATCTCTGCCACCGCACGTTGCCTTTCACCGTCCCCGTGGTCTTCGCGGAAACAGGGATGGACCTGCCCGGGACGGACGCCGTCTGGGAGGAGGCCCGGCAGCGCTACCCGGAGCGCACCTTCATCCGTGCCCAAGCCACGCACGAGGCGATCGCGGACTGGGAGCTGTTCGGGCCGCCCTCGCAGAAATTGCGGTGGTGCTGCACGGTGCGCAAGAGTGCGCCGACGATCTCGTGCCTGCGGCGGTTCGTCGGCAAATCCGACGCGCGGTTCCTCGCGTTCGTCGGGGTGCGGGGCGAGGAGAGCGCACGCCGCGCCGCCTACGCGGATGTCTCGGAGGGGGGCAAGAGCGGCAACCAGGTGAACGCCATGCCCCTCCTGGCCTGGGGGGCGCACGAGATCTTTCTGTATGCCTTCAGGCACGGTCTGCCCCTGCACCCGGCCTACCGCCAAGGGATGCCACGCGTGGGGTGCGTGGTTTGCCCGATGGCCACGCTCCGGCAGACCCTGACGCTCCGGCGGCTCTTCCCCGAGGAGACCGGGCGCTTCGAGAAGACCATCGCCGAGGCGTTCGACCGCGCGTTCGCCGACGCGGATGACCGGACGCGCTACGTCGTGGAGGGTGGGTGGCGGACGCGCTGCAGCGGGCAATCGCTCCATCTCGCGCAGGAACCCCCGGAATGCAGGGCCCATGCGGACGGGAGCCTGACGCTCGCCGCACCGGCGTTGGACGCGGCACGCTTCCTGGAATGGGCCAAGACCGTCGGCTCGCCGACGGAGAGCCGGTGGGAGGCGGGGCATGGCGCCATGCGCCTCGTCTTGCCGGACGGCACGCCGATCCGCGCGGAGGCGCGCCAAGGCACGGCCCATATCGCGCCGTTGGACGGCCATCCCCTCAGCCGGGGGGCCGTGAAGGCGCTGAAAGGCGTGGCCGCCAAGGCGATGGCGTGCGTGTGCTGCGGGGCGTGCGCCGCGGAGTGCCCCGCCGGCGCGATCGCCCACGAAAACGGGGTGGCGCGGATCGACGCCATGCGATGCACCCGGTGCGGCCGTTGCCATGCCTGGCAGGACGGCTGTCTCCGCTTCCACTCGATCCGTTACGCAGGAGGGACCTCAATGGAACTGAAGGGGATCAACAAGTACAACACGTTTGGCCTGAGGCCGGAGTGGGTCCACGTCCTGACGGAGACGCGCGAGGCGTTCGGCGAGACGACCCGATTGGGCAACAAGATGATCCCGTCGGCCAAGGCCTGGTTCCGCGAGGCGGGGCTGACCGTGCCCGGGGCGGGCACCGTGCCGACGGGGCTGGCCGAGGTCGCGGCACGGCGCGGCAAGCGCGACACCGGGCTGTGGGAGGCGATCTGGATGGCGCTGGCGAACCGCTCGCCGCTGGTGCGATGATGGTTCGTGAAGGCCGCGCCGATCGGCCAACGGATGACGCAAGACGCGCTGCGCGACCGTCTGGAGGCCGACGGCGTGGCCTCGCCTTCCGTGCGGCGCGGCGCGCTGAACGCGCTCTGCGGCCTGCTGAAGGAGTCGCCGCTCGGCGTGGAGGGGCATCCGCTCGCGGCCGAGGTCGCCCGCCGCGGGCGGAACGTGGAGGCGCTGACGCGTCTGGCGCGTGAGCCCCAGGAGGATTGGGCCTTGCTCTTCGGGCTTTTCGTCATGGCGGAGGCGGCGGGGCGGAGCGCCTTCACGCTCTCCTCGCTCGATGGCTCGGAGCCCTTTGTCTCCCCGCTGGAGGCATTCGGGATGACGCCCCGCGCGCTCGCGAAGCGTTGCCGCGGGCTGGAGGCGCGCCATGGCGCGTTCATCCGCTGCTCGTTCACGCACGGGCTGGACGAGATCCGTTTGCTGACGCAGGACAAAACGCTGGACGACGTGACCTTTTTGGCAGAGTGAGGAAGGAGAAACGCGATGAGCCAAGTCGAACATTACTCGGATTGTCTGACCCCCAACCCCGCATTTCGGCCGGTGATGACGGCGGAGGGGCTGGAGGGGACGGCGTGGTGGGAGAACTTCCTGCCGCATCGATCGTTCGTGAAGACGCTGGAGGCGCTTTTCGCCGCGTTTGACCGCAAGCTGCGCTCGGTGTGGATCTCCGGCGCCTATGGCACCGGCAAAAGCCATGCGGCGCTGGTCATCCAAAAGCTGCTGATGGATGACGCGGAGCACGTGCGGCGATTCTGCGAGGCCAACGCCGAGCGCCTGGGCGAGGTCGTCCCACGGCATCTGCGGCGGTGGCGCGGCGAAGGCACGCAGGCGAAGCGGACGTTGGTGATCTACGAATACGGGTCCGACACCGTGCGCGAGCCCTGCCATCTGCTCTACCGCATCGCGCGTGCCATCGCCGAGGCCTGCCAGCGTGAGGGCCTGACGATCCCCGCGCACAATGACATCGACGCGTTGGCCCAGACCGTCCAGGATTGCGAGGCCGCCTTTTTCCGTGCGTGCCGGGACGACGATTCGCTCTCGCTCATCGCCTTGCAGGGCATCGGCGACTGCGAAACGCTGCGGAAGCGCCTCCGGGATGGCGCCGACGCGGAGCGGTTGGTGGGCGAGGTCCTGCGCGTTCTGTTCGCGATCGGGTATGTGAGAGACCTGGAGGTCGGGAGACTCTTGGCATGGGTCGGGAAGATCCTCGGGGCGAACCCAGGGTGGGGGCGCGTGCTCTTCCTGTGGGACGAGTTCTCCGATTACGTCCGGAACGCCACGGGAGGGAATCTGAAGACCTTCGAGGCGCTCGCGGAAAACGATGCGCTGAAGGCCAACTTCTTCTTCGTCCCCATCACCCATCTCTCCGCCGAGACATTCAGGAAGTCGGGCACGGGGAACGCCGGGAAAACCGTCGGCCGCTATGAGCCCTGCCCCATCGAGATCCCCGCCAGCCAAGTCTACGCGCTCGGGGCGAAGGCCCTCCTCGTCTCGGACCCCCAAAAGTGGGGACGGTGCCAGGCGCTGCTTTGGACCCCGGCCATCGAAAGACTGGTGAGGGACGATATCATCCCGGCCGCCGGGAGCGACGCCTCGAACGATCTGCGGCCCGAGGAGTTCCGTTCGCTCCTGCCGCTGCATCCGATGTGCGCGAGCCTGCTGTGCGCGCTGGCCAAAAACGTGGGCTCGAACCAACGCAGCTTTTTCGATTATCTCTGCCAACCCGGCACAGGCGGCTTCCAGCGCTTCCTGCGCGAAGGCGGCACGGCCGTGGCAGGCAAGCAATATGCCACCGTCGACAATCTGTGGGACTATTTCGCGGAAAACCCCGTGATGGATCTGGACGGCGACCGCGGGCTCCGGGAGATCCACGACGACTACCGGCTCCATGCCCAGGGCCTCTCGTCCCAAGAGGCACGCGTGCTCAAGGCGGTCTTGCTGCTCTGCCTGGTGGCACCGCGCGGCACCGCGCCGCAACCCCTGCTCGCCCCCACCACGGAGAACGTCTGCCGCGCCTTCCGGGGCGACGGGATGCTCGACGGGACGACGCAGGCGACCTTGCGCGCGCTGGAGGAGAAGCGCTGCCTCGGCATCCTCCCGGATGGGACCATCGTCCGAAACGACAACCGCATGGACGTGGATCTCGCGAAATACACCGACGACAAGCGTTTCGCCGAGGGGCCATTCTCGGGGAAGAGAAGGCCGAAGGGCTCCTGAAAAACGCATTGCGTGACGCGTGCGACAGCGAAATCGACCCGGAACGCCTGGATATCCACGTTATCGACGGCAACGGGTTCAACCCCTCGCGTATACATTTCGACAAAAGCGAGGGTTTCGCGATCGGGGTCTACTGCCTGCTGTTTTGCGACCCCCAAACCGCCGCCTCGGCGGAAAAGCGGATGCGGCAGGTGGCCGACGCGATGAAGGGCCGGCACATTATCCTGCTCGCATTCACGGCGGAAACCTTTTGCTCGGAGAATCCCAAGGCGTGGGTGGATTTCTGCTCGGACTGGGCACAGTCGGACGCCCGCACGGGCGCCATGGCGCAACAGGCTTCCACCTACGGCACCCGTGTCAAACGGGCCATCGAACGCTGGGTGGAGAGGCTGAGGCAGTCCGCGCGGATTCTGATCCTGACCCCGGACGACACGCTCGGCCAGGAGGAGCCAATCCCGACCTGCGCATTCACGGTCTTGGGAAAACGCTTGGCCCGGTGGCAGACGCGTTGGTTCCCGGGTAGCCCCGAATCCTATGACCAAGGCACCCCTACCATCCGGAAAAACAAGGGGCTGGCGACTTGGGCCCTGGGCAGCCGCTTCCGCGAATCGCCCGACCTCAGGCAGGGGATCCAGGCCTGCCTGACGCCCTCCAGCGTTGAGGACGCCTTCGACGCTTACCTCAAAACCCACGCCACGGACTTGATGGCCCTGGCCGAGAGGGTCGAGGATCGGACGCAGGAATACCGTGAGGCCATCAAGGCCCGATGCGCGCGGGACGCCGGGTGGCTCTGGACGGAAAGCGACCTCGGCACCGCCGTGAGATCCGTGCTGAGGCGTTATCGCGCGCTGGAGATCATCCGCGACCTCTGCGCCATCAAGGGCTGGCTAACCCTTGACGACGCCCGCGCCCGCCTGCTCCGCACGCTCACGCAAGACTGCGCGCTTCCCCTTGACCTTTTGTCGGATCGCTGCGCCTTCATCGCCCCTTTGGCCGAACTGCTCAGGGCGCCAGGGCCTTTGGACGACGATCAAACGGGCACGCTCCTGAACGGGCTGGAAAACAATCGTCCCACCCTCAAGGCCATCCTCCACGACCCGTTGGGGCCGGACGGCCTCTCCACCCTCCGCAACGCGCTGGGGCCCGCCGCCGACAACGCCAATGATGCGACGATCCGCTCCGTCATCCACGCCCTCCCCGCGGAAACGCGGCAAAACCGGCAGACGTTCGTGAAGGCGGTCGCGGACAAGATCTCGGCCGTCCCACGCGAGGCGATCGAGGCCAGCCTCGCGGCGATGGATGCGGAAGCGGCCAAGAGAACGCTCCAGGCGTGCGCCTTGGCGTTCCCCGAGGTCGCGCGATGGCTGCTCGCGAAAACCAAGGAGGCGAGATAAGCCATGGAAGTCGCCCCCGATGATCTGCGCGGACGATTGGGCGCCGGCCTTGCCGAGACGCTCTCCCTCGCGCTCGTCGTTCCCGACCGCGAGCGTTCCCGCACGGTCGCGACATGCCTCGGCGAGGCCTTCGAGCGCCTGAGCGTCCGTGCCTTGCTTCGCGAGGAGGAGGCCTTTCTCCCCTCGCCCGCGACGCTCTTCGAACGCCTGAAAAAACGGCGTGGGGACGCCGCCGCCCAAAAACGCCACTTGCTCGTCCTTGGCCTCGACGCCTACCTGGCGCTGCTCGACGAGCCCCTGCAACGCGAATGCCTGGGGCTCGTGGCCGCGTGGCTGCGCGACGCGATGGGGCCGGATGCCACGTGTTTCCTCTTCCGCCACCGCTGGCCCGGATTGCTCGACGCGGCCACGAATCCTCGGGCGCGCCAAGGCATCCTCGCCGTCCCACCCCCACCCGATGGGGCGGAGGACTTCGCGCGGACGACCTTCCTGCTTCTCCCGGAAGACCCGGCGATCCTGCGCCTGCCCCGATGCCGCCCCCTGCCGCAATGGCTGGACGCGATGGCGGAAGGCGAGGCGCTTCCGCCGGATGGCGCGCCCATCCGCCTGACCTTCCCGCTCGGCGGCCGCCGCCTGCCCGTTTTCTCCATGCATCGCGTGACCCAATGTCCGACCGCGGCGGCCGCGCTTGCCGCGCTCCAGAATTGGGCGGCGCCCGAGTTCTCCGAGGAGGCCGCCAGGCAGACCTTCGAGGAAGGGCTCGCGGGGCTCGGCGGGGCGGCGTTCGCCAAAGCCCTGGGCGAACGCTTTCTGCCGGATGGCGTGGACGCCCGCGTTCTGGAGCGCTTCGAGGCGTTGCGGACGGAGGCCGACCAGGAGCGTTTCCTCTGGGTGCTCCGCCATCTCGCCAAACCGGGCACCTACCTCGCCGATGTCCTCGCCGAGGGGGCGTGCGGCTTGGCGGGCAGGCACGCCTTCCCGAAACGCTACATCCAGGTCCCCCAAGCCTTGCTCGACGCCCCGATCTCCGCCTGTCACGCGAAAGCCGGCGAACGCCGTCTCGCGATCCAGACGCTCGGCGTGAACAAACCCTTCGTGCAGAACGCGCTCACACGTTTCCTGAGGGAACGCCTGCGCGATCTGCCCGCCGAGAAAGCCGCGCTGTGGCTCGGCTTCGAGAGCGAGGCCGAGGACGTCGAATGGCTCCGGCGGGCCATCGCCGGGGATTGCCGCGCATACGCCAACAGCGGGCTGCTCCGTGATTACCGCGCGCCTTTCCCGCCAAACATCCCCCAGGCCATCCGCGCCTATCTCGATGATTACCGCGGCGCCAAGTGCGCCGACAGCGTCCCCGAGGCGTTCATCGCGCAGGCATGCGGCAACCCCGCGCTCGACGCGCTCGAGGATGCCGAGAGCCGTTCGGCGCGCCTCCTGGACTGGCGGGACGACCCCACCTGCATGCTGGGCGTCATCGACGCGCTGGGCGCGGAATACATCCCGTTCCTCATCCAGAGGATCCAGGAGGCCGGCTTCTCCGTGCAGGCCGAGGTCGTCCGCGGGCTCCTGCCCACCGACACCGCGCGCAACGACGTCAGTGCCGAATGGGGGGCGGCGCGTTACAGGAAACTGAACGATCTCGACAAGCTGCTGCACGAGATCCCGGAGCGGCAGGAAGGGGAGCAAAAGCCCGACGCGGAAACCGTCGCGACGACTTTCGTCTCGATCCTTCGCACCGTGGAGAGAACCGCGCTCGCCTTGCTGCGCCAGGCGTTCCGCGGCGGCCACAAGCGTGTCGTCATCACCAGCGACCACGGCACCACCCGTTTCGCCACGCTCGCCTGGCAATCCCACCCCGAGTCCGTCCGGACCATCGGCGCCGACGCCTTGGCCGCCGCCGGGCTGGCGCCCTGCGGCTGGCGCATGGCCGAATGCCGGGAAACGGGTGGCCGGGATGCGGCATGGGTGAAATCCCCGGATGGACGGTTCGTCTCCATCCGCGGCTACGACCGCTTCTCGTGCCAGGGTGGCTTGGGGTTCGAGGCCCACGGCGGCGCCACGCTGGAGGAGCGCGCGGTGCCGCTCCTCGTCGTCGTCCAGGGCGACGCGGTGGCGGGACCGGCCGACAACCCCCAACCCGACCGCCGGCAGATCACGGAAGACGAGGATTTCGACATCTGAGGAACCCCCCTATCATGGACACGAACAAACTCCGCACGGTCTTCCCCGAGACCACCGTGCTCAAGCGCCGAAACATCGTGGATCTTTTCAAAAGCGCCAACACGCCTTCCTTCCTGCGCGACTGGATCCTGCGGCGGAAGGCCAACGCCTCGGGGGAGATTCCCGACCCCGGGGCGCTGGGCGACTATATCCGCACCATCATCCCCGCGCAAAAGGAGACGCTGACCATCCAGGGCGAGGCCCGCGAGGGTGAGTCCCGGAAATTCCTGGCCAAAATCGACATCGTCTTCGACCCGAAGACCGACCGCTACACCTTTGAGATTGCCGACCTCGGCCTCACGCACGCCCAAACGCTCATCGAGGACTATATCTGGGAGCGGATCCGCGGCGAGGTCGAGCGCACCGCCGGCGGCTGGGGGCTGGTCCGCCTCGGCTACGCCCCGCCCTCCGCGCAAAACGCGCGGGACGGCCGCTTCACGCTCCTGAGCTACAAGAGCTTCCGCCCCTACGCCATCGACCTCTCGGCCTTCCGCGAGGCCCGGCACGCCTTCGACGTGGAGGAATGGATCGACGTCCTCCTCGGCGCCATCGACCTCAATCCCGCCGGTTACGCCGACCTCCGGCAGAAGCACACCCTGCTCACGCGCCTGCTGCCCTTCGTCGAGCCCCGGCTCAACCTCATCGAGCTCGCGCCGAAGGGGACCGGGAAGAGCTACCTCTTCGGCCAGGTCGGGAAATATGGGTGGCTCGTCAGCGGCGGGGTGCTCACCCGCGCCAAAATGTTTTACGACCTCGCGCGCAGACATCGGGGCCTCGTCGCCACCCACGACTTCGTCGCGCTCGACGAGATCCAGTCCATGCGCTTCCCCGAGATCGGCGAGATGCAGGGCGCGCTCAAGGCTTACATGGAGTCCGGCGAGGCGACCTTCGGCACGGTCCAGGTCACCGGCGAGGCCGGCATCCTGCTCCTTGGAAACATCGACATCGAGCGCCAACGCTCGGACGTCGACATGTTTCTGGGCCTGCCCTCCATTTTCCATGAATCCGCGCTCCTCGACCGTTTCCACGGCTTCATCCGCGGCATCGACATCCCCCGCATGACCCCTGCCCTGCGCGCCGACGGATGGGCGCTCAACACGGAGTACTTCTGCGAGATCATGCACCTCCTCCGCGCCGACACCCTCGCCTACCGCGCCGTCGTCGAGGATCTGGTCGAATACCCGAAAACCGCGGACACGCGCGACACGGAGGCCGTCCTGCGCATCGCCACCGCGTATCTCAAGCTGCTTTTCCCGCACGCGTGCGTCACGGGGGTCGTCGCCCCGGAGGCGTTCCGCCGCCATTGCCTCGAACCCGCCGTCGCGATGCGCACGACCATCCGCCGGCAGCTTCAGATCCTCGACCCGAAAGAGTTCGGGGGCAAGGAGATGGCGCCGTACGCCGTCCGCGGCTGACGGGACGGGTCAGGGGCGGCGGAGCTCGAGGATGACGAGGCGGTGGACGGCGCGTGAGATGGCGGTGTAGCGGGCGGCGCGGTCCCAGGCGGGGTCGTCGGAGAGGTCGAGGAGGATGAGGATGGGGGCTTCGAGGCCCTTGAACTTGCGGTAGGTGTAGTAGCGCACGCCGGGGTGGCGGGCGAGGGTGGCGTCGAGCGACATGCGGCCGAGGACGTGCGCGCCGATGAGGATGACGTCGTCGGGGGGGACGCCCTCGCGGAGGAGGAGGCGGTCGAGGATGGCGTCGAGGCGGGCGCGGAGGCCGGGCACGGAGTCGGCGCGGTAGGTCTCCACGCCCTCGCCGGGCGGGGCCTCGGGCAGGGGGCTGGCGGCGGGGGGCGCGTAGGGGCGGAGGGCCTCGAAGACGGCGCGGGTGTTGCGGCAGTTGACGGTGAGGACGGCCTCGGGCCAGGGGAAGGCGGGGAGGGCGGAGAGGTCGCGACGGAAGATGTTCTGCCCGGGGTCGTAGAAGACGACGAATTGGGCGTCGGGGTGGGCGATGGCCTTGACGGCGGCCCAAAGGTCGGGGGAGAAGTCCTGCCCCTCGTCGACGATGACGGCGTCGTAGGCGCGGCGCTCGCCGAGGGCGCGGGCGAGGGGCAGGGCGTCGCGGGCGAGGGCGTGCCAGAACCCGCGCGAGCCGTCGTCCGTGCGGCCGAGGAGGTGGGCGAAGAGCTCGTTGACGGCCTCGGCGCGGACGCCGGGGAGGTCGGCGACGAGGGCCTTGAGGCGTTCGGCCAGGAGGAGGTTGTAGCAGAGGAGGAGGACGCGTTTGCCGCGCGCGGCGAGGAGTTGGGCGCGGCGGAGGGCGAGGAAGGTCTTGCCGCTGCCGGCCACGCCGCGGACGCGCAGGCGGGGGAAGTCGTCGAAGGCGCCGAAGGCGAGGGCCTGCTCGTGGGTGAGACGGGCGAGACGGGCGTCGGCCAGGGTGCGGCGCGTCTCCCAGCCGGGGCGGAAGGCGAGGGCGGGGGTGAGAAGGGCGTCGAGGCGGGCGACGGGGAGTGGCTCGGGGGCGGCGGGGCGGCCCAGGGCCGCGAGGATGCGCAGGAGGGGTGGCTCGGGGTCGAGGAGGTCCTCGCCGTAGAGGGTGATGCCGGCGAGGTCGGGCGGCTCGGCGGCGGGGCGGCCGGCGAAGGGGAGCCAGACGGCATGGGCCAAGGGCCAGGGGAAGCCATCGAGCCGCAGCCCGCGGCGGAGGCCGGTCAGGAGGGCGTGGCGGTTGCGGCAGGCCTGCATGGCCGGGCTTTCGCGGAGGCGGCGGCCGTCCTGGAACCATTGGCCGTCGCGGCAGGCGAGGGCGCCGCCTTTGACCTCGATGACGAGGAGCCCGTGGCGGGGGTGGGCGAGGAGGAAGTCGATCTCGCCCTCGGTGCCGCCGCCGGCGGCGGGCCCGGAGTAGGCGAGCGCCCACCAGACGCGCCAGGGCGCGGCGAGGCCACGGGCGAGGGCCTCGTAGACGGCGCGCTCGGACTGGGGCCCGGGGCCGAAGACCGGGGGCCGGAGGATTGGAGGGAGCGGGTGGGCGGCGTTCACGCGAGCGTGCCGCGGAAGGCGTTCACGTCGTCGATGCCGTGGGCGTCGAGCCAGCGCTCCATGCCCTCGAGCACGCGGATCGGCGCGAGGGGGTCGATGAAGGTGGCGGTGCCGACGGCGACGGCGGTGGCGCCCACGAGGATGAAGTCGAGCGCGTCGCGGGCGGTCATCACCCCGCCCATCGCGAGGATGGGCACGGTGGCGACCTGGGCGGCGTCGTACACGTGCTTGAGGGCGACGGGATGGATGGCGGCGCCGGAGAGGCCGCCGGTGCGGTTGGCGAGGATGGGGCGGCGCGTCTCGAGGTCGACGGCCATGCCCGGGAGGGTGTTGATGAGGCTGACGGCGTCGGCGCCGGCATCCTGCGCGGCCTGGACGAAGGGGCGGATGTCGGGGACGTTGGGGGCGAGTTTGGGGAGGATGGGCAGGCGGGTGGCGGCGCGGACGCGGCGGACGACGTCGGCAAAGGTGTCGAGACGGGTGCCGAAGGCGGCGCCGCCCTCCTTGACGTTGGGGCAGGAGACGTTGAGCTCGAGGCCGGCGACGCCGGGGACGCCGTCGAGGCGGGCGGCGACCTCGGCGTACTCCTCGGCGGAGGCGCCCCAGATGTTCACGATGGCGGGGATGCCGCGTTCGCGCAGGAAGGGGAGGTCCTCGGCGACGAAGGCCTCCACGCCGGGGCCTTGGAGGCCGATGGCGTTGAGCAGGCCGCCGGGGACCTCGGCGTGGCGGGGCAGGGGGTTGCCGGGCCAGGGGCAGGCGCGGACGCCCTTGACGACGACGGCGCCGAGGCGGGCGGGGTCGAAGAGCGCGGCGTATTCCTGCCCGTAGCCGAAGGTGCCGCTGGCGACGGTCACGGGGTTCTTCATGGCGATGCCGCCCAGGTTCACGGCCATCTTGGGCATGGGGTGCCTCCTCTCTCGGGTCGGTCAGGCTTTGGGTTTGTCCTTGGCGTGGCGGTCGAGCACGCCGTTGACGAAGGCGCCGGACTCCTCGTTGGCGAAGAGTTTGGCCAGGTCGACGGCCTCGTTGATGGCGATGGGGGCGGGGAGCCCCGCGTGATCCATCTCGTAGAGCGCCAGGCGCAGGACGCAACGCTCGATCACGCCCAGGCGGTCGAGGCGCCAGTTGTCGCAGAGGGCGGAGATCTCGGCGTCGAGGGCCTCGCGGTGGGCGAGGGTGCCGCGGACGCGGTCCTCGGTGAAGCGGCGGAGGTCCTGGGTGGCGAGGCGCTCCTCGGGGGCGAGGTCGCGGAGGGCCTCGTCCATGTCGTCGTCCTCCTTGCCGTCGTCCTCCTGCAGGCAGCTCCACTGCTGCTCCCAGAAGTGCCCCAGGATCATCTCCACGTCGGCGAAGGGGTTGAGGTCGGCCTGGACGAGCATCTGCAGGGCCCACACGCGGCCCTGGCGGCGGTGGCGGGCGGGGGCGTTCACGGGCGCACCTCGCAGGCCAGGCGCCGGAGGACGTTGGCGGTCTCGATGGCGGCACAGACGGTGTCGAAGCCCTTGTTCCCGGCCTTGGAGCCGGAGCGCTCGATGGCCTGGTCGAGGGTGTGGGCGCAGACGATGCCGTTGAGGACGGGGATGCCGGCGTCGAGCGCGATCTGGGAGAGGGCGCGGGAGACGGCGGTGTTGATGAGCATGGCGTGGTCGGTGGCGCCGTCGATGACCGCGCCGAGGGCGACGACGGCGTCGCAGGGGCGGCCGGAGCGGAGGAGGGCGGAGACGGCGAGGGGGATCTCGTTGGCGCCGGGCACGCGCACCACCGCGATGTCCGCCTCGGCGATGCCGTGGCGCGTGGCGGCGTCGAGGGCGCCGCGCAGGAGCTGCTCGGTGAAGATGGCGTTGAAACGGCTCACCACGATGCCCAGCCTCAGGCCCTTGCCCGAGAGCTCTCCCGTGATCTCGATCATGTCGGTGTGTCCTTTCCGTGAGGGTGTCAAAGCAGATGGCCCATGCGCGCGCGCTTGGTCTCCAGGTAATGGGCGTTGTAGGGGCCGGCATGGGCCACGAGGGGCACGCGCTCGGCGATCTCGAGGCCGTGGCCGCCGAGGCCGACGACCTTCTGGGGGTTGTTGGTCATGAGGCGGAGGCGCCGGATGCCGAGCGCCGCGAGGATCTGGGCGCCGGTGCCATAATCGCGCAGGTCGGGGGGGAACCCGAGGCGGACGTTGGCCTCCACGGTGTCGCACCCCTGCTCCTGGAGCCGGTAGGCGTGCAGTTTGTTGGCCAGGCCGATGCCGCGGCCCTCCTGGCGCATGTAGAGCAGGCACCCGCGCCCCTCGGCGGCGATGCGCCGCATGGCCTCATGCAGCTGCCAGCCGCAATCGCACCGCGCGCTGGCGAAGACGTCGCCGGTGAGGCACTCGCTGTGCACGCGCACCAAGGGCGGCTCCCCCGCCGCGAGGTCGCCCATCGTCAGGGCCAGATGCTCCAGCCCATCCACCTTCCCGCGGAACATCGTCAGCCGGAAATGCCCGTAGGCCGTCGGCAGATCCACGCTCTCCACCCGCTCCACGAGCGTCTCATGCGCCCGGCGGTACGCGATCAGCCGCTCCACCGAGCACAGCCGCAGCCCATGGCGCCTGGCGAAAGGCACGAGATCGGGCAGCCGCGCCATCGCGCCATCCTCCCTGACGATCTCGCAGCAGATCCCCGCCGGCCTCAGCCCCGCCAGACGCGCCAGATCCACCGTCGCCTCCGTGTGCCCGGCACGCACCAACACCCCGCCCTCGCGCGCCCGCAAGGGGAACGTATGCCCCGGGGAGACGAGATCCTCCGCCTTCCCCCCCACCAGGAGCCGCACGGCCGCCGCACGGTCCGCCGCCGAGATGCCCGTGGTCACCCCCGTGTGCGGCGCGCCGTCCACGCTCAGCGTGAAAGCCGTGGCGAAGGCGTCGCCGCGGTTCACGCTCGGCGCCAGCCCGATGCCCAGCCGGTCGAGGATCTCCCCCGCGCACGGCGCGCACAGCAGCCCCCGCGCCTCGCGGATGCAGAAATTCACCGCCTCGGGCGTCACCCGCTCCGCGGCCATGATGAGATCGCCCTCGTTCTCGCGCGACGCGTCGTCCACGATCACCACGAACTTCCCCGCGCGGATGTCCGCCAGACAATCCTCGACCGTGTCGAACCCAAACGTTTCCTGCTCGGCCATGACCAAGCCCTCCGACCTGCACGTCGCCCCTTCATTCCGGACTTTCAAGATAACCGTCGGCCGCGGGCTTCCGCCGCGTCAAGGGCGCGCCACCCGGCGCACCCCTCGTGGGCTCTCACCACCGGTCGGGATTCGCACCCAGCCCTGAGGCAACGCCCCCCATGATACCAAAAACGGCGCCCCGACGGAAGCCACGGGAAGTGACGCCCGCGCGTGCGGCGGAGGGCTCTAGGGGATGTCATGGAAACGGAAAGTATCACCCACAAGCCACCCCATGCTCATCGCGCCCCTCCGACTTTCGGGTCAGCCCCCTTAGGGTTTCGCCCCCAACCCTCCCGACTCGTGCTCCCAGCCACCCGTTCTGGCACGGAAAGCGGATTGCGGTCTGGAAGTGGTGCCCGGGAAAAGTCAGAGGAATGGAGAGGGGGCGAGTCGGATTAGGGGACGAGGGGTGGGAGCAGGGCAAAAGGGAGGACTTCGTGATTTAGGACGGCTGGGGCGTGCATCGTGAGACGCCGCAATCAGGCAGGCTTCCCCTGTTTGGTGGAATGCCAAGCATCGAGCGCACGCTTGATTTGGTCAAGCCATGCTTTTGAGTTATCGACGGCAGAGAGGTCAACGCACGCATCAAGCAACGCGCGCAATTCATCATGTCGCAGTGGAGCCCCCGCGAGAATGCGCGTCTTGGCTACTTTCAGCAGGTCGGCAAATTGTCGGATGGTGAGCGGTATGATGCGTTGCGGGCGACCTTCATATTCATAGCGCACGGCAAAGCGAAAGGTGTTGAGAGCATCCGTGTGCAAGGCTGGCGCGACGAAGATGCAATAACCGGGCGTCTCTGGGTGTTTGTCCTCAAAAGCACGCAGATGACGCATGACGGGTTGCCCTTCGTTGTACCATTGGTCACGCCCAGTGAGCATGGTGACTTCGCATGTCGCGACGAAACCAGTGTAGATACATTCGATGTCCGGGACACCGCTTGGTGCGGTGAAGGTCGGTTCATTGTCATCCCCGAGCGGAGCGTTGGGTCTGATGGCGGTGGCATCGTCTAAGATGTTGAGCGCTAGGTTCGCGAGGCGTTCCAGTTCCACAGAGAGGCGCGTACGTTGGCGACGGTGTGCGAGCAGGTCGTCAAATGCTTGGAGAACCGCGTCGATATGCGAGACGTCGTGTTGGCTGTCGAAACGGATTTTAAGCGTCTGCCATTGGTTACGCATATCACGTAACATGGCGATGTGCTTTTTGAGCATCGGTGTCGTGTCAGGCATATCCGGGAGTTCCGCTTTTCGGCCGATGCCTATGGCAAGGGTTTGGATTTCCTCACGGATTTGTGTGGCGATTCGCGTCAGCGCGGGAAGTGTCTCGAAGGGAAGCGGATAGGCGCCGGCGGTTCCAATGTATTCGTCCCACTCCTGTTGGCTGATGAAGGCACGTGGCTCGCCGGTGTCAGTGGCCAAAATGGCGTTGATTTCCGCCATTCGGCGCGACTCAAGGTCGATGCACGCGTGGTCATATCGGCCACGAATATAAAAATAACGTGTCAGGCGTAGGTAACGGATGACGTTATCAGCATATTCATGCACGTTCTTTCTTGGATTGTTGAAGTCGGACAAATGGGTGTCGATGTATTGCTGGATGAAGGCGGGGCGTTCCGTCTCTGGCAATGTTTCTTGCCGTTTCCTGAAGCTTACAACGCGTTCGGCCGTAGCTTCGACTTCATGGATGTCGCGCAACGACAAAGCAAAAATCCCGAACTCCATGAAAGTGAGCCCTTTTGGCTTGCGCCCAGTCGCGGCACAGCGTGCGTTCACGGCTTTGATAAGACGTAAAATCGCGATAAAGGGCTTGACGCACCATCCAGGCTTACTCTCTTCCGGCGCGGGGTTTGGATATTGAAACTTGAGCAATGCCTCCAACAAGACATCGCCAAAATCGGCCTTGCCGTCGAGCAAGTCATGACCCGCTTGCGTGATGCGAATCGGTTCGTTCGAAGCGTAGCGGACAAGCCCAAGTTTTTTCAACGGATTGGCGGATTGTCGCCCGCGCATGGCGGGATCCTCGTAATCTTTCGCCCAAAAGATACGCTCGGCATCCTCGAACGAGATCGGCTCGGCAATCTCGCGCAACAATGCGCATTGCCGTTTGCTCAGTCCCTTGTCCGTCGGGGTATAAAACCGATTTGCTATCAAACGGATTTGATATTCGACCTGGGCATCATGCGTCCATGGTTTACCATCCATCTCGGCGAGCGCCCGCAAAAAGTCCATCACACGGTTCGCGGAACGCACCGTCGTGCTGATGCTCCAAAGCTCATCCTTTTTCTTGCCCATGCTTCACTCCGTTTTCACAGGTCGAAAAGCGTTTTTTGACTCAATGTCGGGGTCGTACATACGTAGTTGACGACCAATACCTCGTCGGAGTCGCCTCTGGCATTGGAGGTCTGGTAGTTGGCGTTCCCGTACGAATAATCCAGA
The DNA here is from genome assembly GCA_944389565.1 of uncultured Kiritimatiellota bacterium. Taxonomy (GTDB): domain Bacteria; phylum Verrucomicrobiota; class Kiritimatiellia; order RFP12; family DVOR01; genus Spyradenecus. The sequence continues at coordinate 57,545 of CALXMV010000013.1, forward strand.
TGGTGCACGTGATAGTCGCGGTGCGCCAGCCAATCCGTCAGAATCGCGTTCGTGCGTCCTTTGTGCCGTAAGACATTCGACAGTGCGAAACGGATCCCCCGCGCATTCAAGGCATCCAAAGTGCGCAACAACACCATCTCGTCCATCTCCGTCCAGCCGTTTCCTTCGTTATAACTGGCCGTTGTGATGAGGTAGGGTGGATCGCAATAGACCAGACTGTCCGAGGGCAAACGTGAGAAGTCGAAATCCGCGAAGTTACCACAGCGGAATCGCGCATCCTGACGGTTTAAGCGCCCCATGAAACTTCGGATTTTTCGCCGCATGTTGACATTGAGGTCACGCTTGCCGACCGGCAGGTTGTAATGGCCACAGACGTTGAACCGGATTTGGTTGTTGAAGGCAAAGACAATCAACACGAAGAAATGGACAAACCAAGCGTCGTCCCGCCGCGTCCGCGCATTGAAATCCGCGCGTAACCGCAGGAACGGTTCGCGGTTCCAGGCCGCCAAGCCTGTCGCGCCATCGCAACCGTACGCCTCATAACCGGCGGAGGCCGAATCGCTGAGCCCATACGCCTGGATCAGCGCGTCGCATTGCGCCAGAAAATGCGCGGGATCAAGGCGTGCCAACCGCTCTAACAGGCCAACGACGGGTTCGCAAATGTCATTGTACACATAGTGTCGCGCACGCACGTTCGCGCCGACCGTCCCTCCCCCACAGAAAAGGTCGACGAAGCAATCCATCTCATTTGGGAAGAAATGCCGGATTTGCGGCAACAGACGGGCCTTCCCTCCGGTGTAGTTCAGGGGTGAGGCGACGATATCCATCTTTCGCGCCCTCAGTCCCTCACCTCACAGAGAAACAGACGCTCCGCGTTCCCGATGGAATCCGATTTACCTGCCGAAAAGGCTCGATACGCCTGCTCGAAAACGCTGACCTTGCCACGTCGCCCCAAAATCTCTCGGATGGCCGCATCAGGGATTTTCGCGTTACTCCGATCGTTTGCCCGTGTGCCGGTATTGTTGTAGGAAAGCACGATGAAGCGACAGTCCAAATGCGCCACCAAGTCCGCGAATGCCTCGGTTGCGTGACGCGTACAGTAGGCGCTTTTGAGCGTGTCCCGAGTCATTTTGCGTGCTTTGCCGCTCACTGGCGGTTTTTCCCAACGCGCCACGTTCTCCAACAAGTGATACGCGTCGCAATATTGCCGGCTGTTGTAGGGCGGGTCCACATAGGCCACATCACAACGTACGCGCCGAACCAAAGCGTTTGCGTCCTCGTTGAAAAGCGCATTGGCCGGGCTCGGCGTGTAAGGCACCTCCGGGACGCCCATCGTGAAATCTTCGGCCTGATATGCCGTCTCCCGGAACGCATCATAATGGCCGCATGTACTGGCGATTTTATCAATTGCATAGAGCAACGCCGTCACCAACATCGCCCGTTCCCGGAAAGCAAGCGCACCTGCGCGAAATCTTTGTTCGATGTCCTCACGAATCCACCCGATTTTTCGGCACGCCTGGGCGCTGAAATAGGTGCCCCCGAAGGTCTTTGACATATAATTTTCCTCGTCCACGGGCGGCAGTGAGTTATAAGCCTCCACACATTCGCGCACAACCGCTTCACGGAAAGGCTCGGGAGAAAACCACGTCCAATGCGCGAGATGATTGCAATACAGCAAATCGTTCACCGTCAACGAACTATCCAGAAAAGCCGACGAGACCGCACCCGTGCCCGCAAAAACGTCAAAAAATGTGCGCACGATGCCACATTCGCGCGTCACGGTCTCCCGGATAAACGGCAACAGACGATATTTGTTTCCCAGATAACGGCGATTGTTGATTCGCATGGCAGAGTATTTTACCAAAATACCGCCATCCAGACTCGGAGGAGGGGCAGATAACAGGGCAAACGCATAAAAATTGCAATGGGGGAAAAATGTTGAGATAATAGGGGCATGGCAGACATTTATCGATTGG